>JAADJJ010000001.1:664918-1329837 GCA_010092695.1 Enterobacteriaceae bacterium 4M9 | reverse complement strand
CGTCACGCTACCCAATTGGTCAAACACGGGTTGCAGTTGCGCCAGGCCTTCGGCGCTTGAATCCATACGCGGCTGCTCATCAGTATCCACAATTCGCCCGCTGTCACCTGGCGTTGTCACTGGCACAATCTCATCGCGAAAGCGCCCGCTGTCGATAGCCATGCGCGCCTTTTGCTGCGAGGCCAACGCGTAAGCATCCTGCTGTTCGCGGCTGATATCGTAAACGCGCGCCAGATTTTCTGCCGTGACGCCCATATGGTAGTCGTTAAAGGCATCCCACAGGCCGTCGTGTACCAGGCTGTCGATAATCTGGTTGCCGCCGGAACTCTCGCTGTTGCGCCCATTGCTCAGTACATGCGGCGCACGACTCATATTTTCCTGGCCCCCGGCGATAACCACATCGGCCTCACCGCACTGAATGGCCTGGGTCGCCAGGTGCAACGCCTTCAGGCCTGAACCGCAAACATCGTTAATCGTAATCGCTGATACCGACCACGGTAGCCCGCTATTGAGCGCCGTCTGGCGCGCCGGGTTTTGCCCGGCACCAGCGGTCAGCACCTGGCCGAGAATGACCTCGTCCACATCCTGCGGGTTAACACCGCTGCGCTCAATCAAGGCTTTAACCACCACGCTGCCAAGCTCGGTAGCCGACAGGCCAGACAATGCGCCCTGAAAACAGCCGATTGGCGTACGTGCTGCCGCCACAATCACCACATCTTTCATCCGCTTACCGTTCTCCTCCAGGCAAAACGGAATTATCTTAGCCCCATTGTTATCAACTTTTTCTGCAAATGTTGAAAAATATGAGTGATATCACAGGCGAAATTCTTATAACTCACGCCGTTACGCTTATAAGCCACGTCAGTTCGGCGCATTGCTGGCGCGTGAAGGCGCTTCGTACAGTAGCCAGGAGAGCACAAACGCCAGCACCATCACGCCCGCCGCCACCTGAAACGCCGCGTGGATAGCCATGCCAAAAGCCTGCAAATAACCCTCGCGTATGGCGTCCGGCAAGTGATGTACCGCTACCAGCGCGCGCAATATCCGTACTCTTCTCAGCATCAGCCAATGACACACAGCGCGGCCAACAGGCCGCGCTGTGTGTTGTACTCCCTGTTGCCCTGCTTTTATCAAGCGAGTCGTGTGATGCTACGCCCGGTTTCGCCCCACCATTCCCGGCGCAAAAGCGCGTCTCCCGCCCTGCCTTCGTGGCTCAGGCTGTTTGCGCCGTTATTGTTGCCCTTTGGCCGCACGCGCGGCGGCAACCAGCCCATCAAGCCAGTCCTGGTGACCATTAATCATTGGGTTAGGTTTGGTGCACGCCAGTACCTGCGCCGGTTTGCCCTTCTGGCTTTCCTGGGTCAGGATGCGCACTCGCCCGCCGCTGAGGTCTTCGAGCAACCAGGCGTGGATAACATCAAGACGCGTTTCGCCTTCGCCGTCCCAGCCGTGCCAGGACAGGCGCGCCGCCTGACCGCTCACTGGCGCAACGTATTGCGTCACCTGTGATTCCACCGGGAAACCAAACGTCTTGAAGAAAAAACGCACACCGTCTTCAAGCTGCGGGCCTTTGCCGTCATGAAAACGCACGTCTGAGGCGTTGCTGTAATACGTCGGCCACTGCGCTGGTGTGTTGAGTAGCGGCCACACATCCTGCACGCTCAGTCCGGCAACAATCACTTCGTTTGACACAAAGTTATCGGTAAAGCCCGGTTCATAATCTTTCGGCCAGTTGATGGCGTTCATGGTGTTCTCCGGCATAGCTGGTTTACTGCCGTCGCGTAGTGCGTGCGGCCCGTTGTTTTGTTGCAGTCAGTATGGTCGCGCCGCAGATATAAGACCAATCACACTTCCAGATAAAGACTATTATTTATTGTGATATTACGACCGTTACCGTTAACCGCTTCGGCATCCGCGCTATCAACCCAACAGACAACGCCGGAGCAAAAACCGTGCAGCAACGCGCGATAACGCCAGTTTGCTTTACAGCGAGTTTGAGAACGTTTTTACCTATCAGAATGATAGGTATGGCTGCGTCGTGACAACACACGAAGGCAGGGTTAGTCTGTGATTTCACAAAGGATGAGTCCAGATGATGCCACTGTCGCAGGTCTGGAAGTGCAATAGCGGAGGCGAGGAGATGTCTCAAAAAGGAAACGAACGCAAAAAAGGCGTCCTGGTAATTGAAACCGAGCTGGCGGCCGTAGATTCCGGTGATGTCAGGCAGAAAGATAGCGCCAACGGCAGAACCCGCATTGTCTTATGGGTAGCCAGCGCCATTATTATCGCCCAGCTGCTATCCCTTATTCCTGCCGTTATCGACACGTTTAGCAAACTGTTCAGCTAAGCTGGCTGACCAGATGTAAAAACCACCTGCATAGCAGGTGGCATTGTCTTCGCTCCACCGGGGCGTGCCTGACGACCTCAAACAGAAGCGTCTGCCTGTTGCGAACGATTAAAATCTATAGACAATAAGGCAAAGCTAAAGCCTGTTGCTGACCACCTCCACAGGCGGTGACGCTCATGCAGAGATAAATAAACCCGCCAGTGCGGGTTTATTTTTGCCGGATGTTATCAACACGCGTCATGAGTTGCTCATACAGCGCTTGCCTGCGCAAACCCCGCCCCCTCGCCTGCCTGGCAGATATCCAGCAGTAGCGCACGAATCCACTGCTGGGCGGCGTCGCGATGGGTACGCTCATGCCAGGCCATGCTTTTGGTAAACCCCGGCACCGGCAACGGCGTGTCCATCACCGCAAGCTGCGTATTGCCCGCCACCAGGCGGTGTGGCACAACCGCAATCATATCGGTTGCCAGCAGCACCTCCGGCAATACCAGAAAGCTGTTTACCGCCAGACCCACCCGGCGCTCGCGGCCAATGGCGGCCAGTGCCTCGTCGGTTACTCCCATAAAGCTGGCGCTATCAGACACCAGGATATGCTCAAGCTCGCAAAACGTATCCAGCGATATCGCCGTATTTTGCGCCGCCGGGTGACCGGCACGCATGGCGCAAACATATTGCTCCTGATACAGCGCACGGCCATGCAATTCTTCCGGTGTGGTCTGTGGCGTCACCAGCGCTAAATCGATATCGCCACGCTCAAGCTGGCGCGCCAGACGGTGCTGTTCCACCGCCAGCACCGCCACACGAATACCGGGAGCCAGGCGCCTGAGTGCCGCCATCAACGGTACTACGGCGGCGCGTAGTGCATAGTCAGTGGCTGCCACACTAAAAGTCAGCTGCGCGTCCTGCGGTACAAAACTTGCCGGGCGCAGCAGCGTGGCAACATCGCAAAGAATTTGCTTTATCGGTGCCGCCAACTGCTGCGCGCGCAATGTCGGCACCACGCCGCGCTGAGCGCGGACAAACAGCGGATCGTCAAAATAGTCACGTAGCCTTGTGAGCATACCGCTCACCGCAGGCTGTGTGAGCGATAAACGTCGGGCCGCGCGGGTTACGCTACCCTCGTCAATCAGGGCATCCAGTGCCTTAAGCAGATTGAGATCCAGCTTTCTGAAATCATTATTCATTATGGTTTCGCCAGAAGGTATAAATAAAGTTATCGAATGCTAATCCCTCACTTTGCGACTGTCCATGACGCGCTGTCGGCATGCCCTGCCTGTTCCTGATTTGAAAAGCTAAAACGCCACATCCACCACCAGCGTATCCGTGTAATCCCCCGCAGGCAGTGTGGTCTGCCCGGTCAGCACTTTTGCCGTGTAGTTATACGAACGCAACAGCCCGTCGGTACTGACCGACGTTGAATCTGTGCTGGCCCAGCGCTCTGCCCCGCTCACGCCCCAGCGGTTGCTGGTGGTGCCTTTATAGATTTCATAGCTCATGCGGTTGTTGCCGCTCGCCATATTACGCACGCTACCGTTGGCGTTATTGCCGTTATTGATGCCCACCGTGTAGGTACTGCCTTTGGTGCAGGTCAGCGAGATGGTCTGGCTGATGGTCGGGAAGTTAGCCACCAGCGCCTGGCTGCCGAAGCTCACCGCTGGCGTGCTGATGGTGGAGCAGTCGTTGGTGACGGTAATAGAGACGTTAACCGTAAACGTCACGTTGCCGGTCTGCGATGACAGGCACACAGCCACGCCCAGCGCACAGATACTCCAGTTAAAACGCAGGGTTACCGCCGTCTGATACGTGCCCGCCGCTACCGACTGGCCGGGCACGGTGCGAAAATAAATGGGTAAGGTAAACGTTCTGGAACCCAACAGGCTCAGTAGGGTATCGCCGCTCCAGGTATAGGTATTGCTACCGGCTGTCGTCAAAACCTCGCTGGAACAACCGTTAACACCGCACAACATCGTCGGGATAGTATCGGCAGTATTACCGGTGCGCTGCATCCCGGCTCGGGTTCCAGCAGCAGGCACCGCGCTGATGTAGGTCATGGTCACCGTGTCACCAACAGTCAGCAGGTTGAGCACCGTGTCGCAGGTCAGTGAAAACGGCACATTTACGTTCTGCGGCGTGCTGTTAATCGCAAATGAGGTCACCGTACCAAACGTGGCGCTGGTAGGAGGCGTTGCCGTGCAGACCGCCTTTGCGCCAGCGCTTAAGCCCAGCAGCAGTAAAAGTAACAATATGCGTATCATGGTGTCTCCTGCCAGCGGCAGATAAGCGGCCCATAAGTCTCAAGCCTGCCACTGTTTTTGCGTTCCACGTGCAGCGCAACCCGGCAGCGGCGACCGTCTGGCGCGGTGACAGTCAGCGTATTATCACGCTGTAAGCCTTCGAGGTAGGCCAGCCCGTCATAGCCCACAATGGTGTCACCACCTGATGTGCCCTGGACCCGGCTGGAAACCGGCACCGCCTTGCCCTGGCTGTCGTGCAAAATCACGTTGGCCACACTCTGGTGCTCAATGGGGAATTTCAGCAGATAGCCGCTGCGCCGCTGCAACGCGACACGCCGCTCGGTATTGCGGATGCTGACATCCGCAGGCAGGTTCAGCGTTTCAATGCTGTACAAACCGGCATAAGCCGAGGTGACGCCGCTGACCAGCATATAGCCGTCATCGTCGGTTTCACCAATGGGCTGGTTTTCGTAATTGACGGTCACATCCGGCTCACCCTCGGTACTGACCACCACAAAGGCATCGTTAATCTGGTTGGCGGCAAACACTTTATTGTCCATCCACACCAGCGCCCCGGACATATCGCCCCACTGGGTATATTCACCGGACTGCCCGTAAGCACCGCCCTGTAGCTCAACGTGGTTATTGCGCCAACTCAGCGTGCCTTGTAGATAGTCGTCGTTGCGCTGCTGGTGCGCCCACGCCATATCCCAACCAAAGCCGCCGTCGCTCGGCATCGCGTGGCTGTAGTTCACACGCTGGATGCTGCCGGACTCGGGGTAGTTCTCAACGCTGAGGGCGGTGTTATCACGTGGACCAAGCGGAACCTGTAATGTCATGGCGGTGCTCCAGCCTCCCGCTTCCATATCGCGGCCTGCCGCCACGTACAGACTGGCGTTGCCCCACAGCGACTTGCTCCAGGAGAGGTTCAAAAGCCGGGTGCGGGAGTCATCAAATCCCTGCACATCAATCCACGCCGCACCCAGGTTGCCGTAGTTGCCCATATTGAGAGATACCGAATACTGCGAGGTGTCGCGACTCAGGGTTGAGATGGGCAGGTTGTTGCTGTCATAACGAGTAGGTACGTCATACAGCGCCAGGTTGCCAAAACCACGCTGGCGGCGCGTATGCTGTGTGGCGAGCGTAAACAGGCTACCGTTATACTGATAGCCCCAGTTAATCTGCTGGCCGCTGTCACCGCGCATCTGGCTGTAGCTCCAGGCGCCATTGACCACGCCCCAGCGCCCCAGTTTGACCAGCGAGCCAAGGCCACCCAGCGCCAGTGATTCTGCCGCTTCCGCGTGGCTTTCAACCGTCCAGGCATTATTCACCCCGTAGCGCCAGCTACCGCTTGCTGCCGCCTGGCCGTAGTCAAAATTTTTCAGCCCGTAATTGCGCCGTAGCGCCCCGGCTGAGAACGAATAATCACTCATGCCCGGACGCAGCAGATCGCTTGCCACATAAAACGGCAGCGTAGTGGAAATCTGGCGTCCCAGTGCATCAGTCGTGACCAGCACTGCCTCACCGGCACCGTTCACGTAAGGCAGATTGGTGAGCGTAAAAGGGCCAGGCTGTAGCTGGGTGGATCCATTGCGATAGCCGTTGATGAACACATCCACCGTGGACGGCACTGCGGCTTCGCCGGAGAAGGCAGGCAGCGGATAGGTAACCAGGTCCGGGCGCAGCGAAAAATCCCGCCCTATGCTCACGCCGCCCATGCGCACGCTGCTGCTCCAGCTCAGGGCGTCACTGATAATATCCCCGACCGACCAGCTCAGCGCGCTCTCGTCATCCTGGCCGTTAAACCAGGTATCGTAGCGGCGATAGCCGTTGTTAAAGCCCTCACCGCCGTAGCTTTTTCCAAGCGTACCGGTGGAGTTAAACGACCCCAGAGGATTAAAAAAACGCACTTCATGCCACGCAGAAAGCTGGGTGCTGCCTTGCTGCACATGGCTGGTATACAGGTCATAGTTAAACAACGCACCGCTGCCGCTCACGGCCTTAAAGCGCCTGGTGCCATTGCCCATCGCCACATCCCGCTTTGGCAGCCAGTTGTCCGGCACGGTCACCAGCAGGCGTTGTCCTGCGCTGTCGTATTCGCTTTTCATGCCCGGCACCGCGTCAGGATCGACCTCTCCGGCTGGGATTTTCTCTGCCGGTATACCGGCGCGCTGGAGATCCGCAGAGGCCAGATAAAAACGACCATCACGGCGACTCACCGCGGCCACTACGCCGTTATCGGCATGGTTAACCACCAGCGCCAGGTGGTAAGTGGCATTCGCGTTGATCTGGCGTGCATCGGGCGGCGGCGGCAGCACATCATCCTGAGACTGTGCGCTGACGCAGCGCGAGGCGGTAAACAAGACCAACACGAGCGCACGACACCGCCCTAGCGGGATGGCGCAGATTGCCATATATCAGCAGGCGCGTTAATGGAGGCAGTAAGCCGGGATGCCGCGGCTGCCGCGGCTGCCGCTGCTGGTAACTCCCAGCTACGCTCGCTGCCTGGCAGCACGTAGCCCAGCAGCCCATCGGCAAGGGTGCGCCCGCCAATTTGCACCTTACTGAGCCTGACGTGCACATCGCCGCTGTTTCTGACTTGCAGCAGTGGGCGGCCCTGCTCGTTGACTATGCGCCAGGCAAGTTTGTTCGGATCAGTATCCACATGGCTTTCGCCGTTACGCCGCGTGGCGACGCCCTGGCCGTAGGTAAAAAGAGGAATGGAATAGCGCATCTGCAGGCGGATGCCCATTTGTTGTTTGCCGTTGGTCTGCGGCTGGGGGATTTCATCGACCACCACGCGGTAGGCCCACTCCTGACCTGCGGGGGTGGGAGCCTGGCGAATCAGGCGCACCAACTGTTTACTGCCCTGATTGACACGCACAATCGGCGGGCTTGCCACCACGTCCTGCTGGGCGCTATAGCGTTCCATGCCCTGTTCCTGGCGCCAGCGCACCACGCGAACCTGCATGGTCGCAGGCTCATTGCCCTGATTTTCTATCCACAGCTGGGTCGCCTGCTCGTCATGGGCGAGGATGGGGTCGATAGGCCAGATAAGCAAATTACTGGCCGCCTGGGCTGATGCACACGCCAACAGCACCGTGAGCGCACACGCACGGGCCAAATGGATTCCGCCGGACATTCGCCTTCTCCCTTAATTACCATGACAAGGTCACGGAAAGTTGATCTGTATAGGTGCCAGCCGGGCTAAACCCGGTCAACTGCGCCACGCCATATATGGGCAGCGCTATATTATTACTGTTGCTGTAACTGACGCTGACGTTCTGGTTCACGCCGATTTCGCTGGCAGCACTCAAGTTGCTGTTGCTGTACAGACGATAAGGTACCGCCTCGCTGCCACCGCTGCGTACCAGACGCCGCTGGGTCGTATAATGCTGGCCGCCGTCAATACTCATACTCAGCGCCACGCCGGGCGTGCAGGCAATCGACAGCGCGCCATTGGGCGTGAAAGCCGCCTGGGCGGCCGCGCTTGAGGTGCCGGAGTAAGAGCCAAAATTGAGCGTGCCGTAAACGCCACCGCTGCCACTACTGACCGAGCAGCCCGCCACAATGCTTGCACTGACCTGAAAAGACTGCGTGGTAATGGCGTGAGCCGCCGGTGTACACACCAGCAGCCACAGCAACCACGCAGTATAGTTTTTGCCCACAGCACTATCCTGACAGCCTTCAGGCTGCCTGAGCGTCATCACGTAATCAGTAGGTCACGCTGACGTTAATCGTATCGGTATAGGTGCCCGGCACCACGCTTACGCTGTTACCGCCACCCTGAATTCGGCCATAAATAGTATAGCTACTGATGCCACCGGTAGTGGAAGCTGCCGGGATGGTGGTGTTGTTGGTTATCTGGTTGTTAAACGCGCTGTCGCTGAAAATACTGTAGGCCACGCCCTGAGTGGCGTCTCCGGTGTTCACCAGATAACGACCAGGCGTGCCTGGCGTGCCAATAACTGTCGTCGGCGCAGCGTTAGTGCTGCCGGTCACCTGCACGGTGAAGGTCGCACCGGTGGTGCACTGCACGGTAAAGGTGTTACCACCGCTCGCCCCGGTCAGCTGCGTGGTGATGGTTGAAAACGTGCCGGGATACGTACCAAAGTTCAATGTCCCGAAGTTAATCCCGCTCTGGGCTGGCGAGCCGTTAATCAGGCAACCGTTGGTGAGCGTCAACGTCGCTCCGATAGTACCGCTACTGGTGACGGCCTGTGCCGCCGAAGAGAGAAGCACTAACGCAAATCCACAGCCACTTAGCCACACATTCTTTTTCATAATGACCTCACCACGGAACACTCCGCGAGCAGAAAGAAAAATCGCCATTTTTAACAGCGACACGCAATATTCAGAAATTTAGCTTAACAATGTGAAATAACAAGACTACAAAAAATACTGATATTAACGACGTGAAATCAATTTCTGCTGGCTTTTCATGAGGTTAAAATTTTACTTTTCCTGACAATGAAAGTTGCAAAAAATATATCACTGCTTCATGAAGAAGATCACAAAAAAACGCTATATCTGTCTCATATACAACACAAAAACCTAAAAATAATCAGGTTGTTTTTTAACCACCCCGTACAAGCATACTCTGAGCAACACAAAAACATAACAAAAATAATCATAGCTAGTAACAATAAAGCGGTACTCAGAAATACGCGTCACAGCACCTGCACGCCGCCACACCGCGCACAAAAATCAGTAACAAACCTAATCAAAAAATGCTGGTAAGAGCAGAGTAAGCCGGCAAAGCCTGGCCAACCTATCTTTCACTGGCACGTGGCGGTTAAGCGCACATTATTTCTCTGGCAACCGTAACCATTACCCTATGATTAATAACTCCACCTACCTATTTCCCGACTAAAAACAACAAGCCCCCGGAGATCTGCCTGCAACAAAGCTGCATTCCTGTTTCAGGTGTTTTTCTTATTTTTTACGCGCCTGCCCATACCGTTATATTTAGCGGTAGTAGCAACATATCAGCCATAACCTACAAAGACTTAATCCGGCTCGGCATAATAAAAAACCACCCCTCATCCATTATTTATGCACAAACCCTGACGAGCAGAAAAAAGCGCCATCACCGCAAGACTAACAACCCTCCATTTGATTTTACTTATCACGATCTATTTGGCTCTTACCGCTATTTTCACAGCAAAGAAATAACGCAGGTGAACAGTGTGGATATTGTCACAACATAGTTCAGCACAACTGTGCCTGAAGCTCCTGCGCCGCTGTTCGAACAACGCTACGCGCACGTTACCAGTGTGTAACGCGACACCATCTATAAAAAGAATTGTGCATAAACGTATTTTGAATAGAGAAATTCACCATAAAGGAATATTCCTAATACGTTTTAAATTAATAGAAGTGATAGCATCACGCCGCAATCCCTCCTGCAATAAAACATTCAGGCGGAATTTTCCCTATCAACCTCATTATTAGATATCCGCACGGAAGCCTTCAGAAACGCCGTTTACGGCGTCGTAATGCTATTGGAAATATAGCAAAAAAGCAGTGTTAAAAATTTGTATTAGTCTCTACTGCCATTTCACTATCTGGCGTCTGAATAACCGATACCAGCCATTGAAATATTTCGCAGCGTAACGCCTGGCTTTACTTCTCTAATACAACACGTTATCTCAAGGTGACTGGAAATGAATCAGCTGTACAGCGTTATCTATAATAGTAGTCTGGGTATATGGGTTGTTGCCTCTGAGTTAGCAAAAGGAAAAAAGAAAGCCAAACGAAGCAAAAAACTCAGTGCGCTCACACTCGCCGGAGCAACACTCGGTGCGCTCGCTGCCCTCCCTGCTGCCGCTGCCTGCTCTGATACTCAGCTTCCCTTAAACGCTGGCGCAACCGCAGGCGTATACGAATGCTACGTTTCCGGCGCCCTTGAAGATACCGATAACGATGGCAGCGTTGATGCTCTGGATAACACTGAAACCGCCAGCCACAAAAATAAAAATCAAACGTTCTCCACCGACACCTCTTTTTCGTTAAGCAACGACGTGCAGTGGCTGCCAGATCCCGACGGCCCTAAAACACCGCTACCGGTAAGTTACGTACCGGCTTCTGAGTTGTATAACAAAGGGGCGCTCACCGTCACCGATAATGCGGGCAACGTCCTGAGCGAACTGCCGACATTTGAAGACTGGAACTTTGATGCCATGGATGGGCAAACCCAGATTAGCTATATCAAAACCGACGGCACCGAAGGTTTTGCCGACGTTTATGTGGTTGATAACCTACAAATCACTGAAGATATTGACTCTGCGACCCACTTTGCCTCGCAAATCATTACCGCCCAGCCTACCCAACCGTTTGTGAACCTGACCATTGCCACTGTGGACAATGGCGCAAAGCTGGATCTGGTCAGCAATGGCAATAAAAACACCGACGGATTCGCCATTGACTGGAACCCAGGCCAGGTGAAGCAAAGCTCGCTGTTTGTCGCACAGGACGGTGGCACCCTTAACCAGGCGAAAGACACCCCGATTCGCGTCGTGTTTGCGTATACCGATGGCGTGAGTAACCCGGAGGAGCGCGAACCGTCCTCTGGTACATTCGGCCCTGGCAAGGTGCTGTCTGGCGATACCCTCACGTTTGAAGGCAATAACTACACCATTGATTCGAAAGAGGCGCTGATTGCTTACAACAACGCGTTGATACAGGCAATTAAAGACAATACCCTCGCCTCATCCGACTACGACGCACGCTTTCGCGAGGCCTTTAAAGACGGCGCGCCGCAGTACACCTATACCTACGATCCCACGCACGTTGATTACACCGATTACTTCATCACGCCTGAAATGGCCGCCAGCATTGGCAAGCGCGCCATCTTTGAAGCCAGCGGCAGCGGCACCGTTAACCTCAATGCCAATGTTGCCGCTATCGGCCAGACCCAGGCTCGCGCCTACAACGCCTGGGCGCATGACGGTGGCACGGTCAACAACAACGGTGCGGTCATCATCGACAGCAGCGCCACGCAGAATGCCCTCATTGAAAGTGGCGCGACATTTAACAATACCGGCAGCCTCACCTTTAACGTTAACACCACCAACTGGGCCGATCAGGTCAGCGGCACCGGCTCAACCTACACCAACACCCGCTCGGGTGTGATTTCTGTATCAAGCTCCACCACCAACGACTCAAGCGCGCTGCATCCCAACCGCTATTACAGCGTCAGCCGCAACATTGCCACTGAGGTGCTGGGCGGTGCCAGCGCAATCAACCAGGGTAAATACTTCATTGGCAGCAGTGAACCAGGCAACCCCGGCACCGCCACCGGCGTGCACATCACCAACGCTGGCGCGTTCACCAACAGCGGTGAAATGACCATCGGTCAAAACGCCAGCGGCAACAGCGTGACGCTAAAAGGCGGCTCGGCGGCAGAAACCTTGCTGGTGGACGATGCCTACAACGCGGTAAGTGCGTATCTCAACGACAGCGCCAGCCCGGTCACAATTATTAACGCCGAAAGCGGTGTCATTCACATCAACAGCACGGCAAAAAACAGCGCGGCGATTAACATTGGCGAAGATCCAGCGCTCACCAACGTCTCCGGCTCACAATTCACCCCGCAGAACGTCACGGTGGATAACCAGGGCACCCTCAACGTTGAGGGCAAGAACAGTACCGGCCTGAAGGCCGCAGGCGCGTTCACCGCCAGTCACAACGACCTCATTATCAATACCGGCACCATTAACGTGAGCGGTGCAGGCAGCTCCGGTATTTTTGCGGCCTCTGGCGCGGAAATCAGCAACGACGGGACGGTGGTTGTCACTGGCAACGACGCACTCACTAACCGTGCCTACGGCATCCGCGCGGATAACGCCACCGTCACGCTGGAAGATGAAAGTAACCTGATAGTGAAAGGCAGCCGCACTACCGGGCTGTATGCCCGCACTGGCGGCAGCATTGACGTAAAAGGCGGCACGATTGATGTGCCAACGGACAACAGCGCCAGCAATCAGGTCGTGTTCTGGGTGTCTGGTAAAAATGCCGAGGGCAAAAGCTCGTCTATCAATTTCGACCTCCCGACGGCCTATGAGTTAGAAAACAATAACTCGACGCTGTTTCGTATTGACCAGGGCGCCACCTATAAAGGCAACGGCTCTAATCTTGAAACCGTCGATGTTAATGGCGCAGGCTCCAACGGCTACACCATTGCGACCAAAGGCACGACCTTTGTGAGCGGCGGGACCACTATCAACGTGCACGGCGACGGCGCAACCGGCATTAACGTCAACAGCGGTGCAGGTACGGACGGTAAAGTCCAGCTTACGGCAGATACCGTGATTAACGTCACCGGCGACGGTGCCACCATCGCGACCGTGGACGGCAACACCTACAACGTGCTCGGCAACAAAACCGGCCAGAGCGGCGCAAAACTCATCACCGAAGCGAAGCTGAGTGCCGCCAGTAACGGCGGCCAGGTGGCCGAGCGCGCCATTGGCTACCGGGTGATTAATAAAGGCGAACTGGTGCAAAACGGCACTATCGACTTCACTGATGCCTCCGATACCACCGGCGTCTATATTGACGGCGGCACGCTCACCAATAACGGCACCATTACCTCCAACGGCATTGGTATTGACGTGTACCAGACCGACAGCAACGCTTCGGTAGTGAATAACGCCAGCAATATCACCGCCGTGGATGGCACCGCCGCTATCAGGCTGAACGACAAAGCGTCGCTGAGCGTGGGCGGTAACGGCACCATTCTCGGCCAGCGCAGCGCTGATGCGATTCGCGTCATGTCTGGCGCAAACCTTGCGACCAACAATGCCAGCATTGCGGTACAAGGCACCGGCAGCGGTATCCACTTTCTCAACACCGCAGACAGCAGCACAGGCGACACCTTTACCCTGAGCGGCTCCGGGCAGATTCAGGTCACTGGCAACAATGCCGCCGGTATGACGCTTGAAGGCCAGGACGCCAGCGGCAACCCGACGTTGTCCAGCGCCAACCTGGACACCCGCGGTGGCGAACAACTCATCATTAATGTGGATGATGCTGGCGGCAACGGCATCGTGACCCATACCTCCGGTTACGTCTATTCCGGTGCCAGCGTCAACATCCATTCCACCGCAGGCCAGTCGGCATTAATCGTGAAAGGCACCACTAAGGAAGTTCGCCAGACCGGTAACCTGCATTCAAATGCAGCACGCTCGGCAGTGGTTGATTTAACCCAACTCAGCAACCCGGCGGCCAGCCTGTCATTTATCAACAGCGGCACGATCGCGCCAGACGGCGGCACGCTGGCTGTTGATGCCTCAAATCACAGCGGGGCCGTGACCTTCCAGAATACCGGCTCGGGCAACATTACCGGCACCGTGCATCTCGGGCGCAGCGCAGCAGACGTAAACCTTAACCAGAACAGTTCGGTGGCGAATGTACTACTGGGTGATAACCGCAATATCATCACGGTAGAAAACGCCGCGCGGCTTACCGGCAGCCTGAGCGCGGGCGACGGCGTGAACACCGTGACCTTAAAAGACACCAGCCAGACCAACGCCATCACGCTGGGTCACGCCAGCAACAGTCTGGCGCTCAGCGACAGCGCGTTTGCCACTACGCTTACCAGCGGCAACGGCGACAACAGCGTAGACCTGCGCAACACCAGCCGGGTGGATACGCTGACGCTCGGCGGCGGGGCTAACACGCTTGCCATGAGTGATAACGCCAGCCTGACTTCCCTGCTTGCCGGTGACGGTAACAATACCGCCAGCATGAATGGCAACAGTCACGCAGGCACGCTGACGCTCGGCAATGGCGATAACACCCTCGCGCTGCACAACACCAGCACAGCGAGCCACATCAGCGCAGGTCACGGCAACAACCTCATCACAGTGGAAAACAGCGCAAAAATCAGCGATATGCTGCGCGCAGGCGATGGCCAAAACACGGTTAACCTCAAAGGCACCAGTCAAACCCGCGCGCTTACGCTGGGTAACGGCGCCAACAGGGTTAATATCGACGGCGGCACCACCAACGGCACCCTGATTTCCGGCAGCGGCAACGACGCCTTCACGCTGTATGGCGTCAACCCACATAACAGCGTGCCTGCACAGAGCCGTGGTGCGTTTACCACGCTGGATGCGGGGGCAGGCGTTGATACGCTGCACGCCACCGACGCCAGCTGGTACGTTCTGACAGACAGCAATAACGTCAAAAACGTCGAAAAACTCACTATCAGCCAACACTCCACGTTTGAGGTGCACAACGCAGAGCTTACGCTTAACAGCGCCGGGGCAGACACCAATCTGGTGAGCGTAGATACGGACAGCACCTACTTTATCAATGACGACCAAGCCAGCAGCGACTATCGGCTTACGCAAAACGTCAAAGGTAACGGCACCATCAGAACCGACACTCACGGCTACGCCTTTGATTTTGATAACGCAAACTACCTGCGTGACCACTTCAACGGTACGCTGGAACTCGGTAACGGCACGCTGGAGGTGTTTGGTAACAACGCAACAGCGCTGACTAACGCGACCTTACAACTTGATGCTGGCGGCATCGCAAACCTGCCAGCCAACCAGCCGACGCAGGTTATCGGCGGCCTGCGCTTTAACAGCGGCACGCTGTTTGTGCATGAAGACTTTATTGGTTCACAGGAAGATGAACTACACAGCCATATGCAGGTGACGGACCTTGATGTCAGCGGTAACGGCACGGTGCATATCGTGGCCAACGGCTTTAATAATGACTACTCACCGGATAAGCACCTTGAAGACCTGTCACGCAAATCACTGTTGAGCCAGGACGAAGGCAACCCGCTGGTCGCCGTGGTAAAAGCCACCGGTGATGTGACCGGAAATGCGAAAAATATCGACCTGCTGCTGACTAACCCACAAGGCAGTCCGCTGCCAGGTTCAGAAGACCGTGAGCAGGATATTCGCCAGGGCGGTGAAACCGTCGCCATTGGCACCTACGGCATTGGCGGCAGCACCGGGGTACGCAATGATGGCCTGTATGCCGCCTATCTACTCAAAGAGATAGATATTCTGAGCGGTAAAACCGTGAACCTGCAAACCAGCCCTGGCGACAGCGACGGCAACGCGCTGGATCTGGCGGCAAAACTGACTGATGCAGGCGGCGTGGAGATCAACGCGTTTGGCGATAACCTGTCACTTTCCAACCACGCGAATGACTATACCGGCGCCACCACGGTGCGACAGGGTAACCTGGTCCTGCGCGACAGCACCGTACTGGGCCAGCAGGACAGCCACACCCGCACGCTGGCCTTACTGAGCGACACGCGCGTTGAGTTTGGCAACACCACGCAATACATCGGCGCGCTGAACAGTGCGCTCAATAGCCAACTCGCACTCGACAGCGGCAACCTGACCATTGATAACGGCGGCACGGTTGCCGGACAGCTAACCTCAGCGGCCAGCGCCGCCATGAACGTCAACGGCGGTACGCTGAACGTTACAGGTGCCAACGCGCGTTATCACGGCGCAACCCACATTGCCGCGCCTGCAACGGTGGATATCCATCACGTGAGCAGCCTTGGTGACGGCGCCATTACGCTGGCAGGTGTGCTTAATGTGATTAACACCGCCGCAGGCGACCTGGCAAATGCCATCAGCGGCAGCGGTACGGCAAACATCCAGCACGGCTCCGACGTCAACCTGAGCGGTAATAACGCCAGCTTCAGCGGCGCATTCACCGTAGACAGCAACAGCACGCTGCGTGCTTCGTCTGCACAACACATCGGCGACGATGCCGCCAGCCGCGCCACCACCCAGGCCGCAGAGATTCACAATAACGGCAACCTGTACCTGACCCACGGCCAACCCGGCAACTGGACGGTGAATAACCGGATTGACGGCAGCGGCGCGCTCCACAAGCTCGGCAACGGCACGCTTACGCTGCTGCAAAACGCCGCCCGCTACAGCGGTGAAACCTATGTCACCGACGGCGCACTGCGCGCGGGAAGCGAGGGCGCGGCGGTCAATATGGCGACCTCAGCCTTAAATCTTGCCTCTGGCACACGCTTTGGCGGCTACGGCAGTGTGGCAGGTAACGTGAATAACGCCGGAACCTTTAACGCAGGAGGGCTTGAGAAAACCGCACTCACGCACGCCACCACCTATACCGTTAACGGCAGCTTTACTAACGCCGGGCGCATAAACCTGGGTAGCGATAACGTCACCGGCAGTACGCTCAACATTGGCGGTCATTACGTATCTGAGGGCGGTGAACTGCACATGAACACCGTGCTCAACGGCGGTTTTGCCGCCACAGATACTGACCAACTGCTCATAGGTGGCAGCGCCAGCACCGGGCAAGGCGGCGCAACGCGTGTGTACATTAATAACGTCAATGGCAAAGGTGCCTTCACCCAGCCGGACGCCATTAAAATCGTTGATGTCAAAGGTCACTCCAGTAACGATGCCTTCGCCCTGGGACGCCCGACGGTGATTGGCGTGTATGAATATCGTCTTAATAAAGGCCGCAGCGATAACAACTGGTATCTGAGCTCGTTTAACCCGGCTTATCCGCCTGATGAAAACATTGGCGAGCCAGACCTGCACTACGTTAACCCGGAAATTGGCGCGTTTGCCGCAAACCAGAATGCGCTGTCGATGTTCAACATGACGCTGCATGACCGCCTTGGGGAGCCACAGTATGCAGAAAGCCTGCGTGAAGACGGCGACTACGCCAACTCGGTGTGGATGCGCGTGGTCGGTAGCCACCAGCGCTACAACGCCATCAATAATCAACTGGCGCTTAACGGCCACAGCTCGGTAGTGCAACTGGGTCACGACGTTATCCACTGGAGTGACAATAACGCCTGGCGCGCCCGTGCCGGTATCATGGGCGGCGTGGGTAATCAGCAGATGACCAGCAAATCCAGACGCACCGGCTCGCGGGCATCCGGTAATGTCGATACGGCCTACAGCGTGGGGATGTACGGTACGCTTTACCAGAACGACGACAACCCGCTCGGTACCTACGTTGACACCTGGGCGCTGTATAACTGGTATCGCAATACTGTCAGTATGTCTGGCTACTCCGATGCCCATTACAACAGCCACGGCTACGCGCTCTCCATCGAAACAGGCCACACCGTTGTGTTCGGTAAAGACGAAGAAAAAGGTCGCGAATGGCAGTTCCTGCCGCAGGCACAGCTGACTTACGGGCGCATGAGCAGTGGCGCTGCGGGCAACGATTCAGAGCTTAACATTGGCAAAACCCGCTCTGACTCGCTGGAATCACGCCTTGGCGCCCGCCTGACCCGCGTTTACAACTTGAGCAACGAGCGCCAGGTTCAGCCATTCACCGAACTGAACTGGCGTCATGAGTTCCGGGAAAACACGATGACGTTCAACGAACATTACTCGTTCGACAATAAGATGCCGTCTAACCGCTATGAACTGAAAGTGGGTGTGGAAGGCAAGCGCCATAACAACCTCAACGGCTGGGCCAACGTATCTTATTCCGTGGGTGACAATGCTTACCGCGAGCCGAAGGCAATGGTGGGGATTAAATACCAGTGGTAGTTGGGCGTTAAGCAGCAAACAACCCCTAACAGGCGCATTGAGCGCCTGTTTTTTTGCTCTTCATTAACGTGTTAAGCCATATACGGCACGGGGCGTGGGTTGAAACTGGAATATCGGCGCGCCAGGTCGCGAAGGAACAATTACTCATTACATCCCGCAAAGCACACCAACAACACAAGGGATTTAACATCCCTCGTTGATCGCAAAAGTCCTTACGGCCAGCATTGCTGGCCGTAACTATCTGCACCTTTTGCGTCAGTGCATCCGCCTCGACAGCAGAAACACCACCAGCATCACCGGCGGTACTATCGCCAGCAGGCCAACGGCGTTCACCAGCCCGGCTTTGTCGCCAATGCTACCCAGCAATAACGGCGCCAGCAGCAGCGCCAGCCCTACCGACTGCGTCGCGCCTGCCGAAATGCGTGAAAGAAACTCCGGCGGCTGGCGCGTGGCAATCGACAAGATCAGCGGGAAGAAATTGCCAAGGCAGGCACCAGCAATGGCTAAGGCCACCGCCGCAGCGGCAAGCCACGGCAGCAACCACAGTGCCACCAGTCCGATGCCACCCAGCACAATCGCCCAGATGAGAATGGTGCTTATCTCAAAACGCAGCAGCAGGCGGCTCACCGCAATACGCCCGGCAATAGTGCCGCCGAAATACACCGACATCAGCGCCACACCGGTTGCCGCAGGCACCGTCAGGCGTTCTTCCAGGAACTGCGCGCCCCAAAAGCCAATGCCCCACTCCGCAGAGATGCCGAGAAAAATCATCCCAAACATCAAAAACGCCGCCAGCGGTAGGCGGCGTGCGGTGGCTCTGCCCTCGCTATCGCTTGAAGACGCTGCAACCGGTGTGCGCGGCAGGGTTTTGGGCACCATCAGCGAAAGCGGCAGCAGTGCAATCAGCGGCACCACCATCGCCATGCGCCAGCCGAGGCCTGCTTCTACCGCCAGGCTCACAAACAGCGGTCCGGCGAACACACCAATGGCGGCAAATACGCAGCCTTCGGTAATGGCCACACCGCTGTGCTCACCGTGGTGGCGCGCCAGCGACTCCTGAATGGCAATCTGCATCGCCCCGCCCACCAGACCGAGCACCAGCGACATCACAAGCGTTAGCGCAGGCGTCAGCGGCAGCGCAAATAGCGCGACCACCAGCGCCACCAGCCCGGTGGTGGTGAGCAGAATGGTGCGCGGCGCCAAGCGCCTGGCGCACCAGGTGACAATAAAGCCGGTGGTAAACAGCCCCAGTGCATACAGGCTGAAGTGCCAGCCTATGGCGGTGCGGGTGAGGTGCAGTTCATCACGTAGAAACGGCGTCACCGAGCCGAGCACCGCCTGGTGAAAGCCGCACACCACCGAGAGCAGGTAAAGATAGAGCGTATAGTAGTCGCGACGAAAGCGCGGCTTGTCCAGGCTCTGTTCAACCATGGTTCAACCCTCACGCGTGTGGCGTACAGATGCCCTTGATAACCAGATGCTGGATAAGAATGATGGTCTTGGCATCAATGATGCGCCCGTCGTCAATCATCTGCAGCGCTTCGCTAATTGGCACTTCCAGCACCCGGATATCTTCGCCCTCTTCCTGCACGCCGCCGCCGTCATTGACGCGCATTTCATGGGTAAACGGTGCAATAAAGAAATGCAGACGTTCGGTCACCGAGCCTGGGCTCATAAACAGCTCACCGATTTTGGTGACTTCACTGAGCTTATAGCCGGTCTCTTCTTCGGCTTCTTTGCGAATGGCCTGCACCGCATCGCGCTCGTCAAGCAGCCCGGCGCAGGCTTCAATCAACTCAAAATTGTGGCCGCCGAGAAACGCCGGCAGGCGAAACTGGCTGGTGAGGATAATGGTGCGCGCATCGCTGTTGTACAGCATGATGGTGGCGCCGTGGCCGCGGTCGTAAGCCTCGCGAGTAAAGTGCTGCGCCGTGCCGTCAGAGCGGGTGTAGGTCATGTCGTATTTGACGAGCTTGCCCCAGTCGTTCGCCAGAACCTGGCTTTTGTTGATGGTGGCGGTGGTGGGAGCAGGTGAATAGTTTTTTGTCATTGGTTTTTTCTCTTTGCGATGGAATCGAGCCGCGCCAGCCAGCGCTCCCTGCTGGCAACCGCCTGTTGGGCGTCAATGGTGAACAGGCGGCTATCGGGCTGCCCGAGAAGTATTTTGTTGTAACCAGCGTAGACCGTTTTCGCCTCATCAGAGGCAATCCATTCAAGCACTTCGCGCACAATCGGATTATGCCGGGTATGGCGAAAGCCGCCGTAGACTTCGGATTCAATACCGATAACATCCCGCGGCTGCACAATGGCCAGTCGCGGCAACTCGCGCTGGCGGTTGGTGGCGGCAATCTTCACCGTCACGCCGACCGCAATCTCACCTTCACCGGTAAGTCGCGCGGGTTCCCACGCCGAGTTTGGCGTCACGCGGGCGTTACGATAAATACCGTCGATAATCTGCCAGCCCTCGTCCTCACCAAAGCGTTGCAGCACGGTCGCCAGCGCCAGAAAACCCGCGCCGGAAATCGCCGGATTAGGAAAAGCAACGCGCCCGCACAGCGCGCGCTGGGTGAGATCGGTCCAGCTTTCCACGCGCACGCCCGCCTGCGCCAGCAGCGCCGGGTCAGTGACAAACGCGGTAGAAAACCCGGTGACCCGCAGCCAGCCGTCGGCGTCGGCTCCCGGCGCAAACACCAGGCCCTCAAAATCCAGGCTGCGCGCGGCGGTGTCGGCCCAGCCCAGCACCAGATCCACCTGCGGGTTATCCTTTTCCCGCGCCAGGCGTTCGGTGAGCGCCACCGTTGACATACGCTCAATTTCAATGGCCACATCCGGCATGCTGCGCGCAAGGCAGGCAAGATAATCAGCCAGTTCATACGGCTCAAACGAACTGTAAGCCTTGATCCTGGCGCGCGAGCCATCGCCAGTAGGTGCGTTAATCAATGTCGTACTCATTCATCGCCCCTTTCAGGCCACCAGGCGGTTTAGTTTTTCCGTCAGGTGCGCGTGGGTGAAATCCGGGATCGTGGCCGAGGCACCGTGCTTGCGCAGCCCGTCGGCATCAAGCGCGCCCTGCATCCCAAAAGTGAACACACCTGCGGCGGCGGCAGACTGCACGCCCGGGCCGGAGTCCTCAAACGCCAGCGCCTGCTCAGGGGTAATGCCGAGGCGGCGCATCGCCTCCTGGTACGGATACGGATCGGGCTTGCTCTTATCCAGCTCCGCGCCGATCAACAGGTGATCGACGTGGTTGAGCAGGTTCAGACCGAGCAGCATCATCACCGCACTCTCACGCGGTGCGTTGGTCACCACGCAAATGCCAACGCCCTGCGCGCGCGCCCAGTCGAACAGTTCACTCACGCCGGGGCGGCCTTCGAGCGGCCCGCTCAGCTGGTCACGGAACAACGCCTCTTTGCGCTCGCCCAGCGCGTGGCGCTCCTGCTCTGGCAGATCAGGGAACAGATCGCGCGTTATCTGGTCCATTGGCGCGCCCATGATTTTCTCGTTGTAGTACTCCGGCGTCACCGATTTACCAAACTCGGCCAGCAGTTCGTTAAAGGCTGCAATGTGCAGCGGATCGGTATCGAGCAAGGTGCCGTCGAGATCAAACAAGAGGCCTGCTTTTGCTTTCATATCACTTCTCCAGGTTATCAGTGAGGTAAGGTGTTATCCGTTGCCGCGCGCCAGTACGCGGTTGAGCAGCGGCGTCACGCGCTCGGCAACATCAGGGGTGATGAGTTCAAAGCGGGTCATAATCGCGCCGTCGAGCGCGTGCTGGCAGCCGTCACGGCAGCCCGCTTCACGCCCGGCAAGCTGCGGTACAACGTGGGCCAGCAGCGCTTGCGCTTTTTTCAGGTTATCGGCCATGCGCGCGCTCACCATCGCCGCGTTCACGGCTTCATGCGTGGAATGCCAGCAGTCAAAGTCCGTCACCATCGCCACCATGGTGTAGCAAAGCTCCGCTTCCCGGCACAGCTTCGGCTCCGGCATCGCGGTCATGCCAATCACCGTGCCGCCAATCTGGCGGTGGAACAGCGACTCGGCGCGGGTGGAAAACTGCGGCCCTTCCATCACCACGTAAGTGCCGCTTGCCAGATGCGGGATGTCGAGATGCGCTAATGCCTTGCCCAGCGTCTCGCGGTTATCCGTGCACACCGGCTCACCAAACGGCACATGCGCCACCACGCCGGAGCCGTAGAAAGTGTTAGCGCGTTTGTACGTGCGGTCAATGTACTGATCCACCAGCACAAATGTGCCTGGCGGTGCCTGCTCCTGTAAGCTGCCCACGGCGCTAAAAGAAATCACCTGTTCCACGCCAAGCTGTTTGAGCGCCGCCACGTTAGCGCGCACGTTGATTTCAGAGGGCAGCAGGCGGTGGCCCACGCCGTGGCGGTTGACGATAGCCACCGGCACCCCGGCAATGTCAGCGAGCGTCACGCTGCCGGAGGGCGTGCCAAAGGCGGTGGTTATCTCAATACGCCGGGCGTTTTCCACAATAGAAAGCGTGTCCATGCCGCTGCCGCAGATAATGCCAATACGAGGTGTCTGGTTCATGAGTGGGTCCTCCTGGGTTATTCGGTGACAGCGGTGCGCGGTGTGCTCACCAGCCTGTTACGCAGTTCTGAAAGCGCGGCGGGCTGCCCGGCAGAGCCGAGGAACATGCCCTGTGAAATGTACTGCGTGTAGCGCGGCTCATGGATTTTGAGCGCCCGGTCAACCGCAGGCAGATAGTGGTAGCGCACAAACGGATAGACATGGTGTGCCAGGTGATACGCATCCGACATCGGGAAAATCAGATAACGCTGTAGCGCGCCGAGCAGACCAGAGAAATCGGTCGCACGTCCGTGCTCGTAGTCATGGGCCAGCCGGTCGCGGTTAAGCGGCGTATACGGCGTGTGCCAACGGTGCTTGGTCAGCAGCGACCACCACGCAAACAGCGGGTAGAGCGCCAGCACCGGCACCAGCCAGCCCAGCACCAGCGCGGGAACGCCACCGGTCCAGACAAACAGCGCAACCACAGCAGCCGTGACCAGCACGCGCAGCAGCGCGATTTTCCATGAGGCGTTTTCGTGCACCATGTCGCGCACATTGCCTTTGATGTTGTTGAAAATGCCCTTCGGACTCACCGGGTACAGCAGCGCCATCACAAACTGCGCGTTGCTGATGCCTGGCGTCATCCCGGCTGCGATCACGCGCTTAAGATTGGGATCTTTGCCGGGAACGTCGGCGTTGGGGTGGTGATCGCGCACGTGGGTGTTAAAGCGCGAGTCCATGTCCCTTTTCAGGGTCGGGAACTGAAAAAAGACATTCGATAAAAACCACTGCCACTCGCGCGAGCGGCACAGCGCCAGGTGCAGCGCGTTGTGACCCAACTCCTGCAAGGCGCGCATACGCCCGGCGGCCACCACCGCCAGCAGCAGGCCCGACAGCACGCCGTAACCGCTCCAGCGAAACAACAGCACAGCGGCGATAATCTCGCACCAGCAATAGATAAACGGCAACGGCGCAAGGGCGGTGTCAAAACGTTTGTAGTAGCTGATACGCTTGTCACCTGCGGCCAGGCGCAGCTTGGGCAGAATGCGCTCGCCGTCGCGGTAATACAGGCGCAGCAGCAGACGGATGCACAGGCTCAGCGCAACCAGCGCGAACATCAGCGGCAAAATCCAGTGTGAGTTCAGCATAACCACCTCGTTAGCGGCAAAACCAGGCGCGATACACCGCCTGCAAGTCGTGGAACACATGGGGATGCAGCGCGCTTAAGCGCTCGTGAGTCTGGTGACCGTGCGACACCGACGCCATCTGCCAGCCGCAGGCGCGCGCCACGTCAATGTCGTGGTCGGTATCACCAATCATCAGCGCGCGCTCACCGGGAAAGCCCAGCAGCGTGTTGAGCTGTAGCGCCACCTCTTGCTTGCCGTTGGCCTGGGTGTTAGTCAGGCCGAATACGTGGTCCACCAGATGGCGAATGCCAGCGCTGTCGAGGTTGCTTTCCAGCGTCTGGTGCTGGCTTGCCGAGAGCACCGAGATAGTCACACCGTCGCGGCGCAGGTCACGCAGAATGTTGAGGGCACCAGGGTGCAACGAACACTGGCCGATTTCACGGTTGAAAATATGCAGGTACGCGGCAATCAGCGCGTCAAAGTCCACCGTTTCACAGTCGATCCCCAGCGCCTGGTAAAAGCCGCGTATCGGAAAACCGAAGTGTTCACGGTACAGCCGGGCATCTACAGGCGGCAGGGTTTGCAACTGGCGCACGGCGTTCAGTCCTTTCACCGCCAGCGCCAGGTCATCCACCAGCGTGCCGTTCCAGTCGAAAATCACATGTTTAATACGCGGTCGGTTATTCATGGGTCGGCCTCATCGTAAAACTCGGGCAATAGCGCTTAAGAGGGACGCCCGCGCCACTGGCAGGCTGTAAAGGGTGCGCTTGTCGGCGACAAGGTTCGCAATGTTAAGCGTGGCCATCGCCACGTCGCGGTTGTGGAAGGCCGCCGCGTTCACCACGCCAAGCCAGCGTGCGTGCAGGCGCGCTTTAAGCCCCACGCGTGACGCCTGCGGGCGCAAGCTTTCGTCGTTAGCCTTTGCCTGCTGCCAGGAAATGTCGGTGGCGTCGATTTGCGCACTCAGCACCTGCTGCGCCCAGATATCACCGCGCAGGAAAGCAGGCAGCACGCGGGCAAGCGCCTCCACCTGCAACGCCGACACGCTCATGCCCTGGCTGTAAATCGGGTTGATGCTGCACAGTGCATCCCCCACCACCAACAGCCCCTGCGGCCAGTTGGGCATCAGGTCGTAGCGCCTGCGCAGACTGCACGGCATTTTGAACGGGTGAAAACCGCCTACAGGCTCCAGCTGGCTGACCTCGTTATAAATATCCGGCACCGGTAGCTCGGCCAGAAAGCGCATAAAGTCGTCTTCGTTGGGCAGCGGCGAGGCGCCAAACCAGCCGCCTGCGGTCACCATAAAGCGGTCACCTTCAATCGGGCTGATAACGCCCATGTTGCGCCGCTGCGGCAAATCGGGCGTCACCAGTAGCACCTGCCAGCCAGGGTTGCGCGCCGGATTGCGACGGTAGATGCGCGAGACGTAGCCCAGCTGGTTGGCCACCTCTTCACGCAGCACGTCACCGTAACCAAACTGCTTAAGCCAGGCCGAGGTGCGTGAGCTGCGCCCGCAGGCATCCACCACCAGCGTGGCCTCAAGCTCACGCGCGTCGCCGTCAACGGTCACCTGCACACCGCTGACGCGCCCGGCGTCATGCAGCAGGCCTTTAACCCGCACACCGTCAATGATTTTCACGTTCTCCACGCCCATTGTCTGCTGGCGCAGCACAAACTCCAGCAGCGTGCGCGAACAGTAGTGGGCGGTGATGCCGGTCGGCCAGCGCTGCTTCCAGGCCTTTCCCGCATAGCACTTCACACCGTGACACAGGTCGATTTCCTGAGCGCCCGCGTTGAGCAGCGCGTTTTTAAAGCCAGGGTAGAGCGCCTCGATAATGGCGCTGCCGCGGTTGAGCAGCAGGTGGACGTGGTGCTCCTGCGGCACCGTTTTACGTGGCGCGGGGTCCGTGCTGAAGGTGTCCTGGTCTAACAGCAGCACCTCATCAAAGTGGCGTGCCAGCACGCGGGCAGTCAGGCAGCCCGCCACGCTGGCGCCAATGACGATGGCCCTTGAAAAGCCGCTGGTACAGGTCGTCATGGCTGAAACTCCTCTGCGTTTTCAGGCTGAAAGTTGTTGAGCACGTCGACAATGGTCTGCGCCTCGTCATCACGGATCCCCGGATGAACCGGCACCGTCGTGATGGAGCCGAGCATGCGTTCAGCGTTAGGGCAGGCCGTTGCCCACTCGCGCATTACCGGGTACTGGTACAGCGCTTTGCAGTTATAGAGCGCGATATCTGACGCAATACCGGCACGCGCCTGGTGCGCCAGCAGTGCCGCGTTGCTGCCAGTGCGTGCGCGCACCAGAAGCCGGGTACCGGCAGGTTCACCGCCTGCCACCAGCGGCAGCGGCTCAAGATAAGGGTTGGTCAGACGCTGGCTGATGGCCTGCATGGTGGCAAGCCGATGGCGCACGTCATCCTCAAGCCGACCCAGGCGCGCCAGCCCAAGGGCCGCCTGCAACCCGCCGAGAGCAAAATTAAGCACCGGCGGTTTATCGGCCCGGTATTCGCAGCGCGTGAATTCGCGCGCGCGCTCAGCCAGACGGGCGTTATTGGTCAGCAGCGCCCCGCCCTCGCCGGTCACCAGGTTCTTGCTGTGGTGCGTGGAGAAGGTCGCGATGTCTGCATACGTCCACAGCAGCGCGCCGTTGAGCGTCGCCCGGTGCGCCAGCGCAATATCAAGCAGGTAATACAGTCCACGGTCGCGGGCAAATTCCGCCACCTCCTGCGCCGCCACCGGGTAGCCCCACATCGGGATGTCGATAATGGCGCGGGTTTTGCTGTCGATAAGCCGCTCGGCCATTTTCAGATCCAGCGTGAAATCGTCCGGGCGAATATCGCAAAACACCGGTTCCAGGCGCATAAAGGTCAGGGCGTACACCGTGCACAGTGGGCAGGTAGGCGTGAGCAGCACCTTGTCACCAGGGCGCAGGCCACAGGCCGACATCGCCACCACCAGCGCCCCGTAGCCCGACGAGGCGGCTATGGCATGGCGCGCGCCGAAGTGGGTTTTCAGCCGCTGCTCATAGCGGCGCACGATATCGCTGTCGCCGCCAATGCCCTTTGCCAGCGCCTCCAGCAGGTACGCTTCTTCGCCCTCGCCCACCGGCCAGAAATTATCGGTAATGGGGGAAATCATCAGTACTCACCCCACTCATCCACATGTATGCCGCACCAGGCCTGCGCCATGCGCGCCGCCTCCGGCGCCAGGTTTTCCAGCGGTGCCAGGTAGTGGGTGAGCAGCGGCAACTCCCGCCAGGAAAGGTCCGCCGCCTCGGCCGCCGTTTTGTCGACCACCACCGCCCGCCCGGCCATGCGTCCGGCCAGGCGCGGCAGCTGGCTGACGCCGCGCTGCTGGCAGTACGCCGCAATGCGGTACGCGCTGTCGCGATAGCCTACAATACGCGCGGTCAGCGCCTTGATGCGCAACCGTCCCACCGCGCACTGAATACCGCTTAGTTTGTGGTTAACGCCGGGGTTTACACCGTCGAGATCTGAAAACTGGGCGTAACTTTTGGCGCGCCGTGCCCATTCGGCGCTGCGAAACAGCAGCGCCCCGCCCTCGCCGGTTGAGATATCGGAGTGCCCTTCTTTAAGCGACAGCAGCCCGATATCAAAGCCGTCGTAAAGGCGCCGTTTTTCAAAAGTCACCCCCAACGCCTCGGTCATCTCAATCAGGGTGACGAGGCGCTTTCTGCGCCCCAGCGCCAGTAGCTCGCTAAAGTCCTGCTGGCAGCCAAACGGCGAGGAGACCAGAATGGCCCGCGTTTTACTGCTAATCAGACGCTCCAGCGCAGGCGTGTTCACACGCAGCGTGCCCGGCTCGTAATCAACCACGGCAAGCGTCAGGCCCGCGTGCAGCAGCGGTGCAATAACCCAGGGCGGCACGTCCGGGCTGACAATCACTTCGTCGCCAAAACGAAAGCCCAGCGCGCCGAGCATCACGCTGACGCTGCCGGTATCCGACGAAGCGCTCACGCTTTGCGTGAAGCCCGCCCATTCGGCCAACTCTTTTTCAAACAGCGCCACCGTTGACAGGGACATCTCCATATCCCCGGCCGCCACTGCCATCACCGCATCCAGCTCACGTTTCTTCGCCCTGTCGGGACAGTTAAATTCGTTTGCAAGGATCATCTTCACACCCGCTTATCTTCAGCTTTGAAAGTTGTCGTTAACGACACTCACGATGTAGTCGATATCACTGTCGTCCAGCCCTTCGTGGCACGGAACGGTGAAAATCGTGTCGATGATGTGCTCCGCATTGGGACACGCGCGGGCGTATTGGGTGAACGCCGGTTCGCGGTACAGCGGTTTGTAGCGATAGCGCGTGGTGTCGGACATAACGCCCTGCGTCAGCATGCGCTCGCCCTGCGTCACGCTGGAGCCGTTGAGGTGGTAATACACCATGGCGTAGCCGTTCACCTCGGCATTCTGGTGGCGCGGGAACTCGCGAATGGTCGGGATGGCTGACAGCGCCTTACGCACTTTCGCCACGCGCTCGCGCCGCTCGGCCAGCTTCTGGTCCAGCCGAGCGAACTGGTTAATACCCAGCGCGGCGCACAGCGGCGGCAGCTTGTAGTTGGTGCCGATATCCTCACCCAGCAGGTACTGACTGGCGCGACTCGACGGTTTTAAGCCGTGCTGCTGCCAGCTCAACATCCGCTCGTAGACGTTTTCATCGCTGGTAAGGCAAAAGCCGCCTTCGCCGGTGCTGACCATTTTGCGCTCGTGGGTCGAAAAGCAGGAAACGTCACCGAACGTGCCGAGATACTGGCCGTCTGATTGGGTGCCAAACGCGTGGGCGCAGTCTTCAATCAGGCGAATATTCAGCGCACGACAGGTTTCTGCCACCGCCCGCATTTCCAGCGGATAACCCCACATTGGCACCACGATGAGTGCTGCAATCGGCTGCTCGCGGTGGAGCGCTTGCAGGTGCGCCAGGTCAGGTGAGAACGACAGCGCGGACACATCGCAAAACACCGGCACGCAGCCTGCGGTGATAATGGGCAGAATGGTCATAATCGGTGCCGTTGGCGGTAGCGCTACGCGTGAACCGGGCTTAATATCCAGGCCGCGCAGGGCAAGTTCAATGGCTACCGTGCCATTACAACAGGCCAGCGCGTTTGAGCTTCCAAAATAATTGGCGATGACGGATTCATACTCGCCAATAATGGGTGATTTACCGGAAAAGCTGGTGGTATTAAATGACGCGAGCACGGCATTATAATCGCTCTGGTCAAAATTAATGTGCAGGTTCTGATAGGCTTTATTAGCCATAAAATATTCCTCACTCGGGATGCGAATTAATAATTAACGGCTAATAGTTGGCAACATTGTTTTTCAATGGCATCCATACAGCGATAGGTTTCAATTAACGTTGATATAGCAGTTTGTGAATCCCGGTCGCCTGACTGAATAGCGCTAATAAAATCGAGTAACTCGCCGGCATACCCGGCACGAGAATAGCCGGATGACAGCGGACTTGCCGCCCATATATCGCACCAGCGTTTGTTCTCACCCTGAATATAGGTTTTATCAACCTCCGCCACGCTAATGGTATTTAAGCTGGTACTTTTAATATGCAATTTGTCCTGCGCCAGCACGTCGAGATCAAACGTAAAATGCGGCGACATATTGCTGGTTATCAGCGTGCCGTGCGCACCACCGGCAAATTCCATTAAGGCACTGAACATAATCTTCTCGCCGTGGCTGTTGTTGGCAACAGACAGGCGCTTCACAGGCCCGCACAGATGAATCAGCAGATCCAGGCCGTGAATGGTTTGTGCATGCAGGAATGAGCGCAGCACGCTGTCGTAATCCCAGAGCGTACCCACCGGCTTATTCGCCATCTGGCGCAGGCTAATCATTTGCACATTGTCGCCTGCAATTTGCTTAATGCGCTCGGTCACTTCGGCAAAACGGAAGTTCATGCCGGTGCCTGTCACCACCCCCTTGCGCTCGGCCAGCTCTGCAAGGTGGATAACCTGTTGCGAGGTGGAGGCGACCGGTTTTTCCACAAATACCGGAATGCCGCGCTCAATGGCATCGCAGGCAATACGGTAGTGTTCTGTCGGATAGCAGGCCACAATGACGGCATCAGGCTTGCAGTTGTCCATCATTTCCCGGTGGTCATTAAAGATGCGCGACTGATCGAAATTAAATAACGCCGCCGCTTCCATACACTTTACCGGGTCGCTGTCGCAGATAGCTGCAATTTCAACGCCGAATAGCGTACTGCATGCCGGAATAAGATTTTCTCGAGCCTGAGCACCAAAACCAATAAACGCGATTTTCATAGCAACTCCACTTTATCTCTCAACACCAGTACGGACGGGAGCTGCGTATAATCATCAAGGCGGTCAATTTTGACCCACTCCAGCTTTAGCGCTTCGTCGTTATTTATTTCCGTTAAGGTGTTTCTGTCGACCTCCATCAGAAAGCGCACGTCATAATGATAATGCTCAGGCTCCCGGCTATTTGCGGGAATAAGATGAATATCAATATCAAAAATGTCAGAACCAACAACGGTGACCTGTTTAATTCCGGTTTCTTCCTGCGTTTCTCTTATTGCCGTATTCATTACATCGGCATTGCCATCGCAGTGACCGCCGGGCGGTAGCCACATATTGAGCTTTCTGTGATGGAGCATAAGCGCATATTCCCGCTGTCTGTCGACGATAAAAGCAGTGGCGGTCACGTGGCCTTTTAACGTCGTCCGGTCGAAAGGGTCGACGGTGTCATCCATGAACTGCTGCAGACGTTGAGCGTTATTACGATCTCTTTGCGTGGTGACAGGATAGCGATAACTGATATCGGCGTTGAACCTGATCACCCTACCTTCTGTGTCTGGCATGTTCGGGTACCTCAGCGGCGTTTGTTACATCAATACATTAGAAATGCAAATGAATCGTTAAGGATGCTATGCGAAGAACCCTGGGTTGTCTACAAAATATCGCACATGAAATACACATTTTAAAAACTAGAGAAAATGACGATAAATTGCAGTGAAAATGCAGAAAAACACGCAAAATAACACAAAAATGAAAAACAAAGCCTTTCAAACTTATCGCTGTAAACACGCTTTTAAGACAAATTAGGAATACAGGAACGCTAATGAATTTGTTAACAACGCTTCACTTAACGATGAAGATGCGCGCAAAAAACAGGCAATCCGTTAGCGGCAATAAAGGAAGGGATTTGCACCTTTGTGGTGCGAGGCCACGGGTTGTGTCAACCCATGTTCACTGTGTGGCAATTCGTGCGATTTTTGTCGCAGGCGGTTATGACATGAAATTTTTGGACGCTGCACTTCTCCGGCACACATTTTAGCGACGTGCTGAATACATTAGCCGCCAGGGAGCGGCTCCCTGCTCAAGAGTACAGAACGGCGTACTAACGCCAGTGCTAAAAAACCGTCATCCAGAGCCACGAAGCCGCCACGTTTTCCGCAGTGGGAGAAAAATGTTAACCTACCATTTTCCTTTGAATACAGAAAAAATACTTCCCTGCGAATGTGTTTTTTACAATGAAAAAACAGATATAAAATCCTAAAACCACCCTCTTCATCATACCTCTGATGATGGCTCGTAAATTCCAACGCTAATATCCGACAAAGGCTTTGAAAAAGCTTTTGTATAATTAACAACACAGCATTGAATATCGCTATATCCTATTTTCTGATAACCAAAGCTGGGGTAAACACCAAACCATTTATCTTTTAACATCAACGGCAGCCAGTGTGAATCCAGTGCGCAACTGACTTGCCTGCCTCCTGCCTCCAGCTTCCTCATAGCTTCGTTTATGTTATTTATCAATGTCTGGTAATAGTTGCGATTAACCATATAAGCACAAGCGGTGTGGGCATACTTTACCCGAAGAAAATGATGGTTACCTGCAAAGGGCATAACTTTATAGTAATTGGCGGCCAGCATGGCAACATCCCATGTTGTTGATTTTAACATAGATAAAAAGCCATTAACCCGTGCAATATTTTCGTCATCATGATTAAAGTCAATATCATCCTCAAGAACAAGGATGTTCTCCCATTGATTGTCCCTGGCAATTTTCAGAACCGCTTCATGTGACTTCGCACAACCAATATAACCAGGCTGCGTCATCACAGCATCAAAACGAATGATTTTACTTTTCGCTATATTGAGGCGCTGTAATAAATTCTGAATTTCCGCATTCCGCTCAGGACGTATTTTAAGATTTATATAGATAACTTTTTCTACCAGGGACAGATCCAACTCAACATGGCTCGTGACTTCTGTCATCGCTACTCCTCCGATAATAAATAGCAGGTTCATCGCTGCAAAACAGATATTTGATAACGTTGGCCCAAACGTTAGGTAATTCTTTTTTCCTGACAACCACAACGAATGTAACAACCTTTTCATCAATAACCGGGAAACAGAAACATAACCCGGAACGGCGAAGGTGGCCTGCTGGGTAAATACTTCGGTTCTGATAGATTTGCCCCAGCGTTTGCGGCGCTGCTGCCTGTGTTTCTGCGCGAGATAATCGGTGTGCCGGGCGCTGGCGCGGGGCATTGCCAAAACCTGTCGGCTGATGTTTGACCGTAACGCCGTGCTGGATGTGAGTAAAACGCCGCCCCGGACGGCCTGCCGACGCTCAACTCTGCGCTGCTTACGCCATTTCTGTGCCACAGTTTTTTAGGCAAGCGTCTTACGCTGGTGCAGTACGCCGTACTGACAGGAATTGGGGGTCAGGCAGCACTGGTGAAGCCGCCGCGCCAGGCGCAAGGGAATGAAGCGTAGCCCACACAAGCCCGCCTTTACGGGCGATATTGTCTCTGTCATTCGCGTTTTTTCACTGCATTTTACTGATAAGGGCACTCGCCCGGTGATTTTCTCCCACCATCTAAACAGTGATAGTATGAAAAACAGCGAAACAGTGACAACGGAGCCGTCAACGATGAACTCGCATCCCCTGAAACTGATTATTGAAGCCTGCGATCGTGCGATTTCGACACCTTAATGGACTATTACGCCGATGATGCGGCACTGGTGGTCAAACCCGGCATGATTGCTCGCGGTAAGGCAGATATCCGCCGTGCGTTTATCGCCATTTCTGACTATTTTGGCGACAGGCTGAAGGTCAATCAGGGCCGGATGGAAGTGATTGAAGGTGCAAATAACGCCCTGGTGATAATGGAAACCCATCTGTGCTTTCCAGATGACGCTGGCGAAGAAACGCTCACTACCCGACGGGCGACCTATGTGTTCCGCCTGGAGCCAGACGGCAAATGGCGCTGCACGGTGGATAACTCTTACGGCACCACATTGCTGGATGACGAATCACGTTGAGCATGGTGGCGAGTCACCCTTTCTTTGGCTGCTCGGTTTTGCTCACCTAATGTCACCCATTCACCATAACATTGCCCTCATCAGCCTAAAGAAAATCCTCACAAAAAACTCACCAGACTTTCACCTGCCTGCGTACTGCAACTGAGTACCCAGGCTTGCTGCCACAGTTCTGAATAAACGTCGCCGTTTTCAGGTTAGCACCGCTAAATTGCTCATTTTACAGATCTCCTCGTTGCAGAAAATGTGTGCAGTGGTTCCAGGTTTTGCAAATTGATCGACCAATTTTCTTGCAGAGCCAGCCCGCGAGTGCCAGTTTATTTGCAAATGCAAGTAATAAGGCCAGTCAATGAGTATAAAACCACATCGCCCACGCCCGCTGGGCATCCATCTGGATGTGACCAACCGTTTGTGGCAAAGCGTAATGGAAGACTCCATCAAGTTTACCTGGATGAACCGCCCACACTGGCTGGTGCTCAGTACAATCGAGGAGCTTGGCAATGGCTGCAACCTGACCCAAATCAACGCCTTTCTGAACCTGGAAATCTCAACCTGCTCCAGGGCCATCGTCTGGCTCGAAAAAAACAATCTCATTACCCGCGTTGAAGACCAGAACGACAAGCGCGCCAGAGTGCTGCACATCACAGACGAAGGTGCCGCCATGCTGCAACAGCTTGATGAAGCAGCACAAACCGTACGCGCAGAGATGCTAAAAGACGTGACGCCAGAACAGCTGGCCGTGTTTGAACAGGTGCTGGATGCCATTAAAACACGCGCGGCGCACATGCTGTCATCTCCTGACGCCTCTGACATTTTGCACAGCGAAAGCAATACGGATGGGCCTTATGAAAAGACGCTACCACAAAAGCCTGTGCGGGCTGCTGCTGGCCACGGGCATCGCCGTAAGCCCGGTTCAGGCCGCTGACCCACAGCCCGACCCGGCGCTGTTGGCCAAAGGTGCTTACCTCGCCCGCGCGGCAGACTGCAACGCCTGCCACCGCGGCGCGGCGCCGGGCAGCCCTGACTACAGCGGCGGCATCGCCATTGCCACGCCGATGGGCAACATCATTGCCACCAACATCACGCCCTCAACGCGATCTGGTATCGGTAACTACACTGAAGCCGACTTCAAACGCGCCGTCACCCAGGGCATTCGCCCGAACGGCGAGCGCCTTTACCCTGCCATGCCTTACAGCGCTTACCAGGGCATAAACGATGCCGACATCCATGCGCTTTACGTCTGGTTTATGCACGGCGTGGCGCCGTCGGACGCTCAACCACCGCAAACCCACCTCACTTTTCCGTGGTCCCTGCGCGCACTCCTGCGCCTGTGGAACCCGTTCAATGCCAGGCTCCCACCCGTTTCTAACAGCGTGAACACGCCACAGCTACAGCGTGGCTATTACCTGACCGAGGTGCTGGGACACTGCTCTGCCTGCCATAGCCCGCGCAACGCGATGATGGGAGAAAGCATGAGCCAGCGCTATTCTGGCGGCACGCAGGGCGGCTGGCGCGCGCCAAACATCACCGCCGACCCGGTGAGCGGTATCGGTGCCTGGAAAGACGTGGAGCTGATGCAGTATCTCAAAACCGGCAACCTGCCCGGCAAAGCCAGTGCGGCAGGCGGCATGGCAGAGGCGATAGACAACAGCCTGCGCTACCTCACTGATGATGACCTGAGGGCGATAGTGGCCTACCTGCGCCAGATACCCGGCGTGCGCGATAGCGCTGACGCAACGCAGGCCTGGTCACACCCGCCAGAGCCTCAGGTGCGTGCTGCGGATAAAGCGGGTGAACGCTTATACCAGAACGCCTGCGCCGCCTGTCACCGAAGCCAGGGAGAAGGCGCTTATCACGCGGTCTTCCCGTCGCTCACCGCCAACAGCACCACCGGTAGCCACACGCCGGATAATCTCATCATGGTCATTCTCGACGGCGTACAGCGCGACGGTAAATTCGCCCCGGCCACCATGCCCGGCTTTCGCGACGCCCTTAACGATGAGCAAATCGCCCAACTCACCAATTATGTCGCTCACCGCTTTGGTAACCCCGCCATTCAGGTCAGCGCCAGCGATGTTGCGACCCAACGCGATGGCGGCACAACACCGTGGCTCATCAGGCTGCTGCCGTGGCTTTCTGTCCCTGCCGCCGCACTGGTTATTTGGCTGCTTATACGGCTGGCGCGTCGGCGCAAAGGAGTATGACAATGAAATTTATCCTCAATGGAAAATCAGTCACCTTTGATGGCGAACCAGATACGCCGCTGCTGTGGGTGATACGAGAACACCAACACCTCACCGGCACAAAATTTGGTTGCGGTATTGGCGCCTGCGGCGCGTGTACCGTGCACGTCGATGGCGAAGCCGTGCGCTCATGCAGCTACCCACTCGCCCTAGTACAAGGCCGCCAGGTAACAACCATCGAAGGCCTGAGTGAGGAACGCAGCCACCCGGTACAGCAGGCGTGGATACAAGAAGAAGTGCCGCAGTGTGGCTACTGCCAGTCGGGGATGATTATGGCGGTATCCGCGGTGATGGCACGCAAACCGCTACCGCCAGAAAGCCAGGTCTACCGCGAGATAACCAACCTGTGCCGCTGTGCGACTTACTACCGCATCCGCAAGGCCATCCACCGTCTTTATCAGACTCAGGGAGACGCCTCATGACCCTCACTCGTCGGCAATTTTTACAGGGCAGCGCGGCCCTGTCCTTATTAATACCGCTGGTTCCCGGCGCCCGCGCCGCGTTGCTGTATGATGCGCCCGCGCTGCCCACAGACGATTATGAAGTCAACGACTGGCTGTGGATTGGCCCGGATAACCGCATCATTATCGGCGTATCTCAGTGCGAAGTCGGCCAGGGCATTTATACCGGCCTTGCCAGCGTGATTGCCGCCGAAATGGACGCTGACTGGGAGCAGGTCAGCGTCAGGTTTGTTACCGGGCGGGAAGCCTACCGCCAGGAGGCAGGCGGTGAAGCCAAAGCACAGTTTGTGGCGGCGTCCACCTCCATGACCAACTTCTACCAGCGCACGCGCCATGCCGGTGCGCAGGCGCGGGCCTTTTTTATCGCCGCAGGCGCGCGCGAGCTGGGTGTTGCAGCGCAAACCCTGCGCACCCAGAAGAGCTACGTCATTGACGACGCCAGCGGGCGCAGAGTGCCTTACTCAGCCCTGCTGCACTGGGCGCAGTCGATACCACTGGAAGAAAACCCGCCGCTGAAAACACCCGCTGAAGAAAAAGACGGGCTGACTGGCCGCGACCTGCTGCGCGTGGACTGCGGCGAGAAAGTAGACGGTAGCGCACAGTTTGGCATTGATGTGCAGGTGCCGCAGATGCTTATTGGCGTACCGTGGATGGGCCCCTCGCTCAACGGTAAGCTCGGCACGATTCGCAATGAGCAGGCCATTCTGGCGCTGCCGGGCGTGGTAAAACTGGTGCCGACCCGCCACTGGTCCACGTTCAATATTGCAAAACTGGACACCGATATGTCACCTAATACGGTGATTGTGGTGGCAAAAAGCTACTGGCAGGCAAAGAAAGCCGCCGATCTGCTGGATATTGAGTGGATCTACAGCGAAAAAGACAACTTCTCCAGCGCCACGATTGATGACAGTAACCGTCAAATGCTGGCGACAGGCCCGCTGATTAGCGCCACCAATATCGGTGATGCGCGGGGCATCATTGAGGCGGCCCGCCACAGTCCGCGTTTTCATTCGGCTCACTATCAGGTTGGCTACATCACCCACGCAACTATGGAGCCCTGCAACGCCACCTGTTTTGTCGAGCCCGATAAAGTGACCGCGTGGGGACCGTTTCAGGGACAGGATCTGACTCGCGGCATTCTGGCGAAGATGACGCAGATGCCCGTCGACAAGGTTACGCTTCATAACACCCTGCTGGGCGGCAGCTACGGGCGCAAGTACATCCCCGACCCGGCCATGCATGCCTGCCTCGCCTCAAAAGCGACCGGCAAGCCGGTAAAAGTGATTTACCCGCGCGATATCGACATTCAGCACGGCTACTACCGGCCGGGTAACACCAGCCATTTCCAGGCGCTGCTCGGTGAAGACGGCTACCCGCAGGCGTTATGGGCGCGTTACGCTGGACAAGGCCTGTTCTGGCAGGTGCACCGCCACCGGGTTGAAGAAGGCGGCGGCTGGGATGAAACCATTGTCGAGTGCGTGTACAACACCCGCTATGACTTGCCCGCGCTGAGGGTCGAGTCCGGCACCGTTGAGCAGAATATCTCGCTGAGTTTCTTGCGCGGCGTCGGCAGCGTTGCCAGCATCTTCTTTCTGGAGAGTTTTATTGGTGAGCTGGCGTACAAGGCGGGCATTGATGAACTGACTTACCGCATGAGGCTATTAAAAAACGTGCCGCAGATGCAGCGCGTGCTGGCCGCCACGGCCGAAAAAGCAGGCTGGGGCCAGCCGCGCGCGGCAAACCGCTATCTGGGTATGGCCGTTAATATCTGGGTCGGACGCGATGATGCCTTTACCAGCTACGTGGCGCTGGTGGCAGAAATTGAAGTGACGGGCTGTGAATGGCGCGTCACCCGCACGGTGTGCGGGATTGACTGCGGCAAAGTCATCAACCCGAATCTGGTGCGGGCTAATGTTGAAGGCGGTATTGGCTTTGCCCTGAGTGGCGCGCTCCACAGCGAACTCCACTTTGAACACGGCGGCGTAGTGGAAAGCAATTTTCATGACTACGGCATTATCGGGCTTGATGAAATGCCGGATGTTGACGTTGTGATACTCGACAGCACCCGCCCACCGCAGGGTTGCGGCGAAGTAGCCACCGCCGTGGTAGCGCCTGCGCTCGCCAACGCGCTGCTGCTGGCAACCGGTAACCCATACCGACGCTGTCCGTTCCCGCAAACGTTGACCCGCTGATGCCCGGCATTCTGTTGCTTGCTGCCGGGCAAGGACGGCGCTATCGGGCGGCGGGCGGGCGGGCAGATAAACTGATGGCCGCACAGCCGCAGCACGCTAACCGCCCACTGTTTGCGGTGGTACTTGAGCAGGCCATCGCCAGCAGGCTGCGCGTGCACGTGGTTACGCGCCCCGGTAATGACGGCGTGCGCTCGCTTGCGCACGAGCGTGGGATTGCGCTGACTATCATCGACAGCGGCGGTATGGGTGAAAGTATTGCCGCTGGCGTGCAGGCAACGGCGCACTGGCGCGGCTGGCTGCTTCAGCCTGCCGACATGCCGCAGATAACCGCCGCAGATTACCAGGCAGTCGCTCTGGCCCTTGAGACTCACAGCCAGGCCCGGCCTCACTGGCAAGGGCAGCCGGGGCACCCGGTGGGGTTCAGTGAACGCTGGTGCAACGCCCTGTGCCAGTTACAGGGAGACAAGGGTGCGCGCGCACTACTGAATCACGCGCTTATTTTACTGCCAGGCCATGCAGGCGTGATTGATGACCGCGATCTGCCTGCCCTGCCGCCAGCCGATTTTTGTGCGCTACCACATCCGCAATAACTGAAAGCGCAATTTCTGCGGGCGTTTTACTGCCTATCCCCACGCCAACCGGCGCATGTAGCCGCGCCAGCGCCTGTTCATCCAACCCACCGCTGCGCACCAGACGCTCGCGTCGTTTTTCACTGTTACGCGTCGAGCCCATCGCGCCAATATAAAAGGCAGGCGTGTTCACCGCTTCCATAATAGTTAAGTCGTCCATTCGCGCATCATGCGTGAGCGCAACAATGGCGGTGCGCGCGTGGCAGCCTTCGGTTTCCAGATAAACGGCGGGCATACGCCTGACAAGCCTGACGCCCGCCGGCAGCTTACCTTCAAGCTGTGCCAGAAACTCCGGGCGCGGCTCACAGACGACGACCTCAAAGCCAACGGCACACGCGAACGATACGCAAAACTCAGCCACAACCGACCAGCCAGCGACAATCAGGCGCGGAGGCGCGCTATACCAGATGCTCACCCACGGCGCCTGGTACTCTACCGGTGGATGGCCACCGTCATCTACCGGGATAAGCTCTCGACAGGCGCCGGGTAATGTAAGCTGCTTTTTTACCGCATGGCCGCCCTGAAGCGCACCGAGCAGCGTTTGCAGCATGCCGACGGTATGCCGCCCGGCGGGTAAATATTCCACCAGCACCTCCAGTCGCCCACCGCACGGCAGAGCGGTATCTGGTGTCAACCCGCTGTCGCCGTAGGTCACGACCTGGCTCGGCTCACGCCAGCGTCCAGCGGCCAGTTGCTTAAGAAAACTCTCTTCCACGCAACCACCTGACAGCGAGCCGCACCACGCACCGGACTCATTAGCCACCATCAGCGCGCCTGGGCTACGTGGCGCAGAACCCCAGGTTTTTAAGACAGTACAAAACCAGACGGGCTGCTCTTGCACCCAGGCAATCGCCTGCTGGACAACCTGAATATCAAGCGGAAGGATTGACTGCGTCATGGCTCACTCCAGTGTGTACCTGCTGTTGAGCGGGAATGCTATGCGTAACATTGTTTGCATTTGCAAGTAAATGCCAGATAGTAAAAAACATGACCTGCGTAGGAAATCGTTTTGGGCACGGCGCGCAACCAGGAAGTAGTGTGCTCTTGCGCGTAAGAGGTTTTAGACGCCCCAGAGACCCGGAAGACGACTGAAAAAACCAACGATTTTACGCGCTCACGTTGTCCCTTCGCACTGCCATGCGCGCATTAACGTTAAAAGTAAATTTTTTCACTGAAACCAGCCCACTTCACCTGATAAAAAATCAATATAAAACGCTTTTATTATTCACAGACGCATTAAGTAAAAAATACCCAGGATTATTGCCCCCAATTATTAACCCCATGAATAATTAGCGTTGTTAAAAGGCCATTTTTAACATTTGACTCATCCCCACATTCGGCCACCAAATGCATCAGAAAAAAGATACGCTTTCATTAAAAAACCCTTGAATATAAAAAACATAATTATAAAATGCAGGAGAGCACCTTATTTAAAGCAACAAACCCGCGTAATACATTAGAGATATTTTGGCGTTTATGCGATTTAACCGCGCGCCAGTCGTTAATTAATCGATGTTATTTACAAGGAAGTCTTATTATATGATTAAAAAAATTACTCTGAGCGCTTTCTGCCTCAGTACGTTAGTCCTGAGCGGCTGTGCAACAGAGTCTTCTCGTTCCGTTGAGGTGGCGAAAGTCGCCTCTTACAACACACAGTGGCAAGGCGCGCGCAGTCCCATCTCCGTCGGTAAATTCGATAATCGTTCAGATTATATGAACGGTATTTTTTCTGATGGCGTGGACCGTCTCGGCAACCAGTCAAAAACGATTCTGATTACTCATCTGCAACAGACCGGCCGTTTTAACGTGCTCGACCGCGCCAATATGGCCGAAATAAAAGCAGAGTCTGACATTACGGGCAAGAGCCAGCAACTCAAAGGCGCAAGCTATGTCGTAACCGGTGACGTGACAGAGTTTGGCCGCAAAGAAACGGGCGACCGGGCGCTGTTCGGTATTCTGGGTCGCGGTAAATCTCAGGTTGCCTATGCCAAAGTGGCGCTCAATATCGTCAACGTCACGACCTCAGAAGTGGTCTATTCCGTTCAGGGCGCAGGCGAATATACGCTTTCCAGTCGTGAAATCATCGGCTTTGGCGGCACGTCCAGCTATGACTCAACGCTGAATGGAAAAGTGCTGGATCTCGCTATTCGCGAAGCGGTAAATAATCTTGTGGCCGGTATTGAAAGCGGTGCATGGACGCCCGGAAAAAATTAACAAAAGGAATAAATGATGACTGCAATAAAAACAATACCGCCTCTGTTGCTGGCCGTATTACTGGCCGGCTGCGCAGCGAAGCCACAGCCGCAAATATACGCCTGGGATAATTACCAGAACGCGCTGTATCAGTATTACACCACGCAAAGCAGCCCACAGGAGCAAATCTCCGCGTTAAATCAGCTGATTGAAACAGCACGCGCCAGCGGTAAACAAGTGCCACCGGGCGCACATGCCCAACTCGGCCTGCTGTACAGCAACACCGGGCAAATGGAGCAGGCGATGGCTCAATTTAATGCTGAGAAAACCCAGTTCCCGGAATCGGCACAGTACATTGACTTTCTTACCAGTAAAAATAAAGGAGCAGTAAAATGAAATCATTATTCGCTCTGGTGGCGTTAGCCTCTGCGCTGGTATTAAGTGGATGTGCCGCAAAAAAAGAACCCACCGACTATTCCGCATTTCGGGAAAGCAAACCGCGCAGTATTCTGGTGCTGCCGCCGCAAAACCAGTCACCGGATGTTAACGCCAGCCACGGTTTCGCCAGTGAAGTTACGCTGCCGCTGGCGGAGTCTGGCTATTATGTTTTCCCGGTTGCTCTGGTTGAACAGACTTTCCGACAAAATGGCCTGACAACGCCGGAAGAGATAAGCACGGTTGCACACAAAAAACTGCATGATATTTTTGGTGCAGACACCGCGCTGTATATCACTATCACCGACTATGGCACCTCTTATCAGGTTGTCAGCAGCGAGACGCGCGTAGCCGCCACGGCTCGCCTGGTGGATTTGCGCACCGGTAAAGAACTGTGGAAAGGCAGTACGTTCGCCTCCAGCGCGGAAAACCAGGGTTACAACAATGCCGGCATACTCACCACGCTGTTGACGGCGGCAATCAGCCAGATATCTGACACCGTCACGGACAGAGTACGTGAATATGCCGCTATCGCCAGCGTGCGTCTGCTGAGTGCAGGTGCCGACGGCAAGCTACTCTACGGCCCACGCTCACCCAACTATGGCAAAACGGTGTCACAGTAATCAGTTCTGATAAAGCGTACCTCCCTACCTGTACCGTCGGCACTGCCGACGGTTTTCTTTGCTGGTAATGAATAATGAAGAGTACGTTTTATTTTTACCTACTCCTGAAAGACAACACGCCCGATGAGACTCATCGGGCGTGTTGCTGGCGGTTTCTCGCTCTGCGAAAGGCTATTATTTCAGGCTCTCGTTAAAGAATGACGTGAGCTTTGCAAAAGGAATAACCTCAGTTCGATCGTACAGATCGACATGACCCGCGCCGGGCACGACGTACAGCGTCTTCGGCTGTGCAGCACGCTTATACGCATCTTCACTAAACTCTTTCGAATGCGCCTGGTCACCGGTAATGAACAGCATCGGGCGCGGTGAAATGGTGTCGATATCGTTAAACGGGTAAAAGTTCATGAAGTTACCAATGCTGCTTAACATTGGTTTTGTCGTTAACGCCTCTTTCTCACCTGCTGGGGTATAGCCGCCGCGCTCGGTACGGTAGAAATCGAAGAACTCACGCTCAACGGCTGAAGATGAGTCATCCAGCTTATTCACCGTTCCCGGAATATACGCCGTCTCGCCGCCGGTAAACTGTGCAAACCGCTGCTCAATGGCAGACTGAATAAACGCTTTACGCTGTGCCAGCGTCTGAGAGCGATTCAAGCCGTGGCGGAAAGCCGCCCCCATGTCATACATGCTGACGGTCGCAATCGCCTTCATACGAGGATCAATTTTCGCCGCATTAATAGCAAAACTACCGCTGCCACAGATACCTAATACACCGATTTTCTCCGGGTCCACAAAAGTCTGGGTGCTGAGATAATCCACCGCCGCGCTGAAATCATCGGTATAGATTTCCGGTGAAATCAGATGCCCCGGTTTGCCCTCGCTCTCCCCCCAGAATGAGAGATCCAGTGCCAGCGTCACAAACCCCTGCTCCGCCAGTTTTTGCGCATACAGGTTTGCACTTTGCTCCTTCACGGCACCCATGGGGTGCCCAACGACAATGGCCGGATGTCTGGTGTTTCTATCCATACCGTCTGGTACAAACAAATTACCCACCACGGTCATCTGGTACTGATTTTTAAAAGAAACCTTTTGCCGGGTCACTTTGTCACTTTTATAGAAATTGTCTGCCCCTTTGGACATGTCCGCAGCGCAGGCGGTAAATGCACTGATTAACAGACCCAGCGCCAGTGTAAGTGTTTTCATGATGTTTCCTCAGGCGTTCAACGTTGCGTTATCAATAACAAAGCGGTAATGCACATCACCACGCAGCATTCGCTCGTAGGCCTCGTTAATCTGGTCAGCGCGAATAAGTTCGATATCAGCGACAATCCCGTGCGCGGCACAGAAATCAAGCATCTCCTGTGTTTGGGGAATGCCGCCAATCATTGAGCCCGCCAGCGAACGGCGCTTCATAATCAGGTTAAAGACTTCCGGTGCGTCATGAGGCGTGGCAGGTGCCCCCACCAGCGTCATGGTGCCGTCGCGCTTAAGTAATGGCATGAAGGCATCCAGGTTATGGGGGGCAGCCACCGTGTTAAGAATGAAATCAAAGCTTTTACTGTGAGCCGCCATCTCGTCTGCGTGGCGTGAGACCACCACGTCATCTGCACCCAGCAACTTCGCCGCGTCACGTTTGGTTTCTGAGGTAGTAAAGGCAACAACCTGTGCACCCATCGCATGCGCCAGTTTGATGCCCATGTGCCCCAGGCCACCAATCCCCACCACACCCACTTTTTTACCCGGCCCTACCTGCCAGTGGCGCAACGGGGAATAGGTGGTAATGCCCGCACACAGCAGCGGTGCCACAGCCGCAAGCTGTTCCTGTGGGTGACTGATGCGCAAAACATAGCGCTCATGCACCACTATCTGCTGTGAATATCCCCCCAGCGTATGTCCGGGTGCGTCTGGCGTGGGGAAGTTGTAGGTGCCCGTCATCTCATCGCAGTAGTTCTCAAGGCCGTCGTCACAATCCGCGCAGTGCTTACAGCTATCAACAATACAGCCAACCCCCACCAGGTCACCGGTGGCGTATTGCTTAACGTGATTACCCGTCGCGACCACACGCCCGACAATTTCATGGCCCGGCACGCACGGATAAAGCGTACCGGCCCACTGCGCACGCACCTGGTGGATATCCGAATGGCAGACACCACAGTAGGCTATCTCAATCTGTACATCGTGCGGGCCGGGTTCGCGGCGAGAAATGTCCATCGTCTCCAGCGGTTGGGATGGGGAAAAGGCCCCTATCGCTTTTATGTTCATTACGTTCACTCCTGTGTTTTACGTGATGTTATGAATGCCAGTACCGCAGCGCTGACAAGCAGCCCCCCGCTCAGGGCAAAGGTGCTCTGCCAGCCGCGACTGTCAAAGGCAATACCGCCAAGCGTTGAGCCGAGTGCAATGGCAAGCTGAACGACAGCGACCATCAGTCCGCCGCCCGTTTCGGCGTCGTCCGGGAGCGTGCGGGCAACCCAGGCCCACCAGCCGACGGGGGCCGCCGTCGCCAGTCCTCCCCAGACGGTAAGCAGTGCTGCAACGCCCCACAGGCTGTGGCCTGCAAGCATTAACGTTCCGGCTATCGCAGCCATTAACAGGGGAATGGCGATAAGCGTCTGGTAAAACCCCCGGGTTAAAAAGGAGCCAATCAGCAGCGTGCCGATAAAACCCGCGCTACCAATGGCTAATAAGAGAAGAGACAGCGTGTTGCTATCAATGCGCGTGACGGTCTCAAGGAACGGGCGCACGTAGGTAAAAAGTGCAAACTGCCCCATAAAGAACAAGCCACACGCTGCCATACCTGCGGCCACAACCGGCAGAGTAAAGAGGTGAAACACGCGGCCTTGAGACGACGCCTTTGTCTGAGCCGGCATTGCAGGCAGGCTGATGTACTGCCATATAAAGGCCACCACCGCGATGGGAACCAGGAAAAAGAACGCGCCGCGCCAGCCGATGTGCGCCCCCAGGTAGCTGCCAAGCGGCGCGGCAATCACCATGGCCAGCGCGTTACCGCCGTTAAAAATAGCCAGCGCACGCGGCACGCTTGCCTCAGGCACCAGGAGGATAGCCGTTGCCGCAGAAAGCGACCAGAAGCCACCAATGGCAATGCCGATAAGGCCCCGTCCCAACAGGTAAACCAGGTAGTTTGCCGCGAACGCAATAATAAGCCCGGACAGCGCCATTAACGCCGTCATCCCCAGCAGCAGCAGTTTGCGACAGCGCTTGCCTGTAAGGGGCGATATTGTCAGGCTGGTCAATACCGCCAGCGCCCCGGAAACGGCTATCCCTTGCCCGGCCAGCCCTTGCGTCACCCCCAAATCCTGTGCAATGGGTGTTAGCAGGCTTACCGGCATAAACTCCGAAGCAATAAGCGCAAAAACACACAACGTCATGGCAAAAACACCGCTCCAGTACGCTTGCCGGTGCGGCACTAACTCGCGCGTCAATGTGGACATGGTCAATTCCTCTGTAGCGGATTTCAGGCAAGCCGGGGCCGGACGTTATTCGTGGGAATATCGTCAAAGACAGGCATGTAATTAAGCAGTCGCGATGGGCCGCTATCGCCGGCGGCGCGCTCAGGTAGAAAATTTTTACACGCCGCAGCCGTACTGACTAGCTAATGAATGCTTAATAGGCTTATAACTACAGCTTATTAATCAAAACGTGCCTGAACGATGAAACGCAATCTGAACGACCTTTTTTATTTTGTGACTGTCGCCCGTGAAGGCAGTTTTACCCGCGCCGCAGCACAACTTGGCGTAACGCAGCCCGCGCTGAGCCAGGCCATTTCCGCTCTTGAAGCGCGCATGCAAATTCGCCTGCTGACACGCACCACCCGCAGCGTCTCGCCAACCGTTGCCGGTGAGCGCCTGATGCAATCCATTGGCACTCGCCTTGATGAGATAGAAGCGGAGCTGGATATGCTCACCGCATTGCGCGACAAACCGGCGGGGACGGTGCGCATTACCTGCGGACCAAACGTGTTGCGAACCACGCTACTACCAAAACTCACGCCGCTGTTGCACGAATATCCGGATATTCATATTGAATTCGACGCCAATCACGGGTTTCGCGATATCGTCACAGACCGTTTTGATGCGGGCGTGCGCCTTGGCGATACGATTGATAAAGACATGATTGCTGTGCCTATCGGCCCGGATTTGCGCATGGCAGCCGTTGCTTCACCGGCCTATTTTTCCCGTTACCCTGCCCCGCAAACCCCACATGAACTGACGCAACATCAGTGTATTAACCAGCGCATGATCCGCTCCGGGGGATTGTATATCTGGGACTTTGACCAGGACGGGGGCGATCTGAATGTGCGCGTGCGCGGACAACTGACGTTTAATACCTCAGAACATATTGTGGATGCCGCACTGGCCGGACTGGGCATTGCATTTTTGCCGGAGGAGGAGTTTGGCTCACATATAAAAGAAGGTCGTCTTATCCGTATACTTGAACCCTGGTGCCAGCCTTTTCCCGGCTATTACCTCTATTATCCCAGCCGCAAGCAGCCATCGCCTGCCTTTTCACTGGTCGTAGATGCGTTACGTGTAAGTCCTGCGCGCAAATCTGTAAAGGCCATTAAGAGATAGAGAACGACACAAGCAGCCAGGCTGACAGTGCGAAAGCAGCCCGTCCACCTTTGCCTGGCGGCCTTATTCGCCGGTTCGGGATAAAGGCCTTATCGCGCACAAAACCCACATGACGCCAGGCTGGTTTACCAACAAGTAACGCATGACCCATTATCCTGCTGGTTAATACCCGCATTGCCAGTGCGGATTGGGGTATATTTTCCCGCGCGCAAGCGCAGACCAGCCTGGCGCTTTTAGAGAAGATATTGTTTATGCCACCGTATTTATTTTTATCGGTAGCTCTCATACACCGCAATACAGAACCCGCGAGTCGTCGCCAACGGATAAAACAGCCCCTCATAGCAGGCATCTTTTACCCTTTCACTGGCTGAAAAAAAAACGGAGAAAGCGAGTTACGCATTTGCAAACAATGCGTGAAAGAAAGAATTTAACATCAATAGTCGTTAGCGGAAAAACACAGCCTGATATAACCATCAACCAAAAATAGAAATCGGGGTTATCACCCTTACCCAACGATGAAAAACGGCCAACCCCCACCGAATCCCCCACCTTTTAAAACACACTACAGAATTTACCTAGAGTAAATCATCGCGTTCTCGTTTATTTTTTGTGACAGCGGTTAAATAATTTCGCAATCATCTTTTCATTTTTGCTTAAATTTTTGAACATATTCATTCAAAAAAGCGTCATCTGATGATTTTAATCACTATTCAGGCAGCTAAACCTGACTTATCTCTCTGCCACACACCATCAACATCAGATTATAATGTTATAAAATTAATTAAAAATAGATTTTTAAGCCTAAAGATTCCATTTAAGCAACACTTTAATTCACAAACAAAAATTAAAATGGTTTTATGTTCCAGCCAAATGAAACAGCGCGATACGTTGTTCCTTACCAGGCTCGCAATCCCGGCATGAGCCAATATGGCATAACTGACATATTCGCCAGGCAGGAACCATGAAGCGAACGCCACTGGAACAGGGAATGGCGCTATCACACGACAGAAACACAATTAATATTGAAAAACGGGATAAAGAAGCATGTTCAACAAAACATTAATTGCAGCAGCACTGATGTTTTCCGGCGCAGCAATGGCAACAGAAAGTACCGGTGTCGCGGGTGGCACTATTACTTTTAATGGTTCTGTTTCAGACACCACGTGTGATGTAACAACCAATAACGGATCCGACTTCACGGTTAATCTGTCACCGATTACCGTAAACGATCTCGGTACTAAAACCGGTATTGTGACGGCGAATAATAAAGACTTCACCATGAGTCTGAAAAAATGCTCCGCCGCTGATGAAAGTACGAAGACGCTGAAAATCACTTTTACCAGCAGTAACCTGTCTGATGATGGCAAATATCTGACTAACTACAGCGACGACGGCGCTGAAGGCGTAGGTATTGCGCTTACTTCAGATGGGTCTGCTGCCATTGCTTTTAACAAGGCATTCGATACCGGCCTGACGTCTGCAGATGCAGCGGGCACTGACGGTGTCAGCATCACTCTGCACGCTAACTACTACAACTACGGTGGCGCGACTGTCACTACCGGTAAAGTCGTTACCGACGCGACCTACTCTTTTAGTTACGATTAATTTTCATAACCGGGGATTTATCCCCGGTTAATAACGACCTTTATGAAAAATATTATCCTCCCGATGGCCGCGCTATTCATTTCCCTGAATGCTTCGGCAAGTGTTGTTATTAATCAGACTCGCGTTATTTATCCGGCCACAGCGAAATTCGTTTCAGTGCAGTTGGTAAACGACAGTGAAAAAACACACCTGGTACAATCATGGCTTGATACCGGCAATGCGTCTGCTGCGCCTGAAAATATTAAGGTGCCTTTCTCGCTCACGCCGCCCGTTGTCAAAATGGCAGCCCGTAGCGGACAAATAATCAAAATCGCGGCAATGAATACTCAATCGTTGCCGTCAGACCGCGAAAGTGTGTTCTGGCTTAACGTGCTGGATGTTCCCCCAGTCCCGGAAGCGAACAGCGAAAGTTACATGCAGGTGGCTATCCGCAACCGCATTAAATTGTTCTATCGTCCGGCCTCTCTGGAGGCGCTTGACAGTAAGGTTCTTAAAAACCTCTCGCTCTCAAGCGCTGGCGGGCATGCCTGTCTGAAGAATAATTCGCCCTATTACCTGACTATTGTGCAGATCGTTACCTGGAAAGGTGGCGTATTAAAACAGACCCGAAATGACAACCTATTAGCTGACACTGCATTCATCCAGCCATTTGACTGTGCGCCTGTTGCAAATACGATTCGGGCCGGCGGTGAATACCGCGTCACCTGGCTTGATGACTATGGTGCAAAAAGATTCAGCACCCTCAACTGACAGTAAACATCGCTAAGACCAGGTCCTATTCTGATGAAGCACCGATCTCTGTTTCGTAAAAGCCTGTTGGTACATTCTGTCAGCCTTGCCTTGTGTTCCTTTAACGCATATGGCGAGAAATTTAACAGTAGCCTGCTGGTCGGCAACTCTGCGGATATGGACTGGAGTAATGCCAGACTGGTCATGACACCGGGGACCTATTCTCTTGACGTCTACGTGAATAATGACTGGCACGGAAAGTTTCAGATTCTGATTGCCAATGATGCACAGGGAACGGTACGCATCAGAAAAGAAGATGCGACGTTGCTCGATATCCTCGACCTGGATAAAACCCTGTCCCGGTACGACGGGGAGTTTATTGACATCTCATCTTTGCTACACGGCGGGAAAAGTAAGCTTAACCCCAGCGAACTGCGCCTGGACCTTGAGGTGCCGCAGGCTTTTGTCGCGCCCCATAACAGCAACTGGGTTGCGCCGCAGAAATGGGATCAGGGTATTAATGGCCTCTACACCAATTACAATGCCAACTATTATAGCTTTCACGCGCTAAGAAACGGTTACGCGAACAGCGACAACCTCTATCTTTCCCTGACCAGTGGCCTGAATCTGTCTGGCTGGCATCTGCTCGACAACTCAAGCTGGATGCGTTACAGCAACAGCGGTAAGGGTGAATGGATAAACACCACGCGCTATCTGGAAAAACCCATTGCCAATCTGGGTGCGCTGATGCGAATCGGCCGCACGTACACCACCTCCGACTATTTCGACACCCTTCGATTTCGCGGCCTGACGTTCAACAAAAGCCGCCAGATGCTGCCTGACAGCGAGCGCGTCTATATGCCCGTGATTAGCGGTATTGCCGTGAGTTCTGCGGTCGTAAGCGTCTATCAGGATGGGCATATTATTCACCAGATTAACGTTCCGGCAGGCCCGTTTGCGATTCGCGATCTTATGCCAACGGGTTCAAGAAGCGACCTGAGCGTGGAGGTCAAAAACAACGCGGGTAATATCGAACGTTTCGTCGTGCCGTTTTCCTCTATTCCAGACATGTTGCGCCCCGGCACCAGTGATTATCAGTTTAACCTTGGTGAAGTGGATATGCGTGGGGTGAAAGACAGCAGCCGCTTTGCCCAGATTAGCTATTCCCGTGGCATCAGCAATTACCTTACCGCTACCGCAGGCAGTATCTGGAACCAGGATTACCAGTCGCTGCTGCTCGCAGGCGCTGTCTCGGTGCCTTATATTGGGTCGCTGTCGGCTTCGGTCGAAGAATCTCGCTATACGCTGCCTGGAGAAAGCCGCCGTTACGGCGAGAAATACGCCCTGTCCTGGAGTAAATATTTTCCAACACGCACCAACCTGACGCTGGCTTCTTATTATTACCGCACGCAGGATTACGCCTCATTCAGTGATTTCATTCTGACTAAGTCCAATATTAAAGACTACGGCGGGACGGGAACCTCTACGGTTAACAGCAAACAGGCCCTGAGCGCCAATATTACACAGCCGCTAAGTGAAGGATTTGGGCGTCTGACGCTTTCTGCTTACTGGCGTGACTACTGGCGCGGACAAAGAAGTAATAAACAGTACAACCTGTCCTGGAACAATACCTGGAAAAGCATTAACTACTCGGTGTCACTGCGCCGTTCTGAAGTCACGCAATCTTATTATGACTATGAAACCGACTATCAGGGCGACAGGGTTGCGGCACTGCGCTCACAGGGCAATACCGAGAATAACCTTTACTTCTCTGTGACCCTGCCGATGTCAATTTTCGACAGCGCTGGCAGTGTCTCCTCACATGCCAGCGTACAGAATGGCCAGTACTCGTCATCGGACGTGAGCCTGAGCGGCAATACGCACGATGTGGATTACAGCCTGATGCTGGCGCATGACAGCGAGGGCAACTCGCGTTCTGCTGATCTTTATACCAACTGGAAAAGCCACTATGCCAGCCTGAATTCAGGGCTGACGCTGGCGCGCGAGTACCGCCAGGCAAGCTTAGGCGCCAGTGGCAATATTCTGGTGTGGCGGGGCGGCATTATTTCTTCACCCGCCAATGGGCGCAACTTTGTCATTCTCGATGCCCCCGGCCTTGAGAATGCTATCGTCAATGGCGACACCACCACCCGAACCAACGCTCAGGGCATTGCGTTGGTGACCAGCGCCACACCTTATCGGCTGAACAATTTCCACCTGGAGCAGGATGGCAGCGAAAGCAGCGACGTCGATTTGCAGGGCAATTTGCTCAATATTGCCCCTTATGAAGGCAGCATCAGCTACCTGAAATACAAAACCGACACCCGCAAGCTTTTTACCCTCGAAGTGCAAGGCGCCGACGGGAGCCAACTGCCGTTTGGTGCCTCCGTGAGTGGGGAAAATCATGAAGAGCTGGGTTATGTCGCCCAGGGAAGCCAGGTCTTTCTCAAAGCAGACGTTCTGCCACGAACGCTCAGTATCAATACCAGTAAAGGCAAAAATAAAAATGCCTGCGTGATTGTGCAGCCAACTGAACAGGCAATGAATGTTTGCCGTTAACTCACCATTATTAATGAAGAAACCATGAGCAAATATCTTGTTTTTATCATTACAGCGTTTAGCCTGGTGTTTATACCCGGGATGTCCGTGCAGGCAGCCCAACATCTGCGAGGCTTAACCGGTGATACCTGTCGCAATAGCGGTATTCTGTTTAAAAGCGTGGCGGAATCTGATAAATCGCTGAATCTTTCTTCTGCGTTTATCTCATCGAATGTTGTGGAATACTCGTTTACCACAAACTGGTCAGGTAGCATGACCTGCACCTACGGCAATGTCGGGATTGGTGGATTGCTCCAGGACCACTTATATTATTTTACCGGATTCAACAATAACCCGATTTATCTTCATTTCGACAACCTGGACGGTGAACGAAGCTACTGGATTAAACTGACGACTGAAATCACCGGTAATACAAAAGTCACCGTCAACGGCGTTGTGGGTATCCACTCCCTTGCCTACCAGACGCAATATACGCTGCGTGCAGAGTTACTCACCACCGCGCCTGTCAATGTAGCAACCTACACAAAAACCACCACCAACGGGGCATTAAGCGTGGTGCCTGCTGTCATGAGTGGCTCTGGTTCCGGCTCCAGCGCGCCCAGTATTTTTAGTAAAACGTACAGTTATTATGCGTGGAGTAATATGATGGCGGATCTGCCACGGAAAAGTTGGGACACCTCCCATTTCCTGGCCTACGAGAAACTGACTATTCAGTTTGAGCCAAAAGAAACCACCTGTAACCTGACACATGACCTGACGGTTAAATTACCTCCGGCGCCCTACAGTACACTGAAAAAAACCGGCAAAGCACCCGGCGCTAATTTCACCTTGCCGGTAAAATGCGGCAATCTTGCCGGCATCAAAACGGCGACCCGGAATATCAAAGCCTGGCTTTCCAGTAACGATCTGGTTCCCTCCGATACCACGCATCAAATCATGGTCAATGATGAAACCACAGCAAAAGGTGTTGGCATTGCCATTCGCAGCCTCACCTTTATGGGGCAGTATGATGAGGTTGAACTCTCCAGCAGTAATGATATTGAAAACGCATCATTAATAATGGATGTCGATAAAAATGAAAACATTGAAAATATCTTCAACATCTCTCTTCACGCCTATTACAAGGTGTATAAAGCATCGGCTTTAACCTCCGGCACGGTGGTTGCAACGGCCCAAATTATATTTGGTTACGACTAATTAGCGCTCTCTTTTGCTGGCGGGCAATAACGGCCGATTTTTATTTATTTGTATGAATACCAACAGGAAACCATGAAGATATCTGTCCAGACTGTACTTGATTTACTGCACAACATAATTCGTCCGGTCTCCCAGAGTCTGGTGAATCATTTACAACGTACAGCGCTCATCGTCTGGTATTTGGGTAAACGCGCGGGCTGTGACAATGCCACCTTTCGTAACGCGTTTTTGGCGAGCATGCTGCACGATATTGGTTCCCTGAGTAAAGCGCGTGATGAACTCACGCCCGGCAGTGCCGCATTCCTTGAAAATCATCAGCAGCTTGGTGTCAGCATGACCGCCGGGATCCGGTTTTTGCAACCCGTCACCACCCTTCTTGAGAACCACCACATGCAATGGTCGCCTTATGAGCCAGATAACCTGCCGCTGGCCCACTATATGGTGCACATGGCTGATGCTTTTGAACTTTTCCTGCGAGACATAGAAGGCGACCCGATGACGCAGCGCGAGATAGTCATCGATCTGTTTCTGGAGCAAAGTGGCCCCTGGCCCAGCCTGCTGGTGGAAGCACTGCAGGAATCCAGCGCCGAAGACGGCTTCTGGTTCCGTCTCAGTAATCCGGCATTGGACCAGGTGCTGGATGTTATCAGCCCACTACATGATGAAATGCTCAATCATCATGACTTTCTGGAGGTATGCCAGCTCATTTCACGGATTGTGGATAAATACAGCAGCTTCACACAAACTCATAGCGCAAGCGTGGCGCACGTAGCTGAAAAACTGGCTGAACTTTATGGGTATGACCGGGATATGCAGGAAAAAATTTGTATTGCGGGCTACCTTCACGATATTGGCAAATTATTCATCCCGCTACATATTCTGGAAAAAAGCGGCAAGCTCGTGCCGCATGAATATGCACAAATGAAGCAACACAGTTATAAAACACTGGTGATGCTCCACCCTATCGATGAACTTGGCGATATTGTGCACTGGGCTGCCAATCATCATGAGCGACTCGATGGCAGCGGTTATCCGTTCCGTCTTTCTGCCGCCTCGTTAGATATGCCTTCGCGTATTCTTGCCGTCGCGGATGTTTTTACAGCGATGACGGAAAATCGCCCCTATCGCCGGGGAATGTCAGGCGCACATGCCATTAAGATTCTTCAGGAAGAGGCCGCGAATTATCGTCTGGATCAAGATATTGTCACGCTACTCACCCATAATATTGAAAGCGTAGAACCGCTTGTCTCATTATGTTGAGTCTGCCAGGCGCCTGAATGCTCTTATCATGCTTTTATCAGTCGTTACCGCTCTTATTTAGCCAAAAGAACCATCGAATGAAATATTTGATAGCCAATAAAGTCATTTACAATACGGAACTCGCAGAACTGACTGAGCACGGTTCTGAGGCTTCGCAATGCAAAAAGCTCACTGATACGGCAAACCGAATTTTATCGTTACTGATGGCGTCACACGGCCAGGTGCTGGAGCGCGACTTTTTACTAAAGCAGGTATGGGAGTCTGCGGGTCACGCCAGCTCCAGCTCCTCCCTGAACCAGTACATCAGCATTTTGAGAAAGACGCTCACCTCCATAACAGATATAGAAGAAACCATTATTGTCGTGCCTAAAGTGGGTTTTTTCTTCTCATCTGATATTGATGTTCAACCCATCAATGCTGACGAAATACCGGAAATGACCGGCAAAACTAAGACGGCGGTGAAAAAGCACAAACCTTTTCCTGTCGCTTATACCTGCGCAGCGCTGGTGGCTGTAGGGCTGGTCGTTGCTAATCTCTGGCTAATGGCCCAGCCCAAAAACACCGCTCGTTATTCAAAACTGGTGGAACTTGGCAAGCTTGAACAATGTAGTTTATATACCTATGAGTCGGTGACACCCGATATTCACAACCGCCTGATGAATATTCTTAATACCATTAACCCCACATTGAAGGATAAATGCCGCACCCAATCGGCCAACGTCATGCTCTATGTGCAGCCCAGCGTAATGTTTGGTGGCGGTGGCCGGGTTTTCCATTCGTACTGCCTTGTTGATAATAAAATGAATGAAACGACCTGGTGTGAAAACCTTTATGCATTTAACTGGAAGATGAAATGAAAATAGTGGCAATACTGGCAACCACAATTATTGTGTTGCTCGCAACGCTTATCTGGCAGATAACCGATCACCGTCAAATTTATTTTAATGAACGTTGCTTTGCCAATATAGAGTATCTTGATGCATCAAGCGATAACAGCCTGCCATTCCATGGCAATATTGTTTTTGAATTTTTAACAGACCAAACAGGCCAGTTTAATCTTTCCGGAACCATTTCACATAATGAAAAGGAGTATACATTCTCACGCTACGTAAAATTTAGTTATAAAAACATCGTCGATAACAATTACCGGCTCAAAATTCATGCTATCGAGGCGCTATCTCATGATAATGTCCCTGAAGAGATATCTGAATTTGTGATAAAAAGGCTGACATTAAGCGGTGAGCGAACTATTTATTTGCAAAAAAATGATGCAAGTGTAATCACTATCGGGAATCCACTTACCCCCATGTTTAATTGCGTTATTCAGTCCTGACAATCGATTCATCAGGCATGGAAATCTCTTTTTAAAATGAAAGCAAAGTGTATTAGTTGCAGCCAGTGTGGTTTTGGCAATATTTGCCATGCCTATCTCTTCGATCGTCAGGAGCCGATGTTTATTAACGACATCTCCACCAGAAAGCGCGTGGCTAAAGGAGCATATATTTACCGCCACGGCGCACCCGTTACGTCACTTTTTGCCCTGCGTAGTGGTATTGCTAAAGTTTATGACAGCGAACGCACGCTAATTGGTATTGTGCAGCCCGGCCAGGTGATAGGCGCAGAAGAACTGTTTATGCCCTGCCATCATTACGATGTACAAGCCGCGTGCGATATTGAGGTTTGCGAGCTACAAAACCGTCATTTTTATCAAATAAGCCAGATAACGTCCGACTTCACTCTGTTTATGATTAATATTCTTTCCCGTTCAGCGCGAGAAAAGCAGCGGTTTATCTCGGTGATGGTGCAAAGTGACGGCATAAAAAAAATACGTGGTTTTTTACAACTGCTGTGCGAACTCAACCGCGAATATGGTTTTGAACACCGCTGCCTTACGTTGCCAGTAAGCAAAAAAGAGCTGGCTCAGTTGCTGGGGATTTCGTTATCTACCCTTACGCGGGCGCTGGAGACGCTGGTGGAGCAGCAGATTATTACGGTAAATAAAAAAAACATCACGTTGCTGGCAGAAGAAAAAAAGCACGGCTAACGAAGCAGTCCCTTCGGTTCAATCAGTATGTTATCTTCCACCGGTCTCCTCAGTACGAGGAAAATGATTTCATACGATAAAACACAACCTATGAATCTTAATCGCTTTTGCTACCTGCTTCTTACCGCCGCGGCTATTTTTAGCGCGCTGGCACCTGCACCACTTACTGTGTGGTTGATATCCATTAATCTGCTTACGCTGGCAATATATGGCACTGATAAACTCGCGGCACGTAAAGCATGGCTCAGAGTCCCTGAACTAATGCTGCTGGTGTTTGGGTTTGTGGGCGGCTGGATTGGGGCTATTTTCGCTCAACAGATTTTTCGCCATAAAACACAAAAGCAGCCGTTTAAAACCTACTTTGCCATTAGCACCGTCCTGAACGTCATCATCGTGACCGCCGTCATTTACCGTTTATATCAGCAATAACTCGCCGACATTTCGGGACAACACACGACAAGCCGTTTACAGAAGCGGCTGTGGATTGTGGCGCATGGCAGGCTAAGTAAATCGGCGTACTACCCCTCATTTTCTGTAATCCGAACCGGGTGTTCTCCTCCTCACCTGGCAACATTGCTCAAAGGTGCTCAATCATCGCTTTTTCACTTTTCTGAGCACCTGTGCTTTTCTCAGCAATCGAGTGGTATGGCGTTGGTGGCTTTATTACATGCGAGAAACGCTGTACAGCAGACCTATTGCGTTTGAGCATTAGCAAAACAGGCCAGATGCGTTCTTTCAGGAGATTAAGGAGTAGCGTTGTGAGGTACAGTACAGGAAAGAATAAAGAGGAATACATCAGAAAAGATCTGGAGCGGGCGAAGGGAGCCTACGACAAATCGAAGACAACCAGCTAACCTATTGTTTCTTAAAGGCAGGTGAATCCAGTTGGTTGTAGTGATAGTCACACATTTAGCGATAGACGGTCAAGACTTGAAGTACGTAATATTCCCTCTAAAGGAATAGAACACAGTCACTGACTACCCGGCCCTTTGGTCTGACTGAGGGTCGGGCTACGGGGTAAATCGTCAGGCTTATTGTATTAGATGGTCTCTCACATTTTTCAGTCAAAACTCATCAGTATCAGTCTTTAGGCCAGACCATCAGCACGACTACCAGAGCCAGCTTTAGCAGGAAGACTACGAGATAGACTTTGTGTAGGTCCATTTGGCCCTCCTTTCTGCACCCATGAACTAGATTACTAGTACAAAATAAAGGCCAGACATCCAATTCGGAAGTCTGACCAATAGTCGTTATTGTTAGTTAGCTTGTCTTAGTGAAACTCAGGCGTTTGACCACAGGCAGGACAGCAGTAGCCGGGCCAGTATCAATCTTGATGGTCGTAGCAGCCTCAGCGACCACGAATACCTTACCGAGAATCTCAAGGTCATGGGACTGGGAGTCACCATCACGTGAAAGGACCACAGTAATATTATCGCCATCGTGGCGGAAGCAACCGAAGCTCAGAGCCGTAAAACGCTTAGCCATCATGAACACGCCACGGTCTTCACCGTTGTAATACGCAATATCAGTCCCCAGCATATCGACGATAGCGTCTTCACCGCCAAAGCCTTGCTTAGCAGCCAGACGGGAGAGAGCCTTGAGGTGTGACTCATTGGCGATGATACCGTAATCAGTAACCCCAGAACCGAAAGAAGGCTCGGTGTTCTCATACAGCGCGTCCATGATAGTGTCTGCCTTAGCGGTCAGGCTGCCAGTCAGGACCGGAAGCTCTACAGTCTTCAGCAGTTTGGAAGACTCCAGCACATCGACCATGCGGCTATTGATGGTGCGCACCACGTTATCGCAGATGTTCAGAGCGTCCTGCTGTAACGTCCCCTGAGTGAAACCAGTTGAGGACTTAGCGTCCCATAGCTTGGTCTGGTGGGACACGAGAATAGCTTGCTCAATCGGCTCAACGGTGATTTCAGTACCAGACGGAGCGATCACGACTTCAGGTCGTTTACCACCACGGACAGGAACGACCACAGAGCGGTCAGCCAGAGTGTGAGCAATGATTGGCGTCGGTAAGCTGTTGCGAGTTAGTAGAATCTCAATCGGGAATGGGATGTTATCCTGAGCGGACTTCAGCACACCATTCAGCATGGTCTTGACAGCTTTAGCCAGTGCCAGAGCATAGACCTGTGGGTCAGCATTGGTTGGCAGACCTTCGTTAACCTGAATGTTGTCTGTGTCGGTGATACTTACTGGCTCAATGCCGAACTGATAGCTGTCTTTAGTCATAGTCATAATAATCAATCTCCTAAATTAGTTTAGATACTGTGGGTCCCGACATCAGGTCAGGACCACTTATGTGTCTGTCTTAGAGGCTGTCCATCCAGTTACCGCCTGACTCAAGGTCAGCGACAATAGCGGCACGGGAGCGACCAGCGGAATGGGTAGCACTGCGGAGGTTCTCACCATAGGTCCGGCGTTCAGCTTTGACCTGTTCGCGGCGCTGTAGCTCTTTCTGCCACTCTGCATCGGTCATGTTCTCTTCACGCATACGCTCAGCCTGAAGCCGCTGCTCTTTAGCGATACGCTCAGCCTCAGCTCGTTTGTTCATCTGGCGGCGTTGGTAGGCGGTCATCAGGTCATTACTGAAGAAGTTGCCAATAGCTACACCAGTTTCAGCCAGAGCTTCCAGTAGCTCCATAGACTCACGGCTGGTAGACGGCAGGCCTGACAGGTAGCCCGGAATGAGGGTCTTGATAGCGAGGGACAGCGGATAGGACTGACCGTCCAGACTCACAGTATTGTCGTAGAGATTGATGTCGGTGACTGATAGTTTCCAGTCTTGGTTATTGAATAACGCACTAGCTTTGCTAGACATGTAATTACTCCTCTTGAGAGTTGAGACTATCGGTCGACCACAGGCGTGTTTAGTCCTGCGGCGTCTCCCCGCATCGGTCATCTCAAAAGGTTAAATAGGGTTAGGTTTGATCACTCTGAACGATCAATTGAAGACATTATGATTGGAACAAACGATCAATAGGGATATGGCTATCTGCTAAGCTACGCCCATCTTTCACCAATACACTTAGGAATGATTCATGCCCAAATTAGCTATTAGCTTATTACTTTACTTGGCCTGCTTTTATGCAGTTGGATATGGAGCTGGATATATAACAGGCGGAGTAACGTGGCGCACTCTATATATGCTTGAACGTATAATCACCGTGACCCTATTTGCATTCATTCCAGTGTTTATTTTTTCAGTTTTATCGAATTCATCCAGAAGACAAGGAATAATAAAATCACTTTCTGTTGCAGCAATTAATATAATTCCTTCAGTTATCGCAATCCTTGTCGGATTTACTGACGCAGTAACCAGAGGATTTCTTAATTATTTCCTCGATTAATATCCATAGCACGAATGACCAATTTCTCTATAAGTTCATTACGAGAATAAAACGGTCGGTCATTCGTAGCGTTTTTATCTACACCAAGCATCGACAACAAAACAGAAGTGGGAAGACCACGGTAACGCAGGGTCAAACGGCCTTCGGGAGTGCGTGGGTCGATCATAGCCATTGTTAAAGTCTCCACTCACAGCGACCGACACGTAGCTCCTCAAACTCCTCTTTCGAGACGAGTTGTCCAGCCCTGTAGTGCGATACCGTGTGCTTCTTAATGAATGCCTTAGAGTCCGGCGTGATGTCGTCCGAAGATGCTACAGCGGCCTGTACGCTGGCACTGGAGGTCATAGACACAAAGGCATCCGCTACAGCTATTCCGTACTCAAAGTCCAGCCACTCGCCAAACTTGACGGCGGACGTGGGGTCAGCAAGCCATGACGTACCGAGGCGACCCATATCAACTTTCTTTATGCGGCGGTTTTTCTGCCCCATAAGATAGCGCCCGACTTTGGTCTGAGCGAAACGCTTAACCATTGTCTTCTCGGTGTCTTCTACCTTACCAATCTGAATACCGACCCGGCGAATTTCATCCAATCGGAACAATCCGTCTTGACTGGTGAGGTCCTGACCGAAGATATGGATAGTGTATTCTTGTTGAGACATATCGTTGTACTCCTTTTATCTGCATCCTGAAGCCGCATCCTGCCGCCTACTCAAAGCCCCCAACGATAGGGAGACGGCAGGCAACAAGACGCAGATAGAATGACTTTGAGATTTGATGATTAGTGTCGGCGGTGGCACTTATTTAAAACGAAAGGACAACAGCATATTTCCGCATGACTTGACGCATCAAGGCCAGAGGCAGAAATAAGTATTTGCTCGGTGTCGTTCCTAAGGTGATAGTTTAGTCAAACAGTAATGAACTTCGGAGAACTTGACTCGAAAGTGTTCAGGACTTCCAGTGAGACCCGAAGTATGGAGATCATATTATAGCGACCATAGTTTACTTCGGACTGACAGGACTGGAGGCTGGACTTAAAGTTCTTCTTATTGGAATTGTGATAACACAATCCATAACAAGATAAACTCATGGTCTCCTCAAGCCTGCTGGTCAGACTCAAAGCTCCAACCTCAGACACCACTGGTCTAACCTCTTTGAGTTTCCGCCTGTCCACAAATGGATGGCAGACCTCAGCAATGATGTCTTGGTTCTTCAGTTATCCGCGCAGCGATTATCACAGAGCCAACTTAAAGTCGGATATGGTCTTCTGCTCCCCGCCTGTCAAAAGGGAAGATAACCTACGTTAAAGAGAATGGTCTCAGGCCAAGGTGATTTTAACACTAGGCGTCTGCGTATGGTTTCCAATCGGTACGCTGCCGGAAGCCTGAGACTAAATGAATATGTGGGTCGGTGGCTGTATTAAGCCGTGGGGGGGGACTTAGGGTCTCTCCCTATAGTGATAGTTTAGTCCCTTCCTCTATAGTGAGGGTGTATTAACGCTCAAGCACTGGGCCACATTGACACGCCACTGACGCCAAAAGCTAACATCAGGCTTCTGCGCTCGGCTGCTGGAAGGTAACCTTCAGAAGGCCTGTAACCGTTATCAGAAATCTCATGGTCAATATGCTTTGCCATTTCAATGTATTTTGCAAGGCGCTCAACAGTTAATCCCCGAAATTGTTCAGAGTTTACCGCCAAGACACTTTTTGCAATATCGTCTTGGTTATCCAAATGATCCGCCGAGAAATTAAAGCTCGATGTATACGAATCGCCGTGAGCAATAGCGTCTCTTACCTCAAGACACTCTTTGATAATTTGGTAAGGTTTTGTCCCCATATAATTGTTTATACCGCACAACTTTAACGTATTCTTGTGCATTGTCTTTCTGCACTCTTTCTGCGTCTTATCGTAGCCGGGGTCAACCTGTTTTCTATAGAAGATGAACATAGCCTCAATAGCAAAAGCAGTAAATATTATACCTGTGCGGCAATGATGCTCACGTTGCCAATCTTCTGAAGCCATTCCAGCCAGCCCCAAACAAGTTTCAGCAGTATTCATACATTCATATGAAGGCTTATTTTCTTTGCTAACTAAAAATTCTTTGACCATTACGTCCTCACGTTCCGCTATCCCTATGCGATTACTTTCCGTCTATTTTTTTACTGACAATGACTCCACTAATTTTTCTTTCAGCGTTTCCACCTCGACCTCTTTCGCGTAACGGTCGTAAGTTATAGACCCTGAGCTATGACCCATAATCGCCTGAGCATACGCTAACTCGACCCCATGTTGTTTTAACTGGGTCGCAACAGTGTGCCTGAATGAGTGAAAGGCTAAGCCGCTACGGTCAGCAAGGACTTTAGGCAGCAACGTTCTGTTAAACCATTTGCTCACCTGCTCACCGTAGCCATTCTTCATCAGCTTGAGGCCATCGAATACCATAGCATTATCACCCGCAGTCTTTCTACGGTCTTCCACAAGCGACATAAAGTCAGCCAATACAAAACCATAAGCGCCATCGACCAGCGGGACACAGCGGTCGCTATGAGCGTTCTTAATACTTTTACCCGGTAGGCTGCTATCGTCTTCGTTGATATGGATATACACGGTCCCGGCCTCAGTGGTCCTGACGTCTTTGACCTGAAGTTGTGCCACCTCGTTAAGTCTTGCTCCAGTGATTGCAGCCAGAGCGGTGACGTAATAATGGTATGGCTTACCTGCGGTCTTCTGAGAGTACGCTTTAGCGGCGACCAGTAGTTGCCCTACCTGCTCAGGGCTGAACGCATCACGAGCGTCGGAGGCTTTACGCTGCGGGACTTTCAGCTCAAGACCTTCGGTCAGGTTCTTAGCTATCAGGTCGTTGCGTACCGCCCACTTAAACACAGCAGCCATCTTGATAAGATATTTATTGTTGATGGTAACGACATCCAAACAGTCAGTCTTAGACTCCCGGTTCAGCAGGTCAGACAGCGGCATAGACTTAAAGCGTTGCTTGCGGTTCTTCGGTATCTGCTGGAGGACTTCACGGACCCTGAGCATATCTGAACGGGTCGCCTTGCCGACATCCTGAATATCCAGATAGTCGAATATCTCGATTAGCGTGGAGTGCGACGCTCGGTTCTCGCTTAGGGTCGCTGGCTTCCAGTTCTGGGCGTTCTCCTGCTCGTACTGCTCAATGAGAGACGCGAGGGTCAGTGCTTTAGGCTCGGGGACTTCAGGCTCTGCCAATACAGATAGGGAGACGGACGGTCTTAGACTGCCAGTCTCAGGCTCAAGGTAAGACAACAGGCCAGAGGTATCGCCTTTGAGTCTATCCTGACACGCTTTAAGCACACCGATAACGTCATTGATATAGCGATGCTGGTCTACAGTCAGGTGCTCAGTCGCTACAGCTTCCCGAAGGTTGGACTTGATGTCATCGTACTGGTCAACGTAGAGCTGGTAGGACTCAGGGTCGTTCAGGTCATCACGGCTGACACTAAGTTCCCACTCGACAATAGTCTTCAGGTGCTCCCGTAGCACCTCATAAGAGGCGTTAGGGTTGTCTGCGTGTATTGCTCTAAGTGCTGACTTGATGTGTCGAGAGTGAGCCATAGCGGTGCGTCTGTCCTTGGTCCGTAAAGATACTGACGCTAGTTTATAACGGTTGTGAGAAGGAAGCGAAGCGGTCAGGCGACCAGTGGTCTTCATCCTAAGACGGATATAAAAGACACCGTTACGCTGGTAAAGGTAGGTTCTTGAGTTGAGCATGTACTGAGACCTTAGGTCTGCTCACTACTTCAACAAAGTTAGTCACAGTGTTGGTTACAGTGAGTAAAACTATCGGAAGGCGTTAAGCCATATCCCTTAGGATTCAGTAACTTATTGAACTTTAAGAAGTGTCATGGAGCGGGCGAAGGGAATCGAACCCTCGTATAGAGCTTGGGAAGCTCTCGTTCTACCATTGAACTACGCCCGCAACATCAGTGCGTCCCGCATTATAAACTGTCAGCCGGGGCTGGCAAGCCCCGGCGTCGCTAAGTGATGGTATTTTAAGCACCGTCAGCACGACGGTGGCAGATAGCGCTGCGGATCGATGGCGGTCGCGCGGTAGCGAATCTGGAAGTGCAGGCGCACCGAGGTACTGCCGCTGCTGCCCATGGTCGCAATTTGCTGCCCGGCGCTCACCTGCTGGCCTTCGTTAACCAGCAGCTTCTCGTTATGGCCGTAAGCGGTAATGTAATCTTCGCCGTGCTTAATCAGAATCAGGTTGCCATAACCGCGCAGCTGGTTACCGGCGTACACCACCCGGCCTGCACCTGCGGCATAGATTGGTGCACCGCGGGAACCACCAATATCCAGCCCTTTGTTGCCACCTTCCGCGGTGGAGAATGGCAGAATGACATTGCCTTTTGCTGGCCAACGCCAGCAGCGTGAACCCACCGGCGGTGCAGCCACTTTAGGCGTACTGGTTGAGGTGTTGCGCGTGGCGGTTGTATTTTTACGAGCTGTCGTTTTGCGGGCTGTGGTGTTGCGTGCCGTAGCGGAGGTTTTTGCACTGCCGGAGGACTTCACGCGCAGTTTTTGACCAATCTCCAGCGTGTAAGGCGAGCGCAGGTTGTTGATGCGCGCCAGTTCATTCACACTACTACCGCTCATGCGGGCGATGCGCCAGAGAGTATCACCACGTTTAACGGTATAGGTCGCGCCGCTGTAGCTGCCCTTTTCCGGTACGGATTTTTTGCTGGACGAACAGGCTGTCAGTAGCAGGCACAGCGCCAGACAGGCTGCGCTTAAAACCCAGGATGTGCCACGGCGTCCGTTGCTCACGTTCGTCTTCTCCGCCCAGTTAACAAAGCGGCTTATCTTAGCATCGCCCCGCTACAGATACAAAAACGCCCTCATAAAGAGGGCGTTTTCAGGCACTACAGGTGATTTTATTTAACCGGGCGCATAGCCGGGAACAAAATCACATCGCGGATGGTGTGGCTGTTAGTAAACAGCATCACCATACGGTCAATACCAATGCCCAGACCCGCCGTCGGCGGCAGCCCGTGTTCCAGCGCCGTCACGTAGTCTTCGTCAAAGAACATCGCTTCGTCGTCGCCTGCATCCTTCGCCGCCACCTGGTCAGCAAAGCGCTGCGCCTGGTCTTCCGCGTCGTTAAGCTCGGAGAAGCCGTTGCCGATTTCACGCCCGCCAATGAAGAACTCAAAGCGGTCGGTGATTTCCGGGTTCACGTCGTTACGGCGCGCCAGCGGTGAAACCTCAGCCGGGTATTCGGTGATAAAGGTCGGCTGAATCAGATGGCTCTCTGCCACTTCTTCAAAGATCTCGGTCACGATGCGACCAAGGCCCCAACTCTTCTCAACCTTAATGCCAATGGTCTCGGCAATCGCCTTAGCGCTGTCAAAGTTATCCAGACTCGCCATATCGGTTTCCGGGCGGTATTTCTTGATAGCTTCACGCATGGTCAGTTTTTCAAACGGCTTGCCGAAGTCAAACGTCTCTTCGCCGTACGGCACCTGCGTCTGGCCCAGCACGTCCTGCGCCAGGGTGCGAAACAGCGACTCAGTCAGTTCAATCAGGTCTTTGTAATCTGCATACGCCATGTAGAGTTCCATCATGGTGAACTCAGGGTTGTGGCGTACAGAGATGCCCTCGTTACGGAAGTTACGGTTGATTTCGAACACGCGCTCAAAGCCACCGACCACCAGACGCTTGAGATACAGCTCCGGCGCAATACGCAGGTACATATCCAAATCCAGCGCATTGTGATGCGTCACAAACGGACGCGCGGCGGCACCGCCCGGAATCACCTGCATCATCGGGGTTTCGACTTCCATGAAGCCGCGGCCCACCATAAACTGGCGGATGCCCGCCATAATGCGCGAGCGCACCATAAAGGTGTGGCGTGATTCGTCGTTGGCGATGAGATCCAGATAGCGCTGACGATAGCGGGTTTCCTGGTCTGCCAGGCCGTGGAACTTGTCCGGCAGCGGACGCAGTGCTTTAGTCAGTAGGCGCAGCTCGGTGCAGTGAATGGACAGCTCGCCGGTCTTGGTCTTAAACAACTTACCACGGGCGCCAAGAATATCGCCGAGATCCCACTTCTTAAACTGCTCGTTATAAATGCCTTCCGGCAGATCATCACGCGCGACGTACAGCTGAATACGACCGCCAACGTCCTGAAGCGTCACGAAAGACGCCTTACCCATGATGCGGCGGGTCATCATACGTCCGGCCACGCTCACTTCGACGTTAAGGTCTTCCAGCTCTTCGTTTTCTTTGGCATCGAAGGCGCTGTGCAGTTGGTCAGAGGTATGGTCACGACGAAAGTCGTTGGGGGAAAGCGATGCCCTGCTCACGCAGCGCAACCAGCTTCTCACGACGGTTCATCAGTTCGTTGTTTAACTCTACCGCCGCTTCGCTGCCCTGTGGTTGTTGTTCAGACATGTTGGTTCCTCATAACCCTGCTTTCAAACTTGCTTCAATAAATTTGTCGAGATCGCCATCCAGTACCGCCTGGGTGTTACGGGTTTCCACCCCGGTGCGCAGGTCTTTAATACGCGCATCGTCCAGTACATAAGAGCGAATCTGACTGCCCCAGCCGATATCAGATTTGTTGTCTTCCATAACCTGTTTTTCGGCGTTTTTCTTCTGCATTTCCAGCTCGTACAGCTTCGCCTTCATCTGCTTCATCGCCTGGTCTTTGTTCTTGTGCTGGGAACGGTCGTTCTGGCACTGCGTCACCGTCCCGGTCGGGATATGGGTGATACGTACCGCTGATTCGGTACGGTTAACGTGCTGACCACCCGCGCCGGAGGCACGATAGACGTCAATGCGCAGATCCGCCGGGTTGATTTCGATATCGATATCGTCGTCCACTTCCGGATAAACAAACGCGGAACTGAACGAGGTGTGGCGACGGCCGCCGGAGTCAAACGGGCTCTTACGTACCAGGCGGTGCACGCCGGTTTCAGTACGCAGCCAGCCGTAAGCGTAATCGCCGATAATTTTGATGGTCGCGGATTTGAGTCCGGCCACTTCACCTTCGGACTCTTCAATGATTTCGGTCTTGAAGCCGCGGGCTTCTGCCCAACGCAGATACATACGCAGCAGCATGCTGGCCCAGTCCTGTGCTTCGGTGCCGCCGGAGCCTGCCTGGATATCGAGATAGCAGTCGGCGTTATCATATTCGCCGGAGAACATGCGGCGAAATTCAAGCTGTGCCAGTTTGTCGTCCAGCTGATCGAGCTCTGCTACTGCTTCGTTGAAGGTTTCTTCGTCGTCGGCCTCAACGGCCAGCTCCAGCAGACCGGAAACATCTTCCAGGCCCTGGGCCATTTGATCCAGCGTATCAACCACCGCTTCAAGCGAGGAGCGCTCTTTGCCCAGCGCCTGTGCGCGCTCGGGTTCGTTCCAGACGTCCGGCTGTTCCAGCTCGGCGTTTACTTCTTCAAGACGCTCTTTCCTGGCATCGTAGTCAAAGATACCCCCTAAGAACGTCAGAGCGTTCAGTGAGGTCCTGGATGCGGTTTTTTACCGGGTTAATTTCAAACATGGTATGCAGATTCTTTTTGTCAGTGGAGTGGTCAGATTCTGGTCGTAGGGGCGAAAGTTTACCGGATTTGCGCGGCCTTTTATAGCTTTGCTTCACCTGCCGGGGACTTTCTCCCCGGCATATGTGGAAGGCCGCCTACAGCGGCCAGATGGCATCAATAAGAAGCTGTACGCTGCGGTTGCCGCGAAACTCATTGACGTTGAGCTTATAGGCAAGCTCTACTTCACGCACACCATTGTCCGGCCAGCGGCTGGTATCAACGTTAAACGCAATGCCGTCAAGCAGCGGCCCGCCGCCAACAGGCTCCACCATCACCTTCAGGTGGCGCTCACCAACGATACGCTGCTGGAGCAGGCGGAATTTGCCATCAAATAAGGGTTCCGGGAACATCTGGCCCCAGGGCCCGGCGTCGCGCAGAAGCTCTGCGGTTTCAAGCGTCATCTCCTGAGCGGCCAACGGCCCATCGCTCCAGATTTCGCCCTGCAACATTGCCGGGTCAAGCCAGTCGTTAACCAGCGCGCAAAAACGTTGGTTAAACTCCTCAAAACGCGCTTCTTCAAGCGACAAACCGGCTGCCATGGCGTGGCCACCGAACTTCAGCATCAGGCCCGGTTTTTGCGTGTCCAGGCGCTCCAGCGCGTCGCGCATATGCAATCCCTGCACAGAACGACCAGAGCCTTTGAGAATGCCGTCGCCTGCGGGCGCAAACGCAATCACCGGGCGGTGAAAACGCTCTTTGATGCGTGAGGCAAGAATACCGACCACGCCCTGGTGCCACTGCGGGTGATACAGCGCAAGCCCTGCGGGCATCGCCTCACTGCTACGCCCCAGTTCATCACACAGCACCATGGCTTCGGCCTGCATCCCCTGCTCGATTTCTTTGCGGGTCTGGTTGAGCGCATCCAGCTCATTTGCCAGCACGCGCGCCTGCCCCAGGTTATCGCACAGCAAAAGCGCCACGCCGACGGACATATCGTCCAGCCTGCCTGCCGCATTAAGGCGTGGTCCGAGCGCAAACCCGAGGTCGCTGGCACTCAGGCGCTGCGGGTCACGGTTAGCGATTTCGAGCAGCGCACGAATGCCAGGGCGGCAACGCCCGGCACGAATACGGCTTAACCCTTGCCAGGTCAGAATGCGGTTATTGGTATCAAGCGGCACTACGTCTGCCACGGTACCCAGCGCCACCAGGTCGAGGTATTCCGCAAGGTTTGGCATGGCAATGCCCTGCTCTTCAAACCAGCCTTGTTCACGCAGTTGCGCACGCAGCGCCAGCAGCAAATAAAATGCCACGCCGACACCCGCAAGCGATTTAGAGGGAAACTCGCAGTCCACCAGGTTTGGGTTAACGATAGCCTCGGCGGCAGGCAGCAGGTCACCCGGCAGGTGGTGATCGGTCACCAGCACCGGAATTCCCAGAGCGTGCGCGTGCTCCACGCCCGCATGAGAAGATATACCGTTATCCACGGTCATAATCAGCTGCGCGCCGCGGGCGTGAGCCTGATCGACCACCTCAGGACTTAGGCCATAGCCGTCTTCAAAACGGTTGGGAACCAGATAGCTAACACGCTTGCCGCCTAACGCCCGCAGTCCCAGCACGCTCAGTGCCGTGCTGGTCGCGCCGTCGGCGTCAAAATCACCAACAACAACGATATGCAGCCCTTCACGAAAGGCGCGATGGAGCAACTCAACCGCAGCCTCCATGCCGTTGAGCTGCTGCCAGGGCAGCATACCTTTCACGCCGCGCTCTAATTCCTGCATGTGTTTCACGCCGCGGCTGGCATAAAGCCGCGCCAGCAGCGGTGGCACGTCCGCCGGAAGGATAATCGAACTATCCCATTCCCGGCGGCGAAGTTGTATTTCTTGTCTCACCCGTTACTGCCCGTTGGTTTTTGTCTGGCGCTGGTGCTCGTCCAGAAACGCTTTCATATCTTTTGGTCCCTGGTAACCCGGAATCAGGGTACCGTCAGTCAGTAACACGGCTGGCGTGCCCTGAATACCGAACTGCACGCCCAGCGCGTAATGTTTTTTGATATCGAGGTCGCAGCTTGCCGCCGTGACCGGGCTGCCTTTAATAGCGGCATCAAAGGCCTTATTGCGGTCTTTGGCACACCAGATGGATTTCATATCCTTTTCGGCCTGGCTGTTGACGCCCTGACGCGGGAACGCCAGGTAGCGCACGGTAATACCCAGCGCGTTATAGTCGCTCATCTCTTCGTGCAGCTTATGGCAATAACCACAGGTGATGTCGGTGAACACCGTAATGACGTGTTTTTCCTGCGCGGCTTTATAGACGATCATCTCTTTTTCCAGCGCATTCAGTTTGCCCATCAGGAGCTTGTTGGTGATGTTCACCGGCTGGCTGCCGCTGACATCATAAACCGGTCCCTGCACCAGATATTTGCCATCTTGCGAGAGATAGAGCACGCCGCTGTTGGAAATCACGGTTTTCATCCCGGCAACCGGCGCATCCTGAATTTCGGCATTCGTAAGGCCCAGTTTGCCCAACGTCTGCTTAATTGCTGCATCATCAGCGTGAGCAAAGCCAGAAAACGCGGCCGCCAGCAGGGAGAACAGCAAAAAACTTTTTTTCATAATGATTCCTTCATCATTGATGGCACTCACGCTCTCGGGTGGTGCTGTTGATGCAGCTGACGCAAACGTTCGGTCGCTACATGTGTATAAATTTGCGTTGTGGAGAGATCGCTATGCCCTAACAACATCTGCACCACGCGCAAATCGGCTCCATGATTGAGTAAGTGGGTCGCAAACGCATGGCGCAAAACATGGGGCGACAGCTTAGCACTGTCGATGCCCGCGAGCGTGGCATAATGTTTTATCCGATGCCAGAAAGTCTGGCGCGTCATCTGGCGCGCGCGCTGGCTTGGAAACAGCACATCGCTTGCCTGCTCGTTCAACAGCCACGGACGACCATGAGTCAGGTAGTTTTCAACCCAGTAAACCGCTTCTTCGCCGAGCGGCACCAGCCGCTCTTTGTTGCCTTTACCAATAACACGCACCACGCCCTGGCGCAGGCTAATATCACTCATTTGCAGGCCGACCAGCTCCGAGACGCGAAGGCCCGTGGCGTAAAGCACCTCCAGCATCGCTTTATCACGAAGCTCCAGCGGCTCTTCCACCAGCGGTGTCTGCAAAAGCTGGCTTACCTGCGCTTCGCTCAGGTCTTTGGGTAACCGCTGGGGCAATTTGGGGGATGAGAGCGGCGCACTGGGGTCATCGGCGCGCTCTTTTTGCTGGTAGAGATAACGAAACAGGCGGCGCAGCGCGCTCAGAAGGCGCGCGGAGCTGGTCGCTTTATAGCCGCCTTCAACGCGATCGGCCAGCAGCGCCTGCAGATCGTCTGGACCCGCGCTCAACAGCGACTGACCGTTACCGTGCAACCACTCAACCACGGTTTTAAGATCGCGGCGATAAGCGCTAAGCGTGTTTTCCGCCAGGTTTTTCTCCAGCCACAAGGCATCAAGAAACTGTTCTACGCGGGCTAAATCCTGTTCCACAACGACCTCTTTTTGTTTCGGCTTCGCGCATTATACCCAAAAACCGTGACCTTGCAGGGCAGCATGTGACCTGAAAGCCTGGCGTGCCGACCTGCTTTCCAGCGCCTGCTCCCATCACGCGAGCACCACCGCGACAGGGTGATAAGCGCAAGCCTTGCCAATGCACCTGCGCGATGAAGCCCGCAGGCTGTGATACACTGGCGCGTAAGCCTGTCTGTTAAAAAGAGTAGTCATCGCTATGAAAATCGGCCTTTTCTATGGCTCCAGCACCTGTTACACCGAAATGGCGGCGGAGAAAATCCGCGATATTATCGGCCCTGAACTGGTCACGCTGCATAACCTGAAAGACGACAGCCCAACGCTGATGGAGCAGTACGATGTGCTTATCCTTGGCATTCCAACCTGGGATTTTGGTGAAATACAGGAAGACTGGGAAGCTATCTGGGAGCAGCTTGGCGCATTAGATCTCAAAGGCAAACCGGTTGCGCTTTACGGTATGGGTGACCAGTTAGGCTATGGCGAGTGGTTTCTTGACGCACTCGGCATGCTGCATGATGCACTGACCCCGCTCGGTGTGAAGTTTATGGGCTACTGGCCCACTGAAGGCTATGAGTTCACCAGCCCTAAGCCAGTAACGGCAGGCGGCGAACTGTTTGTTGGCCTCGCCCTGGACGAGACCAACCAGTACGACCTCAGCGATGCGCGCATCGCCACCTGGTGTGAGCAAATTTTAGCAGAGATGGCTGAACTGTTTGGCTAGACCAGACCTAATCCCGAGCCAACAGCAAGCGGCGTAAATCACGCCATTCTCGCGTACCCAGACTGTCAGCCGCCAGCCACAGGCGCTGGCTTTTGTTATCGCCAGAAAGCCGCAGCAACATGCCGCCAGGCAGCAGCCACGGCTGCCCGCAGAGGTGCCATTCCCTGCCCTGCCATTGCAGCCGGTAATCATCCATCAGCGTCAGCGCGCCGTGTCTTGCGCGAATGCGCCGCTGGCTGCGCACGCAGTCAAACACCACCAGCGAAAGCAACAGCAGCCACACCGGCGTATAGCTTAACGGCCACGGTAGCAGTAACAGCACCGTCGCTATCACGCCGTGCAATAACAGCGACAGCCACTGCGCGCGCCAGGAAACCCGGATATCACATTGCCACAGGACCACGATCCCGATTCCGCTGCTGAATTAACTGCACCATACGCTGAAACCCGGCATCCGCTGGCGTCCCGTGATTCATAAGCCAGTTGAACAAATCGGGGTCGTCACACTCCAGCAGGCGAACAAACAAACGCTTGTCGTCATCGTTCAGGGTGTCATATTCATGCTCAAAAAACGGCATGATGGAAATATCGAGTTCGCGCATACCGCGCCGGCAGGCCCAGTGAATACGAGCCTTGTTATTGATATCCATCGTCTCTTTTTCCTGCATTACAGAGAATTGGGGGTCGGCAGCCATTGTAACTGGTTTTTTATCATTTCCATTAACTGAATGTTGCAGGCTGGAAGCAATCTCCATGAAAAATCCATCATCACGTTAGCGCTTTCATTTTTTTACGACACGGCTCGTAGCGATAACACAACGGCACAAATCGCATTATCAAAGCGCTTGCAATGGTCCCGCGCTCTTTTACCATTAGAAGCATTCATCACCTGCTTAACCCAGGACTCTGCTATGGCTTTCAACCCGTTTCCCCCTCGTCAGGCAACCGCAAGCGCACGCCTGCCACTTACACTGATTTCACTGGAAGACTGGGCGCTGGCAACCGCCGTCGGTGCCGATGGTGAGAAATATCTCCAGGGCCAGGTTACCGCAGACGTGGCAGCGCTGACCAGCAGCCAGCATCTGTTGGTGGCCCATTGCGATCCCAAAGGCAAAATGTGGAGCAATTTACGTCTGTTTCGCACCCCCGAAGGATTTGCCTGGATTGAACGGCGCAGCCTGCGTGAAGCGCAGTTAACCGAGCTGAAAAAATACGCCGTGTTTTCTAAAGTGACCATTAGCGCAGATGACGAAGCCGTGCTGCTGGGGTTGGCTGGGTTTCAGGCCCGGGCCGCGCTGGCGAAAGTATTCAGCACGCTGCCGGATGAAAACACCCCGCTGGTCCATGAAAACGGCACTACGCTGCTGTGGCTGGGCCTGCCCGCCGAACGCTTTCTGATTATCACTCAGAGCGAACAGGCTACAGCGCTTACCGACAAGCTGCGCGGCGAAGCACAGCTTAATAACAGCACCCAGTGGCTGGCGTTGGATATTGAAGGCGGCTTACCGGTGATAGATGCGCCAAACAGCGCGCAGTTTATTCCTCAGGCGACCAATATGCAGGCATTGGGTGGTATCAGCTTCAAAAAAGGCTGCTATACCGGCCAGGAAATGGTGGCGCGCGCCAAATATCGCGGTGCCAACAAGCGTGCATTGTGGCTGCTGGCTGGTGCAGCCAGCCGTGTCCCCGAGGCTGGAGAAGACCTTGAAATGCAGATGGGTGAGAACTGGCGGCGCACCGGCACAGTACTGGCTGCCGTTCGTCTTGATGACGGCAGCCTGCTGGTGCAAAACGTGATGAATAACGATATGGAAGAAGGCTGCGTGTTCCGCGTGCGTGACGACAGCACCAGCACGCTTACCATCAAGCCGCTGCCTTATTCGCTGGAAGAGGCATAACCCATACACTCCCGCCCAGGCGGGAGTGGACTTACCGGACGTAAAGGTAGATTGCAAGGAAGTGGCACACGCTGCCGCCCAGCACAAAGCCGTGCCATATAGCGTGGTTGTAAGGAATGCGCTTACAGACATAGAAAATCACGCCCAGCGAGTAAACCACACCGCCAACGGCAAGCAGCGTCACACCGCCAATATCAAGCTTGGTTGCCAGTTGATAAACAACAATAAGAGAGAGCCAGCCCATCACAAGGTAGGTCACCAGCGACAGAACTTTGAAGCGGTGAGCCACGGTGAGCTTGAACAGAATCCCAAGCAGCGCCAGGCTCCAGATAACAATCATCAACCCTTTGGCTAGCGGAGAATGCAATCCAACCAGCAAAAATGGGGTATAAGTCCCGGCAATCAGTAAATATATTGCGCAGTGGTCAAACTTTTTTAACCAGCGTTTCGCACGCTCATGAGGGATGGCGTGATACAGCGTGGAGGCCAGAAACAGCAGAATCATGCTGCCGCCATAAAGACTGTAACTGGTAATAGCCATTGCACCCGCATTGGTATCTGCAGCCTGTACCAGTAGCAGCACCAGCCCGACAATACCAAACACCAGCCCAACACCGTGGCTGATGCTGTTGGCGATTTCTTCTGCCAGTGTATATCCCTGTGCAATTAACGGTTTGCGAACCATAGTGAGACTCCGGGGTGATGATGATAAAAAACACAATCGATACCAGCCTAACTGAGAATGATTTCAGTGAACACCTGTTCGCTAAAAAATTTATGCATCCAGTTGTAAACGCCTTACGATAGTGGCTTTATTCAGTACACCCGTAAGCTAAGAGCCAACGTAAAGAACTCTGCGGCCTCACCGCAGCTCTGCCGAGTGGCAGCCCAATTAGCCCGCAGTTCAACAGGAGATTCAACCATGTCGGCAAAGACAGGCGACGCCAGACAGGATTCGCTGCACGCTATCGTGGCTTTTTTAATGGAGCTGGATAAACTCAAGCGCGTTGAGCGCCGCACGCGCCTTATCGGTAATGGCCGCCATGAAAACTCTGCCGAGCATAGCTGGCACTTTGCGATGGCAGCGATGAGCCTACAACCGTTTGCCCCCTCAGACGTTGATATCACCCGCGTCATTCAAATGGCATTGCTGCATGATATTGTCGAAATCGACGTTGGCGATGTGTTGGTTTACGATTTGGCCGCACGCGAGGCCGTTGCCCTGAAAGAAACACAGGCCGCTCACCGCCTGTTTAATATGCTGCCAGCGCCGCAGGCCGAATCTTTTTTGCAGCTCTGGCTCGAATATGAGGCCGCAACGACCGCCGATGCCCGCTTTGCCGGTGCAATAGACAGGATCCTGCCGGTACTGCAAAACCTTCATAACGAGGGGCAAAGCTGGCGTGAAAACGGCATTTCACTGGAGCAGGTGCTGGCGCGCAACGCCCACGTGGGCGAAACCTTGCCCGCGCTGTGGCAGCATGTAGAAAGCGAACTGCATCTGGCACAACAAAAAGGCTGGCTGCGCTAACATTAGCTGTGCCGATGAAGCACACTTGTGTCAGCATGTTTTTAAAACTCTAAAGGACTGCACTGTGTCGATGTTCACCCATGCCGCTATCGCCAGCCTGAACAATCTGGAAATGTCGGTTTATAACTTCATCATTAAAAACCGCGACAAAGTCATGTACATGACCATACGCGAGCTGGCAGAAGCCTCGGGCGTGTCGACAACTACCGTGCTGCGTTTTTGTCGCAAGCTGAACTGTGACGGTTATTCTGAGTTTCGCGTGCGTTTTAAACTCTATCTGGAGCAAAACGAAACGCAGCAGGATAACTTCGGCGCAGGGGAGATAATCAGCTTCTTTAAAAGCGTGAATAACGCTGAATTTGAAGCGCTACTGGATGATGCCATTGATATTATTGTCTCCTCCGAGCGTATTATTTTTGTCGGGGCAGGCACTTCAGGCGCGCTGGCAAAATACGGCGCACGGTTTTTCTCAAACGTCGGTAAATTCAGCAATCATATCGACGACCCGTATTTTCCGGTAACCAGCGATATGGCAAAGAATGCGCTGGCTATCGTGCTGTCAGTCTCTGGCGAGACCGCTGAAATATTACGTTTTGCCAGCCAGTTCAGCCTGCACCACTGTAAAGTGCTCTCCATTACCGCGCATGAAGGCTCGGCACTGGCAAAACTGGCCGATTTTAATCTCTCCTGGCATTTACCACAGACGCGCGTGGCCGGTGTATACGACATAACCACCCAAATTCCGGTGGTATATATTCTGGAAGCCCTTGGCCGACGCCTGGCAAACCGCTTACGCCAGACTGAATAATAATTCAGTAATGCGATGACATTGAATTCACAGGTTGGTACGGGAACCTTTTATTGATTTTTAAATCTTACCGGCATGGCTGAATTATTAAAAACAAAAACCACAATAAAACACCACCTGAATAAGTAAGTCATGACATTTAAAAATTACCGCCCAAACGTTAAACATTTAACCATGATAATTAAAACCTCACCACAAATAACCACCATATAAAAACACCATAAATTACAAAAAGATAATCAACCTCTATTTTCTTAACCACGATAAACATCATTTGATGTCAGGATTCACAAAGGCGCTCCACGCAGCCGCCAGATATCAACGTCCCTTTCAACATCTGTTATCACCACACATAACAATAACGGGTTGACGCTACAAAGGGCCTTGCTGTAACAAGCTGTTTTATATATGTGACAAGTCACTCGCCATGCTATTTGTTATATCGTGACTTTTAATATTTATTTGATAGACTCATGCCATACCCCATTAATATCTCTGTAGCAGCGTAACAGGCTGAATAATATTTACAGAATCTGAATGAGAATGACGAATATGAAAAAATTAACGCTTCCGAAAGATTTTCTCTGGGGCGGCGCAGTAGCGGCGCATCAGGTTGAAGGCGGCTGGGATCAGGGTGGCAAAGGCCCAAGCATTTGCGACGTGCTGACCGGCGGCGCTCACGGTGTACCGCGTGAAATCACCGATAAAGTCATTCCTGGCAAATATTATCCCAACCATCTCGCCAGCGATTTTTACAGCCACTACAAAGAAGACATCAAGCTGTTTGCCGAAATGGGCTTCAAGTGCTTTCGCACCTCAATTGCCTGGACGCGTATTTTCCCGAAAGGCGACGAACATGAGCCAAACGAAGAAGGGCTTAAGTTTTATGACGACATGTTCGACGAACTTCTGAAGTACAACATTGAGCCGGTTATTACGCTCTCGCATTTTGAAATGCCGCTGCACCTGGTGCAGGAATACGGCGGCTGGACCAACCGGAAAGTGGTTGATTTCTTTGTGCGCTTCTCAGAAGTGGTGTTCGAGCGCTACAAGCACAAAGTCAAATACTGGATGACGTTCAACGAAATCAATAACCAGCGCAACTGGCGCGCGCCGCTGTTTGGCTACTGCTGCTCCGGCGTTGTGTATACCGAGCACAGCAATCCTGAAGAAACCATGTACCAGGTGCTGCACCACCAGTTTGTTGCAAGCGCCATGGCGGTGAAAATTGCACGCCGCATCAACCCGCAAATGCAGGTCGGCTGTATGCTGGCGATGGTGCCGCTGTATCCGTACTCCTGTAAGCCAGAAGATATCATGTTCGCTCAGGAGTCCATGCGCGAGCGCTATGTCTTTACCGACGTGCAGCTGCGCGGTTATTACCCGTCTTACGTGCTAAATGAATGGGAGCGCCGCGGCTTTAACATCGTGATGGAACCCGGTGACGAAGCGGTTCTGCGCGAAGGCACCTGTGATTATCTTGGCTTTAGCTATTACATGACCAACGCGGTGAAGGCCGAAGGCGGCAGCGGTGATGCGATTTCCGGCTTTGAAGGCAGCGTCCCGAACCCGCACGTGAAGGCCTCCGACTGGGGCTGGCAGATTGACCCGGTTGGCCTGCGTTACGCCATGTGTGAGCTGTATGAGCGCTACCAGAAACCGCTGTTTATCGTCGAAAATGGTTTTGGCGCTATCGACAAGGTTGAAGCTGATGGCAGCATCAATGATGACTACCGCATTGATTACCTGCGCGCCCACGTTGAAGAAATGATGAAAGCAGTCACCTGGGACGGCGTTGACCTGATGGGCTACACGCCGTGGGGCTGTATCGACTGCGTATCTTTCACCACCGGCCAGTACAGCAAGCGCTACGGCTTTATTTATGTGAACAAGCATGATGACGGCACGGGCGATATGTCGCGCTCACGTAAGAAGAGCTTCAACTGGTACAAGCAGGTCATTGCCTCTAACGGCGAATCACTTTAGTTTTACAGGGCCGCGTATAACGCGGCCTTTTTTATCCTGCTGTTAAATAAGGAAATCCTTACATTGATGAAACCTATCTCATTAATAGGTCTAATCATTCCTGTTCTTTGACGACCGTCAACGAGTTCTCGTTTTTAACCCTGCATTATGCGATTGCTGATTTTGTCAGCACTTTCGCCTATGAAGGGATAACTACAATGAGCAAAATGATGAAGCTGGGCGCATCGGCATTAGCCGTCGCGGCCGTATGCTATTTTGGATTAGTGGGCTATGTCTGGAATCACGATAAACAGCGCGCGCAAGCCGCTCCGCCGGAAAAATCCGCCTCCGAAACCAACAATCGCGTACTGAGTATTATGCGGGAGAAAGGTTGCGACTACTGTCACACCGTCTCTTCTGACCTGCCGTTTTACGCGTCGTTCCCCATCGCTAAGCAGTTGATGGATTACGATATGTCTCTGGGCTATAAATCCTTTAACCTCGACCCGGTCAAGCAAAGCCTGCTAAAAGATGGCCCTGCGCCGCAGGATGATTTGACCAAAATTGAATGGGTCATGGCTAACGAAACCATGCCACCCACACGCTACGTCGCGTTGCACTGGTCTGGCAAAATCAGCCCAGATGAACGTGAAGCCATGCTCAACTGGATTAAAGATCAGCGCCTGAAGTATTACGCCACGCCGGATATGGCAGAAAATCGCCGTAATGAGCCAGTCCAGCCTATCCCACAGACACTGCCGGTTAACGCACAGAAAGTCGCACTCGGCCAGCGCCTGTACCATGACCCACGTTTGTCAGGCGATAACTCTATCTCGTGCGCCAACTGCCACCAGCTTGGGGCGGGCGGCGTGGACGGCAGAAAAACCTCGCTTGGCGTACGCGACCAGGTAGGTCCTATCAACGCACCTACCGTGTTTAACGCCGTCTTCAACATTGAGCAGTTCTGGGACGGTCGCGCCGCGACGTTGCAGGCACAGGCCGGTGGGCCACCGCTTAACCCAATTGAAATGGCCTCCGAATCCTGGGATCAAATCATCGGTAAGCTGAGCCAGGATCCAGTGCTCACTCAGGATTTCACAGCGGTTTACCCACAGGGCTTTACCGGTGAGACCATCACCGATGCCATCGCCGAGTTTGAAAAAACGCTGATAACCCCGAACGCGCCGTTTGATAAATACCTGCGCGGTGACGACAACGCGTTGACGGCTCAGCAGAAACACGGCTGGCAGTTGTTTAAAGAAAACAAGTGCGCAACCTGTCATACCGGCACCATCATGGGCGGCCGCTCCTTTGAGCCGCTGGGGCTGAAAAAAGACTTCGCTTTTGGCACCGTTACCGACGTTGACGTTGGACGCATGAACGTGACCAAAGAGGCGCGCGACAGACTGCGTCAGAAAGTCCCGACGTTGCGTAACGTGGCGCTGACGGCACCGTATTTCCACCGCGGCGACGTAGAGACTCTGGATGAAGCCGTGAAGCTGATGCTGCGCTATCAGGTTGGTACCAGCTTACCGCAGCAGGATGTCGATGATATTGTCGCCTTCCTGCACACGCTTAACGGCGTTTACACGCCGTATCCGGTGCAGTAACCACAAAAAGCGGGCCGTACAGGCCCGCTTTTTTATCACCAGAAAATCCGTCATCCCAGCAGGCTTATATTCGAAGGCAAATCTGCCTGCAATCCCATAAACAAAGCCGCCTGTTTTCAGGCCTGCCTGATAAGCCACGCCCGTGCAGATTAAAACCGCAGCTCAGTTCCCTGTGCACTGGCATAAAGCAATCGCCCGCTACTTCCCTCCCGCAAGGTCAATAAAACTACCGGTCACGTAGGAAGCCTTATCGCTCAGTAGCCAGGCAATCGCTTGTGCCACTTCCTCTGGCTGACCGCCGCGCTGCATCGGCAACTGCGATTTAACGCGATCGACGCGCCCGGCCTCACCGCCGCTGGCGTGCATTTCGGTATAGATAAACCCAGGCCGCACGCCGTTAACGCGTATGCCCTGTGCTGCCACTTCCAGCGCTAAGCCGGTTGTGAGCGTATCCACCGCGCCTTTTGATGCCGCATAGTCAACATATTCCCCCGGCGAACCAAGCCTGGCTGCGGCCGAGGACACGTTGACGATAGCGCCACGTTGATGAGGCACCATCCGCTTAATCGCCTCGCGGCAGCACAGGAAGGTGCCGGTAACGTTGGTGGACAGCACCTGATTAATACGCTGCGCGCTCAGGGCTTCAACCCGGCACTGCGTAAACAAAATACCGGCATTGTTAACCAGGGCGACCAACGGCTGTGCTTCCTTGTCAATGCGGCCAAACATCTGCATCACCTGCGATTCATCAGCAATATCGGCCTGTACCGCAAACGCGTCGCCGCCTGAGCGCAGAATCTGCTCTACCACCTCCTGCGCGGCTTGTGCGTGGGTGTGATAATTCACCGCGACGCGATAGCCTTCTTTTGCCAGTTGCAGCGCCGTTGCACGGCCAATGCCGCGACTGGCACCGGTTACCAGAGCAATTGCCATGTTTCCTCCCGCAAAAAAGAAGGGCGCCGCAGCGCCCTTTCACATGTGTTGAGTCATAGCAGTATTATTGATATTCGCTCATCGGCACGCAGGAACAAAACAGATTGCGATCGCCCCACACATCATCAAGGCGCTTCACGGTCGGCCAGTATTTGTTACTGCTGCCCGCCGGGAATACCGCCAACTCGCGGCTGTACGGATGGCCCCACTCGGCTACCAGCTCCTGCTGCGTGTGCGGTGCGTTCACCAGCGGGTTATCCGCAAGCGGCCACTCCCCTTTCGCCACGCGATCGATTTCTGCACGGATTGCCAGCATTGCGTCAATAAAGCGGTCCAGCTCGACTTTACTTTCAGACTCCGTTGGCTCCACCATCAGCGTACCCGCAACCGGGAATGACATGGTCGGCGCATGGAAGCCGTAGTCAATCAGGCGCTTGGCCACATCCAGCTCGCTGATGCCGGTCTGCTCTTTGAGCGGGCGCACGTCAAGAATACATTCGTGGGCCACGCGGCCGTCGCGCCCGGTGTACAGCACCGGCCAGGCGTCCTTCAGGCGGCTGGCAATGTAGTTGGCGTTAAGGATTGCCACCTGACTTGCCTTTTTCAGCCCCTGCGCCCCCATCATGCGGATGTACATCCAGCTTATCGGCAGAATGGATGCGCTGCCAAACGGAGCCGCAGATACCGCGCCCTGAGTGGTAAGCATATCTTCAATCTGCACCACGCTGTGGCCCGGCACAAACGGTGCCAGATGCGCTTTCACGCCGATAGGTCCCATGCCCGGTCCGCCGCCGCCGTGCGGGATACAGAACGTTTTATGCAGGTTAAGGTGCGACACATCCGCGCCGATAAAGCCCGGCGTGGTAATGCCGACCTGGGCGTTCATGTTTGCGCCGTCCAGGTAAACCTGGCCGCCGAACTCATGCACCACTTCGCAGGCTTCGCGAATGGTTTCTTCATACACGCCGTGGGTGGACGGGTAAGTCACCATGATGCAGGAAAGCTGGCTGCCCGCCTGCTCGGCTTTAGCACGCAGATCGGCGAGATCGATGTTGCCGTCTTTATCACAGGCCACCACCACCACCTGCATGCCCGCCATTTGTGCAGACGCCGGGTTAGTGCCGTGCGCTGAACTCGGGATAAGACAGATATCGCGATGCCCTTCATTGCGGCTCTCGTGATAGCGACGAATTGCCAACAGGCCTGCGTATTCGCCCTGTGCACCGGAGTTCGGCTGCATGCACAGCGCATCATAGCCGGTGAGTTTGACCAGCCATTCCGAAAGCTGGGCAATCATCTGGTGATAGCCTTCAGCCTGGTTCGCCGGGCAGAACGGATGCAGCTCGGCAAATTCCGGCCAGGTAATGGGGATCATTTCCGCTGCGGCGTTAAGCTTCATGGTGCAGGAGCCAAGCGGGATCATGGCCTGGTTCAACGCCAGGTCCTTGCGCTCAAGGCTGTGCATGTAGCGCATCATCTCGGTTTCGCTGTGGTAGCTGTTAAACACCGGATGCGCCAGGATGGCATCGTCACGCAGCATCGCCTGAGGAATAGAGCGGCTGTCGTGCGCCACGTCTTTATCGAGCGTCTGTGGGTCCAGACCATGACCGTCGCCCAACAGCACGTCAAACAGCGCAATCACATCTTCGCGCGTGGTGGTTTCATCAAGCGTGATGCCGACTGCGCCCGGCAGGTCACTGCGCAGGTTAATTTCGCGCGCTTGCGCACGTGCCAGCACACTGGCTTTGTCAGCCACTTCCACACACAGCGTGTCGAACCAGCTGCTATGGCGCAGATGCAGGCCTTTGTTTTGCAGGCCCACCGCCAGAATGTCGGTGAAGCGATGAATACGGTTAGCAATGCGTTTGAGGCCTTCAGGTCCGTGCCAGACCGCGTACAGCCCGGCAATATTCGCCAGCAGTACCTGCGAGGTACAGATGTTGGAGTTAGCCTTTTCACGACGAATATGCTGCTCGCGCGTCTGCATCGCCATGCGCAGCGCGGTGTTACCTGCTGCATCACGGGAAACGCCAATAATGCGCCCTGGCATCGCACGTTTATGTTCGTCACTGACGGCAAAAAACGCCGCGTGCGGCCCGCCGTAGCCCATCGGCACACCAAAACGCTGCGCGGAGCCAAAGACAATATCTGCGCCCTGCTTGCCCGGCGCCGTCAGCAGCACCAGCGCCATCATATCGGCCGCCACGCTGACGACCACTTTACGGCTTTTCAGCTCGGTGATTAGCGCGCTGTAATCGTGAACCTCACCAGTGGTGCCCACCTGCTGAAGCAACACGCCGAACAGGTCCTGATGGTCGAGCGCTTTGTGCGCCTCATCCACAATTACGTCAAAGCCAAAGGTTTCAGCGCGGGTGCGCACCACGTCCAGCGTCTGCGGATGAATATCCTGCGCCACAAAGAAACGGTTGGCGCTTTTGAGCTTGCTGATGCGCTTTGCCATCGCCATCGCTTCAGCGGCGGCGGTCGCTTCGTCGAGCAGCGAGGCAGACGCGAGATCCATGCCAGTTAAATCCAGCGTAAGCTGCTGGAAGTTAAGCAGTGCCTCAAGGCGGCCCTGGGAGACTTCCGGCTGATACGGTGTATACGCGGTATACCAGCCTGGGTTTTCCAGCATGTTGCGCAGAATAACCGGCGGCGTTTGCACGCCCGCGTAGCCCATGCCGATATAAGATTTAAAACGCTTGTTGCGACCCGCAATGGCTTTCAACTCAGCCAGTGCGGCAAATTCGGTGGCAGCCTCGCCGGTCTGTGGCGGCTGCGCCAGCTGAATATCAGCCGGGACAATCTGCGCAATCAGCGCATCAAGAGAAGTTGCGCCCACCGCGTCGAGCATCTGCTTTTGCTGCTCCGGGGTAGGACCAATGTGCCTGTCGATAAAGGCTTCGCTGTGTTCCAGCTGGCTTAAGGTCTGAGTCATGGCTTGTGCTTCCGGGTCACTTGCTGTGGGGCAAACAAAAAGGGGTCGGGGCTTAACCCGACCCCTTCACGTTATTCGTCTTCTAACAGGGCTGCATAAGCGTCTGCACTCAGCAGCGCGGCAACCTGACTTTCGTCGCTGGCCTTGATGCGGAAAATCCAGCCATCACCGTAAGGTTCGGCGTTCACAAGCTCAGGCTCGTCACCCAGTGATTCGTTCACCGCCACAATTTCACCGCTCACCGGTGCATAAATATCAGAGGCGGCTTTCACTGATTCCGCAACCGCGCAGTCATCGCCGGCGCTGACGGTTTTACCCACTTCCGGCAAGTCAACAAATACCATGTCACCCAGCAACTGCTGCGCATGTTCGGTAATACCCACGGTATAGGTTCCGTCGGCTTCCTTGCGCAGCCACTCGTGCTCTTTACTGTATTTCAAATCATTCGGCACATTGCTCATTGTATCTCTCCTGAATATCCCCGCGTTTGCATGGGTATTAAACGTGCTGACTATGCGACGGCTTTACCGGCGCGAACAAAAATGGGTTTGGTCACTTTGACCGGCATTTCACGGTTGCGGATTTGCACGATGGCGGTATCGCCAATGCCCGCCGGTACGCGCGCCAGCGCAATGCTGTAGCCAAGCGTCGGTGAGAACGTGCCGCTGGTGATAATGCCTTCCTGCGCATTGCCGTGTATGTCGGTAAAACGTACCGGCAGCTCACCGCGCAGCACGCCTTTTTCCGTCATGACCAGACCAACCAGTTGTTCCGTACCCTGCTCGCGCTGTGCTTCGAGCACATCACGACCGATAAAGTCACGATCGGCCGGTTCCCAGGCGATGGTCCAGCCCATGTTGGCGGCGAGCGGTGATACGCCTTCGTCCATCTCCTGTCCGTACAGGTTCATACCCGCTTCCAGGCGCAGCGTGTCGCGTGCTCCCAGGCCGCAGGGTTTGACGCCAGCTTTCACCAACTGCTGCCAGAACGCTGCCGCCTTTTCATTCGGCAGGGCAATCTCGTAACCGGCTTCACCGGTGTAACCGGTGGTCGCAATAAACAAGTCACCGGACTGCACGCCGAAAAAGGGCTTCATATCGGCTACCGCGTCGCGCTGTTCAGGGGTAAACAGCGTTGCCGCTTTTTCCTTCGCCTGCGGTCCCTGTACGGCAATCATAGACAGATCGTCGCGCACGGTAATAGCCACGCCGTAAGGCTCTGCATGACGGGTTATCCAGGCAAGATCTTTTTCGCGCGTAGCGGAGTTCACCACCAGGCGGAAATTGTCTTCAGAGAAGTAGTACACGATGAGGTCGTCAATCACGCCCGCCGAGGCATTGAGCATAGGCGTGTAGAGCGCTTTGCCGGATTTAGTGAGCTTCGCCACGTCGTTTGCCAGCAGATATCGCAGAAACTCCTGGGTGCGGCTGCCCTGTAAATCGACAATGGTCATATGGGAGACATCAAACATCCCGGCATCCGTGCGTACTGCGTGGTGTTCATCAAGCTGAGAGCCATAGTGCAGCGGCATCATCCAGCCATGAAAGTCCACCATGCGCGCACCGCACAGCGTATGTTGTTCAAACAAAGGGGTCTGCTGAGCCATCTTGTCCTCTTTCAGTACGATGGGGGTCTCCTTTTCGCCCCGCGACGAACGGGACGAAACCCGGCGTCAGCGCCCAGGAGGGCACCAACGCAAACGTTACCTTTGACCTGAACTTACCATTGAAACCGGCGCTAAACCATAAGCGCACGCGTGCCATCGGATTACCTTATGACCAAAAAACGGGCTAACCGGCAGAGTTTTTTCATCCAGACATTTGCGAAACAGCGCACAAAATCGCGCAATATCACGCCAGGAAATTAGAATCAGATAACATTTTTGATAAAAACAAAAACAAAAATGCTACAAATGACCGTTCGTTAAATTAGTAAAACTAATGCGAAACAGGGGGTGGGATTAGAATATTTCAAATGAGGAAGCGCCCCTTTCAGCGAGCAAAAGAGGCGCACAGGTAGCTTTAACGCAGCCAGTCAGGTAGATCGTTTAGCCCCATCGCCTGGCGAATCAGCTGAGGTTTTACCCCCGGCAGCGTATCGGCAAGCTTCAGACCAATATCACGCAGCAGTTTTTTTGCCGGATTACTGCCTGCAAACAATTCGCGAAAGCCCTGCATACTCGCCAGCATTAGCGCTGCACTGTGCTTGCGGCTGCGTTCGTAACGGCGCAGATAAAGATACTGACCAATATCCTTACCCTGCTCATGCAGGCGGCGCACTTGCGCAATTAACTCTGCTGCATCCATAAAGCCGAGATTTACACCCTGCCCGGCAAGCGGGTGAATGGTATGGGCAGCATCGCCCACCAGCGCCAGACGGTGGGCGGCAAACTGGCGCGCGTAACGGCCGGTCAGCGGGAACACCTGGCGCTCACTCTCTACCTGGCACAAGCCCAGGCGGTTATCAAACGCGACCGTCAGCGCCTGATTGAAAATTTCCTCATCGGCTTCACGCATCCGCACGGCTTCGTCCGGTGACAGCGACCAGACAATAGAGCACAGGTAAGGATCGCTTAACGGCAGGAAAGCCAGCACGCCATCGCCGTGGAAAACCTGGCGCGCGACAGCATCATGCGGCTCGGCAGTGCGAATTGTCGCCACCAGCGCATGATGACGGTAATCCCAGGATGCCAGCGGGATATCTGCCTGCTGGCGCAGCCATGAGCGAGCGCCATCGGCACCCACTACGAGTCTGGCGGTCAACATCGTGCCATCTTTGAGGGTGAGAAAGGCTTCGTTCTCGCCCCAGGCTATCTGCTGCATTTCAACCGGCGCCAGCAGCGTGATATCGGCACAGCTTTGCGCTTTTTCCCACAGCGCCTGGTGGATGACCGCGTTTTCAATAATATGCCCGAGGTGGCTAAAACCAAAGCTGCTGTCTTCAAAGCTGATGCGCCCGAAGCTGTCGCGGTCCCAGACCTCCATACCGTGATAGCGGCTGGCACGCTGTGCTTCAATCGCATTCCAGACGCCAAGGCGGGTAAGCAGCTTCTCGCTCGCGCCGTTGATTGCCGAGACCCGCAGCGCAGGAGGAGCGTTGCTGTCGAGTTTTTCTGCCACCTGCTGCTCAAGCACGGCAATACGCAAACCGCTGCCCTGCAGGCCGCAGGCTAACGCCAGCCCAACCATGCCGCCACCGACAATTGCCACATCAACGCTTTGCACTTATGACTCTCCTGTTAACGCGCCACCCAACCCAGGGTGCGCCTGGCCAGCGCATCGCGCGCTGGCGTTAAATATTCCATCGCCATCAACCCCACGTTGCGCCCCGCAACCAGCGGCGCCCAGCGGTTAGCAAACACCTGCACCAGGCCATCCGTCACGCCAATAGTCGCTGCGCGATCGGGTCTGCGGCGTGCGTGCCAGGCTGCCAGCACCGGCCAGGTGCCGATATCCTGGCTCTGACGCCAGCTGTGAGCGAGGGTTTCAGCGAGCGTCATCACATCGCGCATTCCGAGGTTAAAACCCTGCCCGGCAATGGGATGCAGGGTTTGCGCGGCATTGCCGACCAGCGCCAGGCGGTGCGTAACGCAGCGCGACGCGCGGGTCAGCGCCAGCGGATAGGCGCTGCGGGCGCCTGCGTGGGTAATGCGACCAAGCCGCCAGCCAAACGCACGCTGTAGCTCATCACAAAAGCGCGCATCGCTCCAGCTCATGACGTCATCGCGATTCTCGCTGGCGTGGCACCACACCAGCGAGCAACGCCCGCCGGACATGGGTAACATTGCCAGCGGGCCGTCGGCGGTGAAACGCTCCCAGGCCCGGCCCTGATGTGGGCTCGCGGTAGAGACGTTCGCAATCACCGCAACCTGCCCGTAATCTTCTTTACGCCAGCTAATGCCGCACTGGGAGGCAAGCCGGGACTGGCTGCCATCAGCAGCAACCAGCAGACTGCCTTGAATCACGTCGCCATTTTCAAGCGTAACGCTGGCAGCGTCCTGAGTGCGCTCACAACTGGCCACCCGCTGCGGGCAATGTAGCGTCACCCCAGGAGCCTGGCGCAGCAGCCCAAACAGTCGCTGGCCAACATCATGGAGTTCAACCACCTGCCCCAGTGCCGATGTCTGGTAGTCCTGCGCCTGTAGCGTGACAAAACCGGCATGGCCACGGTCGCTAACGTGCACGGTATTAATCGCCGTCGCGCAATCAGCAAGTGCCGGCCAGACGCCAATCTGCGTGAGCTGCTGGCAGGTACCCTGGGCCAGCGCAATGGCGCGAGCGTCAAAACCGGGATGATGTAGCGAAGACGGGAGAGTCGCTTCAACCAGATGCACGGGCAACTTACCGCCGCTCAGGTGCGACAACGCCAGGGCTAACGTTGCGCCGTTAATGCCACCGCCGACGATGATGACGCTCATGAGCGCCCCGCCGCCATCAGCGCCTCAATGTCGTCAGCGCGTTTCACTACGCTGGCAGTGAGGTTCTCGTTTCCGGTTTCAGTAATCACGATATCGTCTTCAATACGAATGCCAATGCCGCGATACTGTGCCGGTACATTGGCCTCCGGCGAGATATACAACCCCGGCTCGACGGTCAGTACCATGCCCGGCTCAAGCAGGCGCGAGCGGTCCTGCCCGTAGTTGCCCACATCGTGCACATCCAGCCCCAGCCAGTGGCTAAGACCATGCATAAAGAAAGGACGATGCGCATTATCGGCAACCAACCGATCGACTTCGCCCTGCAAAATCCCCAGGCGCACCAGGCCACTGACCATGATGCGCACCACCTCATCGGTGACGGCCTGTATGGAAGTGCCGGGACGATAGAGCGTCAGCGCAGTTTCCAACGACTCCAGCACAATGTCGTAAATTTCACGCTGCGGGGCGCTAAATGTACCGCTCACCGGGAAGGTGCGGGTGATATCGCCCGCGTAGCCGAGGTATTCGCAGCCCGCGTCAATCAGCACCAGAGAGCCGTCACGCAGTTCGCTTTCGTTTTCGGTGTAATGCAGAATGCAGCCGTTTTCTCCGGCGCCAACAATGGTGTTATAGGAGGGATAACGCGCGCCGTGGCGGGTAAATTCGTGTTGAATCTCCCCTTCAAGATGATATTCAAACAACCCGGCACGGCAGCGCTCCATCGCCCGGGTGTGGGCCAGCGCGCTGATTTCACCGGCGCGGCGCAGCACGGCGATTTCTTCTGGCGATTTAAACAGGCGCATTTCATGCACCCAGGGACGCCAGTCGGTGAGCGTTGCCGGTGCCGTCAGATTCTGGCGCGTGCCCGCCCGCAGTTTTTCGAGCGCGGCAAAGACAATTTTATCCGCGTAAGGATAAAGCCCCTGCGCGTGATACACCACGTCCAGCCCGTTAAGCAGTTGCCAGAGATGCTGGCCGATTTCGCTAAACGCCAGCGCGCGGTCAACCGCCAGTTTTTCCGGTGCGGCTTCCTGCCCTAACCGGCGGCCAAACCAGATTTCTGCGTTCGTATCGCGCACCCGGTTAAACAGCACGCTGTGATTGTGGCTCTCAGCACTTTTGATAAGCACCAGCACGGCCTCCGGTTCATTGAAACCGGTGAAGTACCAGAAATCACTGTTCTGACGATAGGGATATTCACTGTCGGCGCTGCGCGTCGCTTCGGGTGCGGCGAAAATCAGCGCAGCACTGCCTGGCGCCATTTTGGCCAGCAGCGTCTGGCGGCGGCGGAGAAACTCTTGTTGTGTCATGGCACCTCCTGAGTTTTATGCCTTTATACCTGAGCGCAGGCACGAACGCGCCAGCGCTCAGAGACAAGCCTGAAGATTAATGCAGCGTGGGTTTTTGTACCTCAGGAGCGGTAGGTGCCGGGCGCGTAAACGTGTCATGGCACAGCAGTGCTGCAACGCGCACGTATTCGACCACTTCTTCCAGCGACATTTCCAGCTCTTCCTGATCCTCGTCTTCGTCATAGCCAAGTTGGGCAATGTTACGAAGGTCGTCGATGGCTTCACCGGTTTCTCCGGTGACTTTATCAAGCTTCGGCTGCGTGACACCAAGGCCCAGCAGGAAGTGGTTCACCCAGCCTGCCAGCGCATCTGCACGGTCGAAAACGCTAATGTCTTCGCCTTCCGGCAGATAAAGCTGGAACAGGAAACCGTCATCTTCCAGCGCATCGCTGGTCACAGAGTGCAGTTGAACCAGCGTATCAGAGAGGTTTTTACTAAACGCCAGCCCCTCGTTGGTCAGGTCATGCAGCAGCGCCTGCCAGCTGCTGTCTTTGTTGCCGCCGCACAGCATACCGCTGATAAGGCCGTGCATCTCCGCAGGCGTTAACCCTACGCCCTGTTGACTAAGCTGTTGGCCCAGAGTGTCGTAGCCGGGCATACCGTTGTTCTGTATAGACATGCGCATTCATCATCGTTGGGAGGAAGAGTTCGTGTTATGCTACCATCATGGAGCCCGCAGATACCAGAAAAGGGCTTGTGTCTTCATATCAGGGTAGCTTATAGTGACGCCCCTTTGCTGCCCCGGCGGTAGTAAAAGCGGCGATTTAACAGCGTGGAAGGTGGCATGTCTGCACAACCAGTCGATATCCAAATTTTTGGGCGCTCGCTGCGGGTCAATTGCCCGCCGGAACAGCGGGAAGCGCTAAGCAAGGCAGCTGAAGAACTCGATAGGCGTTTGCAGGATCTTAAAGTCCGTACGCGCGTGAGCAACACCGAGCAACTGGTGTTTATTGCGGCACTCAACATTTGCTATGAGCTTGAGCTCGAAAAGCAAAAGACCAGTGACTATGCCGCCAGCATGGAGCAACGCATTCGTATGCTTCAGCAGACGCTGGAACAGGCATTACTTGAGCAGGGTCGCAATCCTGAACGAACAGGTTTAAAGTTTGAATAACACTTCATGGTCAGCTATGGTAGAGTAACTGTGAAGGACAAAATTTCTCTGAGATGTTTGCAAGCGGGCCAGTCCCCTGAGCCGATATTTCATACCACAAGAATGTGACGCTCCACGATCGGTGCGCATGCCCGGCTTGTCCGGGAAGCCTTAAGATTGTGACGACGCATTCACCTTGAACCACGGGTTCAAGGGTTACAGCCTGCGGCGGCATCTCGGAGATTCCTCTCTTTTTACTACCACCATGACGCAACACGCACTCTTTCCCCAGACTCGCCAGCAAATTCGCCAGATGGTCCGGCAACGACGCCGTGCACTCAGCCACGAAGATCAATCGCACTACGCACAACAAGCCGCTGAACGCGCTCTCGCGTTTCCCCCGGTCGCCCAGGCACAACGCCTTGCCCTGTTCCTTTCTTTTGACGGCGAGCTGAACACGCAGCCGCTTATTGACGCACTGTGGCGCAATGGCCAGCAGGTTTACCTGCCGGTACTGCACCCTTTCAGCCGCGGCAATCTGCTGTTTTTGCACTACACGCCACAGACACCCATGACGCGCAATGTGCTGAAAATCACTGAGCCGCGACTTGATGTGCGCAATGTTCTGCCGCTTGAGCAACTCGATACGCTTATCGTGCCGCTGGTCGCCTTCGACACTAGCGGGCAACGTCTGGGCATGGGCGGCGGCTTTTATGACCGCACATTGCAGCACTGGCAGCAGCACGGCTTTACGCCAGTGGGTTATGCCCATGACTGCCAGCAAGTGGAATCCCTGCCGGTCGAGTCCTGGGATATTGCGCTGCCCCAGGTCATTACTCCTTCCCGTCTCTGGCAGTGGCCGTCATAAAACCGCCGTTGCGCGCAATACCTGCGACAAACCCCGCCAGTCTGCTGACTGAATAAAAAAGCCCCCGCACGCGGAGGCTTCATGTTGAGCTTACGGGAAAGCGATCAGTACAGTAAGCGTGCGCGAATAGTACCTGGTATCGCCTTCATGGCGTCCAGCGCCTTATCTGCAATCTCTTTTTGCGCGTCAATATCGATAACCACATAACCGACCTGCGGTGAAGTTTGCAGGTACTGAGCGGCAATGTTGACGCCCTGATCGGCAAAGATCTGGTTAATGGCAGTCAGAATACCAGGGCGGTTTTCATGGATGTGCAGTAAACGGCTGCTGCTCGCGCCGTGCTGCGGCAGGGAAACTTCCGGGAAGTTCACCGCAGACAGCGTAGAGCCATTATCGGAATATTTGCTGAGCTTACCGGCCACTTCAATACCGATATTTTCCTGCGCTTCCTGGGTGGAGCCACCGATGTGAGGGGTCAGGATAACGTTATCAAATTCGCACAGCGGTGAGCTAAACGGGTCGCTGTTAGTCGCAGGCTCGGTCGGGAACACGTCAATGGCCGCACCGGAAAGGTGCTTGCTGGAAAGCGCCTCACACAGCGCCGGAATATCCACCACGGTACCGCGCGAGGCGTTAATCAACAGCGCGCCGGGTTTCATCAGCATCAGTTCCTGCTGACCAATCATATTCTTCGTGCTGGCGTTTTCCGGCACGTGCAGCGTCACTACATCGCTCATGTTGAGCAAATCGGACAAATGCTGCACCTGAGTTGCGTTACCAAGCGGCAGTTTATTCTCAATATCATAGAAATAAACGTGCATACCCAGCGATTCGGCCAGGATGCCAAGCTGAGTACCAATGTGGCCATAACCAATAATACCAAGCTTCTTGCCGCGCGCTTCATAGCAGCCAACGGCCTGCTTATTCCACACGCCGCGATGGGCTTTCGCATTGGCCTCCGGCACGCCGCGCATCAGCAGCAGCAATTCGCCAATAACCAGTTCCGCCACAGAACGCGTGTTTGAAAATGGCGCGTTAAACACCGGAACGCCACGTTTTGCCGCTGCGTTCAGGTCAACCTGGTTGGTCCCGATGCAGAAACAGCCAACGGCAACCAGTTTTTCAGCCGACGCGAAGATCTCTTCAGTCAAATGGGTGCGGGAACGGATGCCAATAAAGTGCGCATCACGAATGGATGCCTTGAGCTCATCGTCATCGAGCGCGCCTTTATGGAACTCGATGTTGGTGTAACCTGCCGCACGCAGATTATCGACGGCCTTCTGGTGTACGCCTTCAACCAGAAGAAATTTAATCTTGTCTTTCTCCAGTGATACTTTTGCCATTACCCGACCCTGTTTTATCTGAACTGCCTGAATTGTGCTGTTGTGTTTGGCGTTGCGGCGATAAGCCAGCCTTCTGTCAACATATCAAAATTTGCGTCTGCGGCAATATGAACGTTTGCGTCACCGTCGTGAGGAAACGTCATGCGGCCTGGGAAAGCAGCACAAAACGCCAGTGTGGGATTTGAGGGCAGAACAAAAAGAGGGAGGGTTAAAAATATGTGACAGATGTCACTAAATATTGCCCTGTAAAATTTTATTCACTTTGGGGCGCCGATGCGCCCCAGGTCATACGGTTATTTAATGGTTTTCACGCCATCGGCCGTACCAATCAGCGCAACGTCGGCACCACGGCGGGCAAACAAACCGACGGTTACCACGCCCGCAATAGCGTTAATGGCGTCTTCCAGCGCAACAGGGTCAATGATTTCCAGGCCATGAACGTCCAGAATCACGTTGCCGTTATCGGTCGTCACGCCCTGACGGTACTCCGGGCGACCTCCGAGCTTCACAAGCTGCCGGGCTACACAGCTGCGCGCCATCGGAATCACTTCTACCGGCAACGGGAAATTACCGAGGATAGCGACCTGCTTGGATGCATCGGCAATGCAGATAAATTTTTCAGCAACCGAGGCAATGATTTTTTCACGCGTCAGCGCCGCGCCACCACCTTTGATCATCTGCATGTTGTCGTTGATTTCATCGGCACCGTCGACGTAAATCCCCAGGCTATCAACCTCGTTCAGGTCGAAAACCGGGATACCGAGTGCCTTAAGTTTGGCCGTGGAGGCATCTGAACTGGACACTGCGCCTTCAATCTGGCCTTTCATGGTGCCGAGTGCGTCGATAAAATGCGCAGCCGTCGAGCCGGTTCCCACGCCCACAATAGTACCCGGCTGCACATATTCCAGCGCGGCCCAGCCAACTGCCTTTTTCAGTTCATCCTGCGTCATGATTCTTTGCCTGTGGTATGAAATATGCCGCGCATTATAGAGCATGGGACGAAAAATTGCGGCCCGGTTTGCCGTAATCTCGCCTGCGTCACAGGGCGCAATTTGCTGGCACACGGGCAAAATTGTGTCATAGTGGCGCGCAAGCGATGAAAAGGAGTGCAACATCAGAATGAAACGCCCGGACTACAGAACATTACAGGCGCTGGATGCGGTCATCCGCGAGCGCGGCTTTGAACGTGCCGCACAGAAGCTGTGTATCACCCAATCCGCGGTTTCGCAGCGTATTAAGCAGCTGGAGAATATGTTCGGGCAACCGTTACTGGTACGCACTGTGCCGCCTCGCCCTACCGAGCAAGGACAAAAGCTGCTGGCGCTGCTGCGCCAGGTGGAACTGCTGGAAGACGAGTGGCTCGGTGATGAGCAGACCGGCTCTACGCCGCTGCTGCTGTCGTTGGCGGTCAACGCCGACAGCCTCGCGACCTGGCTTCTGCCAGCGCTTGCGCCGGTGCTGGCCGACTCACCCATTCGCCTCAACTTGCAGGTTGAGGACGAAACCCGCACCCAGGAGCGACTGCGCCGCGGCGAAGTGGTAGGTGCCGTCAGTATCCAGCCTCAACCGCTGCCAAGCTGTCTGGTCGATAAGCTGGGCGCGCTGGATTACCTTTTTGTTGGCTCTAAAGCGTTTGCCGAGCGCTATTTCCCTAACGGAGTGACCCGTTCGGCACTGCTTAAAGCACCTGCCGTTGCATTCGATCACCTTGACGATATGCATCAGGCCTTTTTGCAGCAGAACTTTGACCTGTCGCCGGGCAGCGTGCCGTGCCACATCGTCAACTCCTCAGAGGCCTTCGTTCAACTGGCGCGCCAGGGCACGACCTGCTGCATGATCCCGCATTTACAGATTGAGCGTGAACTGGCAAACGGCGAGCTTATTGACCTGACGCCGGGCCTGTTCCAGCGCCGGATGCTGTTCTGGCACCGCTTTGCCCCGGAAAGCCGCATGATGCGCAATGTGACCGACGCGCTACTGGCTTACGGCCAGCAGGTACTGCGCCAGGACTGATATAACAAAACCGCCCCTGAAGGCGGTTTTGTTACCTGAAAAGCCCCGCAAGGGGCTTTTTGCTTACGGCTGCGAGGCGCTGTCGGTCTGTGCTGAAGCCGGTGCAGGTGCAGGAGCCGGTGCGTCTTGCGGCGCAGGCGCTGCCTTAGCCGCACTCTGCCCGCCCGGCTGCAGTTCAAACACCACATCAACCTGGTCGTCAAACTGAATGGACTGCTGATCGTAGGTTTCCTGTGCCGAAACAGGGGCTGCATCAGCTGCTTTCATCATCCGCACCATCGGTGCCGGACGGTAATTGGCGACGTGATAGCGAATGCTGTAAACCGGGCCGAGCTTGCTGTTAAAGCCCTGCGCCAGCTTCTGCGCCTGAGCCGTCGCATCGCTAATCGCTTCCTGACGCGCCTTGTCTTTATACTGCTCCGGATTGGCAACGCCCAACGTCACAGAACGAACTTCATTAAGCCCAGCCTTCAAAGCGCCATCAAGCAACTCATTAAGGCTATCAAGCTTGCGTACCGTCACTTCAACAGAGCGTATTGCACGGTAGCCCTTAAGCTGCGATTTACCGTCTTTCAGATAGTCGTACTCAGGCTGAGTGCGCAGGTTAGCTGAACTGATGTCTTTTTTCTCAACGCCGCTTTTTTGCAAAAAGGTCAGATACTGGGCTACACGCTCGTCGGCCTGCTTTTTGGCAGAGGCGGCATCTTGTGCCATCACGCTGACCTCAATGGCAACAGTGGCGATATCCGGCACCGCATCCACACTCGCAGCGCCTGATGTCACGATATGCGGCCCGTTCGGCAGTTCATTTGCCTGTGCGGTAAACGCCCCTAAACCTAATGCTGCGGCCAGCGCTAATACTTTAAACTTCACTGTATGACCTCCGTGCTTTTCCACATGATATTCCGGCCTTATGGCACAGATGCACCCACACATCACCATCTGCGGGTGCAATGGCGGATTATGTTACCACCCGCTAAGGGCAGAGCCTCGCAAAAGCATAGTTCGCCGAAAAATAATGTCTATCAGATTCGGGTGATTCACGACATCAGTCGCGCGAGGTGCTGCACGCCGTCCTGGGCGAGGCGCAGCGCAATATAAATCATCACGGCACCCACGGCTGCGTTGATGATGCGCTGTGCAAGGACCGTGCGCAGCCGTGGCGCCATCCAGGCGGCAAGAATAGCCAGGCCAAAAAACCACAGAAATGAAGCGCTCACGGTGCCGATAGCAAACCAGCGTTTTGGCTCGGCTTCCAGTTGCCCGCCAAGGCTTCCGAGCACCACAAAGGTATCCAGGTATACGTGCGGGTTAAGCCAGGTCACCGCCAGCATGGTGGTGATTATCCGCAGCCGCCCCTGCTTCATAACCTCATCCTGCGTTAGCGTAATGTCGCGGCTCATCGCTGTGCGCAACGCTCCCCAGCCGTACCACAGCAAAAATCCCACGCCGCCCCAGGTCACCAGCGCCAGCAGCCACGGTGAGTGCGACAGCAGTGCGCTACCGCCAAAAATACCGGCACAAATCAGCACCATATCGCTCACCGCGCACAGCAGCGCCACCATTAAATGATACTGACGGCGAATGCCCTGGTTCATGACAAACGCGTTCTGCGGCCCCAGCGGCAGGATCATCGCCGCACCTAACATAAGTCCCTGTAAATAATACGATAACACGCCAAAACCCCTTGCTCTTCACGAAATACCGCTGAGTGTAGCGAGCCGTCGTCATTAGCGGAAATGGATAATTTTAATCAGCGATAAGTACAACTGATATTAGGCGGGGGGAAGCGGTTCAACGAGGGGAGACGATGCCGACGGCGGTACCAGCACCCTTTCTCATCAGGTGAGCAATAAAAAGGCCAGCAAACGCTGGCCTTGTAGATTATGAATTTTGCGTCGGTTGTGTGACGCGCACGTCCATTTGCGGATACGGGAAGCTAATACCTTTCTCATCAAAACTGCGTTTGATGCGCTCCAGCACGTCCCAGTAAACTTCTTGCAGGTCGCCGCTATTGCTCCATGCACGCGCCACATAGTTGACGGTTGATGGCCCTAGTTCATTCAGACGCACGGTGATTTCCCGGTCTTTGAGCACACGCTCGTCGGCCTGAAGAATGTCTTTGATGGTCTGAATCACTTCATCGGTGTTGGCGTCGTAAGATACGCCGATAATAAACTCGTTACGGCGCACCGGCTCACGCGAGAAGTTAATGATATTACCCGCAATGATTTTACCGTTTGGCACCACAACAATTTTGCCGTCTATGGTACGCAGCGTGGTAGAGAAAATCTGCACGTTAATTACCGTACCAGCCACACCACCGAGATCGACATATTCGCCAGAGCGGAACGGGCGGAATGTCACCAGCAGTACGCCAGCCGCCAGGTTTGACAGCGAGCCTTGCAGCGCCAGGCCTACCGCCAGACCGGCGGCACCGAGCACGGCGATAACCGAGGCCGTCTGAACACCCACACGCCCCAGCGCAGCAATCACCGTAAAAGCGATAATGGCATAGCGCACCATCGCAGAAAGAAAATCAGCCACTGTGCTGTCAATGTGGCGCGCCCGCATCACGCGGTTGGCCATGCCAGAAACAGTGCGTGCGATAATCAGGCCAACGATAATGATGGCGATTGCCGCGACAATATTGACCGCGTAGCTCAGTAACAGTGCCTGGTTGCGCACCAACCAGCTGCCCGCGTTATTTATGCTATCGACAACGTTCAAATCTTCCATTCAATAATCCTTGGTCAGGTCAAAAAAAAGAAAATGAGACTATCTTCACGAAAACGACCTGACAAAGGTAAACAAAAATGGTCGAAGATGCCATTTTTTGATATGCCGCAAGAAAACACCCGAGCAAAATTAAGACGCCGCAGGTTTATCAACCATCCGGAGAAACCCATTCACCAATGCATTTTTCTGCTTAAACACTTCTGCAATCTCACTCACCACCTTGCCGCTGCCCGCATTCTTCCAGGCTATAGAAAGGGGTGAAGGCTGGCGCGGATTAATGACCTCGCGAACCACCAGCGCACCCGATTCGACATACGGTCGGCACATGCGCTCCGGTAAAAAACCAACCCCAAGACCGCTTAAATGACAGGCCAGTTTGGTGCTCAGGTCCGGCACTTTAATCTCCTTTTGCCCGCTCAGAAGCCAGGCAACACGGCGCGTCAGCGTGCGCGATGTGTCTTCAATATTAATCGCCGGATAGCGACGTAACATGTCGTCAGACAGCACCGGTGCCGGATGGCGGGCTAAAGGGTGACTCTGCGCCACCACAAATTGCCAGCTGATGTCACCCAGCGGCAGTAAAGAGATAGTGTTAGAGAGCGATTCCGAGCCGGTGACGCCAATGGCTAACTGGAAATCGTCATACAACAGCGAGTCCCACACGCCCATGTAGACCTGGCGGGAAATTTGAAAACGGGTAAAGGGAAACTGCTGATGCAACCATGTCAGAAGATCTGCCGTGGTCTGCGGCTGGTAGAGCAGGTTATTGATAACAATATTCACCTGTCTCTCAACGCCTGCGTTGATTTGCTGAAGCTCATCCGGCATCGCATCCAGCCAGTTAAGCCACTGTCGACAGTGCTCCAGCAGATGCTGGCCGGCAAGCGTCAGATTGACCGAACGGGTGGTACGTAAAAAAAGCTGCGTTCCCACCTGCTCTTCAAGCGTTTTAATGCGATAGCTTATCGCGGCGGGAGTTTTATGTAATGAACTGGCCGCCCGGGAAAAACTCTCCGTTTCTGCAACCCGAATAAACGTGCGTATAGTTTCCTGATCGAGCATGCATTCCCCTTGAATCTAACCCCTGTAGCCACCGTTGCGCTAAGGCTATTCCCAACAAAATATCGGCACCTGACGTATGCCCGACGGCGAGCAAACGCCCAATGGCAGATTGTGGACAGCGGCCCGACTGCAGACGGCGTATCACCTTCAGTACCGGCGTTGAAAACTCACCCATTCCGGCACTGTTCAGATAGCTGCAGCTTACCGAAGTTGTCAGCTGTGCGAGTTGATCCGCTGGGGGTAAAAACGAAGGGATGCGCGCAAACAACCCTGTGGCATGCAGCACGGCAGCGATCCCCGTCAAGATGTCATCACCGCTGGGCGTAAGCCCTGGCCCGTAACCGATGAGCCAGCGCCAGTCAGGCTGTTCACCCTGAAGCCCGCGTTCAAGCTGCGCAATAATCGCGCAGGCGAGTGGCTCGTAACCTGGCGGGTGATTCAACGCGCCGCACAGACCGCTTACATGGGTAACAGATGACAGATCGAGTCCGGCGATAGCCCCTGCCTTGACCTGCAGGTGAAGCTGACGCGATGGGCGCAACGTCACGCCCTGCCCCCATAACGTCGTTCCTTGTTTGATAAATCCATCGACATGCATCACGCGGGCAAACTGGGCACCACTGAGCAGCACGCCGGTCGGTCCCATCCCCTTGCCGTGACGAAACAACGTTAACAGCGCGCCTTGCGAATGTTGGTAGTTAATCGCCTGAGTGAAACGGCTGTGTAATTGCCATTCGCCATCGGCAAGCCGATGAAGTCCGGCGCACGCCAGTGCATTAATGGTGACCATTTCCCCTCCGTTATGCCCGGCAACGCCATGAGCGCCTTGCCAGGCCCGGGCGTACCCAGGCCGGACAAGGCAGCGGAGCCATTACGCCGTGATATGATGCAGTTCTGCCAGCGCTTCCAGCGCCTTTTCAAAACACAGCAACGGTGCACGTACCGTTCCCGCGCCCACCTGGCCAATACCCGCTTCCCGATGGGCAATACCGGTATTGATCAAAGGCGTAATCCCTGTTTCGACGACACGACGGATATCCAGCCCCAGACAGGCGCCTTTGAAATCCCAGGACGGGATCTGGAACAGCGGGTTATTTGCGAGATAGATTTCAGCCATTTCCTCCGACGTTTCGAGCGCAGCTCCCATACCGCCCGCACCGACGAAACGGGTCACGCCCGGTGCGGCAATCATGGCGGCTCCCCCGATGCCCAGCGTTTCCGTGATGGCGCTGTCGCCAATGTCCGGGTTGGCATCGGCCTGGCTGTAGCCGGTAAAAAACAGTCCCTGCGGCGTATTCACTGGCGCGGTGAACCAGCGGTCACCTGTGCCGCTCACGCGGATACCAAAATCACGCCCGTTGCGCGTCATGGCGGTCACGACGGAGCCTGCCTTAATGTCTGCCGCCGCATCCATTACCGCTTTGCTGTAGGCCATTGCGAGGTTGAGGAAGAACTGATCCGTCACGCTCAGGAATTGCAGCACTTCAATGATCCCGGCTTTCGGGCGATCCAGTCCGGCAATCACTGGCGATAACGCGCGCAGCAGCAGCGACGAGGCGGCAATATTGCGCTGGTGAAACTCATCACCCATCGTAATAGCCTGCGCCATCATGGCCGTCAGATCGACACCGTTTTCCATACGCGAGAGCGCGTCCTGCAATACCGGCGCCAGCGTGTCGCGCATCCAGCGCAGGCGTTTTTGTACGTCATCGCCATAGGCACCAAAGCGCATCACTTTACCAATGCCTTCGTTGAGGTTGCAGCAAGCCTGATTGCCATGTATCACGTCACGCACCACCAGTACCGGCATGTTAGCGGAAGTGATCCCACCCATTGGCCCTACGGCACCCACGTGGTGGCAAGGAATAAACGTCACCTCGCCTTGTTCAAGCAGCTGTACAGCTTCTTTCTCGCTTGCCGCCCAGCCTTCAAACAGTGATGCACCAATACAGGCGCCGCGCATCGGGCCAGTCATCTCAGCCCAGGCAATCGGCGGGCCTGCATGGAGTAATTTACGTCCAGAAGATAATTCGGCCACGGCTTCTCTGGCCGGTTTTACCGCCACCCAGTGCGGGCGCGCGGCTTTGATGCGTTCAATGATGGCTTCGTTGGCCTGTGCAATAGATGAATACATATCCGTACCTCTGAACTTAATGTAACTGTTTGAGTAAACTGGCGAGACGGGCGTTGCCCCCGGCAACGGGAGCCCACTGATAGTGCACAACGGGCGTACCGCTACTTTGCAAATCCAGCGCAAAACTGCGCAAACCCGCGTTGATGACCGCTACCCCATCAAGCAGCGAGCCTGATGTACCAGACGCATTGCGCTCCTGGTGGTGCGTCAGGCTAATGGCAAGCAGTACGGCTTCTTCGAGGGTTTCCACAACCGCTATTGCGGCCTCGCGGAGTTTTTCGCTCTGCCCACGGCGCCCCTGCGGGTCCGCATCAGTACCGGTCAGCGTGGCTATCACCACCAGCGGCGCGCTACGGCTACTGCGCACCTGAGAAACGGCGTCAACCACGGCGCCCGCCGGATCGGCACACGCACCGTAGCCCAGCACAACATCCAGCAGCAGCACGCCTGTTTCTGGCTGTGCGGCCAGTTTTTCAATTTCAATGCTGCGAGTCGCCGGGTCGATCATCGGATGCGGCCTGCCAAGGGTATAGCTGTCATCGCCCAGATCGATAATGCGATGGCCGCTGGCCTGTAGCATGATGCCCTGCTCGTGGCTTTCGCTGACAGGGATCCCAAGCCCGGCCGACAGCAGCATCGCGGCTTCGGCCGCCAGCGTGCCCCCGGCGTATAATCCGCAGATCCCTTTGCCGACCACCTCCGGCTGGGCCTGCCGCTGTAGCGCTACGCGCATTAGCAGCACCGCCAGTTGTGCCGCATCAGAAAGGGAGTTTGCCAGCCAGACGTTACCTTCACGGCGCTGCTCGGGTTTGCTGCCCAAAAACAGCGCGACAACCGGTTTCCCTACCTGCTGCATGGCAGCAATAATGCGGGTTCGCACCTGCGGCGCCGGTGGTTTAGAGACAAACGCAATCACCTGCGTGGCGTCATTCGCGGCCAGCATATCCAGCGCCGTCAGCGCACTGATGCCACCCACATCAGCACTCAAATCACGCCCACCCAAACCGATGGCGTGGCTGATGCCCTGTTGATGCAGTGCAATCTGTGACGTGATTTCCTGAATTCCGGTACCCGATGCGCCAATGACGCCAATACCGCCCTGCGGCAGTACGTTGGCGAAGGCAAGCGGACTGCCTGCAATCATCGCCGTGCCGCAGTCTGGCCCCATAACAATAAGCCCGCGCTCGCGTGCCAGCGTTTTTAGCTCTACTTCCTGCTCAAGGGGCACGTTGTCGGAAAACAGCATCACGTTTTTATTGGCCAGCAATCCTTCTTTTGCGACCGACGCGGCGTACTCCCCGGCCACAGACACCAGCAGCAGGTTAGCCCTGGGTAATTTGTTGCAGGCGCTTTCCCAACGGCGCGCCTTAATCAGCTGATGTGAACTCCCCGCAGCACTGGCTATCGCGTTTAGCTCGTTGTCCAGCTGCTCACGAATAGCCTCCAGAATGTCGGGCTGCGGGTTTTGCGTTCTGACCGCCACGCAAATATCGTTAGGTGTCGCGTCGGCAAAATCGTCATGCCAGAAACCGGTGGAATCGAGCATCGACTTATTCGCGGGCGTACCCATCATGACCGAGACCTGATCGACCAGCGGGGATTCACTGAGCTTGCGGGAAATTATCATCAGGCTGACCGAGTCCTGAAAACTTCCCTTTTTAATAAAGGCATAAATCATTACCGCTACCTCTTTATGTGCGTTTCTCTTTTAGAAACAGCATTGCGATTAAACCGATAACCAGCAGGACGGCTGAAACATAGAAACTGGATGCAAGGCTTCCGGTCATATCACGTGCTGCACCTGCAATAATTGGCGCAAGAATAGATGAACTCATGCCGATGAAATTAAATAAGCCAAATGCCGTGCTGTAATTATTTTCATCAACGCTATCGGCAACCAGCGCAACCAGCACCGGGTCGAGCGCCAGTTTGCCCACCAGGCCATATACGCACAGCGCGACAATAACGCCTGTCATGTTTGGCATCCAGACAATGGACAGCATACTGGCAATAGCAACCGGCACCAGGAACATAATTAACGGCTTACGCTTACCTAATTTATCGGACAGACTGGAAAACAACAGTGCGCCGGGAATTGAAATCCAGGCCACCAGCGAAGAAATAAACCCTGTTTCACTGCCAGCAATACCGCGTTCATTTTGCAAATAATAAGGAAGCCAGGTCAAAATAACGAAAAAGCCAAATAAGCTACAGAACACCATAATATAGGTAAGAATTAAATTACGGTTTTTAAGAAGATCGCTGAACTTGCCTTTTTTCACCGGCACGCCGTCAATCTCAGCAGTGCGCTTCTTCTCTTTGACAAATAACCAGATAGCCACACCGACTAATACGGACGGTACCGCCATTGCATAAAACGGCATACGCCACGAATATCCCTGGTCGTAAACCAGCCAGCTGGAGGTCATCAGCCCCAGGGCGATACCAAAGGCCATTCCGCTGTTAATAATGGCACTGCCCAGAGAACGGTATTTTTTAGGGATTTGTTCAGAAGAGAGTCCATATTGTGGGCCGTAGTAAGTACCTTCCCCGGCCCCGGTAACAACGCGGGCAAACAATAGTGTGTACCAACTTTTCGCCCAACCGGTCACCGCAGTAAAGACACCAAAAAGAATAAACCCCGGCACCAGGACTTTCTTTTTACCAATTTTGTCACCCAGAATGCCTGCCGGAACCTGAAGCAAAGCGTAAGAGAAATAGAATACGGAGTTAAGAATACCCAGTTGTGTACCACTTAAGCCAAATTCTTTTTCTAATTCACCCATTACTGGATTAAGTACCGTGCGGTCAGCATACATAAAAATCCATCCTAACCAGAACAGAAACACCGTAACCCACCAGGCCGGTATTCCTTTTTTACTCGTGACCTCAGTCACTTCATATGATCCAGACATGCGTAATCTCCCGGTAATCGTTACCGCTGAACACCTCATTTTCTGACAAGCTACGTGAGGCTTGATTTTTTAACTGAGTTCACCTTATCCGGCACCATCGCTATTTCATTTGAACAAGGTCACACAAAACCCATTGTTATAAACTCCTGGAAACTGACCACTTTATTATCAAAAAATTTCTAACAATCACTTTTAAAGTATTTTTAATAAAGAAGATTAATAGCGAGGCAATTAACGAGATATTTTTTGGGATATTTCAGCTGTCGGTTTCATCACACTCTTAAAGCAGCAAAACGCTATGTTGAGCGGCAGATAGTTCAGACGCTGAGGTTTTTATGAAAAAAAAGATTGTGATTGCTCTGGGTGGTAACGCGTTATTACAACGTGGAGAAGTGTTGAGCGCTGAAAACCAACAGCGCAGTATTCAGCTATTTGCCCGGATGACAGCAGAATTAGCCCGTGATTATCAGTTAATCATTGTTCACGGCAATGGCCCCCAGGTGGGTCTGCTAGCGTTACAGAATGCAGCCTGTACACACACACCCGCCTGGCCCCTGGATATCCTGGTGGCCGAAAGCCAGGGCATGATTGGCTTTGCCATTGCCCAGGAACTGATGTCATTTACTGGCGGCAGACCGGTGACAACGCTGATGACGCGCGTGGAAGTGAGTCCGCAAGATGAGGCTTTCACACAACCTGGCAAATACATTGGCCCGGTGTACCCACCAGAGCAGCAGACAGAACTGGAAAAACGCTACGGCTGGCAGATGAAAGCAGATGGTGAGTATATTCGCCGGGTTGTTGCCTCCCCGACACCGCTGAAAATTATAGACAGTGATGCAATCTGCACGCTGATGGAGGCCGGGCATACGGTGATTTGCTGCGGCGGTGGCGGCATTCCGGTGGTCAAACACACTGAGGGTTACCAGGGCATTGAAGCGGTGATTGATAAAGATTTAACGGCTGCGGTACTGGCTCAGTCCATCAATGCTGACCATCTTCTCATCCTCACGGATGCCGATGCGGTGTATGAAAACTGGGGAACACCACAGGCGCGAGCGCTACGACACGTCACCGTTGAGGAACTTAGCCCCTTTGCGGCACCGGATGGCGCGATGGGCCCGAAAGCCGCCGCGGTGATGCAGTTTGTCAAACAGACCGGAAACGCGGCTTTTATTGGTGCTCTTAAGGATGCCCCGAAAATAATCGCCGGAGAGAAAGGAACCTGTGTAACGCGATAAAAAAATGGCTTCCCGAAGGAAGCCATTTCTATACAGAGTAAACCGAATTACAGTACGTCTACTGCGTTCAGCTCTTTAAATGCCTGCTCCAGACGCGCAATCATGGTGCTCTGGCCAGCACGCAGCCATACGCGCGGATCGTAGTATTTCTTGTTCGGCTGGTCTTCGCCTTTCGGGTTGCCCAGCTGTCCCTGCAGGTAAGCTTCGTTTTCTTTGTAGTAGTTCAGAATACCTTCCCAGGTTGCCCACTGGGTGTCGGTATCGATGTTCATTTTTACTACGCCGTAGCTTACGGAGTCTTTGATTTCCTGGGCAGAAGAACCAGAACCGCCGTGGAAGACGAAGTTCAGGCTGTTGTGCGGCAGGTTGTGTTTCTTAGAAACGTATTCCTGAGAATCACGCAGGATGGTCGGGGTCAGAACCACGTTACCCGGCTTGTAAACGCCGTGAACGTTACCGAAGGACGCCGCGATAGTGAAACGCGGGCTGATAGCGTTCAGTTTGGTGTACGCGTAATCCACGTCTTCCGGCTGGGTGTACAGTGCAGAAGCGTCCATGTGGCTGTTGTCCACGCCATCTTCTTCACCACCGGTGCAACCCAGTTCGATTTCCAGCGTCATGCCCATTTTAGCCATGCGCGCCAGGTACTTAGAGCAGATTTCGATGTTCTCTTCCAGAGACTCTTCAGACAGGTCAATCATGTGAGAAGAGAACAGCGGTTTGCCGGTAGCAGCAAAGTGTTTTTCACCCGCGTCCAGCAGGCCGTCGATCCACGGCAGCAGTTTCTTGGCGCAGTGGTCGGTGTGCAGAATAACCGGAACACCGTAGTGTTCAGCCATCTGGTGCACGTGATGCGCGCCAGAGATAGCACCGATGATAGCAGCACCCTGCGGCACGTCAGTTTTAACGCCTTTACCCGCGATGAACGACGCACCGCCGTTGGAGAACTGAACGATAACCGGCGCGCGAACTTTCGCAGCGGCTTCCAGTACGGCGTTAATGGAGTCAGTACCCACGCAGTTTACTGCCGGCAGAGCGAAGTTGTTTTCTTTAGCTACCTGGAAAACTTTCTGAACGTCATCACCAGTGATTACGCCCGGTTTTACGAAATCAAAAATTTTAGACATGTTGCATTGTCCTACGGCCGAGAGAAAAAGAGTTGCGCGCCCTGATATCAAAGCACGCTGAAAACAGGGCAGGTTTCCCTGCCCGTTGAATGCTTACTTCTTAGCGCGCTCTTCGAGCATGGCAACCGCCGGCAGCACTTTACCTTCCACAAATTCGAGGAATGCGCCACCGCCAGTGGAGATATAGGAGATTTTGTCAGAGATACCGAACAGGTCGATAGCCGCCAGCGTGTCACCGCCGCCTGCGATAGAGAAACCTTCGCTGTCGGCAATGGCGTTAGCCACGATTTCAGTACCTTTGCGGAAGTTCGGGAATTCGAACACACCTACCGGGCCGTTCCACAGAATGGTTTTGGCGTTTTTCAGGATGTCAGCCAGTTTCTGTGCAGATACATCGCCGAGGTCCAGAATCTGCTCGTCATCTTTGATGTCATTAACAGATTTCAGAGTTGCAGCCGCCGTTTCAGAGAACTCGGTTGCTACGCGCACGTCGGTCGGAACCGGAATGTCGCACTCTTTGAGCAGGCGTTTGGCTTCGTCAACCAGGTCTGCCTCATACAGTGATTTGCCGACATTGTGGCCCTGAGCAGCAACGAAGGTGTTCGCGATACCGCCGCCAACAATCAACTGGTCAGCAATTTTAGACAGGGAGTCCAGAACGGTCAGTTTGGTAGACACTTTAGAGCCACCTACAATCGCCACCATCGGGCGTGCCGGTTCTTTGAGTGCTTTACCCAACGCGTCCAGCTCAGCGGCCAGCAGCGGGCCTGCACAGGCAACATCAGCAAATTTGCCCACACCGTGGGTTGAAGCCTGCGCGCGGTGTGCAGTACCGAAAGCGTCCATTACGAAAACGTCGCACAGAGACGCGTATTTCTTAGAAAGCGTTTCGTCGTCTTTCTTCTCGCCTTTGTTAAAGCGTACGTTTTCCAGCACCACCAGCTCACCGGCAGCAACGTCAACGCCATCAAGGTAGTCTTTAGCCAGACGAACCGGGTTAGAAAGCTTGTCTTTCAGATAGTTAACAACCGGCAGCAGAGAGAATTCTTCGTTATATTCACCTTCGGTCGGGCGACCCAGGTGGGAGGTGACCATCACTTTTGCACCCTGCTTCAGGGCCAGTTCGATGGTCGGCAGGGAAGCGCGAATACGGGCATCGCTCGTCACTTTGCCATCTTTAACCGGCACGTTCAGATCGGCGCGGATCAGCACACGTTTACCAGCCAGATCCAGATCGGTCATCTTAATTACAGACATGGTGAATCCTCTCGTTGATTCTTAAAGTTTTGCGAACGCAATCCGCGTTCTACCTGAAACCTTGTGCGGCCATCGCTAACGAGGTGTCGAGCATCCTGTTAGCAAAGCCCCATTCGTTGTCGCACCAGACCAGCGTTTTGACCAGGTGCCCACCGCTAACCCGCGTCTGCGTGCCATCCACAATGGCGCTGTGCGGGTCGTGGTTAAAATCTGTCGAGACCAACGGTAATTCCGTATAGTCAACTATACCATGAAATGCATCCTGCGCTGCTTTTTGCAGCAATGCATTGATATCCAATGCGTTTACCATTTTTCGCAGCGTCACGCTTAAGTCAATTGCGGTGACGTTAATCGTCGGTACGCGCACGGCAATGGCCTCAAACCGGTCTTCAAACTGCGGGAAAATACGGGTAATGCCCGCCGCCAGTCGGGTGTCTACCGGTATTATCGACTGGCTCGCCGCACGGGTGCGCCGCAGGTCAGGATGATAGGCATCAATGACCTGCTGATCGTGCATGGCAGAGTGAATCGTCGTGACGGTGCCGGACTCAATGCCAAAGGCGTCGTCCAGCAGTTTGATAATGGGGATGATGCAGTTGGTGGTGCAGGAGGCGTTAGAAACAATGGTGTCTTGTGCGGTAAGCGTCTCGTGGTTAACGCCGTAAACTACCGTTGCGTCGAGATCGTTGCTGCCAGGGTGCGAGAACAGTACCTTTTTAGCGCCGCTTGCGATATGCGCTTCGCCATCGGCGCGGCTGCCGTAAACCCCGGTACAGTCGAGGACGATATCTACACCCAGCTCGCGCCAGGGCAAATCGTGCAGTTCACGCAGGTGCAGCAGGCGAATAACGTCGTCACCAATCCACAGCTGGTCGCGCTCCTGACGCACATCCCAGGCAAAACGGCCGTGGCTGGTGTCATATTTCAATAAATGCGCCATGCCAGCGGCATCGGCCAACTCATTGATTGCCACCACGGTGAATTCCGCACGCCGCCCGGATTCGTAAAGTGCACGAACCACATTGCGGCCAATGCGACCGAAGCCATTAATCGCGATGCGAACGGTCATATCTCTCCTGCTGGTGTCCGCTGAAAAGAGTGACAAGAATAATGCAGCCTGCCCTTCAGGGAAACCTTGCCAACCATAAACGGCCAGCGATTGAATATTTGTCGAACATTTATTCGACTGAAACGCTTCAGCCAGAATAATGCAAACGGGGAATAAAAGGAACGTCCCGCCCTCAAGATGGAGCAAACTTCTGACGCCTGTCACAAAAATAGTGGAATAATGCAGGAATTAATTCAGGCTAACACAACAATATTGCCAGCCGAGAAGAATACCGCAGGTGCCGCGACAAGTGGTGAGAAATAACGCAGGAGCGTCACGATGCGGACGTAATGTGCTCCGCGCGAGGCGAACGAGGCGAACGAGGCGTGCGAGGCGTGCGAGGCGTGCGAGGCGTGCGAGGCGTGCGAGGCGTGCGAGGCGTGCGAGGCGTGCGAGGCGTGCGAGGCGTGCGAGGCGTGCGAGGCGTGCGAGGCAGGTCAAAATCGCCGTCCTGCTCACCGCTTGCAAGCTGCCCGCTCACGTTTGCAGTAAAAAATTGCCTGACCTGGACTGACAACCGTTTGATGCTAAAAATCTTCACAGAACATCCCGTCTCGCTATAAAAGAAAAGGCAGAAGCGGCTCGCTTCTGCCCTTTTGTTCCATTGTTTACACGGACCGGAACTCCGGCCCGCCAATGTGGTTTACAGAACGGATTTGGCCTTGCTGACCACGCTCTCAACGGTGAAGCCAAACTCTTCGAACAGTTTCTCGGCCGGTGCAGACTCACCAAAGGTGGTCATGCCCACAACCGCACCGTTCAGGCCAACGTACTTGTACCAGTAGTCGGCAATGCCTGCTTCAACGGCTACGCGTGCGCTAACCGCTTTTGGCAGCACCGCTTCGCGGTATGCGGCATCCTGCTTGTCGAACGCATCGGTAGACGGCATGGAAACCACGCGTGCCTTGATGCCTTCTGCGGACAGTTTGTCCCAGGCAGCCACGGCCAGTTCAACTTCAGAACCCGTCGCAATCAGAATCAGCTGCGGCTGACCGTCGCAGTCTTTGAGCACGTAGGCACCGCGGGCGATATCCGCCAGCTGCTGTGCACTACGGTCCTGCTGCGCCAGGTTCTGACGAGAAAGAATCAGCGCGGTCGGGCCGTCGCTGCGCTCTACGCCGTACTTCCACGCCACCGCAGATTCCACCTGGTCACACGGACGCCAGGTGCTCATGTTCGGGGTCACACGCAAAGAAGCCATCTGCTCAACCGGCTGGTGAGTCGGGCCATCTTCGCCAAGGCCGATAGAGTCGTGGGTATACACCATGACCTGGCGCTGCTTCATGAGTGCAGCCATACGCACGGCGTTACGCGCATATTCCACAAACATCAGGAAGGTCGAAGTGTACGGCAGGAAACCACCGTGCAGCGCAACGCCGTTGGCGATAGCGGTCATACCGAACTCACGCACGCCGTAGTGAATATAGTTACCTGCCACGTCTTCGTTGAGCGCTTTAGAACCAGACCACAGCGTCAGGTTAGACGGTGCGAGGTCGGCAGAGCCGCCCAGGAATTCCGGCAGCCACGGGCCGAAGGCTTCAATCGCGTTCTGAGAGGCTTTACGGCTGGCGATTTTCGCCGGGTTCGCCTGCAGGTTTTCGATGAAGGCCTGGGCTTTAGCGTCAAAATCAGCCGGCAGTTCGTTCTTCACGCGGCGTGAGAACTCAGCGGCATCCTGCGGGAAGGCTTTCTGGTAAGCTGCAAACTTCTCATTCCAGGCGCTTTCTTTCGCCTGACCTGCTTCTTTAGCATCCCACTGCGCGTAGATATCCTGCGGGATAACAAACGGCTCGTAGTTCCAGCCCAGCTGCTTGCGGGTGGCCGCCACTTCGGCTTCGCCCAGCGGCGCACCGTGCGAGTCGTGAGTGCCTGCTTTGTTCGGTGAACCAAAGCCGATGATGGTTTTGCACATCAGCAGAGACGGCTTGTCGGTTACCGCACGCGCTTCTTCAATCGCGCGTTTAATGGCGTCTGCGTCGTGACCGTCCACGCCGCGCACCACGTGCCAGCCGTAGGCTTCAAAGCGCTTCGCGGTATCGTCAGTGAACCAGCCGTCAACGTGACCGTCGATAGAAATGCCGTTGTCATCATAGAACGCCATCAGTTTGCCAAGCTTGAGCGTACCAGCCAGTGAGCAAACTTCGTGGGAAATGCCTTCCATCATGCAGCCATCACCCAGGAACGTGTAGGTATGATGGTCAACAATGTCATGGCCAGGGCGGTTAAACTGCGCCGCCAGCGTTTTCTCAGCAATCGCCATACCGACTGCGTTGGCAATCCCCTGCCCGAGCGGACCGGTGGTGGTTTCAACGCCCGGCGTGTAGCCCACTTCCGGGTGGCCCGGCGTTTTAGAATGCAGCTGACGGAAGTTTTCCAGTTCGGACATCGGCAGGTCATAGCCGGTAAGGTGCAACAGGCTATAAATCAGCATTGAACCATGACCGTTGGAGAGCACAAAGCGGTCGCGATCGGCCCAGGAAGGGTTGGTTGGGTTATGGTTCAGGTAATCACGCCACAGGACTTCGGCAATATCAGCCATGCCCATCGGGGCACCCGGGTGACCGGACTTGGCTTTCTGAACGGCGTCCATGCTGAGCGCACGAATGGCATTGGCAAGCTCTTTACGAGAAGACATTTTAACTCCAGATCGGATGGTTAAAGGCAGTACCTTTGTTGCAGTTTAGATGACTCTGGTTATTGCCCGCGACGGTTCACTACGGCACGTGAATGGGCTGCGTTGGCACAACAAACGCAACCACCAACGCCTGCGCCTTGAAATATCACGGCTATGGGCTACGCCCGAAATAATGTTCATCAATGTAACCCAAGCGGCGTGTCATGTACATGGAGCATCCTTTTACCTGTTGGGAAATCTCTGGATCTTGCTCGCATGTCAGGTAAATAACTCACAGTGTTACACCCAAGGTCTTTATACTCAGGCTGATTCGGGCTTTTATCGCCCGTCGTTTGAATGTATTCGTTAACTGATTAGGGATATTCCAGACCATGAAAATGCGTCCGATGTTGCTGTGTGCTCTCACAGCCAGCCTGCTGGCAGGCTGTCAGAATATGGATTCCGGCGGGTTACTGTCGTCCGGCGCAGGCGCCTTCCAGGCGTACACGTTAAGCGATGAGCAGGTGATTACGCTCAGCGACCAGGCCTGCCAGGAGCAGGACAGCAAAGCGACCATCGCTGCCGCCAGCAGCACCTATACCCAACGCCTGAATAAAATCGCCAACGCACTTGGCAACAACATCAACGGCCAGGCCGTAAACTACAAGGTTTATCAAACCAAAGACGTCAACGCCTTCGCCATGGCAAACGGCTGTATTCGCGTTTACAGCGGGTTGATGGACATGATGACCGATAACGAAGTCGAAGCGGTCATTGGTCATGAAATGGGCCACGTTGCGCTCGGTCACGTCAAAAAAGGCATGCAGGTTGCCATGGGCACCAACGCGCTGCGTGTTGCTGCGGCCTCAGCTGGCGGCATCCTCGGCAGCCTGTCACAGTCCGACCTTGGTGCACTGGGCGAACAGCTGGTTAACGCCCAGTTCTCCCAGCGCCAGGAGTCCGAAGCCGATGACTACTCCTACGAACTGCTGCGCAAGCGTGGCATTGACCCGTCAGGTCTGGTGACCAGCTTTGAGAAACTGGCAAAGGCAGAACAGGGCCGCCAGAGTTCAATGTTTGACGATCACCCGGCCTCTGAAGCACGTGCCCAGCATATTCGCGACCGCATGACGTCAGATGGCTTAAAGCCACCGGCAAAGCAGTAAGTTTCTCGCTCAACACGCCCCTGCACTCACGCCGGGGCGTTTTTGTACGCAGCCTGTCGGCGCATCGGCCTGGTCGCTGCGCTTTTTTACTGGCCGTGACCGGCCATTCACATTATTGAACGCTGCGCCCGATTAACCGCGCAGCCCACACCGGAGGTGGCATGCGCCAGCGCGTGATTGTTTGCCCGATTATTGAAAATAACGGCGAGTTCCTGCTTTGTAAGATGGCCGACGACCGTGGCGTCTTTCCCGGCCAGTGGGCGCTCTGCGGCGGCGGGATGGAGCCAGGTGAAAATATTGAACAGGCGCTTAGGCGCGAGATTCGCGAGGAGCTGGGCGAGGCGCTGGACATTACTCATATCGCCCCCTGGACGTTTCGTGACGATATTCGCCTCAAAACCTTCCCGGATGGCAGCACCGAGCAAATCTACATGATTTACCTGATGTTTGACTGTAAAAGCGCCAACCGCGACGTCACCTTTAATGAAGAGTTTCAGGCGGTGGCCTGGGTTAAACCTGGCGAGCTTGCGCGCTATGATCTTAATGAGGCGACCCGGCAGACGTTCAGGGATAAAGGACTGCTGATATAGCACGTAAAACAAGCGTGATGCTCGCCGCTTTGCGAGCGGGACGACGTATTTCAGGCTTCAGATACTGTGCCAGGCACAGTCTTGCGCTGTCCGGACTGTAGAGGCAAGCCAGAGCGTTAACACAACCGACAACAGCTGAGCGTCCTGAGAAAGAATGATGTGTTTTATAGACCAAACGCCGGCATTGCGTTTGCGGGATACGGCTCTGGCGAAGGACCAGGCACAGCCGTGCTGAAGAACATCCGTCAAAAAAAGCGGCGCACAGCGCCGCTTCTTAGCTTTTAATACAACGTTTTTTGCGGCGGACCGGCAAAGTGCAGCGGACCAATCTCGCCCATACGCACTTCCACCACCGACGGTCCTGGCATCGCCAGCGCTTCTGCCAGCACCGGCTGGAAGTCTTTCTCGCTCGCAACAGACCAGGCCTGTAAGCCCATCGCCTGGGCCAGCAACGTGAAATCCGGCGTATGCAGTTCGTTGTAATACTGGCGTCCACCAAAGTATTTATCCTGAATGCCGCGCATCACGCCATAGCCGCCGTCGTTCATAATCAGCAGCGTGATGTTGGCTTTCTCCTGTGCCATAGTCGCCAGTTCACCGAGGTTCAGGCTCAGACCACCGTCGCCCACCAGTCCAACCACTTTACGCTGTGGGTTCGCCAGTGCGGTGCCAACCGCCATCGGCAACCCCATGCCAATAGCGCCTGCCAGCGAATGCACATTGCCAAGCGGCCCGTTGGCGCGAAACAGTCGGCTGCCCCACAGGCTGCCAGACACGGTGATATCACGCACCAGAATGCCGTCCTGCGGTAGCGCACGCTCAATGGCGTCATTGAGTGCGGCATAAGCGCCGCACTGCGCGCGCAGCGCCTGCTCTGCCTGCGAAACGGCCTGCTCAATCTGCCCGTCCCACGCCACGCTGCCCCAATGCTGGCCCTGAGCCTTCGCCGCCAGCGCGTTCAACACCGCCGCCGCATCCGCAATCAGCGTGTCATCCATCAGGTAATTACGGCTGGCGGCAGCCGGGTCGATGTCCACCTGCACGCGCGGCTCTGGCAGCGCCAGCGTCCATGAACGCGTTTCGTTGCTGCGCAGGCGCGACCCCACTACCAGCGTCAGGTCGCACTGCTCAATCAGCGCCTCTACGGACGGCGAGTTATGGAACGCACGCAGGCTGCGCGGGTGGCTATCCGGCAAGATACCGCGCCCGTGAGTGGTAGAAATCACCGTCACGCCCGCATCGGCCAGCTTGCGTACGGCATCGCTACAATTAAGCGCTCCGCCGCCAATCCACAGCAGCGGTTTTTTCGCCGCACTCAGGCGCTGCCACAGCCGCTCAAGCGCCTCATCGGCCAATGCCGGTGCGACAAGCGGTGCAACCGGTGCGCTCACCAGTGAGGCCGGGATTTTGCTGCTCTGAATATCAATGGGGATTTCAACCGACACCGGGCCGCACGGCGGCGTCTGGGCGTCCTGAATCGCGCGCTGTACTATCGCCACCGCCTGGTTTGGGTTGCTGATGCGATAGGCTCGCTTTGAACTGGCGCGCAGGTAACCCAACTGGTCGCGGGTTTCGTGAATGAACCCGGTGTCGGCATCAAGCCACGCCTTCTCCACCTGGCCGGTGATGTGCAGCAGCGGCGAACCGGCATTAAGTGCCTCAACCAGCGCCCCCACCGCATTGCCCGCGCCCGCACCGGTGCTGGTGAGCGCCACGCCGAGACCGGAAAAGCGCCCGTGGGCGTCGGCCATCGTTACAGCACCCGCCTCGCCACGCGCTGGCACAAAACGCAGTTTGCCACGCTGGCCTACCGCGTCTGCCACCGGCAGGTTATGAATGGAAATTACGCCATACATGGTATCAACGCCATACAGTTCCAGAGTACGGGCGATGGCCTCGCCCACGGTAATCATATCGCTCATCATCAGCCCTTATTGTTAGTCGCACCAGGTATTGACGCCGTTGCCGGTCGCCAGGTAGATGCTCTTTTGCTGCATCCAGGCCTTCAGGCCCTGAATGCCCTTTTCGCGGCCAAGGCCGCTCTCTTTGAAACCGCCAAAGGGCGTGGAGATGGAAAAAACTTTGTAGGTGTTAATCCACACGGTGCCTGTTTCAAGCTGTTCTGCCAGGCGCAGTGCACGCCCGGCATCACGCGTCCAGATGCCCGCAGCGAGACCAAACACAGAGTCATTAGCCTCACGCAGCAGCGCCTGCTCATCGTCAAACGGCATAGCGACTAATACCGGACCGAAAATCTCCTCCTGGCACGCGCGCGCCTGGTTAGTCAGTCCGGTAATAATGGTGGGCTGGAACCAGTTGCCGTCGGCAAGGCTGGCATCCGCCGGGATTTCACCGCCGCACAGCACGTGCCCGCCCTCTTCCTGTGCCAGACGCACGTAACTCATAACGCTTTCACGATGGCTGCGGCTAATCAGCGGCCCAATATGGGTGCCCGGCGTCAGCGGATGCGCCAGCCGCAGCCCCCGCGTCAGTTCCAGCAAGCGCGCCATCAGCGGCTGGTACACGCTGCGGTGCACAAACAGACGCGCACCGGCGATGCAGGCCTGGCCGCCGGAACTGAAAATGCCGTAGCAAATCCCGCGTGCGGCCTGTTCGAGATCGGCATCTTCCAGCACGATGGTGGGCGATTTCCCCCCCAGTTCCAGCGAGGTAGGAATCAGTTTTTCTGCCGCCACGTGCGCCAGATGGCGTCCTGTGGTGCCGCCGCCGGTAAAGGAGATTTTGCGCACCTTCGGGTGGCGCGCCAGCGCGTCGCCAATTACCGAGCCTTTGCCCGGCAGCACGCTTAACAGCCCGGCGGGTAGCCCTGCCTGTTCGAATATTTCTGCCAGCACCAGCGCCATCAGCGGCGTGGCTTCAGCAGGCTTAAGAATAACGGCGTTGCCCGCCGCAATGGCCGGGGCAATCTTTTGCATCTCGCTGGCAATGGGTGAATTCCATGGCGTGATCGCTGCCACCACACCAAGCGGCTCGTAACGACTTAATGTCAGCACATCCACAATGCGCGGCGTCGGCAACTCGCCCTCCAGTAACTCGCAAGCTGCGGCGTAGTAGCGCGCCGTACCGGCGGCACTCATCACCAGCCCTCGGGTTTCTGCCAGCGGTTTGCCGTTGTCACGGGTCTGGCGCTCGGCCAGTTCATCCACACGAGCCTCAATGATGTCTGCCACGCGGGAAAGGATGCGCGCACGCTGGTGTGGCAGACTGTTGCGCCAGGCCGGATCGCGCCAGGCGCGTTCAGCGCGCTCTACCGCGTCTTCGAGGTCGTTCAACCCCGCCGCATGCAGCGAGGCATTGACCGCGCCGTCAGCAGGAAAATAGCTGTGCATCAGTTCGCCGCTGCCCTGACGCCATTCGCCGCCGATAAAGATATTGAGAAGTTCCATCGCCGCTCCTTACTGTTGCGCCAGTTCACGACAGGCGCGGACTGCGCTCAGTGCCGCCAGCGTCGAGGTTTTAGGGTTGCTCGCCAGCGGCAGCCCGCTCAGTTCCAGGTGGAACTCACCAAAACCGCCCTCAACGTGCAGGGTGTGGGTGTTGCGCTGCGTTTGCGGGTCAACCATCAACTGCACGCGGGTGTCGTCCATTCCCACACCGCCAAGTGCCACGGTGGCCGCCACGTTGGCATTGGCCGGGAACAGCCGTGCGGCCTCGCGCGCGCTGCCTTCAAAAAAGATTTGCGCGTCCTGCACGCCGTTGAGATCGATAAGCATCTCCGCGTAGCTGCCGCGCCAGCTGGCCGGGCTTTTACGCGAGCGGTAGGTCACGCGCTCAAGGCCGCCCTCTTTCGCTGCCGCCAGACCGTCAATGCCGGCTACCGCACCAGAAAGCAGCGTCAGCCTGCCGTGGCCGTTACGCCGCGCCACCTCAAGGCGCTGCTCAAGCTCTGCATCGGCCAGCGCGCCAGTGGAAATCACCGCCAGATGCCAGCCGCGCGCCAGGATCTCCGCGCCATATTCCACCACCGCCTGCTGGCTGGCACATTCCAGCACCAGATCCGGTGTCCCTTCGCACGCCTGTGGCGACGTTAGCGGCACAACCTGGCCCTGAAAACGCGCGTCGATAGCCGCATGATGCGGCTCGCGCGCCACTATCCAGCCAAGCTCTACGCCTTCCGGCAGGCGTTCAATCACCGCCTGAGCCATTGCGCCGTAACCAATCAACATAATCTGTTTCATCGCGCGTCCTTACAGATGGCGGCTGAAGCCGCCGGAAACATCCAGCGCGGCACCGGTGGTGAAAGATGCCAGCGGCGAGGCGAGAAACAGCAGCGCCTGCGCCGGCTCCTGAGGCTTACCCAGGCGCTGCATGGGAATGCCGCGTTTGCGGGCGATGTCGGCGGTCCACTCGTGCCAGCTTTGGTTTTTATCGCTACGCGCTTCAAAGCGGCGGCGCCACTGGCCGGACTCCACCATGCCAAGCAGAATGGAATTCACGCGAATACCTTTGTCCACCAGTTCTTTGGACAGCGTCAGCGTCATATTCAATAGCGCGGCACGTGCCGCCGAGGTGGCAATCATGTGCTCCTCAGGCTGCAATGCCAGCAGCGAGTTCACGCAGGTGACCGAGGCAATATCAGAGCGCTCAAGCTGCGGTAAAAAAGCCTGTAGCGGGTTAATCACGCCAAACAGCTTTAGCTCCGCTTCATGCAGCCAGGCCGCGCGCGGCGTGTCGCCAAAGTGCGCCACATAGCCCTGGCCTGCGTTGTTAATCAGCATATCCACACCGCCAAAGCGCGCCTCGACCTCAGCAGCGAAAGCGTTGACTTCCTCTTCGTTTAATACGTCACAGCAGCGCGCCAGAATCTCAGCCTGCGGATGTTCGCTTTGCAGCGCCGCCAGGGCGCTGGCAAGCCGGTCGTTATCGCGCCCGCAGAAGGCCACTTTTGCCCCTTCGCCCAGCAGCAGGCGCAGGGTTTCAAAGCCGATACCGGAAGACCCACCGGTCACTACCGCCACGCGCCCTTCAATGAGTGCATTCATCGCTCGCCTCTTTCATTACCCGTTCAATCTGTTGGTTAAAAAAACGCTCGTTATCGAGATAGCTGGCATGCCCGGCCTGTGGAATCGCGATATAAGGCGCCTTCCAGCGCAGCGCCAGCCCCTGGGCGTTCTCCGGGGGCGTAATGGCATCCTGTTCGCCGCACCACACCTCAAGCGGGCCGCGCCAGTCGCCAAGCCAGCGGTGGATATCGTCGTGCGCCAGCATCCAGGCTGCGGCCAGATAACCGTCTGCATGCAGACGCGTCATGCCCGCAGCTACGGTTGCCACGTCGTCGGCGCACGCGCCGGGGCGCAGCAGTTTGTCAGCGCGGTTTTGTGCCATTGCCTGCGCGCCCTGTGCCATCTGACGCTGGCGCTGTACCCAAACCTGCTCGCGCTGCTCGGCACTGGCATGCGCGTAGCCCTGCGCCGGGTCGGCCAGCACCAACCGCTTCACGCGCTGCGGGTACTTCGCAGCAAAAGCGCTGGCAACCAGTGCGCCGAGGGAATGGCCCAGCAGCACCGTTTGTTGCACGCCCGCACGCTCCAGCATGGCTGCCAGCGCATCGGCATAATCAGCCGCCAGCGGCTGCGCGCGCGCAGGCAGCGGGCTGTCGCCGTAGCCCGGCATGTCCCAGGCAAGCAGGCGGTAGCCTGCCACGCCCGCGAACTGTTTGTGCCAGGACGCCGCCCCGGAACTGATGCCGTGCAGCAGCGTCAGCGCCTCACCGGTTCCCGTTTCACGCCAGCAGGTCATGACGTCTCCTTAACCGCGCTTCACTTTAGAAAGCGGATGATCTTCCGGGTAAGTCGGGATGTTCGGCTTCTTATTGCCAAGCATCACGCACATCAGCGCCTCTTCTTCACCGTGGTTAAACAGGCCACGGTAGATGCCCGCTGGCACGGAAATCAGGTCACGTTCGCGCAGCACGGTTTCGTAGTACTGATCGCCGTCTTTAATCGAGAGCGTTATTGAGCCGCGCAGCATGAAAAACACTTCTTCTACGTCGTCATGCAGGTGCAGCGGGCCTTCACATTTTGACGGCAGCACCATCGTTGAGAAGGTGAAATGTTCAGCCGGGACGGTGTTGGCATCGTTTGAGACGCCGGTAGCCCCCGTGCCGATATAGCGCATCTGAGCGCGGCGATATTTCGGGTCAAAATCAGCCTGGAACTTCAGCGCATTCCAGTCGTATTTACGGCCTTCAAAGCGTGCAATGCGCGACTCCACCCAGTCCTGCATGGAGATATTTTCCGGCTTAACGTTGGCTTCGCGTGTGGTAATGGTTGTCTCAGACATGATGTTCTCCTCAGTAACGTGTCAGCAGCGGCAGTAACAGCGCACAGCCCAGCGCCGCAATCGCCACCAGAAATAGCAGCCCGCTGTCCATGCTGTTAGTGAAGGCAATCAGCGCGCCCATCACCACAGGCGACAGCGCGCCAGCAAAATTACCCAGTCCGTTAAAAACGCCGCCTGCGGTGGCGCTGACCCGCGGATGGGTCGCCTTCGCCAGCAGCGCAAAGATGTTGGGTGCACCCACGCCCCACATAAAGGTGCTAAAACTCATCGCCGCAATGGTCGGTAATGGCCCTGAGAGTTGCAGTACCAGCGCCAGCCCCACAGCGGCCCCGGCCATTGAGATAAAGCAGGCCAGCGCGCGGCGGTCAACGCGGTCCGACAGCCAGGCCCCAATGGCCTCGCCGAGCAGCATGGCGATGAACGGCAGCGATGACAGCCAGCCCGCATGCTCCAGATGGATGCCCTTACCTTTAATCAGGTAGCCCGGCAGCCAGCCGTTAATGCCCCACAGGTAGGTCAGAAACGCGATGTTGAAGACGCAAATCATCCAGAAATGGGGGCTGGAGAACAGCTCACGGCGCGCGCTGCGGCGCTCGTCGGCGGACGCCTTTTCGCGACCGCGCGTCGGCTCCATATGCACGTGGCGCAGGCCAATGCGCACAAACACCAGTACCGGCAGCGTCAGCAGTGCCATGGTGAAAAAGGTGCTCTGCCAGCCAAAGGTATTGAGGAGCCAGATAGACAGCGGAAAGCCAATGGCCGCCCCCAGCGGCGTACCGAGCAGCCACATCATGGTGGCACGCGCCTGCAAATGTGCCGGGAAGGCGTGGCGAATAATGGCGAACGCCAGCGGGAACAGCGGCCCTTCGGCAATCCCCAACAGAATGCGCAGCACCATCATGCCGGTGTAGGAATGGGTGAAGCCCATCATCGCCATCAGCACGCACCACACCACCATCATGCCGGTGAGTAACTTAACCGGTGCGATGCGATCGCCCAGCCCGCTCAGAAAGACCGATGAAAAACCGTAGCTGAGCAGAAAGACGCTCATCAGCAGCCCAAGGCGCGTGGTGTCAAAGCCAATGCCCATGGCCTGCTGGAAATGCTCGTCGGAAAACAGCGCCGCGATACTGATTTTGTCGAAAAACGCCAGCAGCACACAGGCCAGCAGCGCCAGCGGCACCGACCAGCGAACCGGCTGTTCAGACGTGTAGGTGGCCTCACCGCGCGGCGTTTGCGACGCGGTGTCTGTCTCAATGGTGGTCATGCTTACCCCCAGTCGGGTGCGACTTCCCTCAGCGCAGGGACATCAGTGAAAAGTCAGGATCTGCCAGGGGAATCCCCGATAAATCCCGCCCGGCAGCCATCCAGCGTTTGGCCAGTTTGACGGTGCGCGCATCGTTAAACGCCACCAGTTGAGTGAGTTGTCCGTCCTCTCCCAGAGAGAAAAACAGCGTACTGCGCGGCTCGCGTCGCACCAGCGTCCGGCTACCGGGCTGCGGTACGCCAAGGATCTGGATGTTGTGCTGATATTGATCCGACCACAGCCATGCGGCTTCGTCATAACCAGGCGCCGCCGGGTTGAGCATCGCCTTTGCTGTCGCTACCGCCTGGTTTTGCGCGAAGGCCCAGGACTGCACACTCAACCCGTAGCGCAGGTGCTGCGCCACATCACCGGCGGCGAAGATGGCCGGGTCGCTGGTGCGCCCGTGTCCATCCACCACAATGGCGCGCTCTACCTCAAGCCCGGCCGCGCGCGCCAGTTCGAGGTTAAGCTCCACACCAATGCCCACCACCACGGCATCAAAGGTTTCGCGCTGCCCATCGCAATGGATTTCCGGACGACCGCCGTTATCGGAAAGCTCCAGCGCGCCGCAGCCACAGCGCACATCCACACCCTGCTCGCGGTGCAGTGAGAGCAAGGCTTCAGACACTGCCGCGTTCACCGAGCGCTGGCACAGCGCGGTTTGCTGCTCAAACAGCACCACGTCAACGCCAGATTTACGCGCCGAGGCGGCGATTTCGAGGCCAATCCAGCCGCCGCCCACCACCGCCAGGCGCTGGCTTTCGGCCAGCCGCTGCTTGAGACGCGTGGCGTCGTCCCAATGGCGCAGCGTATAAACCTGCGGATGCGCGCGCCAGTCGTTGCCCGGCAAACGGGCGCGACCGCCGGTCGCCAGCAGCAGCTGGTCATAAGCGAGTTTTTCGCCGTTATCGAGCAGCACCACCTTTTCGTCACGCGCAATCGCCTCGGCGCGGCGTGGGCGAAACCAGCGCAGGTTGAGCGCCTGCTGTGCGTCTTCAGTAAACAGGCGCGGCAGCCGTGGCTCGGCGTCCAGCAGCGCGGCTTTAGACAGCGGCGGACGCTCATAAAAATCCCACGCTTCTTCGGCTACGATGCAGATTTCACCGTTAAAGCCTTCATCGCGCAGCGTCTTCGCCGCCCAGCCGCCCGCCTGGCCGCCACCGATGATGACGATGCGCGAACTCATACCGCCTCCGCTTTTTTCTGCTGGCGGCGCGTGTCGTGGTCAATCCCGCCTTCTACCGCCCACTCGGTAAACGACACCAGCGAATGCTCCAGCTCACGCGGCTGCCAGTTTTCAGTGAGATAGTCGTCGTTGGTGTAGTACTCAAACGCGCCGCCGGTCGGGCTGTTGACGTACCAGAAGTAGGCCGACGATACCGGATGGCGGCCAGGACCGATGAAGGTGCTCCATTTTTCTTTGTTCATGGCAATACCGCCGCCAATCACCTCGTGGATGTCGCGCACCGTAAAGGCCACGTGGTTCAGCCCACGCCCGCGGTGCGGCAGCTTCAGCAGGAACAGGTTGTGGTGACCGCCGCGTGCCTGGGTGCGCAGGAACACCGCGCGGTCGATATAGCGGTCGGACACCTGGAAGCCCAGCACCTCGCGATAAAAACGCTCGGTCGCGGCCAGGTCATCAACAAAGAACACCACGTGACCGATATTGATAGGTTCGGCGTGCGCGTATACCGGGCTTGGCATATCCACGCGGCGCGTATCGCCCCACTGGTTGATAGCCGGTACATCAAGTTTGACGTCTCGCTGTTGGCTGACCACCACGCGCAGCGTCATGCCGTTGGGATCAAGGCACTCCAGCGCGCCATCAACCTCGCGAAAGCCAGGTTGCTGTGCAAGCGTTGGCGCCAGTGCTGCCAGCGCGGCACTGTCCGCGACCGCCCAGGTCATGCGACGCAGCGTGGAGCCAGGCTCAAACGCGGCGGGCAACTCAGGTGCATCAAGCGGATACAGCGCCACCTGCGCGCCGCTCAGGGTACTGAAGCGGCGGTGCGAACCGTCGTCACGCAGCCCGAAATCGCTCATGAATTTTGCGCTCTGCGCCAGGTCTTCAACGCCAAACTCCAGCTTTTCAATGCCCGTTACGCTCATGGTGATGCACCTCTTAAGTTGTCAGCCGCCCCGGATTTGGGCGCAGGAATGGCCCGACGCCGGTTGCGCCTTATTTATAACGTATTGATTTAACCTGCTTTTGACAGGTGACCTAAAAAACCTGAGATTTTATCTGCCGCCAGGCTGACCTCATTACGCAGACGCTCGCGATCGGACTCCGGCACCTCTTCGAATGGCACCAGGATACTGACCACGGCCGGTACGCGACCGCTGCGGTCAAACACCGGATACACAATGGACGAAATGCCCGGTCGGTAAAACGACTCGCCAATGACGTAGCCGCGCGCCCGGTCCTGCTGCACCATCTGCCACAGCGCCTCACGGTCCTGAACCTGGCCTGGCGTGTTGCCCGGCAGACGCTCCTGCGGGAACAATTGTTCGAACTCCACGCGCGACACATCGGTCAGCAACATACGGCCCAGCGAGGTACAGTGCACCGGCAAGCGTGTGCCAATGCTGACCTGGTTTACCCTGGAGCCTGCCGCACTGACGCGAGCGATGTAGATAAGATCGTGCCCGTCGCGAATGGCAAGGTGGCTGCTGCACTGGCTGGCGTCACGCAACTGCTCAATCACCGGCTGCCCGACCTGCGCAACATCCAGCGAGGCGATGTATTCAAAGCCCAGGCGCAGCACGTTCATGCCAAGCGAAAAGGTGTTGGTTCGCCCGTTACGCTCAAGAAACCCCATGTACTCCAGCGTCTGCACCACGCGGTAGGCGGTGGCCTTCGGCATATCCACCAGCCGGTGCAGTTCGGCAAAAGTCAGTTCCCGGTGCTGCGCGCCAAAGGCCAGCAGTAGCTGTAGCCCACGCTCCAGACCCGGCACCAGATATTTACTCTCCTGAACGTTTGCCATATCGCCCCCGTACCACTCAGTTGAAGACAAACCCGCCATTGACCGGCAACAGTTGCCCGGTGATAAAACCTGAGAGGGAACTCAGCAGCCAGATGACGCTGCCTGAGACATCTTCAGGGTGTTGCGCACCCGCCAGCGCACGGCCATTTTCATAAAGCTGATGGCGCTCGGCGGGCACATATTCGGTAGCCTCCACCCGGGTCAGACCCGGTGCGATGGCATTGACGCGAATGCGTCTGGCGCCAAGCTCGCGTGCCATTGAGCGCGTCATCGCGATAATGGCACCTTTACTTGCGACGTAGGCCATCAGGCGCGGTGCGCCCCAGAGTGCCGTGTCAGACGCCACGTTGACGATACTGCCGCCGTCGTTGAGCAACGGCACCGCGGCGCGCGTGACAAGCCAGGTGCCTTTAACGTTGACCTGCATGACCTTGTCCCAGAGTTCCGGGTCGTACTCCATCATGTCTTTGCCGCCCACGCCGGTTGCCAGCGCCGCGTTGTTTACCAGGCCGTCAATCTTGCCGCGCTCGCCAATGGCGCTGAACGCGGTGTTGATAGAGGCTTCGCTTGCGAGATCGATGCACTGCGGCTCTACCGCGTAACCTTCTGCTGCCAGACGTGCGGCGCTGTGCGCCAGCGCCTCGGCAAGGATGTCGCACATCACCACGCGCGCGCCCTGGGCGGCGAGATCCTGCGCAAACTGTAGCCCCAGCCCGCGTGCGGCACCGGTCACGACAATGCGTTTGCCGTCAAGCAGCCCCATCAGGCTGCCCCTTTGTGCGCTTCACGCGTAGCCAGCTGCTGTGCGGCCGCTTTTTGCATCATGCGGCGCAGGCGTGACAGCCCCACGTCGTGCTGATACAGGTATTCGTGATCGCGGGCGTTCGGTGCCAGGCTCTCCAGTACCACGCGGTCCTGCTCCAGTACGTCCCAGTGCAGCTGTTCCAGGCGGTTGCGGTACATAAAGCGCCACATGTCGCGCTGCCAGCCGTCAACCCGGCGAATTCGCCAGAAGAAGACGCGGCAGTTATCGTTGTCTTCCGGCACCACCATGCCAACAATCCAGAAATGACCGCCTGGCCCAAAACGCTTTTTGTACGGAATAGACAGACGCATCCAGTACGCGCCGCTGGCACCGAACTCCACCCAGTCAAAGTTGACGCCGCTCTGGCCCTTTTTCTCGAAGATGTAACCGTCTTTGGTCGGTTGCAGCACCATGTCGGCTTTGCGATCCCCTTCGGCCATGGAGTGCGACGACGAGTGCAGGTAGGTGCCGTGCATCGGGTCCATCACGTTTTCCAGCGCATACTGGTAATTGCACTGCCATGCGGCGGTACACAGGAAATTGCTGTAGGCTTCGCCGTCGGCCAACTCCTGCGGGAAAGTCAGCTCAGCCGGAGCGTCGTCTTCGGTTACGCCAAACCACAGGAAGATAGCGCCGTGAATCTCGGTCACTGCGTAACTGCGCACGCACTGCTGCCCCACCAGCGGGCAGCGGTCAACCGCTGGCACGTCTTTCACTTCACCGTTACCTGCCACTTCCACGCCGTGATACCAGCAGGCGATGCGATCGCCCAGGTTCCAGCCCATCGACAACCGTGCGCCACGGTGTGGACAGCGGTCTTCCAGCGCCTGTACCTGGCCGTCCTGGTTACGCCAGACCACAATTTGCTCGCCCAGACGTGTGATGCCTACCGGTGCTGACTGCACTTCCCAGCTTGCCAACACCGGATACCATAATCCGCGCAGCCCCTGGTCGAGATACTCCTGTACTGTCGTTGTCATTGTTCTGTCCTCAGTAACCGTTAACCTGTAAAAACGCGCGGAAGCTTGCTTCATTCCACGGCTCGCCCTGCTGGTCGTAGTTTTTCTGTTGGTTGAGCCCATTCACCAGTTCTGCAAGCGTTTCTGCACCGTTTTCGAAGAGCTGTTCCAGTGCTGAAATAATATTGATTTCAAAAGCTTCCGGGACACGGCTGCGGGTTTGCCAGACGATGTTCTGCCAGGTGCCAGGCTTATGAATGTTGCCATTGCCGCCCTCTTTGGGGGGCGTGAACTGCCGGTTTTCCGGCAAATTAGGGTTGAGATCCTGAATAATATTGATGCTCATTCCACAGTCTCCGGGATAAAGGTGATTTGTATCTGGTTTTCAAAAACGCGAACCGGGTAGCGATTGAGGTTGCGCCCGCCGGGACCGTGCAGACAGGTGCCGGTGCGTACGTCAAATACCGCTTCATGCAGCGGGCATTCCACTTTGCCATCTTCAACGAACCCCTGACTGAGCAGGGCATAGGCGTGAGGGCAAACGTCTTCCAGCGCGTAATATTCACCGTCAACCAGATAAACGCCTATCTCCTTGCCATCTACATTGCTGCTAAAAGGGAAATCTTCCTGTACTTGCTCTACATCACATACGCCTATCCAGCTCATACGATCCTCCAGGCTTATTTGTTTCATATATGAAACTATGTTTCTTATTTAATACGGTCAATATAAAAGCAGGGAGATGAAGATCAAGCGGAAATGTGATGTATTTGTTAACAGAAATGAGGTTAATGACGTAAGTGTGCAAACGATCACGAAAAAATGAACATATAGGAAATTATGATTATTTCTTTTTTTGTGATGTCGGTTGGTTATCGCTTATTTTCTTTGTTATGCCACGCTATGAATATTGACAGAAAATAGCCTCAGCCGCTAAATCAAAAAATAACACAAAAATTACAGACAGTTTCACAGGTGAAACGAATTTAAAATAAACCCTTTATTATCAAACTGTTTCATATATAAACCAATTACGCACAGAAACTGTATTTTTGATTTAACCGGTTGAGCAATGTCACATAAAAGGCAGGGGATAAAGCGAATGATTTCCACAAGGTGGCAAGGGGTTATCGCGTTACTTTTATTAATTGTTATTTCATATGTGGACCGAGTCAATATTTCAGTAATGATTCTCAATCCTGATTTCGCTTCACACTTTCAGTTAAATGATAACAGGTTGTTACAAGGAACGTTAATGACGCTGTTTCTCGTCGGCTACGGATTTTCTGCCCTTTTATTAACACCTGTTTTAGAAAGTAAACTTCACTGCCGCCAGGCCTTGCTCATCAGTGTTATTTTCTGGGCGCTCATCTGCGCCTTATCACCCTTTCTCGGCTCGCTGTTTGGCCTGCTGCTGGCGCGCCTGGTGCTTGGCGTGGCAGAAGGTCCGCTGTTTTCACTGAAAACCCGCTATATCAATGACCATTTCGCACCGCGTGAATTAGGCAAACCCAATGCGGTGAGCGCGCTGGGGGTGTCGCTGGGGCTGGCGGTGGGCTTTCCACTGGTCACCTGGCTTGTCAGCACCTTTGGCTGGACCGGATCTTTCCTGGCACTGGCGCTGATGAATTTGCTACTCGGCGGTGGGCTGGTGCTGGGTTTTATTCCCCGTAGCCCGAACCCACGTCCCCTGAGCAGATTGCGATTTCGTACCACGCTTGCCTGCGCCTGGCGCACGCCACTGCTGGGCTGGATGCTGCTGATAGAAATCGCCACCCTGAGTTATCTGTGGGGCAACAGCGCCTGGCTACCGGCGTGGCTGCGTGACGAACACGGATTTTCCCTGCATGCCACCGGCTGGCTGGCGGCGGTCCCGTTTCTGATAAGCCTCGGTGCGAAATACCTCGGTGGCGTGTTGCTCGACCGGCTGCGACCGGCACAGGCGCCGCTGCTGTTTGTGGCGGGCGGTGCCGCCACGGCCTGCGCCGTGACCGGACTGATGGTGAGCCAGCAAGTCGGCTGGCTCACCTTTTGGTTACTGGCGGCAAACGCCTGCTGGGGATTGCAGGGCGCGGCGATTCCGGTCATCGTCCAGCATCACGCGCGCAGCGAGGCGGTAGGCAGCGCCTACGGCATTATTAACGGCATAGGTAATCTGTGTGCGGCGTTCATTCCGCTGCTGATGGGTGCGGTGATGGGCTGGATGGGCACAGTCAGTTCCGGGTTTGCGGTGCTGGCGGTATCGCAACTGCTGACGTTCTTCGTAAGCAGCGTGCTGCTGCTGAAAATGCGCCGAGCGCAGCCACTGGCTGTAGGCCAGTGAGTCAGAAACCAACCTGCGGCAAATTAGGCTGACATTCTTAACTGCCTGCCTCACAAATGTGAACCCTGGCCTTCCTCCAGGCCACATGTGATGATTGTTGCTCACTAACACTCACTGTGGCCAAGTTTAAACAGCACCAGTAAAAGCAAAATGCGCTCCGGTACAGTTTTACTATGGCTCTGGCAGCCAAAGGGGCCGCCAGGAGCGATAAACCCGGGGTCGATAGCAGTGTATAAGCAGGTATTTGCTACCTGAGTACGAGGGAGCACCGGCCTTGCCGTTCATGGGCTGGCCGGTGTTGCAACCTGCCGTGCCGCAGACATTCCCTGCGAGTGAGTGGACACTGTGGGAAGTCAATATCCCCTGTATGCCAGGTTAATTACCTCGGATATTACTTTTTGTCTGCCGGAGAATCTGCAAATAACTCAGGGGCCCACGGTCGTGGGTCAACATCCAGGAAAGGAGCGCGTTCAAAACGTGATTTTAATGCCCAGGGCACCGTGCAATCAAAAATGGTTTTGCAGGTAATTCCTTCCCCTCGAATCGTTGAACTGTAGTCAGGCGATTGAGAAGGGTCTAACTGATGACCTCTGAGCCCTGGCAGATTGGTGATACTCACGTCGCCCTGCATTCGCGTCGTCATTGCCCACAAAATGTCGTTGCTGTCGAAGATATCGACATCTTCATCAACCAGAATAATATTTTTCAATTCCGAATAGGTCGCAAGGGCAATCAACGCCGCTTGCTTCTGGCGCCCCTCATCAGAGGCCTGACGTTTTTTAATCTGAAGAATCCCCAGGAATTTGCCACCACCTGCCGTGTGGGCATAAACGTTTTGCAAAAAACCGGGAATGGCTTCTTCAACTGCATTTCGGATACTGGCTTCAGTGGGCAAACCGGCTAAGGTCGTGTGTTCCTCCCCTGGGCCAACGAGCGTTTGTAATATGGCCTGCTTGCGCATCGTCACTGCTTTAACCTTAATAACCGGCAAAGCAGGGTTTGCTTCTCCACAATACCCAGGGAATTCCGGCATCGCATGGCCCGTGTTGGTATGCTGATCTTCGCGCACGCGTACCTCTGGCAATAGCTCGCCTTCAATAATAATTTCAGCCCGCGCAATGGCTTTTTCCTTCACGGTCACAGCCTGCACCAGCTCAACCGGTTTTTGCCGCAGCGCACCGGCAACACCCAACTCATTGTAGCCAAACGGCGTTGTCGGGGCTTCGAAACAGGCACCAATATAGATAGCCGGATCAAGCCCCATGTTGATGGTAACAGGCAGCGGCTTACCCGCGTCTTCGGCTTTCTTTCTGAAGACTTCAATATGGCGCCCGGCTGCCAGAAACATTGATAGTTCGTCACGCTCCTGAACGCAAAGACGATGAATGGTGACATCTGTCAGCGAAGCATCATCAGGGTCGCTTGCCAGCACCAGACCCAGACAAAAAAACGGACCGGCATCAATTGGGGTATTTGTCGGGGCGGGAAGCAGCTTGCGCAAATCAAAATCAGGATCGTTCGCGTAATAAACCTGTTCCTGACACGGTGCCTGAGACGCCGGAACCACTACCGGCGAAATGGGATTTTTTACCGCCTTGCCAACGTGCTGTGCCAGCAAAGACGGCTCGCAGCCTAAGAGTAATGCCGCGCGTTCACGGCTGGCATGCATCCCAACCAGGATGCGTGAGTCCGGGTAACCTTTAATATTGTTAAACATCATCGCAGGGCCAATACGGGTGGGACGTTTAACCGTACCCCCGGCACCAATATGGCGATAAACACCGGCAAGCTCGGCATCAGGATCAACCGGATGATTCGTTTCTCTATACTGCCCTTCGTGGCGTTGCAGCAGCGCAATGGCACTTCTGAGACAGTTAACCTTGTTGTCCATTTTTCTCTCCTTTACTGAATAAGGCTATTGTGAGCCGAAGAGAAAAGACCATCAATTGCATCATTTATACGATTTTGATAAGTTTATTTATATCAATCGTCATGGATTTCAGGCATGCAATTCCGGTTAATGCGCCATTTTATTACCGTCGCTGAAGAGCTACACATGCATCGCGCCGCAGAGCGTTTGAATATGGCGCAGCCAGCGTTGAGCCAGCAAATCAAAGCCCTTGAAGAACGTTTAGGCGTAATGCTTTTTAACCGCGCTCATCGACGTTTAACGCTGACGCCAGCAGGAGAAGCCTTTCTTGGCAAAGCCAGAATTGCGCTACAGATGGCAGACCAGGCCGTGCTTGAGGCCAGGCAAACAGCAAGAGGTGAACGAGGGGTTTTAAACCTGGGATGCGTTTCCAGCGCAATGTTTGACGTTAAGCTACCTGGCGCACTTCAGGCGCTCCACTCTCAATGGCCAGATATCAAAATCTCACTGGTCACCGGCAACGTGCAAAACCTGTATTCTGCGGTACAAAGCAACCAGCTTGATGTTGCAATCATTCGCATGCCGCTTCCAGCCCCGCCGGATGACTTACAGGTGCGCCCCTATGCCAAAGAAAAAACGCTGCTCGCGCTTAACCGTCAGCATCCACTATCTGGCGCAACGGCATTGACGCTTTCATCGTTGAGCAACGAAAAGTGGGTTACGCTTCGCGATCCGGATGGTGTTGGCCTTGAGCATCATTTCAATGTCATCTGTAATAACGCAGGTTTTCAGCCTGACATTGCGCAGAGCGCTGATGACGTGCCAACACTGGTAAGCCTAGTTTGCGCTGGGTTTGGCATTGCGCTACTTCCGGCGTCAGCCACGGCGTTAAAGCTGGCGAATGTTGTCTACATTGAAATTATTGACCGGCTAAAAGAAAGCGAACTGGCGCTTGTGCACCCTAAAATCATTCGCTCTGAAGTGTTAAAAAAATTCCTCGCCACGCTCAGGAATGACACCACCGTCGCCTCTCCCGACGACGCCTGACACCACGCAGCGCCCTTCCGGCAACTGTGACTGCCTGTTCCCGGTTTTGTCATTGGTGAGACTGTTATCCTGACTGTGTTGATTTTGGGAGCCACATTAGCAACCTGAAAATTGCGGTCCAGGTATCCGCGCTTTATCGCCATCTCATTCGCATTTAGTGCATTCCAGGCGTTTATCGGAGCGTCAGGGCATTCTGATTATTTTCACCTGCCTTTTTAACGTCTTGAAATAAAAAGGTTATAAGAAATCCAGAAAAAGGCAGGCCGTGGCAAATCGGCAAGCAGAGTATGACGAACTGGTAATTTAGCGAAAAAGCGCGAAGCCGTTCACAACGGGCCAGAATGTGCCGCCGGGTAATTCCATAAAAAAAGGCCCGATAAATCGGGCCTCAGATACATAACCATGAGACTAAAAACCGGGTGGCTTCGCCTCTTTTTTAATCATAACCATTAATCGCTGTTCATAAAAATGCTGGCAGCCCGCATCAGGATAAAGCCGGTCTTATCCTCAACGTCAGTCACGCTCGAAACGGCGGCGGTCAATCTGGAATACCGCGACCGACTGCTTGAGACGCTCGGCCTGCTCCTCCAGCGCCACGGCCGAAACCGCCGACTCCTGTACCAGTGAGGAGTTCTGCTGCGTCACGGTGTCGATTTCTGATACAGCAATGCTGACCTGGCTGATTCCCCGGCTCTGTTCTTCCGACGCCGAGGCAATTTCACCCATGATTTTATTCACGTTATCGATAGCCTGCACAATATGCCCCATGGTTTCACCGGCGTTTTCAGCCTGCTGCGAACCGGTGGACACTTTGCTGACCGAGTCATCAATCAGGATTTTGATTTCTTTCGCCGCATCCGCACTGCGCTGTGCGAGGCTCCTGACTTCACTTGCCACCACCGCAAAGCCGCGCCCTTGCTCACCGGCACGCGCGGCCTCAACCGCGGCGTTCAGCGCCAGAATATTGGTCTGAAACGCAATACCGTCAATCAGGTTGGTAATGTCAGCAATCTTCTGCGAACTGCTGGCAAGCTCGTTCATGGTCAGCACCACATCACCGACCACCCTGCCGCCCTGGCGCGCGGTGTCTGACGCCGTCAGCGCCATTTTCCGGGCGCTGTCGGCATTATCTGCGTTCTGCTTAACGGTCGCGGTCAACTCTTCCATGCTGGCAGCCGTTTGCTCCAGCGCCGCCGCCTGCTGTTCGGTTCGCGCAGACAAGTCGCTGTTGCCTGCGGAAATTTCACCGGATTTGGCATAAATCGCATCGGCCCCCAGGCGCACGTCCCACACCGTCTGAATAAGCGAGCCCTGCATCTCACGCAAACTCTCGGCAAGCTGGCCCATTTCGTTGTTGCCCTCAACCTCAATTTTTTTCACCAGGTCGCCGCTGGCAATGCTGCGAATGTTTTCAATAATCTGTTTGAGCGGCCTGAGCAGGATATTCTGGAAGCCAAACCAGACGGCGCAGATGGCAAGCGCAATGACGATAAAGACGACGAACATCATGCCCATCGCAAAACGCACCGACTGCTGCAGCTCCTCTTTGGCAACCTGGTAGACATGATCGACATCGTCCTGGTAGGCGTTGTAGACCTCCTCAAGGTTGTTCTGGTGGCGCTGCGTGGGCTGAGCAACCACGCCTTCAATATCACCACTGGTCAGCATTTGGCCGAATTCCTTGAGTACGCCGTCGTAGCTGCGAAATTCAACCAGCATTTTATCAATAATGACCGGGTTCAGACGCGGATTACGCTCCATCTGATTAAAGCGGTTAATGCCGTCCTCGGCAGCCTTCAGCGTGGTATAGGCGCTGTTCACAAGCTCTGTCACGCTGGTGTCTGTGGCAATGTTATTTTTTTGCATCATCAGACGCAGTGACGCACGGCTTAGTGTAATGCGGGTCTGTAACATAGCAGCCCAACTGTCATCAATCAGCGACTGCTGCTGGTTGAGATGCTGTAATTCGGTGAAGCTCTGGCCATCACTTTCCAGGGCTTTATAGAAGAAAGTTGCGGATACAAACTGCAGCAATCCAAACAGCAACAGCGCCGCCAACAGGCAGCGGATTACCGTCATTTTTTTAAACATAGTTTCATCCCGTTTTACGTTGCCAACATAAGGTATATCGGTGCCCTGAAATCAAACTTGCCGGGCGGCAGCAAATAAAAACGCGACTTTGTTCGCTTCGTTAAAAAAGTGCGAGGCAGATATCGTTTTGCTGAAATGCGTTGCTGTTTTCGTGTTGATGTTGGCCTTGCCAGCCAGCATGAAAAAACCGGCACAACGACCAAAAAGGCGAGATGAGATAACGCGTTACAGCTGCAACTGCACTGGAGAGAACTACTGGTGCGGTAATATTGTGAAGCGGAATAAGAGGCAAAAATCAGGCGGCTCGCTGGCCGCCTGATTTCACTGTTATTCGCCTTTTTTGGCGGCCTGGATGTAGAGCATTTCCAGCGCCAGCGTAGCGGCGGCCAGTGCCGTAATGTCGGACTGATCGTAAGCCGGTGCGACTTCAACCAGATCCATGCCAACAATGTTGAGATCTTTAAGGCCACGCACCAGTTTGAGCGCGCGATCGGTGCTTAACCCGCCAATCACCGGCGTGCCAGTACCCGGCGCGTGAGCCGGATCCAGGCAGTCGATATCGAACGTCAGGTAAACCGGCATGTCGCCCACAATCTGCTTCACCTGCGCCAGGATGTCATCAACGCTGCGATCGTTCACCTCAGGAGCACCGAGCACGGTAAAACCGTTGTCCTTGTCAAACTCAGTACGAATACCAATCTGTACCGAGTGATTCGGGTCAATCAGTCCCTCTTTCGGTGCGGTGTAAAACATGGTGCCGTGGTCGAACTCGCAACCGTTGGAATAGGTATCGGTGTGGGCATCAAAGTGCACCAGCGCCATTTTACCAAAGTGTTTTGCGTGGGCGCGCAGCAGCGGCAGCGTAACAAAATGATCGCCACCCAATGAGAGCATGCGTTTACCAGAAGCCAGCAGGCGCTCGGCGTGAGCCTGAAGGTTCTGGCTCATTTCGCGCGCATCGCCAAAGGCGTAGACCAGGTCACCGCAGTCCACCACGTTCAGGCGCTCGCGCATGTCGAAATCCCACGGGAAACGGCAGTGCTCCCACGCCAGGTTGGTGGAAATCTGGCGAATGGCACCCGGCCCGTGGCGGCTGCCCGCGCGCCCGGAGGTCGCCATATCAAACGGAATACCGGTAATGACCCAGTCAGCGTCGCTGTCGTATGGCTGGAAATTCAGCGGTAAACGTAAAAAACCAAAGGCGTTGGATACCAGGGAGTTATCGTACTGATGGCCTAAGGTGCTCATGGTCTGCCCTCTTAATCGGTGTGAGTCGCATGGTCCCGCTATGCCCGCCCTGACGCATGCGCAGCGGCCTGGACAATAACGAGTGAGATAAAAAAATCCCTTCCGCGTCGTTAACCCGACGAGGAAGGGACTGGATTTCGTATTGCTACCTGCTACTGGCAGATAGATTGTGCGCGGATTATCCCCTTAATAATGACCGGGTTCAAGCCTGCGCACGCGCCGTTACTCGTCTTCGAGATAGGTGTAGCCGTACAGTCCTGCCTCAAACTCCTCAAGGAACTGCTGCTGGAGCGCACTATCAAGGCCGGTCTGCTTCACCTGGTCGCGAAAACGCGTCAGCAGGGTATCCGGATCAAGCTGCACGTAACGCAGCATGTCGGCAACCGTATCGCCTTCGTCGGAAAGCTCCACTTCCACCTTGCCGTCTTCAAACACAAAGACGTTGACCGCTTCGGTGTCGCCAAACAGGTTGTGCATGTTGCCGAGGATTTCCTGATACGCGCCCACCATAAAGAAGCCCAGCAGCGGCGGGTTGTCCGGGTCGTAATCCGGCAGCGGCATAGTCGTGGCAATGCCATCGCCGTCCACATAGTGATCGATAGCGCCGTCGGAGTCACAGGTGATATCCAGCAGCACCGCGCGGCGGCTCGGCGCATGGTTCAGCCCTTCGAGCGGCAGTACCGGGAACAACTGGTCAATCCCCCAGGCATCCGGCATCGACTGGAACAGCGAGAAGTTAACGTACAGCTTATCCGCCATGCGCTCCTGCAATTCGTCAATGATTGGGCGGTGAGCACGGTTGGACGGGTCGAGCTGCTTTTGAATTTCGTGGCACATATTCAGATAAAGCTGCTCTGCCCAGGCACGCTGTTGCAGGCTGTAGGTACCCGCTGAGTAGCCGGTGTGGATATCGTGCAGGTCCATCTGGCTGTCGTGCAGCCATTCGCGCAGCGAGCGGCGGTTATCCGGCTCGTGCATTTCCTGCCAGGTTTCCCACATGCTCGCCAGCGCGCGCGGTGCGTCATCTTCCGGCGCTTGCGACACCGTGTATTCGTTACGCTCAACGCCAATCACGTTGGACACCAGTACGGTGTGGTGCGCCGTCACAGCACGCCCGGACTCGGTTATCACCGTTGGGTGCGGCAGGCCGTTTTCTTCACAGGCATCGCCAATGGCCCAGATGATGTTGTTGGCGTATTCGTTCAGGCCGTAGTTAACCGAGCAGTCAGACTGCGAGCGCGTACCTTCATAATCCACGCCCAGGCCACCGCCTACGTCGAAGCACTGAATTTTTACGCCCAGCTTGTGCAGTTCAACGTAGAAGCGGGCCGACTCGCGCACGCCGGTGGCAATGTCGCGAATATTGGCCATCTGCGAACCGAGATGGAAATGCAGCAGTTGCAGACTTTCCAGGCGGTCTGCGGCACGCAGTTTTTCCACCAGCTGCAACACCTGGGTTGCCGCCAGGCCGAACTTCGATTTTTCACCGCCGGAGGACTGCCACTTGCCGGAGCCCTGGGACGCCAGGCGAGCGCGCACGCCAAGGCGCGGCACTACGTTCAGGCGCGCCGCTTCTTCGAGCACTACGTCGATTTCGGTCATCTTTTCGATAACCAGATAGACTTTGTGGCCCATTTTCTCGCCAATCAGCGCCAGGCGAATATATTCACGGTCTTTATAGCCGTTACAGACAATCACCGAGCGGGTCATGCCCGCATGGGCCAGTACTGCCATCAGCTCGGCTTTGGAGCCGGCCTCCAGCCCCAGCGGCTCGCCCGACTGAATCAGCGATTCAATGACGCGGCGGTGCTGGTTGACCTTGATGGGGTACACCAGGAAGTAGTCACCGTTATAGCCGTAAGACTCACGGGCACGGCGAAAGGCGGCGTTAATCGAACGCAGGCGGTGTTGCAGAATCTGCGGGAAGCAAAACAGCGCGGGCAGACGCTGCCCCTGGGCTTCGCGCGCTTTCACCAGCTGCGCAAGGTCAACGCGCGCTTCTGGCTGGTCCGGGTCCGGACACACGGTGATATGGCCCAGTTCGTTAACGTCGTAATACGAGTTGCCCCACCAGGCAATGTTATAAGTACGCAGCATCTTGCTGGCTTCCTGAGAGTTCATTGCCACCTCCTGCATTGAACGGAGTGCACTTTGTTCGCCTGCTGACGAACCCGAAACAGAAAAAATGTCGTCAGACATTGCGAACCTCGCTGTTGCCGTAATAGAAAAAAGAGTTCACTACTATCGCAGGGGATATTTGCGATAACAACCCAATCAGTGCGCGTTTTATCAGCATAAGACGCTGCATAACGCACCACAAAAGTGGTTCCATGTTCATATTCAGTGTAAAACACTCACCCGGTGCTGCCACGATGGCCGGATAACGCCTTTCAGACGCGCCTTTTAAAAGTATGAAGAGTCAAAGAGGGAATGTGCGACCCGCCCGAGAATCCTTGGACGCGGCGCAGGAAGAATGCCTGACGCAAAGCGGTGTGATAACGAAGAGGGACGGCAAACACACGCCAGAGCGGCGTGATGACGGACAGAAAACACGGCTATTCATTACCAATCCTATCACCTCCACGCCTTCTGACCGCCGGACTTACGGCCCCAGAAAGACGGCTGTCTTCATCTGTTAATGACGGGCTTGCCGCACCTGTTACAACAGGCTTTTTTTAGCGGTTACCACGCGCGCCGTTTATACCGACAGAGAGGCTAAAAAGCAAAATAAAATGCGCGCACTCCGGCGCAACGCCAGTCCGTGTTGCCAGGAAAATGTTTATCACAATGTGTCCTGCGTCAAAAATCACTGGAAATGCGTTCATGGATTAACCTAGAATAGACGTCCAGAAGTTAATCCATCTATACTGATTAACATTCAGACTGCTTGTGGTTTTACCTGCACTAAACTCTGTTTCCGGCACCTCCTGCCGCGAGAGTTTGCTGATATCGCAGTCCATCTCACTGATTTCCTTTAGGGTGAAGAGAACATGGCTAAACACCTTTTTACGTCCGAGTCTGTATCAGAAGGGCATCCCGATAAAATTGCTGACCAAATCTCCGATGCGGTGCTTGACGCCATTCTGGAGCAGGATCCGAAAGCACGCGTTGCCTGTGAGACTTACGTAAAAACAGGAATGGTGCTGGTCGGCGGTGAAATCACCACCAGCGCATGGGTCGACATTGAAGAAATTACCCGCAAAACCGTGCGTGAAATCGGCTACGTGCATTCCGATATGGGCTTTGACGCCAACTCCTGCGCCGTGCTGAGCGCTATCGGCAAGCAGTCTCCTGACATCAACCAGGGCGTTGACCGTGCCGATCCGCTCGAACAGGGCGCGGGCGACCAGGGTTTGATGTTTGGTTACGCCACCAACGAAACCGACGTGCTGATGCCAGCCCCGGTGACCTACGCGCACCGTCTGGTGCAGCGCCAGGCCGAAGTGCGTAAAAACGGCACGCTGCCGTGGCTGCGCCCGGATGCGAAAAGCCAGGTTACTTTCCAGTACGACAGCGGCAACATTGTCGGCATTGATGCCGTGGTGCTGTCCACCCAGCATGCCGAAGATATCGACCAGAAATCGCTTCAGGAAGCGGTGATGGAAGAAATCATTAAGCCGGTCCTGCCAACCGAGTGGCTGAACACCGCTACCAAATTCTTTATCAACCCAACAGGCCGCTTTGTTATCGGTGGACCGATGGGCGACTGCGGCCTGACCGGGCGTAAAATCATTGTTGATACTTACGGCGGCATGGCTCGTCACGGTGGTGGCGCGTTCTCAGGTAAAGACCCGTCTAAAGTGGACCGTTCTGCCGCTTACGCCGCGCGCTATGTGGCCAAGAACATCGTCGCGGCCGGTCTTGCTGACCGCTGTGAAATCCAGGTGTCTTACGCCATTGGCGTTGCCGAACCGACCTCCATTATGGTGGAAACCTTTGGCACCGAGAAAATCGCCCCTGAACAGCTTACGCTGCTGGTGCGTGAGTTCTTCGATCTGCGTCCGTATGGCCTGATCCAGATGCTGGATCTGCTGCATCCTATCTACAAAGAAACCGCTGCTTATGGTCACTTTGGTCGTGAACACTTCCCGTGGGAAAAAACCGACAAAGCTGAACATCTGCGCGAGGCAGCCGGTCTGAAGTAAGCCCGCTTGTTTCAAATAAGGCCAGCACCTGCTGGCCTTTTTTATTGCCTGCGCCACGCCCGGCAGGCCTGTCCCCTTCGTTTCACTGCCCTTTCTCGCCGCTAACACGCCCTCACCCACCTGGAGCATTCTGATAATCAGGGCCAGGCTGCCTCACGCCCGTTTGCCCTTCGTAAGCAGACTATAGTTATTGCTTTAAAAATAGCTGTGGCGGCTTCATCTGAAGGCCGTTCATCGCCTTAAACAACACCCAAACTGTAATCGATTACACAAGCTGGTGTGCGGTATACCCTGGCAACACCTCAGAGAAAATGGAACGGCAGTTATAGCGTTACATAATCACTCGGTTTTCTCTGAAATCACGCCATCCGGATGAATGAAAATAGCGATAATTACCTGTTTTATCTGATCATCCTCAGGTGCGTAACAACCGCCAGAGTGTAACCGATTACACCATTGTGATTATCATCACATAAATTTACCTGACACTCACCTACCCTTAACATCGTAAAACGTGATAATCCAAACGGAGGGCCGCATGCCTGACAATAAGAAACAGGGGAGTTCAAACAGGGCCATGACATTTTTTGTCTGCTTTCTCGCCGCCCTGGCGGGATTGTTATTCGGCCTTGATATTGGCGTGATTGCGGGCGCACTGCCCTTCATCGCCCAGGATTTTCAGATAACCGCACATGAACAGGAGTGGGTTGTCAGCTCTATGATGTTTGGTGCAGCCGTCGGTGCCGTTGGCAGCGGCTGGCTTTCATTTCGTCTCGGGCGTAAGTACAGCCTGATGATTGGCGCGATTCTGTTCGTGATAGGTTCACTGGCTTCTGCCTTCGCACCTAATCCCGAAGTGCTGATTATCTCACGCGTGCTGCTCGGCCTGGCGGTGGGGATTGCGTCATACACCGCTCCGCTTTATCTGTCTGAAATTGCCCCTGAGCGTATCCGCGGCAGTATGATATCCATGTATCAGTTGATGATAACCATCGGGATCCTCGGTGCCTATCTGTCCGATACGGCATTCAGCTATAGCGGCTCATGGCGCTGGATGCTGGGTGTTATCACCATCCCGGCAATCCTGCTGCTGGTCGGCGTGTTCTTTTTGCCAGACAGCCCGCGCTGGTTTGCCGCCAAACGTCGTTTTCATGACGCCGAACGCGTTCTGCTGCGCCTGCGCGACACCAGCGCTGAGGCCAAACGTGAGCTTGATGAGATCCGTGAAAGTTTACAGGTTAAGCAAAGCGGCTGGTCACTGTTTCGTGAAAACAGCAACTTCCGTCGTGCGGTGTTCCTGGGCGTACTGTTACAGGTAATGCAACAGTTCACCGGCATGAACGTCATCATGTACTACGCACCGAAGATTTTCGAAATTGCAGGCTACAGCAACACCACCGAGCAAATGTGGGGCACGGTTATTGTCGGTTTAACTAACGTGCTGGCAACCTTCATCGCCATTGGGCTGGTGGACAGATGGGGACGTAAGCCCACGCTGGTGCTGGGTTTTATGGTGATGGCCGTCGGCATGGGTACACTTGGCACCATGATGCACATTGGTATCTCCTCGCCTGAGGCACAGTACTTTGCCGTCGCAATGCTGCTGATGTTTATTGTTGGCTTTGCCATGAGCGCTGGCCCGCTGATTTGGGTGCTGTGCTCTGAAATCCAGCCGCTTAAAGGGCGCGATTTCGGCATCACCTGCTCAACGACCACAAACTGGATTGCCAATATGATTGTCGGGGCAACCTTCCTGACCATGCTCAATACGCTTGGCAACGCCACCACGTTCTGGGTTTATGCAGGCCTGAATCTGTTCTTTATTATCCTCACCCTGGCGCTGGTGCCGGAGACGAAGCATGTCTCTCTGGAACATATTGAACGCAACCTGATGAAAGGACGTCCGCTGCGCGAAATAGGCTCGCGTCATTAAACGGCTTTATACAGGAGCTGTTTATACGGCTCCTGTTTTTTCTCAGGTGATACGGTTTGCCCACAGATAATGTCAAAATCCATCTCATCCAGCCGTCACGACCAGAACAAAAAATCATATTATTAATTAAACTCAACACAATAAACCATAATAAAAATTAAACGCCAAATCTCATTTCGCAAATCAGTCAGAAAAATACCGAAATAACCAGCTAATAAATATCAATAATTCGGTATAACTCGCCCACCGGTATTTAAACAGCATTATCCACGCTCTAAACCTGCCCTTTCTCCTTAAAAGGCTTAAAGTGATCTTTTCGTGCGTCTAAACACAGAGTTTACCGACAATATACAACCGAAAAGGGGTATCATCGCCAGACACCCGGTATAATATCCAGGTAAGCAGCATCATTTGACTACACACACTCAAAACGGCCTTTACAATTATAAATATGGATATTCAAAAACGTACTGAACAGCTGTTCAGGCAATGTGAGCAATTAAAATCCATGCCCGGATTTTATGATGCCGTCGCGCTGCATTATCAATTAAATCTTGATAGTTATAAATTGCAGCCACTTTTTTACAAAATCATTCTTCAGGAATCGCGTTTTAATATTGTACTGGCAATATGTTGCGTTATTTTCGGTCAAAAAATACACTCTGTTTCAGAGATTAAGGAAATCTGCAGCCGTTATAAGATTGCCAGTCCGAATAGCGTCATTGCCATTGTCACCTTGCTGAAAACAGGTGGACGTCTCACTACCGTGCGCGATGAAAGCGATCGCCGCAAAGTCCAGCTGGAAGCCACTGATAAGGGTATGCAGGACCTTAAGTTTTATTTAAAAGGTGCATTTGCCCCACTCAATATTCTCTACCCTGAGCTCAATCTTTCTGAAAACACGCTGGATAAGAAGAACATCCGCCGCACATTTTTCAGCCGTGCTGCCGAGATGATTTTTGCGGGGATCACGTATCCCAATGTGCTGCCAACAGCAGGTGTTTTCGTCAATAAAGATGGCGGGCGCCTGATGATGCTGCATTTATTGATTGAAGCCCGTAAAAAAAGCAGCGCGAATAAAGTAACACTCGATTATTCGCAAAAAAGGCTGGCGCAGATGTTTTCAATATCGCGTACTCACGTACGCCGTGTTTTAAAACGATGCCATTGAGTGCGGATTAATTGAAGATGAAGAGGGGAGTAAGGTCACACTGTTACCTGCCTTTTTCGATACGGCAGAAACCTATGTGGGGCTGTATTTTGCCTGGGTCCTCGATTATCTGGATATGAATTCACAGACCTTGAAAGCAGACGAGGGTTAAACCTCGTCTGCTGGTTGATTAGCGCTCGCGCAGCGCCTCTTTCGCTTTGTTCAGCGGCTTAAGCAGATAATCCAGTATCGATTTATTCCCGGTTTTAATATCCACCGTCGCAATCATGCCGGGGAAGATGGGAAATTCGTGCAAGTCTTTATTCGTCAGATGATTGCTTTCAGTGCGGATATAAACCCGGTAATAGTAAACATCACGCTTCACTTCATCCTGAATGGTATCAGGTGAAATCATTGTCACTTCTCCTTCCATACCGCCGTAGATGGAGTAGTCGTAAGCCGTGATTTTCACCATTGCCTTCTGCCCTGGGTGCACAAAGGCCACGTCACGCGGGGAAATTTTTGCTTCCACCATCATTTGGTCGTCAAGCGGGACCAGGCTCATCAGTTTGCCGTTTGGCGGTATCACCCCGCCCACTGTTGTCACCTCAATATCTTTCACAATCCCACGCACCGGCGCGGTGAAAGTCAGGCGCGTCAGTGAGTCTTCACGCCCGCGCATTACTGAACGCTGGGCTTCAATTTCTGCGTTGGCTTTTGACAACTCCTCCCTGGAACGCACGTAATACTGGTTCTGCATTTCCGTGATTTTGTTTTCCAGCTCGTTTTTCTGGCGCTGCAGGCGCAGCACCTCAACATTGCTGGCGGCCCCCGCTTTTATCAACGGCGCCGTCATAGACAGCTCACGCTGTACCAGCGCTACCGCATGGCGCAGCCCTTCCAGCCCTTTTTGCAGGCTGTCGCGGCGCGAGCGCCACAGTTCGGTTTCTTCACGCACCAACTCTACGTCATCATCAAGTTCTGCGGGAAAAACGGGTTCGGTGTTGGTGACTTCAGCCTTCAGGCGTGCTGCGGTTGCCAGTGCGGCATTAAGACGCGACTCACTTTCCAGCACGCTGGATTCAGTTTTAGTCCGGTCAAGCTGGGCCAGCACTTCACCGCGCTCGACAATATCCCCTTCTTTCACCGCCAGTTTGTGGATAATGCCCCCTTCCAGCGACTGAATGGTCTGCTCATGGGACGATGGCGTGATTTTGCCGTTGCCGGTCGTGACTTCGTCCAGGTGAAAATAGTTCGCCCACACGACAAATGCCCCTACCAGCGCCGTCAGAAACCAGATGATTAATGATGAACGCGGCAGGCTCGGCTCCTTCAGCCGACTGTTATAACGGGAGATATCGCTCATACCTTCGCCTCCACCTGACCATCCTTTTTAACCTGCGCCATTGTTGCAGGCTGCGGGGAAACGTTAGGGCGCGGACCTGCGCCCGGTACGCTCAGACCATGCTTTTGCAGCATACCTTCACGCGGACCATCCATCACAACACGGCCATTCTCCAGCACGATGATGCGGTCAACCAGCTCCAGAATCGGCAAACGGTGTGTAGACACCACCAGCGTGCGGTGAGTGCCCAACCACGCGCCAAGGTGCGTAATAAAGCGTTTTTCACTCATTTCATCCAGCCATGCGGTCGGCTCATCGAGCAGCAGAATGTTTGGCTGGGTGATAAGGGTGCGCGCCAGCAGCAGCGACTGGCGCTGTCCACCTGACAACCCGGCGCCGCCCTCCGTAATCTGATAATTGAGACCGTCTTTTTGCTTACGCACGAACTCGTCAGCACCGCTGATAATCAGCGCCTGTTGAATCTCTTCGTCAGAGGCCAGCGGGCGGCCCATCGTAATGTTTTCGCGTACGGAGCCAAAGAACAGACGCGCCTGCTGGGTCAGGCACTGCACATCACGGCGTAAGTCATGGGGGTCAAGATGGGACAGCGAAATATCGTCCAGCAGGATTTGTCCATGCTGCGGCTCGTGCAGACCGGCCAGCACCTGCAACAGCGTACTTTTGCCTGACCCGTTGCGCCCGAGGATAGCAATGCGCTCTCCCGCTTTGATATTCAGATTCGCGATCGTCAGGTCGTTCACCTTCTGCTCTTCGTCGTAATAAAACCCGACCTCTTTAAGCGAGTAATATCCGCGCAGGTGTGATTTATGTACGCGCTTGCCGCGACCCGGATCGTCAATTGGCTTTTGCATCAGGTCATCCAGCCCTTTACGGGCGACCTTTGCCGACTGCCAGCGCGACAGGATGCCGGAAATCTGCGACAGCGGCGCAATGGTGCGCGAGGCCAGAATCGAGGTTCCCACCAACGCACCGGTGGTCATATCACCGGCAATGACCATATAACAGCCCACCAGTAGCACCACGGCGTACACAATAGACTGCACTTCCTGCGTCCAGGTCATCAGCATGCCGGTCAGCCAGCGCTGCTTCATGCTTATCGTGGCAGAGACATCATTGGTGTTGTTCCACTGGTTCTGAAAGCGCTGCTCAGCACGCATCAATTTGATGTCATCAAGCCCCTGCACCGCCTCGACCAGCGTGGCGTTACGAATGGCAGACTCGCGCATCCCTTCACTTGAGAGCTTCGCCAGCGGACGCTGGATAAGTAGCCCGGGAATGAGCAGCAACGGCAGTGCCAGCAACACGACAAAGACCAGCGGCCCACCAATCATCCACAGAATAAAGACGAACAACAGGAAGAACGGCAGATCGGAAACGGCACCGATGGTGGTTGAGGTTATCAGTTCGCGCACGGACTCCAGTTCACGCACCTGAGAGATAAAGGAGCCAGTGGATTTGGGACGCGCGTTATTTTTAATGCGCAGCGCGTGGGCAAATACCCGGTCAGAGATGCGTAAATCCGCGCGCTTACCGACCACATCGGACACATGCGCGCGCATCATACGCATAAGAAACTCAAACAGAATTGCCATCATGACGCCGCCAAACAGTACCCAGAGCGTTGGCTCAGACTGTGACGGCACCACGCGGTCATAAACTTGCATAGAAAACAGCATGCCGCTCAGGGCAAGCACGTTGGCAACCATCGCCGCCAGCATAATATCGCCGTAACGCCGCCAGTCCCTGAGCGCGATACTCCAGAACCAGTTCTTTTTCCATGGCTTAACGTAATCGTCCACGCGGGCATCCGGAATGGACTCCAGCGGGCGCAGCACCACCAACCCTTTCAGGCGCGAAGCCAGCTCGTCGCACGACAGTTTGCTTTCCAGACCGCCGTCACCGCCAAGCTGCAACATGAGGTTGCCCTCACTGTCCATCTTCGTGATGACCGCCAGCTGCCCGTTTTCCAGTTCAGCAATAAGCGGCAGACGCCAGGGGTCTATCAGAGAGATATCAGCGGGCGCCATGCGCATACCCAGACCAAGCTGACGTGCCATATCTTCCAGCACCAGCCTGCGGGGCGAGCGGGTTTCATGGCTGATAACGGTGCGCACATGCTCCTGGGAAAAATCAAGCATGTAGTGGCGCGCAACGCTAAGCATTGCCTGTAGCCAGGGCTCATAAAAGGGATGTGTTGTACTCATAGTTCACTTCCTGTGAGCAGACGGTTTGTGATATTGCCAGGTCAGTTGCCATCCCGGGCGGGATGTCTGAATCATTCAGATTATTCACAAAATAACAGAATTAATCTGTACTTGTCGCCTCCCACGTAAAAATGCGAAAAGACCCGCGCATTCACGCGGGTCTTGTGGGTGCTAAAACTAGACGATCAACAGCTGATGGTTAGCCAGCAGCGTTGCCAGGTCGGTCTGGACACCGTTAAGTGTCACCACCGTCGTCGAGTCGAAGTTTCCGCCATTACCATCGCGGTCAATTCGAATCTCCGTGCTACTGCCGTTCTGAACCACGCTGATGTAGTCAGACAGATTGCCAATATTTGCATCCAGCGTCGCCACACCGTTGATGTAGGTTGCCGAGCCGCTGCCGGTATAGCCGGTATCGGCCAACAGTTCACGCAGGTCAATGCGATCGGAATCTGCCGTACCTTCCCAGGTACCCACAGAGAACCCGTTCACCACATCGCTGCCATTACCGCCGGTTGCATCAGACGCGTTCAGCAGTTTGTACAGCAGGGTATCCTGACCGCCCTTACCGATATTAAAGGTGTCGTCACCGCCGCGGCCTTCAAAGATGTTATCGCCGCTGTTACCCGTGAAGACATCATTACCGCTGCCGCCCGCAACCCCTTCAATATTCACAAACGTTGCCGTACCAAAGCCGGTGTCCTGCGCGCCCGTCTTGTTAAGATCGATAGTCAGCGCCGTGTTCCCTGCCAGCTTGTAGTCAACGATATCCATACCGCCTTCAGACACCCACACGTTAGTGTCGGAGACAACGGTACTCCCGCCACCACCGTTATAAACGTGAGTACCTGCCGTGGCGTACAGCGTATCGTTATAGCCGGTACCGACAATACCTGTCGTGTTGGTCGCATCGGTCGCCGCAGTGCTGCTATCCATCGCGGACTCACCTTTTTCTGCTGTCAGCACGTAGGCATGGTTCTTCTCAACCGCCTTCAGGCCAGCCCAGCTGGCGTTGACGTTACTGATATCACGCACCAGACCAGAGTCAAAGGTGGCAGAATTCGAACCGCCATAGCCGCCGTTGTTGGTCAGCAGCATCGCACTGTACGACTTGCTGGCATCCAGACCGTAGAAGTACACAAGGCCAGTAGAGTCGTTCATATTGACCCCACCCTGAGTGTTAATCACCTGCGAACTCACCACTTTACCTGTGCTTTCATCAACCAGCAGCACCGTGTTCCCGTAGAAGGAGTTAATGCCGTTAGCATCAGAGATGCGTAGAATAATGCTGGTGCCGTCCTGAATAACGCTCTTGTTCTCCACGTACGTCGTCTTACCGCCAGAGGCGCGGAATACCACCAGATCTTTATCACCGTCGTAGTCGAGGTCGAGACTCAACGCACCGGTCACAAAGTTAGAGTTACCCTGGTTCGCGCCAGACAGCAGGGTTTGCTGGGTCCAGTTCACCTGGCCGTTGCTACCCGTTCCACCGTTAAGCCACAGCGCGCCAATATTGCTGGCGTTAGTCGCAACCGTGGATCCCATGATCCCAGCCACCTCGATAAGATCCATCTTACCGTCGCCGTTCCAGTCCACCGCGAGAGAGGCGCTACTGTTGATGGTGTCAGTAAACTTCTGAACGTTCGAGCCAGTACCCACACCGTTGGCTGCTGCTGTCAGGTTACCCTGGCCATCGTTGTAGTAAATCGCACTCGCAGCACCATAGGTACCTCCCTGGCCGCCATAACCGCCAATGAACAGGTCCATATAACCGTCGCCGTTCAGGTCGGCCCAGGTCATGGTGGTGTACCAGTTGTTCGTTCCGGTATCGCCGTAGAATACGCCGGTTACGACCTGGGTATTGGTCAGCGTCACGTTGCCGTTCTCGTCCACGCCGTTGGTCACAACAACCATACGTGTATTCGACGAACTGCTACCACCACCAGACGTCCGGTTTGTCCCGTCCGTACCATGATAGGTGATGTCCACGTAGCCATCGTTATTCAGGTCTACCCCAGAAACCTCACGGTCCGGCGTCGGGTTACCGGAGTTGGTGTTCGCCACCCCATCCTGAGACGTATTTGAGTAAACGTAGGCTCCGGACTTGTCGAATCCCACAATGGTGCCATCGGTGTTCATGACAAATGCAGAGTCATGTCCTCCCCAGGCCTCGGCATCGTTTGGAGACTGGTCGCCGTAGACCAGGTCTACATACCCATCGCCATCGATGTCGATTCCCATAAACCCGCCGTACCACACGTAGGTGTTACCGTTCGGATCGTTGGTCTGGCCGGTCACCCCCATCGCCCCGACCTGGAAGGTGGTATAGGTTCCATCAGCGTTGTACTTAAAGGACTGCTGGCCGTTCGAATAACCGGTATCCGCCCCCATGATGTCCATCAAACCATCGCGGTCGAAGTCAATAAACGACGACTGCTGCTGGGTATCAATCCCCTTAATCACGGTCTGGCCAAACGAACCCAGCGTAGAGGAGCTGGTTCCGTTCTGGGTGAACACCGTTGAGTTAGACAGAATACGCCAGGTGCCGTCTTCACTCAGCGTCAGCGCCGTACTGGTATCATTAGTACTGGCCGCCGTTGAAGTGAAGTTAATTTCCGGCGCAGCAGAAACCGTCAACTCACCGTTAGTAATATCCTTCGTGATAACAGAGCCATCTTCGCCATACAGCACCGCACTTACGTCATACTTACCGAGGTTGAGCGCATTATCGTTCGGGATCTGTACATACCAGGTACTGTTGTTCGGGTCAATAACCACCTGACCGGTACGCGAGCTGTACACCACGTTGTTAACCGTCACCTCAACGTATTCACCTTCAAGGATTTCGAAGTCAACGCGCCCTTTAACGATAGGCGTATTGTCCAACGTATCCTGGACAGAGATAAACATCTCCAGGTTTACGGTGAAGTTAAAGTCAACAGACGGCTTACCTTCGTTCCCTGCGGCATCGACAACCACGGCGTAAACGTGAACCACATCGCCGTCGATAAGCGGCGCATCCAGTTCATAGCTCCAGTTAGTGCCATTCACCGTCGCTTCACCGAGGTAGGTGCCGTCTGCACGGTAAATACGCACCAGCTCACCCGTTGCCAGCGCGGCCGACAGCGTACCGTTTAAGGTAGGCGTACGATCGTCAGTCACTGTGCCAGATCCGAAGGTGCCGCGATCTGAACCTACATCATCGGTATAGTTGACAATAGTCGCGATGTTTGTCGGCGGTGCGGTATCAATCACCACCACCTGCTCGGCGGTCTGGCCTACGTTACCGGCTTTATCGATGACGCGTACCTGATAGGTATTATCACCGTCTTTGAGCACGCGAGTATCTTCATAGCTCCACTCGTTGCCCACCACCGAAACGTAAACCCAGTTGATGCCGTTATCGACACTAATTTGCACGTATTCGCCATCGGCCAGCGTACGGCCCAGAGAACCATGAATGGTCAGACTGGTGTCGTTGGTCAGGAAGTCACTGTTGCTGTAACCCGTATCGTCAGAAATGCTGTCGATAGAGACCGTCAGTGAGTCATCCGGCGGCGTCAGGTCAACGGTGACCGTCTGCTTAATGGTGTTGCCCACGTTGCCTGCGGTATCCACTACGCGCAGCCAGTAGTCGTGATCGCCTTCTTCCAGTACGCGACCATCCGTAAAGTACCAGGACGCTCCCACCATCGTTACGTTCTGCCAACTGGTGCCACCGTCCAGGCTAATCTGCACAAACTCGCCTTCAGTCAGCGCTGTTGTCAGCGAGCCGTGGATGGTCAGCGTCGTATCACGCGTAATGAAGTCGCGGTTATCTACGCCAGTGTCGTCGCTGATGCTGTCAACGGTGAGCGTCGGCGTCGGCGCTACGGTATCCACGGTCACCACTTTATTGGTGGTGGCGCTGACGTTGCCCGCATCGTCAATCACGCGCAGCTGATAGTTATAGTCACCATCGTCAAGCGTGCGGGTATCCACCCAGGTCCAGCTGGTGCCGCTCACGTCCACATCAATCCAGCTCTTACCGCCGTTGATGCTTATCTGTACGTACTCACCCACTTTCAGCTCGCTACCCAGGCTGCCGTTGAGCGTCAGCGTATTATCGCTGGTGATAAAATCATCACCTGCCAGACCGGTATCGCGAGAAATGTTGTCAACGGTGATCGTCGCCACTTCTGGCGCCTTCGTATCCAGCACCACATTCTGGCTGTCGGTTGCGCCAACGTTGCCTGCTTTATCGATAACGCGCACCTGGTAGTTCCAGGTTCCGTCCTGCAACGCTCGCCCATCGGCGTAAGTCCAGGTGGTACCGGTGACGACCAGATCAATCCACGAGTTGCCGCCATCAAGGCTTATCTGCGCTTTCTCATCACCGCCCAGCGCTGCCGTCAGAGAACCTTTCACCACGATATTTGCATCGTTAGTAATAAAGTCCGTAGCGCTCAGGCCCGTATCGTTTTGCAGCGAATCAATGCTGATGCCCATTGATGGCGCAGAAATATCCACGTTCACCGTGTGCTCGGCATTGGCCGGGTTACCGATACTGTTAGTGACTTCTGCGGCAATGGTGTAGGACTTGCCATCAACCAGTGCGGCAACGTCTGCACTCCCCACCGAGGTACTCCAGGTGCCGTCAGCCTGCACTTTGGCATAATAGGTCTGGCCGTTGAGCGTAACGGTCACCTCTTTGCCCACAGGTGCGGTCGTGGTGCCGCTAATCAGCAGCGGCGTACCGTGCTCCAGCGCGTTGACAATGTCGTCATCTGCAAAGGTGTTGATGCTGATAGTCGGCACTTCACCACTCAGGGTCACATCGTGGGTCGCATCGCCCTGGTTGCCCGCGACGTCCTTCACGCTTGCGCTGATGGTGTAAACGTTATCCACAATGCCGTTGAAGTCTGTGGCTTTCACGTTCACTGACCAGGTACCGTCTGCCTGCACCTTAGCCTCATACGCACGCCCGTTGAACGTGACGACCACAGTCTGGCCCGGCTCTGCCGTGGTTGTACCGTTGATAGTCACGCCCGCCTGCTGTTCCAGCGCGTTAATGATGTCATCGCCCGCAACGGTATCAAACGTAATGGTCGGTTTAACGGTATCCACGCGTAACGCGCCAGTTTCATCCGTCTGGTTGCCGGCCTTGTCGCTCACGCTTGCGCTCACGACATAGTTACCGTCCTGCAACAGCGCGAGGTCTTTCGGTGCAACCTGCACCGACCAACGACCGTCCGCACCGACCTGAGCCGTGTACGTCCCGTTGCCCAGTTTCACCGTCACTTGCTGACCGGCTTCTGCGCTGCTTGTACCCTGAATCACCAGCGTCTGCTGCTGTTCAGCGGCGTTCAGGATATTGTCTGTTGAGACCGGCGAGATGGTCAGCAGCGGTGCGCTGATATCGACATTGATATCGCGACCGGCCGTTGCCGCATTGCCTGCGTCGTCCTGTGCAGAGACCTCAATCTTGTACTGCGTGTCATCGCTCAACTGAGCGACGTTCTCTGCCGGTACGGTAACGCTCCAGCTGCCGTCACTCTTAATTTTCGCCTCATAGGTTTCACCATTGAGCTTGATAGTGACGATGGTATTCACCGCAAGCGCGCTGCTGTTGCCGCTGATAACCAGCGCTTCGCCGTGCTCGGTTGCGTTGATAACGTTGTCGCTACTCACCGTATCCACCGTCAGGCTCACGGCTGCGGTATTCACCGTCACGGTGTGGACCTCAGTACCCACGTTACCCGCTTTATCCGTCACGCTAACGGAAATAGTGACCTGGCCGTCTACCAGCGCAGCCACCTGATCCGGCGTCATCCCGATGCTCCAGTTACCTGCAGCATCAACCGTGGTCGGGTATTTCACGTTGTTGATAGTGACGACAACCTGGTCACCTACCTCGGCGCCGGCCGCTTTACCGCTGATAATCTGCGCCTGGCCGTGTTCAACCATATTGATGACATCATCGCCTGCCACCGTATTAATCGTGATAGCCGGTGCAATGGTATCAACCAGCAGATTCTGGCTGGTAGTGCCTGGGTTGCCTGCTTTATCGCTGACTTGTGCGCCGACCACGATATTGCCGTTGGTAAGCTCTGCCAGCGCATCTGCCGCGACTTCCACACTCCAGCTACCGTCTGCCTGCACGGTACCGGTGTAGGTCTTACCGTTCAGCGTCAGGGTCACTGTCTGGCCCGCTTCTGCGTTGCTGGTGCCGGTGATGGTCAGCGCCTGGCCTGCTTCTGTCGCGTTCAGCACGTCGTCGCCTGCCACGGTGTCGATGGTCAGGGTCGGTTTTGTGGCATCCACGCTGTAGCCGTGTGAAGCCGACGCGCTGTTGCCGTGCACGTTGGTGACGCTCACCTGCACACTGGCATCGCCGTCTTTCAGGCTCGCCAGGTCAGCCGCCGGCACCGTGTGGCTCCAGTTGCCGTCAGCGTCCACCGTTGCCGTGTAGGTCTTACCGGCAAAGGTGATGGTCACGGTCTGGCCTGCTTCCACGTTGCTGGTCTGGCCGGACAACTCCAGCGCCTCGCCCTTCTCAGCCGCGTTCAGCACGTTGTCATCGGTGATGCTGTTGATGCTGATGGAGACATCAGACAGGTCAATTTCCACCTGGTGGCTGATTTCCACCGGGTTACCGGCGCTGCTCTGGCCGCTGACGGTGATGTCCAGCGTGCCTGCCGCCCAGCCGGATACTTCGCTCGCCTGTACCGAGGCCTGCCAGGTGCCGTCTGCCAGCACGGTCGCCTGATGCGGCACGCCGTTGATGGTCACGGTCACCGCACTGCCCGCCGCCAGCCCGTTGCTGGTACCGGTGATCACCAGGTTCTGCTGGTGCTCAATGCTGTTGATGATGTCGTCACCGGATACGGTATCAACGCGGATCCCCGGCAGGCTGGCATCGATTTCGATGTCGCGGCTGCCGGTACCGGTGTTACCGATACCGTTGGTGACGGTGGCAGTGACGGTCAGCTTACCGTCGCCGAGTGCGGTCAGCACCTCAGTAGACAGCGGCAGGCTCCAGCTCAGGTCGGCCTGCACCTGCGCTTCATAAGATTTGCCGCCAATCACGACGGTGACGGTGTCGCCCGCCGCCGCGTTGGTTACACGACCGCTCAGGGTCTGCCCGGCAGCCAGTTCGGCCTGGTTCACGATATCGTCACCGGCCAGCAGGTTGATGGTCACTACCGGCAGGGCGGTGTTCACCAGCAGCGTGTCGCTGGCCGATACCGGGTTGCCCGCATCGCTGCTCGCCGTGGCCGTCAGGGTGTAGTTCGCCTCGCCCAGTGCTGCCAGGTCCGCCGGCTGCACCGTGGTGCTCCAGTTGCCGTCTGCATCCACGGTGGCGGTGTAGGCTTTGTTGTTCAGCGTCACGGTAACGACCGTGCCTGCCGACAGGTTGGCGCTGGTCCCGCTGAGAGTCAGCACTTCGCCTTTCTCCACCGCGTTCAGCACGTTGTCGTCAGAAATCGCGTCGAAGCTCAGGGACGGCAGACCGGTGTCCACCGTCACGGTGTGCCCGGCCGAGCCGCTGTTGCCTGCACGGTCGGTGACGGTCACTTTCACGTCCACATCGCCGTCCACCAGGGCGCGGATCACGCTCGCCGGAATACCTGCGCTCCAGTTACCGTCTGCGCCCACCACCACTTTGGTGGTGTAAGTGCCGATGGTGACCGACACTTCGTCACCCACCGCCGCGCCCGTTACCGAGCCGCTGATGATCTGCGCCTGCGTATGCTCGGCGAGGTTAATGATGTCATCGCCCGCGATGGTGTCGATGGTGACCACCGGCACGGTGGTGTCAACCAGTATGGTGTGGCGGGTATCACCGCTGTTGCCGGCTTTATCGCTCACGGTCGCGGTCATCGTTACCGTGCCGTCAGCCAGCGCCTGCAGTGCGTCGGACGCAACCTCCACGCTCCAGCTGCCGTCAGCCTGTACGGTGCCGGTGTAGGTCTTGCCGTCCAGCGTCAGGGTCACGGTCTGACCGACTTCTGCGTTGCTGGTACCGGTGATGGTCAGCGCCTGGCCTGCTTCTGTCGCGTTCAGCACGTCGTCGCCTGCCACGGTGTCGATGGTCAGGGCCGGTTTTGTGGCATCCACGCTGTAGCCGTGTGAAGCCGACGCGCTGTTGCCGTGCACGTTGGTGACGCTCACCTGCACGCTGGCATCACCGTCTTTCAGGCTCGCCAGGTCGGCCGCCGGCACCGTGTGGCTCCAGTTGCCTTCAGCGTCCACCGTTGCCGTGTAGGTCTTACCGGCAAAGGTGATGGTCACGGTCTGGCCTGCTTCCACGTTGCTGGTCTGGCCGGACAATTCCAGCGCCTCGCCCTTCTCAGCCGCGTTCAGCACGTTGTCATCGGTGATGCTGTTAATGGTTATTGCCACATCCGTCAGGTCAACCGTCACCTGGTGGCTGATTTCCACCGGGTTACCGGCGCTGCTCTGGCCGCTGACGCTGATGTCCAGTGTGCCTGCCGCCCAGCCGGATACTTCGCCAGCCTGTACCGAGGCCTGCCATGTGCCGTCAGCCAGCACGGTCGCCGGGTGATCCACGCCGTTGATGGTCACGGTCACCGCACTGCCCGCTGCCAGTCCGCTGCTGGTACCGGTGATCACCAGGTTCTGCTGGTGCTCAATGCTGTTGATGATGTCGTCACCGGATACGGTATCAACGCGGATCCCCGGCAGGCTGGCATCGATTTCGATGTCGCGGCTGCCGGTACCGGTGTTACCGATACCGTTGGTGACGGTGGCAGTGACGGTCAGCTTACCGTCGCCGAGTGCGGTCAGCACCTCAGTAGACAGCGGCAGGCTCCAGCTCAGGTCGGCCTGCACCTGCGCTTCATAAGATTTGCCGCCAATCACGACGGTGACGGTGTCGCCCGCCGCCGCGTTGGTTACACGACCGCTCAGGGTCTGCCCGGCAGCCAGTTCGGCCTGGTTCACGATATCGTCACCGGCCAGCAGGTTGATGGTCACTACCGGCAGGGCGGTGTTCACCAGCAGCGTGTCGCTGGCCGATACCGGGTTGCCCGCATCGCTGCTCGCCGTGGCCGTCAGGGTGTAGTTCGCCTCGCCCAGTGCTGCCAGGTCCGCCGGCTGCACCGTGGTGCTCCAGTTGCCGTCTGCATCCACGGTGGCGGTGTAGGCTTTGTTGTTCAGCGTCACGGTAACGACCGTGCCTGCCGACAGGTTGGCGCTGGTCCCACTCAGGGTCAGCACTTCGCCTTTCTCCACTGCGTTCAGCACGTTGTCGTCAGAAATCGCGTCGAAGCTCAGGGACGGCAGACCGGTGTCCACCGTCACGGTGTGCCCGGCCGAGCCGCTGTTGCCTGCACGGTCGGTGACGGTCACTTTCACGTCCACATCGCCGTCCACCAGGGCGCGGATCACGCTCGCCGGAATACCTGCGCTCCAGTTACCGTCTGCGCCCACCACCACTTTGGTGGTGTAAGTGCCGATGGTGACCGACACTTCGTCACCCACCGCCGCGCCCGTTACCGAGCCGCTGATGATCTGCGCCTGCGTATGCTCGGCGAGGTTAATGATGTCATCGCCCGCGATGGTGTCGATGGTGACCACCGGCACGGTGGTGTCAACCAGTATGGTGTGGCGGGTATCACCGCTGTTGCCGGCTTTATCGCTCACGGTCGCGGTCATCGTTACCGTGCCGTCAGCCAGCGCCTGCAGTGCGTCGGACGCAACCTCCACGCTCCAGCTGCCGTCAGCCTGTACGGTGCCGGTGTAGGTCTTGCCGTCCAGCGTCAGGGTCACGGTCTGACCGACTTCTGCGTTGCTGGTACCGGTGATGGTCAGCGCCTGGCCTGCTTCTGTCGCGTTCAGCACGTCGTCGCCTGCCACGGTGTCGATGGTCAGGGCCGGTTTTGTGGCATCCACGCTGTAGCCGTGTGAAGCCGACGCGCTGTTGCCGTGCACGTTGGTGACGCTCACCTGCACGCTGGCATCACCGTCTTTCAGGCTCGCCAGGTCGGCCGCCGGCACCGTGTGGCTCCAGTTGCCTTCAGCGTCCACCGTTGCCGTGTAGGTCTTACCGGCAAAGGTGATGGTCACGGTCTGGCCTGCTTCCACGTTGCTGGTCTGGCCGGACAATTCCAGCGCCTCGCCCTTCTCAGCCGCGTTCAGCACGTTGTCATCGGTGATGCTGTTAATGGTTATTGCCACATCCGTCAGGTCAACCGTCACCTGGTGGCTGATTTCCACCGGGTTACCGGCGCTGCTCTGGCCGCTGACGCTGATGTCCAGTGTGCCTGCCGCCCAGCCGGATACTTCGCCAGCCTGTACCGAGGCCTGCCATGTGCCGTCAGCCAGCACGGTCGCCGGGTGATCCACGCCGTTGATGGTCACGGTCACCGCACTGCCCGCTGCCAGTCCGCTGCTGGTACCGGTGATCACCAGGTTCTGCTGGTGCTCAATGCTGTTGATGATGTCGTCACCGGATACGGTATCAACGCGGATCCCCGGCAGGCTGGCATCGATTTCGATGTCGCGGCTGCCGGTACCGGTGTTACCGATACCGTTGGTGACGGTGGCAGTGACGGTCAGCTTACCGTCGCCGAGTGCGGTCAGCACCTCAGTAGACAGCGGCAGGCTCCAGCTCAGGTCGGCCTGCACCTGCGCTTCATAAGATTTGCCGCCAATCACGACGGTGACGGTGTCGCCCGCCGCCGCGTTGGTTACACGACCGCTCAGGGTCTGCCCGGCAGCCAGTTCGGCCTGGTTCACGATATCGTCACCGGCCAGCAGGTTGATGGTCACTACCGGCAGGGCGGTGTTCACCAGCAGCGTGTCGCTGGCCGATACCGGGTTGCCCGCATCGCTGCTCGCCGTGGCCGTCAGGGTGTAGTTCGCCTCGCCCAGTGCTGCCAGGTCCGCCGGCTGCACCGTGGTGCTCCAGTTGCCGTCTGCATCCACGGTGGCGGTGTAGGCTTTGTTGTTCAGCGTCACGGTAACGACCGTGCCTGCCGACAGGTTGGCGCTGGTCCCACTCAGGGTCAGCACTTCGCCTTTCTCCACTGCGTTCAGCACGTTGTCGTCAGAAATCGCGTCGAAGCTCAGGGACGGCAGACCGGTGTCCACCGTCACGGTGTGCCCGGCCGAGCCGCTGTTGCCTGCACGGTCGGTGACGGTCACTTTCACGTCCACGTCGCCGTCCACCAGGGCGCGGATCACGCTCGCCGGAATGCCTGCGCTCCAGTTACCGTCTGCGCCCACCACCACTTTGGTGGTGTAAGTGCCGATGGTGACCGACACTTCGTCACCCACCGCCGCGCCGGTTACCGAGCCGCTGATGATCTGCGACTGCGTATGCTCGGCGAGGTTAATGATGTCATCGCCCGCGATGGTGTCGATGGTGACCACCGGCACGGTGGTGTCAATCAGCACATTACGACTGGTATCACCGCTGTTACCGGCTTTATCGCTCACGGTCGCGGTCATCGTTGCCGTACCGTCAGCCAGCGCCTGCAGCGCGTCGGACGCAACTTCCACGCTCCAGCTGCCGTCTGCCTGCACGGTGCCGGTGTAGGTCTTGCCGTCCAGCGTCAGGGTCACAGTCTGGCCCGCTTCTGCGTTGCTGGTACCGGTGATGGTCAGCGCCTGGCCTGCTTCTGTCGCGTTCAGCACGTCGTCGCCTGCCACGGTGTCGATGGTCAGGGTCGGTTTTGTGGCATCCACGCTGTAGCCGTGTGAAGCAGACGCGCTGTTGCCGTGCACGTTGGTGACGCTCACCTGCACGCTGGCATCGCCGTCTTTCAGGCTCGCCAGGTCAGCCGCCGGCACCGTGTGGCTCCAGTTGCCTTCAGCGTCCACCGTTGCCGTGTAGGTCTTACCGGCAAAGGTGATGGTCACGGTCTGGCCGGCTTCCACGTTGCTGGTCTGGCCGGACAACTCCAGCGCCTCGCCCTTCTCGGCTGCGTTCAGCACGTTGTCATCGGTGATGCTGTTAATGGTTATCGCCACATCTGTCAGGTCAACCGTCACCTGGTGGCTGATTTCCACCGGGTTACCGGCGCTGCTCTGGCCGCTGACGGTGATGTCCAGCGTGCCTGCCGCCCAGCCGGCTACTTCAGCGGCGGTCACGGAGGCCTGCCATGTGCCGTCTGCCAGCACGGTCGCCGGGTGATCCACGCCGTTGATGGTCACGGTCACGGCACTGCCCGCTGCCAGCCCGTTGCTGGTACCGGTGATCACCAGGTTCTGCTGGTGCTCAATGCTGTTGATGATGTCGTCACCGGATACGGTATCAACACGGATCCCCGGCAGATTGGCATCGATTTCGATGTCGCGGCTGCCGGTGCCGGTGTTGCCGTTGCTGTTGGTCACAGACGCAGTAATGGTCAGTTCACCGTTACCCAAAGCGGATAACAGATCCTTGCCAAGCGGCAGGCTCCAGCTCAGATCGCTCTGCACCAGTGCCTGGTAAGACTTACCGCCAATCATGATGGTAACGGTATCGCCTTCAGCCGCATTGGTTACATGCCCGGTCAGTGTCTGGCCTGCTTCCAGTTCTGCGGCGTTGATAATGTTGTCGTCGGTCACAGGATCAATAATGACGCCTGGCAGCAGGGAATCTGCACCCAGCGAGCGCTCTGCGCTGCCGGTATTACCCGCAGCGTCGGTCGCACTTACGCTGACCTGGTAGAATGCTTCGCCCAGTCCAGCCAGATCGCTCACCGGAACAGAGACGCTCCATGTGCCTTCTGCCGTCACTTTACCGACGTAATTTTTACCGTTGAGCGTCACGGTCACATCTGTGTTTTCGGCCAGACCAACGGCGGTACCGCTAATGGTAAGCGGCTGCGTCTTCTCATCAGAGTTCAGCACATCGTCGTTCGCGATAACGTTAATCGTCAGCGTCGGATCGGTCAGGTTTACCGTGAAGTCGTGGGTCGCTTCACCGATGTTGCCGGCTTTATCGGTCAGCGTCGCTTCAAGGGTGTAACCCTGCTCAGACAGTGCGGACACGTCTGCAGCTTTCACCGGCACGCTCCAGTTGCCGTTTGCATCCACCACGCCGTTGTAGGTTTTGCCGTTCAGCGTGATAACGATCTTATCGCCCGCTTCGGCACCGGTCACAGAGCCGCTGACGATCAGCGCCTGGCCGTGCTCGCTGGCGTTAAGGATGTTATCGGCAGTGATCGGATCAACGCTGATGACCGGCGTTGTCTGGTCAACCAGAATGCTGGTCGCGGCATCGCTGCTGTTGCCCGCTTTGTCACTCACGGTCGCAGTGACTGCCGCCGTACCGTCAGCCAGCGCCTGCAGCGCCTCTGCGCCCACATCAATGCTCCAGCTGCCGTCTGCCTGCACGGTGCCGGTGTAGGTTTTACCGTCCAGCGTCAGGGTCACGGTCTGGCCCGCTTCTGCGTTGCTGGTGCCGGTAATGGCCAGCGCCTGGCCCGCCTCCGTGGCGTTCAGGATGTTGTCGCCTGCCACGGTGTCGATGGTCAGCGTCGGTTTTGTCGTATCCACGCTGTAGCCGTGTGAAGCCGACGCACCGTTGCCGTGCACGTTGGTGACGCTCACCTGCACGCTGGCATCGCCGTCTTTCAGGCTCGCCAGGTCGGCTGCCGGCACCGTGTGGCTCCAGTTGCCGTCGGCATCCACCGTTGCCGTGTAGGTTTTACCGGCAAAGGTGATGGTCACGGTCTGGCCCGCTTCCACGTTGCTGGTCTGGCCGGACAACTCCAGCGCCTCGCCCTTCTCGGCCGCACTCAGCACGTTGTCGTCAGTGATGGTGTTGATGCTGACGGAGACATCAGACAGGTCAATTTCCACCTGGTGGCTGATTTCCACCGGGTTACCGGCGCTGCTCTGGCCGCTGACGGTGATGTCCAGCGTGCCTGCCGCCCAGCCGGCTACTTCAGTGGCGGTCACGGAGGCCTGCCATGTGCCATCTGCCAGCACGGTCGCCGGGTGCGCCACGCCGTTGATGGTCACGGTCACGGCACTGCCCGCCGCCAGCCCGTCGCTGGTGCCGGTGATAATCAGGTTCTGGTCATGTTCAATGCTGTTGATGATGTCATCACCGGCCACGGTATCGACGCGGATCCCCGGAATGTTGGCATCTATCTCCACCTCGCGGCTGCCGGTGCCGGTGTTGCCGACCCCGTTAGTCACCGATGCGGTAAGGGTCAGCTTACCGTCGCCGAGCGCGGTCAGCACCTCAGCAGACAGCGGCAGGCTCCAGCTCAGGTCGGCCTGGACTTCTGCCTCGTAAGATTTACCACCAATCACGATGGTGACGGTGTCGCCCGCGGCGGCGTTGGTGACGCTGCCGGTCAGGGTCTGGCCCGCGTCCACCTCGGCCTTGTTGATGATGTCATCACCAGCCAGCAGGTTGATGGTCACGGTCGGCAGCGCGCTGTCCACCACAAAGGTGTGCTCTGTGCTACCGCTGTTGTTGGCCACGTCGGTGACGCTTGCGGTTACGGTGTAGCCCGCTTCACCCAGCGCCGACACATCAGCGGCCGGTACAACAAGCCGCCAGCTGCCGTCAGCGAAAGTCGTCGCCGTATACGTGTTGCCATTAAGCGTAACGGTAATTTCTGTGCCTGATGGCTGATTGCTGGTACCGGTGATTTCCAGGTCCGCGCCTTTCTCCAGCGCGTTCACCACGTCATCGCCAGCAATGGCGTTAATAGCTATTTCCGGCTCAGTCAGGTGCACGGTGAAGTCGTGGGTCGCTTCACCGGTGTTGCCGGCTTTATCGGTCAGGGTCGCTTCAAGGGTGTAACCCTGCTCAGACAGTGCGGACACGTCTGCGGCTTTCACCGGCACGCTCCAGTTGCCGTTTGCATCCACCACGCCGTTGTAGGTTTTGCCGTTCAGCGTGATAACAATTTTGTCGCCCGCTTCGGCACCGGTCACAGAGCCGCTGACGATCAGCGCCTGGCCGTGCTCGCTGGCGTTAAGGATGTTATCGGCGGTGATCGGATCAACGCTGATCACCGGCTTTGTCTGGTCAACCAGAATACTGGTCGCGGCATCGCTGCTGTTGCCCGCTTTGTCGCTCACGGTTGCGGTGACTGCCGCCGTACCGTCAGCCAGCGCCTGCAGCGCCTCTGCGCCCACATCAATGCTCCAGCTGCCGTCTGCCTGCACGGTGCCGGTGTAGGTTTTACCGTCCAGCGTCAGGGTCACGGTCTGGCCCGCTTCTGCGTTGCTGGTGCCGGTGATGGCCAGCGTCTGGCCCGCCTCCGTAGCGTTCAGGATGTTGTCGCCCGCCACGGTGTCGATGGTCAGGGTCGGTTTTGTCGTATCCACGCTGTAGCCGTGTGAAGCCGACGCGCTGTTGCCGTTCACGTTGGTGACGCTCACCTGCACGCTGGCATCGCCGTCTTTCAGGCTCGCCAGGTCAGCCGCCGGCACCGTGTGGCTCCAGTTGCCGTCAGCGTCCACCGTTGCCGTGTAGGTCTTACCGGCAAAGGTGATGGTCACGGTCTGGCCTGCTTCCACGTTGCTGGTCTGGCCGGACAATTCCAGCGCCTCGCCCTTCTCGGCCGCGCTCAGCACGTTGTCGTCGGTGATGGTGTTGATGCTCACGGAGACATCAGACAGGTCAATTTCCACCTGGTGGCTGATTTCCACCGGGTTACCGGCGCTGCTCTTGCCGCTGACGGTGATGTCCAGCGTACCTGCCGCCCAGCCGGCTACTTCAGCGGCGGCAACGGAGGCCTGCCATGTGCCGTCTGCCAGCACGGTCGCCGGGTGCGTCACGCCGTTGATGGTCACGGTCACGGCACTGCCCGCTGCCAGCCCGTCGCTGGTGCCGGTAATAATCAGGTTCTGCTGGTGTTCAATGCTGTTGATGATGTCATCACCGGCCACGGTATCGACGCGGATCCCCGGAATGTTGGCATCGATCTCCACCTCGCGGCTGCCGGTGCCGGTGTTGCCGACCCCGTTAGTCACAGACGCGGTAAGGGTCAGCTTACCGTCGCCGAGTGCGGTCAGCACCTCAGCAGACAGCGGCAGGCTCCAGCTCAGGTCGGACTGGACTTCTGCCTCGTAAGATTTGCCGCCAATCACGATGGTGACGATATCGCCTGCGGCGGCGTTGGTGACGCTACCGGTCAGGGTCTGGCCCGCGTCCACCTCGGCCTTGTTGATGATGTCATCACCGGCCAGCAGGTTGATGGTCACGCTCGGCAGCGCGCTGTCCACCACAAAGGTGTGCTCTGTGCTACCGCTGTTGTTGGTCACGTCGGTGACGCTGGCGGTCACGGTGTAGCCCGCTTCGCCCAGCGCTGCCACGTCGGTAGCCGATATGGTGATACTCCAGCTACCATCGGCCTTGGTCTGCGCGGTATAGGTTTTACCGTTCAGTACCACTGTCACGTCAGTATCTACAGGCTGGTTGCTGGTGCCGGAGATAACCAAGTCGGCGGCCTTCTCCAGCGCGTTCACCACGTCATCGCCAGCAATGGCGTTAATAGCTATTTCCGGCTCAGTCAGGTGCACGGTGAAGTCGTGGGTCGCTTCACCGGTGTTGCCGGCTTTATCGGTCAGGGTCGCTTCAAGGGTGTAACCCTGCTCAGACAGTGCGGACACGTCTGCGGCTTTCACCGGCACGCTCCAGTTGCCGTTTGCATCCACCACGCCGTTGTAGGTTTTGCCGTTCAGCGTGATAACGATCTTATCGCCCGCTTCGGCGCCGGTCACAGAGCCGCTGACGATCAGCGCCTGGCCGTGCTCGCTGGCGTTAAGGATGTTATCGGCGGTGATCGGATCAACGCTGATTACCGGCGTTGTCTGGTCAACCAGAATGCTGGTCGCGGCATCGCTGCTGTTGCCCGCTTTGTCGCTCACGGTCGCGGTGACTGCCGCCGTACCGTCAGCCAGCGCCTGCAGCGCCTCTGCGCCCACATCAATGCTCCAGCTGCCGTCAGCCTGCACGGTGCCGGTGTAGGTTTTACCGTCCAGCGTCAGGGTCACGGTCTGGCCCGCTTCTGCGTTGCTGGTGCCGGTGATGGCCAGCGTCTGGCCCGCCTCCGTGGCGTTCAGGATGTTGTCGCCCGCCACGGTGTCGATGGTCAGGGTCGGTGCCGTGGCATCCACGCTGTAGCCGTGTGAAGCCGACGCGCTGTTGCCGTTCACGTTGGTGACGCTCACCTGCACGCTGGCATCGCCGTCTTTCAGGCTCGCCAGGTCGGCTGCCGGCACCGTGTGGCTCCAGTTGCCTTCAGCGTCCACCGTTGCCGTGTAGGTCTTACCGGCAAAGGTGATGGTCACGGTCTGGCCCGCTTCCACGTTGCTGGTCTGGCCGGACAACGCCAGCGCCTCGCCTTTCTCGGCCGCGCTCAGCACGTTGTCGTCGGTGATGGTGTTGATGCTGACAGAGACATCAGACAGGTCAATTTCCACCTGGTGAGCGATTTCCACCGGGTTACCGGCGCTGCTCTGGCCGCTGACGGCGATGTCCAGCGTGCCTGCCGCCCAGCCGGCTACTTCAGCGGCGGCCACGGAGGCCTGCCATGTGCCGTCTGCCAGCACGGTCGCCGGGTGCGTCACGCCGTTGATGGTCACGGTCACGGCACTGCCCGCCGCCAGCCCGTCGCTGGTGCCGGTAATAATCAGGTTCTGCTGGTGTTCAATGCTGTTGATGATGTCATCACCGGCCACGGTATCGACGCGGATCCCCGGAATATTGGCATCGATCTCCACCTCGCGGCTGCCGGTGCCGGTGTTGCCGACCCCGTTAGTCACAGACGCGGTAAGGGTCAGCTTACCGTCGCCGAGCGCGGTCAGCACCTCAGCAGACAGCGGCAGGCTCCAGCTCAGGTCGGCCTGGACTTCTGCCTCATAAGATTTGCCACCAATCACGATGGTGACGGTGTCGCCCGCGGCGGCGTTAGTAACGCTACCGGTCAGAGTCTGGCCCGCGTCCACCTCGGCCTTGTTGATGATGTCATCACCGGCCAGCAGGTTGATGGTCACGGTCGGCAGTGCGCTGTCCACCACAAAGGTGTGCTCAGCGCTGCTGCTGTTGCCCATGGTGTCGGTAACACTGGCGGTCACGGTGTAGCCCGCTTCGCCCAGTACAGAGACATTTGCTGCCGGTACCGTCACGCTCCAGCTGCCGTCTGCGCCCGTTTTGGCCACATAATTGACGCCGTTAAGCGTAACGGTAATTTCTGTGCCGGATGGCTGATTGCTGGTACCGGTGATCTCCAGGTCCGCGCCTTTTTCCAGCGCGTTCACCACGTCGTCAGTGGCGAGGGTATCGATAGCGATTTGCGGCGCAGTCAGGTTGACGCTGAAGTCATGCTTCGCTTCGCCGGTGTTGCCCGCGCCGTCGGTGACAGACACAGTGAAAGTGTAATTATCTTGTGCAAACGCCTTGATTTCATTAGCGCTCAGGCCAAGGCTCCAGTTACCGCTAGCATCCAGCACGGTAGTCCAGGACTTATCGCCAACGGTAATAGTCACCAGGTCGCCCGCAGCACCGCCGGTGCTGGTACCACTTAAGATCTGCGCCTGACCGTGCTCGGTTGCATTGATAATGTCATCGGCGGCAAACGTATTGATGGTAATGACAGGCACAGAGGCATCGACCAGCGCAACACGCGTGCTGTCGGTGCTGTTACCAGCAACATCACTCACACTTGCCTTCACGGTCAGGTTGCCGTCTTTCAGGGCCGACATATCAGCCGCCGGAACGTCAACGCTCCAGGTACCATCGGTTTTAACGGTACCGGTGTAGGTTTTACCATTGACGGTAACCTGCACCTGCTGACCCGCTTCCGCGTCGCTGGAGCCGGTGATAGCCAGCGCCTGGCCCGCCTCTGTGGCGTTAATGATGTTATCGTCAGTGATGCTGTCGATGGCAAGCGTCGGCGCAAGCGTATCAACAATAATGGTACGTGCACCGTCGGCGCTGTTGCCGTTGATGTTAGTGACGCTCACGGAAATATCCGCGCGGCCCTCTATCAGGGAATCCATCTCAGACGGCTGAATAGTCAGACTCCAGCTACCGTCTGCCTGGACTTCAGCGGTTTTAACCAGGCCTGCAAACTTCACAACCACCGTCTGACCCGCTTCAACACCCTGAGTCATACCGCTAATCAGCAGTGACTCACCTTTTTCAGCGGCGTTGATGATGTCATCGCCGCTGACTTTATCGATGGTGATAGCAACTTCATTCAGATCGAGTTCAACGGAGTGGCCGATCTCAACCGGGTTACCGTGATCGTCCTTCGCGGATGCTTTGATCTCAACGTCGCCTTCCGGCCAGTTTTTCAGTTCTGCGGCCGAAACGCCGATTTGCCACTTACCGCCTTCACCGACGATAGACGGATAATTAACACCGTTGATGGTAATGGTAATTGGCGTGTTAACGGCCAGATGTTCACTGCCACCTGTGATGGTCAGATCCTGGTTCTGCTCAATGGCGTTAACCACATCATCACCGGACACGGTATTGATGCGCAGGCCCGGCAGCTGTGCGTTGATGCTGATATCACGCTGGCCTTCGCCAGTATTGCCATGCGCGTTAGTGACCGCAGCGGTAATAGTCAGGCTACCGTCACCCAGGTCAGTCAGGCCGTTAGCCGCCACGGTGACTTTCCAGCTCAGATCGCTGCCTACTTTGGCAGAAAACGATTTGTTGCCGATAGTGATACTCACCGTATCGCCCGCTGCAGCGCCGATCACGCGGCCACTGAGCAGCAGTTCCTGGCCCAGTTCACTGAGGTTGACTTTGTTATCGCCTGCAAAGGTATTGATGACGACGGTCGGCAGAACGGTATCCACCAGCACGTTGCCGCTGGCAGAGCCTGGGTTACCCGTTACGTCCGAACCGCTGATTTTAACAATATAAGTGGTGTTCGCCAGGTTGACGACATCGGTTGTCGGCACCTGGGCCGTCCATTTGCCGTTAGCGATGGTCGCGCTGTATTCCTTGCCGTTAAGGGTGACGACCGCTTTGCTGCCGTCAGGCAGGTTGGTCGTACCGCTGAGCGTCAGCGGCTGGGTTGCTTCGGTCGCGTTCAGCACGTTATCGCCGCTGATAGTATCAACGGTAAATTTCGGCGCTTCACCGATTAACTGAATCGTGCTGCCGCCGTGGCCTACGTTACCGGCTTTATCAGTAACGGTTACAGTAACGGCAACGTCGGAGCCGGTTGGCAGTTTGGCAAATTCAGACGGTGGAACGCCAACGCTCCAGGTACCGTCGGCCTTCACCAGACCGCTTACGGTGTAATTGCCGATTTTAACCACGACAATGTCGTCTTCTGCTGCACCCACCGCGCGACCGGAGATAATCTGAACTTCGTTCTGCTCAGCGGCGTTGAGAATGTTATCGCCCGCAATAATGTCAACGGTCACAACCGGCGCAGCCGTGTCGACCGTGAAGCCTGCGGTAATACTGGTGACGTTACCCGCCTGGTCACTGACGCTCACTTTAGCGTCATGATGGCCTTCCTGGAGTGCCGCAACACCTTGCGCATCCAGCGTCACGCTCCAGGTACCGTCAGCGCCGACTTTGCCGGTGTAGGTTTTACCGTTGAGCACAACAGTGACCGTCTGGCCCGCTTCTGCGTCAGATTTGCCCGTAAGCTTCAGCGAACCGCCGTGCTCTGCGGCATTCACCACGTTATCGGCAGTCAGTGAATCCGCGACCAGCGTGGGCGCTTTGGTATCCACACCCAGCCCCTGGGTGGTGGTCACCGTATTCCCGGTCGCATCCGTTCCGGTAACAGTTACCGTCCAGTTGCCATCAGCCAGCGCTTTCGCATCTGCCGCCGGGACATTTACGCTCCACTTACCGTCAGCGCCTACTTTTGCGCTATAGGTTTTACCGTTGAGCTTAACGCTCAGTTCCGTGCCGCTTGCCAGATTGGTTGTTGTACCCGACAGCGTAAAGCCCGCAGCCTGCTCGGCGGCGTTAATAACGTCATCACCTGCGGTAGTTTCAACGGTGATATCCGCTTCTTTGGTATTCACTGTCAGCGTAATGTCGCCAGCAGAAACCGTTTTGCTGCCATCAATCTGTACGACTGACCACTTATGCGTGCCGTCAGTCTGTGCCGGGAGCTTAACGCTCCATTTACCGTCGCTGCCTATCATCGTGCTGGCGATGGTATTGCCGCTGGCATCTTTAATCTGGATAGTCGCGCCCGCCTGACCGGTGCCGCTAAAGGTCGGCGTGGTGTCATCAGTAACGGCTTTGTTTACCAGCACACCCTGCTTGTCGCCCTGCGTATCGCTGACGATAAAGGTGGGTTTGGTGCTCTCCACTTCTTTGGTGTTATCAATCACCTCAGTTTTGGTTTTTGAGCTATGGCTGTTGCTGGCAAGCAGCGCACCGAGAGCGCCACCCGCGAGGATAGCGCCGAGCACAGGCATCCAGTCCGGGCTGTCAGTACCGAGGAACGGTTCAATACTTTGGATAGGTGTCGCAACAGGCGCCAGTTCCATCGCAACAGCAGAATTGAGATCGCCAATATTAGCAAAGGAGATATGAGTAAGTTCTTGTCCGTCAATGAAAACCAGCTCGGAGTGCTCGCGTTCATCTTCGTTCAGTGCTTCCTGGAAATAATTGCTGCAGCGAATAACGCTGCCGTCTTTCATATAGATTAAAAGATCTTTACCAATGCGCTCATACTTAACGACATCCTGAGCCGAAGCATGAACCTGAATAACACTGGGTGCAGAAACAGAAAGAGAAAGACTACCGTCCCCTCTGACCGTCGCTTTTTCGGAAGTTTTGCGAATAATGACGTCAACGATTTTACTCATTGTTTTATCTCCTTGCATATATCCCCGTAGGGATACGCTCTCCATTCTTTGAAACGCCCAGCCGACGGGCTGTCGTTGTCACATTTTAAGTACGAAAAAGTGGCGGCCATATTTATGGCCACCATGAATCAATTCAGGTCTGGTAGTGTATTTGCGGTGTTTTTTTCTATTCCGGTCAGAGGTAACAGCGTATCAAGTGCGGCTGCATAGTTAACCGCTGCCACCCAGTTATCATATTCAGCGGTAATACGTGATAGCGCCGCTTGCCAGATGTCCTGCTCCACACTCAATAAATCACTTAAGCTGCGCTTACTGAGCGTATATTCGTTTTTGTACACATCACGCGTACGGCGTGCGTTATCCAGTTGCTGCTGTCCGGCCTGCTCACGACCGTTGGCACCCTGCCAGTCAGCCTGAGCCACTGCCGCTTTTTGCAGGATATCGAAACGAGCCTGATCGACCTGCGTGGAAGCCATCTGGCGTGCGCCCTCGGCCTGGCGTACGCGTGCAGAGACAGCCCCGCCCTGGTACAGCGGCGCGTCCACCTTGAGCTGAACCTGGTCATCCCAGTAGCTACGGTTGTCTGATTCATAACGTGTGCGCCCGCCCTGCAAACTGAGCGTTGGCCAGTGCTGGGACTTTGCTCTGTCTACAGCAAAACCCGATGCGCTCTCCTGAGCGCGAGCAGCCAGCACGGCGGGGATCCAGGTGTAGTCAATCTGGTCAAGCGGCACCGGATCGTTAACCAGCGTCTGCGGCGGCTCGGCATACTTTGTTGCCTGTACGCCAGTCAGCACGCCCAGGCGCGCGCGCGCGCTCTGGAGCGACGCGCGATACTGCTCAAGCGTCGCCTTCATGCCCGTGATACGCGTTTGTGCTAACAGTACGTCAGAGCGGGAATTCAGCCCGGCATCTGCACGCAGGCTCACCATGCGCTGAACCCCTTCCAGGGCCGCGATATGCTCCTGTGCCGCCGCGTTAAGTGCGTCATAACGCTTAACATCCACATACGCCAGCGCCGTTTTTTCAGCGACATCGGTAAACGTTGCCATCAACTGATAGCGGTAATTTTGTTCCTGGCTTTTTTGCTGGTTGATGCTGCTTTGCGTTTTACCAAAGTCGTAAACAAGCTGCGTAACCGTCAGCCCCCAGGCAGCCGAGTTTTTTAATGAACCGCTGGAGTCCGTCGTCTGGCTGTGGCCGGTGCTGCCGTTCAGGGAAATTTGTGGAAACCAGCCGCTGCGGGCCTCATCAATTTGCGCCTGGCCAATGCCAAGCTGCGCCGCCTGCTGGCTAACAGAAGGGTCGCGATCGAGCGCGAAGAGAATACTTTCTTTAAGCGTGACGGCATCAATACGAGCAACACCCGGCGTACCCTTTCCCGCAGATGCAGGGGCAGAAAAGGCCGGTGCTGAGAGAGCAAAACAAAGTAAGGCAGTAACAGCAGGTATAAGTGATTTTGTCATCAACAGCTTCCCTTTTTCTACATCCCTTTACAACGCCCTGGCAGGGCCATTATCCATTACTACAATCGGTCCTCGCCTGGACAAATTGCTTTTCTTAAGAAAAAACCAAAACCACTTAAAAATAACACTCACATTCTTATAGCCAATGTAAGAAAAACTGGCCACACGAAGGAGAAAAAATCAGGAAAAAAGAAATAAGAAAAATAATAAGAACGGCATTTTTGGTTTGCTTAACACACCCTTTTTTCTGATGACAAAGCTATCAGATTTTTCAATTACCCACCATATCCACATGTTGCCGTATTGTTATTAAAAAGCGCCAGAAAAATTACTTTTACAAAATTAAGACACACTTATCGGTATAAGAAAATTCCAATCTAATTGTTGCGAAAGGGAATTTATCCCAACGGGGATTGAACATTTTTGCGTTAATTACCCTTAGGATTTAACGCAATTTTTTGCCATTTTTTTTGAAGCTATGTCAATAAATAGCACTTTTTGTCATCTGCCTGCACGTAAGCCTCATCAGGTAAAGCAGACTTGTATGACAGCGGGAACCTCACTATGCTCTGCGCTATGAAAACGCCCCGTATCCCCTTCTCCATTCAACAGACCGTCATGCACAGCCTGCGCACTAACCTTGCGCTCGCCTGCCAGCGTCTTGAGCGCAATTATCCTGAGCCGAAAATTCTCTGGAACCAGCGAGGTACGGCAGCAGGCACCGCCTGGCCTGAAAGCAACGAAATCCGTCTCAATCCAGTCCTGCTGCTGGAAAACCAGCAGGCTTTTATTGATGAAGTCGTACCGCACGAACTTGCCCACCTTCTGGTATGGCATCACTTTGGTCGCGTCGCACCACACGGAAAGGAATGGAAATGGATGATGGAAACCATTCTGAACGTTCCTGCACGTCGGACCCATCGCTTTGCGATGGACTCTCTGGCGCGTAAAACCTTCCCCTACTCATGCTCCTGCCAGAGCCATCAATTAACGGTGCGTCGCCACAATCGTATACTGCGCGCAGAGGCTGAATATCGCTGCGTACACTGCGGCACACTGCTAAAGCCAGACACTCACACACAATAAGAACCTTCAGGAAGCATCAGGCATTATTGGTTGAAAGACGCTAAGAAATGCTTCAGTATCCGCGGCGCATTTGCTCAGGAAATAAAGCATCGTAATGTATCGTAACGTTTTTTTAGCACTTTTTGCCTTAGCTCTGTTTATGGGTAAACCCAGTATCGCCAGCACGTCGCCACTGACGAGTTTTGCCCAGGCGAAGACGGCCAGTATTCGCATCCATGCCGATGCACCAGGCAGTTTTTACTGTGGATGTAAGATTAACTGGCAGGGTAAAAAAGGCGTACCCGACCTCGCATCTTGCGGCTACAAGGTCAGAAAAAACGAAAACCGCGCCACACGCATTGAGTGGGAGCATGTGGTTCCCGCCTGGACGTTCGGTCACCAGCTACAGTGCTGGCAAAATGGTGGCAGAAAAGCGTGCAATAAAGATGTTCATTTTCGCAAAATAGAAGCCGATCTTCACAACATCCAGCCTGCTATTGGTGAAATCAACGGCGATCGTAACAATTTTATGTTCACCCAGTGGCAAGGCGGCGAGGGCCAGTATGGCCGCTGCACCATGAAGGTGGATTTTAAAGGCAAACGCGCCCAGCCGCCTGCTCCCTCACGTGGGGCTATTGCCCGCACCTGGTTCTATATGCGCGATACCTGGCAATTAAGGCTTTCACGTCAGCAAACCCAGCTTTTTGAGGCCTGGAATCGACTCCACCCGGTAACCCAGTGGGAATGTGAACGCGATATGCGCATTGCGCGCATTCAGGGCAACCACAATCCGTATGTGCAACAGGCCTGCCAGAGTTAGCCGCTAACCCTGCCGCCACGTTCCTCAAGCACGTTCCTGCCGCACGCAAACCAGCGGCGCTGAGTGACGTGTTCTGCATCATGGCAGATCCTCTGTTCCTGGCAATAAAGTCCCTGTTGCACCAGCGCGTGGTCATAGCACAGCACATACCAAGGCTTGCGAGATGCGCGTAAATACGCGCAATAGCCCTCTTACCGTCGCGTCTTATGTGAACCCGTCAGCGGCTTTTATTACGCGGCAACACCCCCGCAGCCTCTCGCAGGCAATACCCAAATAGCACGAATCTTAGCGCTCGCACTGCCCCTTGCAGGATGACCCGCAAGAGCAAAACGGCTAACATACTCAGAACTAAGCCGCCCTGAATGTCGCACTGAATCTTGCAATGTCGCGCCATCAGGCCGGAGCAAACATTACCGCCGCCGCGGCTTTTTGTTACAGAAAGCCGCGACGGCGTCTTATCAAATCAGACTGGAACTGTTATGCGTATTCCCCGCATTTATCACCCGCAACCGCTTAATGTAGGTGACCAGGTAGCGCTCAGCGACGATGCTGCAAACCACGTTGGACGTGTGCTGCGCATGAGCACCGGCCAGACGCTACAGCTTTTCGACGGCAGCAATTATATTTTTAACGCTGAGATTATCGTCGCCGACAAAAAGCGTGTGCAGGTTCAGGTGACAGACAGCACGCTGGCAGACCGGGAATCCCCGCTGGATATCCACCTGGGGCAGGTGATGTCACGCGGCGAAAAGATGGAGTTTACGATTCAGAAATCGATTGAGCTGGGTGTAAACACCATCACGCCTCTGCTTTCTGAGCGTTGCGGCGTTAAACTTGACGGCGAACGTCTCGATAAAAAATTGCAGCAGTGGCGTAAAATCGCTATTGCCGCCTGCGAACAGTGTGGGCGTAACCGCATCCCTGAAATTCGCCCGGCAATGGCGCTCGAAGACTGGTGCGGCGAGCCAACTGATGGGCTGAAGCTCAATCTGCATCCACGCGCCAGTCAGAGCATTAACACGCTCCCGGTGCCGGTTAAGCAGGTCAGGTTGCTCATTGGCCCGGAAGGCGGGCTGTCGGCAGATGAAATCGCCCGCACGGCAAACCACGGCTTTACCGATATTTTGCTGGGACCGCGCGTTTTGCGCACTGAAACCACCGCGCTCACCGCTATTACCGCGCTTCAGGTGCGGTTTGGCGATCTGGGCTGAAGGAGAAAAGAATGATCAAGCTCGGCATCGTGATGGATCCCATTTCATCCATCAATATCAAAAAAGACACCAGCTTTGCCATGCTGCTCGAAGCACAGCGCCGCGGCTATGAGTTGCATTATATGGAAATGGCGGACCTGTATCTGGACAACGGTGAAGCCCGCGCCCGCACCCGTAAACTGAGCGTGGAACAAAACTACGACAGCTGGTACACCTTCAATGATGAACAGGATCTGGCGCTGGCCGACCTGAACGTCATCCTGATGCGCAAAGACCCGCCGTTTGACACGGAATATATTTACGCCACCTATATTCTTGAGCGCGCTGAAGAAAAAGGCACGCTAATCGTCAACAAGCCGCAGAGCCTGCGCGATTGTAACGAGAAGCTCTACACGGCCTGGTTTGCCGACCTGACACCAGACACGCTGGTTACCCGCAACAAAGCTCAGTTGAAAGCGTTCTGGGAAAAACACGGCGATATCATCCTTAAACCGCTGGACGGCATGGGCGGTGCTTCCATCTTTCGCGTAAAAGAAGGTGACCCCAACCTGCCGGTGATTGCCGAAACGCTTACGCTGCACGGTACCCGCTACTGCATGGCGCAGAATTACCTGCCCGCCATTAAAGATGGTGATAAGCGCGTACTGGTTGTGGACGGCGAGCCGGTGCCCTATTGCCTGGCACGTATTCCGCAAGGCGGCGAAACCCGCGGTAACCTTGCCGCCGGTGGTCGCGGTGAAGCGCGCCCGCTCAGCGAAAGCGACTGGGCCATTGCGCGTCGCGTCGCCCCGATGCTTAAAGCCAAAGGCCTCATCTTCGTAGGCCTGGATATCATCGGCGACAGACTGACAGAAGTGAATGTCACCAGCCCGACCTGCGTGCGTGAAATTGAAGCGGCCTTCCCGGTCTCCATCACGGGCATGCTGATGGACGCCATCGAAAAACGACTGGCAAAATAACAGACTGAGCGCCAGCCAGAATGAGTCTCATCGATAATGGCGCCACACGCTGCGCCGCGACAACAACACGTTGGCGCGGCGTATTTGTCCAGATAACGGCATGCCACCTGGCTGCTGGCTTTTTTAACCAGGACACTGACTTCTGATAATGAATTTACAACATCACTTTTTGATTGCGATGCCCTCACTGCAGGACCCTTTATTCCGACGCTCGGTTGTGTACATTTGTGAGCACAACAGCGACGGCGCAATGGGTCTTATCATCAATAAACCGCTGGACAGCCTCACTATCGAAGGTGTTCTGGAAAAACTCAAAATCACGCCAGAAAACCGCGACGAGACTATCCGGCTCGACAAACCGGTATTTGTCGGCGGCCCACTGGCAGAAGACCGTGGTTTTATCCTGCACAGCCCGCCCAATACCTTTGACTCCAGCATCTGCATCTGTGATGACACCGTGATTACCACCTCACGAGACGTACTCGAAACCTTAGGCACCCAGAAGCAGCCCGGCAATGTGCTGGTCGCTCTCGGCTATTCCTCCTGGGAAGAAGGCCAGCTTGAGCAGGAACTGCTGGACAATGCCTGGCTTACTGCACCCGCCTCCCCGAAAATTCTGTTCAACACCCCCATTTCTGAACGCTGGCGGGAAGCGGCGAAACTTATCGGTATTGATATTTTCGCGATGACAGGCGAAGCGGGGCACGCGTAATGGCAACAGGCACGCTGCTGGCGTTTGATTTCGGTACAAAAAGCATTGGCGTTGCTATTGGGCAGCGCATCACCGGTACTGCGCGCCCGCTGGCGGCGCTGAAAGCGCAGGACGGCACGCCAGACTGGGCAAAGATAGACCGCCTGCTGGCAGAATGGCAGCCGGATGAGGTCATTGTTGGCCTGCCGCTGAATATGGACGGCAGCGAGCAGCCGCTGACCGCGCGGGCGCGCAAATTTGCTAACCGCATACACGGTCGCTTTGGCGTGCCGGTGTTGCTACACGACGAGCGACTGAGCACTGTAGAAGCACGCGCCGATCTGTTCAGCCGCGGCGGCTTTCGCGCACTGGATAAAGGCAGCGTGGACTCGGCCTCTGCGGTGGTTATTCTTGAAAGCTGGTTTGAGGCCCATCCCTGAGTGGTGAGGTAAATAAATCTGACAGCGACCTTCGTGCAGCCTTCCGCTTGCCAGTCGTTGTCACATCACGCCCAAAACAGCCAGCCAAACGCCGTGCCGTAATATAGATCACGCAGACATCAGATTGTCTTCACGGCGGCATAACAGCACTCATCACTCCTGACTCTGCTTTAAGCGCATATGCAGCAGTGGGAACGGACGACCTTCGCCATCAAGCGGTGAGCGCCCCACTACTTCAAAGCCCAGACGCTGGTAAAACGCACTTGCCCCCGGATTTTGCTCGTTCACATCCAGTTCACGCACGCCAGCATGTGCTATTGCCTGCGTGACTAATGCCCGGCCAACACCACTGCCAAAGTGCTCGGGGGCGACAAACAGCATTTCCAGCCGCCCTTCGGCTGTGCCCATAAATCCGAGCGCCGCGCCCTGCGCGTTGCGGCATACTGAAACTGCCAGAGCTGGCATATAGCACTGGCGCAACAGGGGACGCAGCGCAGCAATATCGTCTTCAGAAAGGAAGTGGTGCGTCGCCCTGACCGAGTCCTCCCAGAGCGCCGTAAGTTCATCGTAATCGCGCTCGTTTGCGCTACAAATGTGATACATCGGTTCATCATCTCGTTTAAGGCCTGCGTTGAGGCGAATTATGCCAGTTATCGGTTGTAATTAATCCCCTGGCAAACGCAGAGAAAACTCACCTGATTTACCTTCACCCTTCACCTGTCCAGCCCTGCTGCCTGCGCTGCTCAAGGCTTTGTGCAAATGTCTGCATACCGCTGTGCTGCCCGGTCTGCAACACGCCCGCCAGCTGGTGCAGCTTGCCCTCGCGAATCAGGTTTGCTGCCGCTGGCGTATTGATCATGATTTCATATAGCGCCACGCGCCCGCCATCGTGCGCTGCCACCAGCTTTTGTGCCAGAACCGCGCGCAGGCTGCTCGCAAGCTGCGAACGCACCCGGTTTTGTTCCGCAGCCGGGAAGCTGTCCAGCAAGCGCTCCACCGCCTGCGGCGCGCCGCGAGTGTGTAATGTCGCCAGCACCAGGTGCCCGGTTTCTGCCGCGGTAAGCGCAAGCCGAATGGTCTTTTCATCGCGCAACTCTCCCAGCAATATTACATCAGGGTCCTCACGCAATGCGGCACGCAGCCCTGCGCTAAAACTCACACAGTGCAGTCCCACTTCACGCTGCTGTACTAGTGAACGGCGCGAGGTGTGCACAAACTCAATCGGATCCTCAAGCGTCAAAATATGGCGTGTGTGATGGCGGTTGATAAAGTCCACCATCGCCGCCAGCGTGGTGGATTTCCCGCTACCGGTGGCGCCAGTCACTAACAGCAGCCCGCCGTGGCTTTCAAGCAGCGCTGGCACCCGCGCCGGTACATCAAGCTGGCTCAGTTGCGGTGGGCTTACCGGCAACAGCCGAAGCGCCAGAGACACGCCCTGCCGCTGGCGAAACGCATTAGCGCGCAGGCGCTGCCCGTCACTGAGTACCACGGCAAAATCAAGCTGGCCGCTGGTATCAAACTGCGCGCGCTGCGCCCGGCTTAGCCAGGCGTGTAATAGCGGCTCTGGCTCAGGAGCCTTAGCGGGAATCACCTCAATGTTCCCTTGCCTGCGCCAACGTGCGGGTTCACCCGTACACAGGTGTAGATCCGAGACATAATGCTTTACACTAAGGGCCACGATTTCTTCCATTTACGGCATTCCGGCATCAATGAGCGACATTGCCCACAACATAGCGCAGATACAGCGTCAAATCTCAGCGGCAGCCCAGCGCTGCGGCCGTCTTCCAGAAGAAGTTACTCTGCTTGCAGTGAGCAAAACCAAACCTGCGAGCGCGCTCGAAGAAGCGATTGCCGCAGGCCAGCGAGCCTTTGGTGAAAACTACGTTCAGGAAGGCGTGGAGAAGATTCAACACTTTGCGAAGGCCGGCATCAGCGGACTGACCTGGCACTTTATCGGCCCGTTGCAGTCCAATAAAAGCCGCCTGGTAGCCGAGCACTTTGACTGGTGTCATACCGTTGACCGCCTGCGTATCGCTGCCCGGTTGAGCGAGCAGCGCCCGGCAGACATGGCACCACTGAACGTGCTTATCCAGATAAACATCAGCGATGAGCAGAGCAAATCGGGCATTGCGCCTGAAGAACTGGATGCGCTGGCAGCCCAGGTTGTTGAGCTTCCGGGCTTACGTCTGCGCGGCCTGATGGCCATCCCGGCACCAGAAAGTGACTGGCAACGTCAGTTTGCCGTCGCAAGCCAAATGGCTGTAGCATTTACACGGCTGAAATCCCGTTATCCTGGGGTGGATACGTTATCTCTGGGCATGACTGATGACATGGACGCCGCGATTGCCGCAGGCAGCACCATGGTGCGCATTGGAACCGCCATTTTCGGGGCGCGGAACACACCGCCGCGCTTGTAACAATAAGAACTGAGGAACATCATGCTGACCCTGACTTTTCTGGTCAAAACGCTTATCGACCTGTACGTCATGGTGTTGCTGCTGCGCATCTGGATGCAGTGGTCGCGCTGTGACTTTTACAATCCGTTCTCACAGTTTATTGTGAAAATCACTCAGCCGATTATCGGGCCGCTGCGCCGGATAATTCCGTCAATGGGCCCGATTGACAGCGCCTCCCTGCTGCTGGCATTTGTGCTCACTACGCTCAAGTACCCTATTTTGCTGCTGATTCAGACCGGCAGCTTGTCACTTGACCCGATGAATCTACTGGTGGGCCTGCTCTCGCTGCTCAAAGCCGCCGGTACGCTTATCTTCTGGATGGTGATTATCCGCGCCATTATGAGCTGGGTAAGCCAGGGCCGCAGCCCGTTTGACTATGTGCTGATGCAGATGACCGAGCCGCTAATGGCACCGATTCGCCGCATCCTGCCTGCAATGGGCGGTATTGATTTCTCCGGTATGGGCGTGATTCTGGTGCTGTATCTACTGAACTACCTCGGCATGGATCTGTTCCCGGGGCTGTGGTATCTGCTGTGAGTGCAGTGAGCGAAACGGCTGACGGACTGGTGCTACGGCTTTACATCCAGCCCAAAGCCAGCCGCGATGCCCTGGTTGGGGTACATGGCGACGAACTCAAAGTCGCCATTACCGCGCCGCCGGTTGACGGCCAGGCCAACGCCCACCTGGTAAAGTTCCTGGCAAAGCAGTTTCGCGTAGCCAAAGGCCAGGTCGTGATTGAAAAAGGCGAACTTGGCCGCCATAAACAGGTAAAAATCATCAATCCGCAGCAAATCCCGACCAACGTCGCGGAACTGATTACCTCCTGACAGCCGCCGCCCAACCCGCGGCGCTGAACCGGATATCACCCAACAGGATTTCGTTATGCAAAAAGTTGTTCTTGCTACCGGCAACGCCGGTAAAGTGCGTGAACTCGCCGACCTGCTGGAAGGCTTTGGTCTCGACGTAGTGGCACAAACCGAACTCGGTGTCGATTCGGCCGAAGAAACTGGCCTTACGTTTATTGAAAACGCCATTCTGAAAGCGCGCCATGCAGCCCAGGTCACCGGCTTGCCCGCTATCGCTGATGATTCAGGCCTTGCCGTTGATGCCCTCGGCGGCGCACCGGGAATTTACTCTGCCCGCTACGCAGGTGCAGATGCCAGCGACCAACAGAACCTGGAAAAACTGCTTGAGGCGCTACAAGACGTACCGGACGGCGAGCGCCAGGCGCGATTCCACTGCGTGCTGGTCTACCTGCGCCACGCCGACGATCCCACGCCGCTGGTGTGCCACGGCAGCTGGGCGGGGGAAATCACCCGCGCGGCGGCTGGCGAAGGTGGCTTTGGCTATGACCCGATATTCTTTGTGCCGTCTGAAGGTAAAACCGCAGCAGAAATGACCCGTGATGAAAAACGCGGCCAGTCTCATCGCGGCCAGGCGCTCAAACTGCTGATGGAAGCCATGCGCAATGGTTAAGCTCCCTCCTCTGAGCCTTTATATCCACATTCCCTGGTGTGTACAGAAGTGCCCTTACTGCGACTTTAATTCACACGCGCTCAAGGGTGAGGTGCCGCATGACGATTACGTCCAGCACCTGCTTTGCGACCTGGAAAAGGATGTGGCCTACGCTCAGGGCCGGGAGATAAACACTATTTTTATTGGCGGCGGCACGCCAAGCCTGCTGTCTGGCCCGGCGATGCAGGCACTGCTCGACGGCGTGCGCGCCCGTCTTACGCTGGCACCTGACGCAGAAATCACCATGGAAGCCAACCCCGGCACCGTTGAGGCAGACCGTTTTAGCGACTACCAGCGCGCTGGTGTGAACCGTATTTCTATCGGCGTGCAAAGCTTCAGTGAACCAAAGCTACAGCGTCTTGGGCGTATTCACGGCCCGCAAGAAGCAAAGCGTGCCGCACAGCTGGCAACCGGGCTTAATCTGCGTAGTTTTAACCTTGATTTGATGCACGGGCTACCGGACCAGACGCCGGGTGAAGCGCTCGACGACCTGCGCCAGGCTATTGCGCTCAACCCGCCGCATCTGTCGTGGTATCAATTGACCATTGAGCCGAACACGCTGTTTGGCTCACGCCCGCCAGTGCTGCCTGACGACGACGCGCTGTGGGATATTTTCGAGCGCGGCCACCAGCTACTTACCGCTGCCGGTTATCAGCAGTACGAAACCTCGGCCTACGCAAAACCGGGTTTTCAGTGCCAGCACAACCTCAACTACTGGCGCTTTGGCGACTACCTGGGCATTGGCTGCGGCGCCCACGGCAAAATCACCTTCCCGGACGGACGCATTCTGCGTACGGCTAAAACCCGCCATCCGCGTGGTTACATGCAGGGCAACTATCTTGAGCGCCAGCACGACGTTGAGGCAGCCGACAAGCCGTTTGAGTTCTTTATGAACCGCTTTCGCCTGCTGGAGGCGGCCCCACGCGACGAGTTCACCGCCTATACCGGGCTGGATGAAGCAGTGATTCGCCCGCAGCTTGATGAGGCCATTGCCAAAGGCTATCTCACCGAAACCGCTACCCACTGGCAGATAACCGAGCACGGAAAACTGTTCCTGAACTCCCTGCTGGAGCTGTTCCTTACCGAATAAGCCGCCTTCAAAGCCGTTTCTACGAGGCGGCTTCCCATCTTTGCCTGCCGTTGTGACAAAGTGTGGTGATTGATGCCGCTAACGCTGGCACCTGGCCATTTGCCATTTGCCATTTGCCATTTGCCATTTGCCATTTGCCATTGCCATTGCCATTGCCATTGCCATTGCCACCGATTTTGCCCACAAAAAAGCCGGTCAGCGACCGGCTTTTGTCATACTGCAAACACGCTTATTTCAGTGTGCTCACCAGCGTTTTGCGCTGGTCTTCAAGCGACACCACGCGGCTGCATACGTCTTTACCAAACTGCTGGAAGTCTTTTTCCTGACTCTTCCACTCTTTCTGAATCGCCGTTTGCAGTCCGCCGAGATTACCAAGCACGCCCTGGAGCGGATTACCGCCGCCAGAGGTTATCGCTTTTGCGCCCATCTCGTTAATGCTGTCCTGCAAAATGCCGCCCATCGCCTGGTTTACCAACTTCTGGCCGTCGGCACGCACCTGGTCGATGGCTTTATAGTGAAACGTCAGACCATCCTGACGACGCTCGATGATACGGTTCATCTGGGTTTTAAGCTGCGTATCAAGCTGGGTCAGGCGCTTTCGCAGATTGCTGCTCTCTCCCACCTGCTCGGTGACAATCTTGTCCAGGGCAATACGGCCCTTTTCCACGCGTGAGCGAGCACCGTCGTCAATCCACGGCAGCGCATCGCGCAGTGCCTGCTGGTAGTCCTGCGCCTGCTCGCGCTGTGCTGCCGTCAGGCTTTTCGCCTGGCCGTTGAACTGCACGCTACCGTCCGGTGCCATCACCAGATTGCCGTTTTCGCCAACCACCTGCACCGTTTGCGGGTTGATAACCACATCATCCCGCGGGGTCACGCTGCACTGATAGTCCGCCTGAGCCTGTGCCGCCGTTACCAGCAACGCGCCCAGCAGTATCTTACGCATCATAGCCACTCCCGTTCGTCCATTAACCTGCATGCAGGAAAATCAGTCCCACCAGACGTCGAACAGATCGCTCAGACGAACATCTTCGAACTTGCGATCTTCCAGCCATTTGCGCACCAGCGCCTGGTGCTCTTCGGTACATTTACCGATTTCCTGCGTGCACACCAGGCCTTCCCATTCGAGATAGCCGCTGCCGTCAAAAGCCAGACCGTTTGGTTCGATGACCTCGTTAATCAGGTCATCCACCGTCTTGTCGATTTGTTCTTCAGAGGTACCCTGCGGGAAACGCCAGGCCACTGAGAAACCAATTTCCTGGAACTCGTCAATATGCATCTTTTTACGCAAACGCTGGCTGCGATTCTTCGCCATTATTTCACCCTCTCGAACATTAAATCCCATACACCGTGACCAAGACGATGGCCACGCTGTTCAAACTTGGTTACCGGGCGCGATTCCGGGCGCGGTACGTAATCGCCATTCGGCGACAGATTGCTGTAGCCCTCAATAGAGCTCAACACTTCGAGCATATGTTCGGCATAAGGTTCCCAGTCGGTCGCCATATGAAACACACCGCCCTGCTTAAGCTTGCGTTTTACCAGCTCGGCAAACGGCACCTGAACGATACGGCGTTTATTATGGCGCGCTTTGTGCCACGGGTCAGGGAAAAACAGCTGCACCATGTTCAGAGAATTGTCAGGAATCATGGAGTCGAGCACTTCAACGGCGTCGTGACACATCACGCGCAGGTTTTCCACGCCCGCTTCGTGGGCAGCAAGCAGACAGGCACCCACGCCCGGTGAGTGAACTTCAATACCGAGGAAGTTCTGGTGCGCTTTGGCCTGCGCCATGGTCACCAGCGATGCGCCCATACCGAAGCCAATTTCCAGCGTCACTGGCGCTTCGCGGCCAAACAGTGCCGCTAAATCAAGTGGCTCAGGCGAAAACTCAACGCCCATCACCGGCCAGAAGTTATCCAGCGCGTGCTGCTGACCTTTGGTCAGTCGCCCCTGGCGGCGAACGAAACTGCGAATACGGCGCAGTACGCGGCCGTTTTCATCAAATTCCGGTGAGACGACGTCGTTGTTCATGTCAATAATCTGCCTGAGTCAATAGATGAGGAAAACGGGCATTATCCAAAGTTAGTCTCGGGATGCAAGCAAGGAAAGTTCCGGTTTACAGCGTATGGCGTCTGTGCTGGAATCTCGTCCCTGACGATTTTAAGCAGGATGCCACGCGTTGATGATGCAAGCGCAGCAGTTTTCTCACCAGGTCCTGGACTGGTACGACAAATATGGCCGTAAAACCCTGCCCTGGCAGCTGGAAAAAACGCCTTATAAAGTATGGCTGTCTGAGGTGATGCTGCAACAAACGCAGGTCACAACCGTCATCCCGTATTTCGAGCGTTTTATGGCGCGCTTCCCGAGCGTGACCGACCTTGCCCATGCACCGCTCGACGAAGTGCTGCACCTGTGGACCGGTCTTGGCTACTACGCACGTGCTCGCAACCTGCATAAAGCCGCACAGCAGGTGGCGACACTTCACGCTGGCGTGTTCCCGCAGACCTTCGACGACGTAGCGGCACTGCCCGGCGTAGGCCGCTCAACCGCAGGCGCCATCCTTTCTCTGGCGCTTGGCCAGCATTATCCTATCCTTGATGGCAACGTAAAACGCGTGCTGGCACGCGCGTATGCCGTGTCCGGCTGGCCAGGCAAAAAAGAGGTAGAAAAACGCCTGTGGCAAATCAGTGAAGACGTCACGCCAGCGAAACGCGTTGAGCGCTTTAACCAGGCGATGATGGATCTTGGTGCCATGGTTTGCACCCGCTCACGTCCTAAATGCGAGCTTTGCCCACTTAATAACGGCTGCGAAGCCTACGCCCAGGGCAGTTGGGCAAATTATCCGGGCAAAAAACCAAAGCAGACGCTACCAGAGCGCACGGGCTATTTTCTTTTAATGCAGCACGGTGATGAGGTGTTTCTGGCCCAGCGACCACCGAGCGGGCTGTGGGGCGGTCTGTTTTGCTTCCCGCAGTTTGAAACCGAAGGCGCGCTGCGCGAGTGGTTACAGGCGCGTGGTATTACACCTGCGCTCACCCAGCTTACTGCGTTTCGCCACACGTTCAGCCATTTCCACCTGGACATCGTGCCGATGTGGCTTTCTGTGTCCAGCACAGGCGCCTGCATGGATGAGGGCGCGGGTCTCTGGTATAACTTAGCCCGGCCGCCGTCAGTCGGTCTGGCCGCTCCCGTCGAGCGCCTGTTGCAACAGTTACGCAGCGAACCGGTGAGCCACCCGGCTTCGCCATTTAACGAGGATTCATAATGAGCCGAACCATTTTTTGTACTTACCTGCAGCGCGACGCCGAAGGCCAGGATTTTCAGCTGTATCCAGGCGAGCTGGGTAAGCGCATTTTCAACGAGATATCCAAAGAAGCCTGGGCGCTGTGGCAAACCCGCCAGACCATGCTCATCAACGAGAAAAAACTCAGCATGATGAACCCGGAGCACCGCAAGCTGCTGGAACAGGCTATGGTTGATTTCCTGTTCGAGAAAAAAGACGTTCACATCGAAGGCTACACGCCGCCAGAAAAGTAAATGCCAGATGCTCACGCCGCCCGCACGCTGTGATATCACGTAAACAGGGCGGCGTATGAATGGCACCTGCGCCCCTGTGACTAAACTGACTCGCATTTCCTAAAACATGAAAAAACTTTTCGCGCTGGCGCTGGTAGTACCGTTGCTTATTTCCTGCTCCGGTAAAAAAAAGGATAACTACAACGACGCATGGGTAAAGGACACCAACGGTTTTGACATTCTGATGGGCCAGTTTGCCCATAACATTGAAAATATCTGGGGCTTTAATGAAGTGCTTATCGCCGGTCCCAAAGACTACGTAAAATACACCGACGGCTACCAGACCCGCAGCCACATCAACTTTGAAGCCGGGACCATCACCATTGAAACCATCGCCGGTACCGATCCGCAGGCGCGCCTGCGCCAGGCGATTATTTTGACGTTACTGATGGGTGATGACCCAGGCAGCATCGATTTGTATTCCGACGCCGACGACATCCACATCTCCAAAGAGCCGTTCCTGTACGGTCAGGTGCTGGATAACACCGGCGAAGCCATTCGCTGGGAGTGGCGCGCCGGGCGCTTTGCCGACTGGTTGTTGCAAAACCGCCTGAAAAAACGCACCAGCGGGATACACGTGATCTACAGCATCACGCTTAACCTGGTGCCGAACCACCTCAACAAGCGTGCGCATAAATTCCTGCCGATGGTGCGCCAGGCGGCGAATAAATACGGCGTGGACGAGTCGCTGATTCTGGCAATTATGGAAACGGAGTCCAGCTTTAACCCGTATGCCGTAAGCCATGCGGACGCGCTGGGTTTGATGCAGGTGGTGCAGCATACTGCGGGCGTGGACGTGTTCCGCTCACAGGGCAAAAGCGGCAAACCAAGCCGCAGCTACCTGTTTGACCCGGCCAGCAACATTGATACCGGCACCGCCTACCTGGCGATACTTGGCAACGTGTATCTGTCCGGCATCAGCAACCCGACCTCGCGCCGCTACGCGGTCATTACCGCCTATAACGGCGGGGCGGGCAGCGTGCTGCGGGTGTTTAACAGCGATAAAAATCGCGCGTTCTCCATCATTAACACAATGGAGCCAGGCGATTTATATCAGACGCTGACCACGCGCCATCCGTCTGCCGAGTCGCGCCGCTACCTGCAAAAAGTGAATAACGCCCAGCGCAGCTATCGCCGGACGAACTGAGGGTCACCTGCGCCGCCGCGTGCGGCGCAGGTACACGTCAGCGCTCGACTATCACATTGCCATACAGGCGCTTGATGCCGTCTGCGTCAGTCTGGATATACACGCCCTGTAGCTCCGGCGAGAAACCCGGCAGCAGGTTAACGCCCTCTTCCAGCGCCAGGAAATAGCGCTGCACGGCGCCGCCCCAGCGCTCACCGGGCACCACGCACAACACGCCTGGCGGGTAAGGCAGCGCGCCCTCGGCGGCAATGCGCCCCTGCGCCTGTGAAATGGGCACAAGCTCAACGTTGCCGCGAATAAACTCTCTGTGGGCATCCTGCGGGTTCATCACTACCGGCGGCAGGCTCTCCTGGCGGAACATCGCCTTTTGCAAATCCTTCACCTTAAAACCTACATACAGGTCGTGCATCTCCTGGCACAGCTCGCGCAGCGTGTAGTTTTTATAGCGCAGCGGATATTTTTGCCACACGCTCGGCAGCACTTCACTAAGCGGCGTGTTGTTTTCAATATGCTGCTCAAACTGTGCCAGCATCGCCACCAGATGGGCCATCTTCTGCGGCGTTTCGGCAGGCGTGAGTAAAAACAAGATAGAGTTGAGATCTGATTTTTCCGGCACAATGCCGTTTTCACGCAGATAGTGAGCGAGGATCGCCGCAGGCACGCCAAACTCTGCGTACTCACCGGTTTCGGCATCAATCCCCGGCGTGGTCAGCAGCAGCTTGCACGGATCGACCATGTACTCATCGCGCCCGTAACCGCTAAAACCGTGCCATTTGGCATCAGGCTCAAAGTTAAAAAAGCGGCGCTCTACGGCAATCATCTCGGTCGGACTATCCTGCCACGGGCGACCTGCTACCTCGGCTGGAATAAACGGTTTAATCATGTGGCAGTTAGCGAGAATTGCCTTGCGCGCCTCAATGCCAAGCTCGACGCATTCGGCCCACAGGCGGCGGCCGCTCTCCCCTTCATGAATTTTGGCGTTCACCTCCAGCGAAGCAAATAGCGGATAAAACGGGCTGGTGGAAGCGTGCAGCATAAAGGCGTTATTGAGGCGCTTGTAAGGGCAAAACCGCGCCTGGCCGCGAATATGATCGTCCTTTTTATGGATTTGCGAAGCCTGCGAGAAGCCCGCCTGCTGCTTGTGCACCGACTGAGTCACAAAAATGCCCGGATCGTTTTCCTTAAGATCCAGCAACAGCGGCGAGCAGTCGGCCATCAGCGGGATAAACTGCTCGTAGCCCACCCACGCCGAGTCAAACAAAATGTAGTCGCACAGCGGGCCGATAGCGTCCACGACCCGGCGCGCGTTGTAGACGGTGCCGTCGTAGGTGCCAAGCTGGATAATAGCCAGGCGAAACGGGCGCGGTGCATCGGCACGCTCCGGGGCAACCTCGCGGATACGCTCGCGAATCCAGCGCTCGTCAAAGCAGTGGCTGTCAATGCCGCCGATAAAGCCAAACGGGTTACGCGCCGTTTCCAGATAGACCGGGGTGGCTCCGGCCTGCAACAGCGCGCCGTGATGGTTAGATTTATGGTTGTTGCGATCAAACAGCACCAGGTCACCGCGCGTCAGCAGCGCGTTTGTCACCACTTTATTGGCCGCTGAGGTGCCGTTGAGCACAAACCAGGTTTTATCGGCGTTGAACACCTTCGCGGCAAATTTCTGCGCGTCTTTGGCCGAACCTTCGTGGATAAGCAAGTCACCCAGCTTCACATCAGCATTACACATATCGGCGCGGAAAATGTTCTCGCCAAAGAAATCATAAAACCAGCGCCCAGCCGGGTGCTTTTTGAAAAACTCGCCGTGCTGGTGGCCCGGGCAAGCAAAGGTATCGTTGCGCATCGCCACGTACTGATAGAGCGTGTCAAAAAACGGCGGCAGCAGCGCCGACTCGTATTCACACGCCGCCGCTTCAAGCGCCAGGAAGTCCTGCTCGCCGCCGGTTATCACCGCTTTAATGCCCGTGGGCAGCGCCTGTGGCTGCTCGCTATAAAGGAAAACCGGCAGCATAAAGCCCGTGCGCTGCAACAAGGTGAGAATGCCGCTGCGGCTGTCAGCCTGGGACACCACTACCGCGGCAACGTCGGTAAAGTCAGTCTCATCAAGCCCAACGACGCGCCGATGAGTGGTAAGTACAGCATGCAGCGCATGGCTCGCGGCAATATTTAACGATTTCACTAATCCACATCCCCCGACAATCAAGGATAAAGGAGTGCCACTGGCACAAGTACAGGCGCCGGGGCGCCAGGTGCAGGTCAGGAAAGGCCGACTGGTAACCAGCTGCGACCGCCAGACATCAGTAAAAACAGAACGCGTCTGGTTTTACTGCTGTCCTGCAGCGAGCCTGAGTTGCCTCACCGCATGGTGAGCAAAAAAGAGGAGAGTGTTGAGCACGCGCAAAACCGGCCGAGTCGACGGAAAAAAATCTCAGTCTGGGAAACCTGTCGGGCCATAGCGCGCTGTCCGTGATAAGGAATAACTCAAAATTTGGGCGATTCTGGCAGTTTTCCCCACCAGGTGCAAGGCGCAGCGCCTCTCCATTGTGCATAATTGCGGCAAACGCGCGACCTTACAGATAAAGTCATTGACGCTCGCAGCACTTTACGGTTTAATGCGCCCCGTTGCCCGGATAGCTCAGTCGGTAGAGCAGCGGATTGAAAATCCGCGTGTCCCTGGTTCGATTCCGGGTCCGGGCACCACGAATTAAAGAACCCAGCCTTATGGCTGGGTTTTTGCGTTTTACTGGCTGCGGCTCCTTTACCCACATCTGGAGAGACGCGCAAAACGACAGCGGCTGGTAAGCAATACGCCCGTCCCCCGGGCGTGTTATCGGGCAAAGCGGGCTTTGCCTGTCAGCAGCTTTCTGCTTCTCCCGTATGCACCCGCCGGTTAAGCCCGGGCCGCGCCCTCACCTTATGCTGCATCGCGCTAATTAGCTTCAAAGCGAGTACGCTCATCGAGCCACCTCTCAGGGCGCGCAGAGCTGCCATGCTAACCTTATCTCTGCCAGCCTTGCGCTATAACCGGTAAAAGCACCGAAGCACGAGACCCGATTGCGGGTTTAGCGTTTGCCTTAATCCAGGTTTTCCCCCTTAACATCTCCACTTAGGTCTCCCCGCTGGATGCGTTATGCCCCCCAGGGCTGTTAACCATGAAAAATTCTGGCGTGATGTGCAGCACAATTTTTATTTATTTTATTCCGACAGAATGAAAAATTAAATTACAGACTGTGATTGATAACATGGATTTTATTTATTTATGCTATCTGAACCCCAAAAAAAACAGCCATCTGCACACGGCCAACCATACAACCTCGATGTATTTTATGTGCTGACATCAACTTTTATCGGCCGTCCATTCCCTGCATAAAAATAACGTTATTGATCTATACCATGAAAAATTTAACGACAACATTAAACACATTAGCGAACAATAGATCTGACGCATACTTAACCTGCAAAAAATTTCACTACTCAAACAACATTTCTTCACCATAAGAATTTTGAACACATAAAATAAGAAAATAATTGCAATGTCCATAACCGCGAGCGCGTTTATTTCATCAAAATTATTGCAATGCACACATAATCATCAGGTTATACTTACTAACATAAGAAAACACACCGTTATACTTTGGCAAAAAAAACATACCCGCCCCATTATCATGTCAGAACTATTATGCAACACATGGCTTCCAGTAAGTATTCTGTTGGTACAGAACAGACCCGATTAACTCCCCCGCCAGTTAATTGTTATAGCTGTTTAATTTGTGACAAGGCACATATTAAATAAGAAAATAAAATGCCTGAACAAATAAAATTCCTGGGAAAAAATCCGTCACCAGCAAAGTTAAAAAAAGCAGCCAAAAAAAATCAGAATAAAAAATATCGCCTTCCCACCTGATATTTGACTTACTCTTTAGAAGGGAATATGTTCAGCCACACAAAAAAGAAGGTTATTTTTTTGCTTTTTCTTAATAGTCCTTCTGAAAGCATCCTGATATTTCTGGATGAGGAAAAACTATCTGTTACTAACGTATGGACACAAAGATGCTGAATTTAAAACGTATTTTTGTTGCACAACAGATTACCGACGTCACTGAGCCTTTGCTGTTTCACTCATTAACCGGCGAAGAGCGTCTTTCTGAAATATATGAACTGGATGTCGCGTTACTGTGTTCAAAAAACACGCTCGATCTTAAAGCGCAGTTGGGTAAATCATTCACAATCGCCATTGATGATAATAGCGCCCCGGTGAGATACCTGAATGGAAACATCACCAGAATGACGCTGGCCGGGCGAGAAGAGTCTGAAGAGCGCTATTACCGCTACCACGTCACTCTGCGCCCAACGCTGTGGTATTTAACGCAAAACCAGGATTGTCGGATTTTTCAGGAAAAAAGTGTTCCAGATATTATCACTGAGATTTTAAACATTTATAAAATCACCATAGATAACCGGTTAACTTATCACTACAGGAAGTGGGGATATTGCGTTCAGTATCAGGAAAGTGACTACGACTTTATTAGCCGCCTGATGGAACACGAAGGTATTTACTTCTATTTTACCCACCAGGCTGATGGCCACACGCTGGTGCTCGCAGACTCACCGCAGCGTCACGATAATCTTGATGGCTACACCACACTAACCTATCGCCTGACCGAAGGCGGCCTGACCGAAAACGCAGCCACGATTAATCAGTGGAACGTCTGCGATATGATTACTCCCAGCATGTACAGCATGGATGATTACGATTTCCGTAAACCCCGGGCTAACTTGCAGGAAAACCGCCGCAACCCGGCATCTTACGCGCGAGAAAAAGCGGAGATCTTCGACTGGCCGGGCTGTTATACCGACGCAAGTCACGGCCAGTTTTACACCCGCGTGCGCCAGCAGGAATTTGAGGCCAACCACGAAATCATCAATGGCCACACCACCTCCCTGGGTCTCGCACCGGGCTATCGCTTTATGCTGGACAACGCGCCGCGTGAGTCAGATAACCGCGAATATATGACCATCGCCGCGCGCTATTTTTTCCAGGAAAGCAGCTATTCCAGCAACGAGAGTGACGAAAGCCGCCACGACACAGAATTTGTCGTGCTGCCCGCCACCACCCAGTGGCGACCAAAGCGTAAAACCGCATGGCCTAAAACTCACGGCCCGCAAACAGCAGAAGTGGCCGGACCGGAAGGTGAAAGCATCTGGACCGACAACTATGGCCGGGTGAAACTCAAATTCCGCTGGGACCGTTACGGTAAAGGTGATGAAACCAGCTCTTGTTGGGTCAGGGTGTCGAGCAACTGGGCAGGCTGGCAATACGGCGGCATACAGGTCCCCCGAGTGGGTGAAGAAGTGGTGGTCGATTTTGTCAACGGAGACCCGGACCGCCCAATGATAACCGGCCGTGTTTACAACGATGACAACATGCCGCCGTGGGATCTCCCGGCCAGGGCGACCCGTATGGGCATCATGAGCCGCTCCAAGGATGGCAGCATTGCCAATGCCAACAGCCTGTTTCTGGAAGATGCGCCAGGCAGCGAAAGCTTCGAGATGCACGCTGAACGCAACATGGATATCTCGGTTGAGAACGCCATGAATGTGCTCATTCAGGGCACCAGCATGGAAAGCGTTATGGGCGATGTGATGCAAACCTACAGTAGCAACCTGTCAACGACAGTGGCGCAAACCATCACTACCGTTGCCCCCACCATACTGACCATGCCGACGACCAATACCATTTCAGTAACGCCAGATGCCCTTGAAGTCACGGCGCTGAAAGTGTTTGCCGCCGGGAAACGCGTCCAGGCCATAGGTTGCGATATCCGTGTTCGCGGTATGCATATTGACTCAACGCAATTTGAAATTAAGTCACGCCCTGCACTAATGCATGTCAGCAGCGCGAAAATATTAAGTGACGACACGGTCCTTAAAATATTTAAACGGCAGATTAACATTGGTGAACTGGAATTAAATGACAAAGACTTAGTGCTTTATCTGTAGATATTTGTCGGTAGCCATTGTTAATGGCAATCAATAACCGAGCATTTCTGGGGACTATTGCCTGGCGCAATAGTCTACCCGGAGCGGCATATTGCCAAAAAAGGATTGACCTCATCGCCTGAGTGGGCTGGGAAGCAATATAGTTGCGAGGCTGCTGATAATGAAAATTATCAAACCGTTGCGTCTTGGAATTTTGCATCGACCTTATTACGAGCAGGGTGTATCCCGGCTTGGTGTTGCCATTCTCGCCCTGGTGGATATGGGTGATAAACCGTTGCTGCGCCCCGAAACAGAACTGTGGCCGCTGGCAAAAAATGAATTAACGGCAAGCGGCGGTATTATTGACCTGGCTTATCCAAAACACTTTGCTGAGTTTCTTGCCACTGGTCACGCATGGCCGCACGACTGGCTTGAGCAAAACGTCTGTCGCGTCAGCATTGCACTGGGTGATAAACAAAAGTCGCTCATTGTTTCCGGGGACAGGGAATGGCTCGGTGAGCATCCTTCTGCTGCGCGCCCGTTTACCTCATTGCCGCTGGACTGGCGCAGAACCTGGGGCGGCCCCGCCTGTGCTGACAACCCACTCGGCATGGGCGCTGCGACAGAAGACGACGGCCGCCGCCCTCGCCCACTGCCAAATATCGAAGCACCGGACTCGCGCCTGACGTCGCCTACGCAGCAAATCGTTCCCGCCAGTTTTGATGCTATTGATATCACTCACCCGGCCCGTCAGGCCTTGATGGGCAGCCAGTATGATGAAGAGTGGATAAAACAGGGCATGCAGGGTTTTGCTGCTGATGCCAGTCCGCGCCTGTTTAACATGGCATCACGAGACCAGCAGTGGGACGACGCGTCTACGCTGGCCCCCGGCCTGCCATACCGTATCCAAAATATGCATCCCCACAAAGCCTTGCTGGAGGGGAAACTGCCTGACTGGCACGCGCGCTGTTTCATGCATGCCACACAAAAAGGTGAGGAGCAACTTAGCGAAATCGCGCTCGGACTCACCACCGTCTGGTTCCTGCCGCACCTTGAGAAAATGATTCTGGTCTACCACGGCAGCACTCCGGTTGAAGAAGACGATGCACACAATGTTCACATGCTGATGCCGGCGCTGGAGTCGCTGGCCACTCCGCGGCCGCTCAGCCATTACCGCGATGTGTGGATAAAACGCAGCGATAAAGAAAAAGGGGCGGTCTATGCCTTCCAGGAAGATGAACTTCTGCCGGAAGACGCCATCGGCGCATGGATAGACACCGACATGGCACCACCGCCGACAAGCCCGCTGGAGCAGAACCTGCAAACGAGCAAGCAAGCCATTTACCAGGATATGGAGCAGCGTCTGGTGGCCGTCAATCGCCCCTTGCCGGACAGCGTAAAAACGGCCCCTACCGTCGAGCACCCAACGCTTGCTCAGCTGCCCGGCTTTATGGCGCAGCTTGAAGAACGCGCGCGCACCACAAAAAGTGAAGCGATGGAGCAGGCCAACCGCCGCCTGTCTGCTGAGCATGCGGCCTACGCCGAGCAACGCCCGGCCGGACCGGATGTTTTCTATAAGCTGCGCGACGCGGTGCGCGAGCAACAAGGCGAACTGCAACCTGGCCAGGAAGAACAGCTTTATCAGGTTTACCGCCTGGGCGTCACCGGTCAGGATGCTGCCCCGCGCCTGGAAGAGCCGCGCAGAAGCGAACTACGTCAGTGGGTTATCCATCAACTGGCTCAGGAGCGTGATTTCACCGGTTGCGATCTGACCGGCGCCGACCTCTCTGGCCTTGATTTCAGCGCAGCCAACCTGACCCGTGCGATGCTCGAAAATGCCGACCTCAACGGAACCATTCTGGATAACGCCATTCTGACCCAAACCCTGCTGGCACGCGCGCAGTTACACCGCACGTCGCTACGTAACGCCGTGCTCCACGACACAACGCTGGCACTGGCAAACTGTAGCGATTGTGATTTCAGCGGTAGCACGATTAACGGGCTTATCAGCGAAGGCGCGCAGTTCGAACGCTGTAACTTCGCACAGGCCACACTGAGTGACCTGGTGCTTGATAACGTCGCATTCACTGACTGCCAGTTTAGCGCCGCCATGCTCAATAACGTTATCGTCACGGACTGCACGCTGGAGAACGCGGTACTGACCGGGGCACGGCTGCATAAATGTAACTTTTCCGACAGCCAGCTTACCGGCGCGGTCTTTACCCAGGCGCATCTGGAGCGCTGCTCGGTAAGCCGCTGTGCTGCCAGTGAGAGCGATTTCAGTTACGCCCGGCTGCAAAACTGCGCGTTCGTTGCCGCAACCTCACTGGAAAAGGCGAGTTTCAACCACGCCATACTGCACCAGTGTAGCCTGCGACAAACCCCACTGGCGCAGGCGGACCTGAGCTTCTGTCAACTGGAGAACTGCGATTTGTCAGAGGCGGAGCTGAACGGCGCTAACCTGTGCCTGATGCAGGCCAGCGACACCCTGTTTATCCGCGCCCGTCTGGAGGATGCCAGCCTGCGCCAGTCCAGCCTGATGGGCTGCCGGTTACAAAAATCGCGGCTTATCGGCAGTGATTTCACCGGTGCCAATCTGTTTCGCGCCGACATCTCCCAGGCGCAGACCGACGACACCACGCGCATGGACAACGCCTGGCTCAAGCAAGCCAAAATCTATCCTCTCTACAAAGGAGTTGAGTGATGATGGATATGGATGCAGCCCAGCTACAACGCCGCGTTCAGGCAGGCGAACTCATCGAAAACCTGTCGCTGCGCGCAATCAATCTGGCAGGCGTCGCTCTGGCTGGCGGTATTTTCCGCCAGGTGGACTTTGAGGGGGCAGACTTAAGCGGCTGCAATCTCGAACATAGCCTGTTCATCGACTGTAACCTGGCGCATGCCACGCTGGCACACAGCAAGCTTCCCCACGCCAGCTTTAGCCAGTGCAACATGCCTCACACGCGCTTTACCGGAGCGGTATTAAGCACCCTGATTTTCAGTGAAAACAATCTGCAACATGCGGACTTCAGTGACATTCAGGCGCGCGCAGTCCAGTTCGTGGGCTGCCCGTTGCACAACAGCCATTTTCAGCGCGCGCAGCTGAGTAAATGCGCCCTCAGCGCGGTTACGCTTGATGACAGTGACTTCACCGACGCGCAGCTGGTGAAAACCACCTTCCACCGGCTCGATCTGCGCCACTATCGCCCCACACGCACCCGTTTTGAGCAGGTGAACTTCTTTGAGTGCCAGCAACAGGGCGTGGACTACAGCAGCATGGTCCTTACCGAATGCCTGTTTACCCGCAACACGCTTGATGAGGCAAATTTTGCCTCGGCGGTGCTGCACCGTAGCCTGTTCCACGGCGCGTCTCTACAGCGCGCTAACCTCAACGAAGTGCAGGCCGACTACGCCCAGTTTGTGGGGGCCAATCTTGCCCATGCCGATTGCAGTGCCAGCCTGCTGAACCACACGGCATGGATAGATGCCACGCTGACGGCCACCAACTTCACCCGCAGCCAACTGGTACAGGCAATTTTTACCCGCAGCCAGGCGCCAGGCACCGCGTTTGCCGACGCCCGTCTCGACGGCGCTGACTTTACCCGTGCTGACATCAGTGGTGCCAGCTTTGAAGGCGCAAGCCTGGCGCGCACCCAGTTTCACCGCGCCGTCACGGCTGATACGCGCTGGGGTGACAAAACCGAGATTCTGGAAAACGACCCCGACCTGCTTGAAGCGGAAAACTGGAGTTTGTCGCAGCAGGCGAGCTATCGCTAAGGTCCGAAAAGGAAAAAATATGAATACAGCACACGCCTCACATGCTTTACCTGTCCACCTGCCTCAACAGAGCAGCGGTCAGGTGGTGGATATTTCCCCCAACGGCAACGTTGTAGTGGAAAGCAACGGTCTTGGCTGGACCTGCCGCCGGGCGGCAAGCTGCCTGCTGACACCCGAGTTGGGGGATACCGTTCTCATCGTCCAGTCAGATAACGACACACTGTGGCTGCTGGCCGTGCTGGAGCGGGCGAGCCCGGAAAATCTCTCACACATTGGCGTTAACGGTTCTTTGTGTATTTCGACCATCGGCGGTTCACTCACGCTTGAAAGCGAACGTCAGCTGGCCCTGTCAGGCCAGGATTTACAGATGACCGCCGAACGTGGCCGCTGTGCCATCGACACGCTTGAGTTCGAGGGAGAGGAAGTCAGCGCCCGCGTCGGCATTGGTCGCTGGGTCGGCAACCGCTGCGAGTCGGTCTGGCAAACCGTGACGCAACTCAGCCAGACGCTGTTTCGCCAGGTCAAACAGACTGAACATGTGCGTGCCGGGCAACTCGACTACCAGGCCGAGGATTATCTGCGCCTGCACGCGCGCAATACGCTTATCAGTGCGAAAGACATTACCCGTATTGATTCCGAACAAATTCACGTGGGCTAACTAAGGAGCAGAGCGATGTTTGCAAATTGTCAGGCTGGAGGACTGGATCTGGCGCTACCCGACGTGTGTCTGACGCCGCCGCTTCCCATTCCGATTGCCTATCCGAATATCGGGCTGGGCCTGTTAGCCCTGCCCAACATTCTGCATATTTTATTTGGCGGAGTGCCGGCACATAATTTATTAACCATCATCCCGGTAACCTTTGGTGATGCGCCTGGCGTATGCGGCGGCGTAGCCTCCGGTACTGTCGCAGCGATATCGCGTCATATTACCGGCTCAGGCAAGGTCTTACTGGCAGGCGCACCTGCCACGCGATTAACCGACCTGACGCAGCAAAACTTAACCAATATTTGCGGGGCGCGCGTATTACCCAGCGCGTGCCCGATTGTCATTATGTCGTAACCGGAGCGGTTTTCCGGTAACAATGATAGTTCAGGCAAGGAGAGGCTATGGTTACGTTTGAGGGAAAATGGCGGTATACCCTCATTTTCATCACACTGTTGTTCGGATGCTCAAAACCGAGCGTAAACAACATACCTGAGGTCCAGCTACCTCAGGGCGAACAGCAGGCGCAGGCGTATTACAACTTAACGCTGCGTGCTACACGCGAGGCCAACATCAACGCCGCCGGGCAGCCAGTGCCGTTGAAAATAAATATATTTAAATTGCGCTCCGATACCGCATTTATGAATGCTGATTATTTTTCACTGCACGACAATCCCAAAGCCGTGCTGGGAAATAATCTTATCGACAGCGAACCCCTGTTTTTATTGCCAGACAGTGAAACACTAAAATTGAGTGGTAAAAAAACAGATGAGCGTTATTACATCGGTGTCACCGGTGAATTTCAGAATTTAAAAAATAAAGTCTGGCGAATTGCCGTAGCGATAGATAACCCGGAAAAAGCGCCCTTTTATAAATTCTGGGTCGATGACCAGCCGCCACAGGAAATCACGCTCATTGCTGACGGACAGGGGCTGCGTATCGACCCCCGTCGTGACGAAAAAGCAAAGCCAGAATAAAAAAAGAAATAACGTCTGATTCACGCTGCCGTCTGGAACGGGGAAGCCCTGCACCCTGCGGCCGCTGGTGAATTAATATTGCAAGGCAAGGACTGCTTAATGAAACACGAGCATAAAGTTGTCTGGACGGAAGGGATGTTCCTGCGTCCGCATCATTTTCAACAATCAGAAAACTACCTTGAGCACCTTATTCGCTCGTGGGGTATGGCGCTACAGCAATATTACTGGGGCTTCACTCGCCTTGAGATTGACGAAAATGCGCTGCGCATGGGGAATATTGCCCTGAACGCCGCCAGCGGCATTATGCCTGATGGCAGCTATTTTTCCTTCAGCGGGGCCAGCGAAGCGCCACGCCCGCTGAGCATACCCGAAGGGAAAAACACCACCAACGTGATGCTCGCCCTGCCGGTCCAGCGCGTCGGTAGCCGCCAGGTCACGTTTAGCAATACGGCCGACTCCCTTGCCCGCTACGTCGCCTATGAAGCGGAAGTGGAAGATATGAATGCGGTGGCCGTTGGCAGTGCCGAGCTACAGTTTGGCCAGATGCGCCTGCAACTGATGACGCAAAGTGAACTCACCGCCGACTGGTGCGCCATTGGCGTGCTGCGGGTACTGGAGCGTAGCGCTGATAACAGCCTGAAAATTGACGCCGACTACATTGCGCCCACGCTCTCCTGCCAGCGCAACCCGCTGCTCAGTGCTTTTATGACCGATGTGCTGGGTTTGCTGCAACAGCGCAGCCAGCACCTGGGAGCACGACTGATGCAGACCGGACGCGGCGGCATTTCCGAAACGTCGGATTTTATGATGTTGCAGCTTATCAACCGCTTTATTGGCATCTCGCATCACGCTTCTCACAGCAACCACTGGCACCCGGAAAGGCTGTTCGCCGAGTGGCTGGCGCTTGCCAGCGAGCTAATGACCTTCACCCCGGCGCGCATCGCCGGGGAGGTGCTGCCGGTGTATGACCACGACGACCTCGCCACCTGCTTTGGCGAGCTGATGAACCGGCTGCGCCAGGGGCTTTCCATTGTGTTTGAGGAAAACGCCATTCAGCTACCGCTGGTCGAACGCTCCCACGGCCTGAACATTGCCACTATCCCGCACGCCAGCATGATTCGCGAATTCGGTTTCGTCATTGCGGTCAATGCCGATGTCCCGACCGAGATGCTGCGCACGCACTTCCCGGCGCAACTCAAAGTGGCGCCGGTCAACAGCATCCGCGACCTCGTGCAGTTGCAATTGCCTGGCATTAGTTTGCGCAGCATTCCGGTAGCGCCACGTCAGTTGCCCTATCACGCAGGGTACAGCTACTTCGAGCTGGAGAGCGGCGGCGAGTTGTGGAACAAACTCAGCAAATCGGGGGCGTTTGCGCTCCACCTGGCCGGGGATTTTCCCGGGTTGAATATGGAGTTTTGGGCGATTCGCCATTCGTAATCTGGCGGCGTTACGCTCAGGAAACAGGACAGTTTCATGCAAACGACTTCATCACAAAATAATCGCGAAACAACGCCACGCCCGGCCCAGGTGTGGGTTGATAACCCACTGGTGATGGCAGCCAACCCGCTGCTCAACATGATCCCGGCCATCCGTTATCGCAGTGCGCACCCCGACCCGGCAAAGCTGCGTCAGACGCTGATTGACGACATTCGTCGTTTCGAAGTGCGCGGCCAACAGGCAGGCGTGCCTTACGAGGTGCTGATTGGCGCACGCTACTGCCTGTGCACTGCGCTTGATGAAGCCGCAATGCTCACGCCATGGGGCAAAAACACCGTCTGGTCGAGTAACGGGCTGCTGGTTTCTTTTCACAATGAAACCTGGGGCGGTGAGAAGTTCTTCCAGTTGCTGGCGCGCCTGTCGAAGCAGCCGCAGAAGAATCTCCACCTGCTGGAACTGCTTAACTTCTGCCTGCTGCTGGGTTTTGAGGGCCGCTATCACATTATCGACAACGGCTTTTCACAGCTTGAGACCCTGCGCCAGCGTCTGGCGCAAATCATTGACTCCGTGCGCGGCAGCTACCCACCGCCTCTTTCGCCTCATCCGACCGACCTGCCGGTTGACCAGACGCGCTGGCGTCCGATGCTACCGCTGTGGGCCTGCGCGGCGCTGCTGGGTCTGCTGTCGTGCCTGTGGTTTATCTCGCTGGACTGGCGGCTGGGCGAAGCCTCTACGCCGGTGATTGCCTCTATTTACCAGCTGGAGCTACCGGAAGTGCGCGCAGCCGAGCTACCGGCCGCACCGAGCGCACCGGCTCCGGCGCTGGCCGAGCTACGTAGGTATCTTGAGCGCGAAATTCGCGAGGGACTGGTCAGCGTGCGTGACGAAGAGCAGCAAAGCATTGTCATCCTGCGTGGCGACGGCCTGTTTGACTCAGGCTCCACCGTGGTGCGCGATAACTATCGCCCCATCATCGTGCGTGTAGCCCAGGCGCTGAACCAAATCGAAGGAAAAGTGCTGGTCGTCGGCTACACCGACAACGATCCGATTCGCAGCACCCGCTTTGCCTCTAACTATGACTTGTCGCTGGAGCGCGCCGGTTCGGTCAGTTCATTGCTGAAAAAGACACTGCGCGATCCGGGTCGCCTGATGATTGAAGGCAAAGGTGAACTGGAGCCACTGGCACCGAACAGCAACCGGGCCAATAAAGCACTCAACCGCCGGGTGGAAATCACCCTTCAGTTGGCACCTAAGTTCACGTCGTCTGCGTCGGGAGAAAACTAATGCTGAGCTCATTGATTTCTGTCATCGGCAGCCGTTTTATGTGGGGCATGGTCGGCATCGGCTCCATCTCGATGATTATCTGGTTTATCGGCCCGTGGGTGTCCATCGGGGATTACCGTCCGCTGGAATCGTCGCTTAACCGCCAGATTGCCATTATCGCTATCTGCGCACTCTGGCTGCTGATAAAGCTTATTGGCAAAGGCTGGCGTGCGTGGCGTAACCGCAGCATGCTCGGGCAGATGACGCAGGCACAGCCTGGGGAGAACGCCAACGCTGACGACCCCAAACTGGTGGAGCGTTTTGAAGAAGCCACGCGGCTTTTGAAAAAAGCGCGCTTTAGCCACCAGCCTGGCTGGCGCTTCCTGCCAGGCTGGATGCAGCGCTTCGGGCGACAGTACCTGTATCAACTACCGTGGTATGTACTGCTTGGCGCGCCAGGTGCGGGCAAAACCACCGCGCTGGTCAGTTCAGGTATCAATTTCCCGCTGGCCGACCGCTTTGGCAAAACGGCGCTTCGCGGTATTGGTGGCACCCGCCACTGTGACTGGTGGTTTACCGAAAACGCCGTACTGCTGGACACTGCCGGGCGCTATACCACGCAAGAAAGTCACCCGGAGCAGGACGCGCGTGAATGGGGCAACTTCGTTGGGCTGCTCAAAAAATACCGTCCGCGTCAGCCCATTAACGGCATCATCGTGACCGTCAGCCTGAGCGATCTCATGAACGGGAGCGCGCAGGAACGTCACGAGCAGGCGCAGGCACAGCACAAGCGTCTGGTGGAACTGCGCGAGTCGCTAAAAATCGACTTCCCGGTGTACATCATGGTCAGTAAGGTCGATCTGCTGCGCGGCTTTATGGCCTGGTTCAGCCAGTACGACAAACAGCAGCGCAACCAAATCTGGGGTTTCACGTTTGCACGCAGCGACACTCAGAAAGCCGACTTTTCCCTGCAATCGGCCTTTGATAAACACTTTTCACTGCTGATGGAGAGGCTTAACGCCGGTCTGGTCAATACCATGCTGGCAGAGCCAGACCAGCAATTGCGCAGTGAGGGCTACCTGTTCCCGCAGGCGTTTGCCCAGGTGCGTAAGGTGCTGGGGGATTACCTGAACACGCTGTTTGCCACCTCAAGCTTTGAAGCCACCTTTTCACCAAGGGGCGTTTACTTCACCAGCGGCACCCAGGACCGTATGCCGTTTGACAAAATGATGTCAGAAATGAACGACTCCCTGCATATCACGCCGCGCGCCAGTGCAGACAGCGCTGAGGGCGAGACAGCAGAGGAAACCACAGCGGTCCACGGCAAAAGCTATTTCGTCAAACAGTTCCTGGAAGACGTGGTGTTTCGCGAATCGGCGCTCGCCAGCAATAACCGTTGGTGGATCTACCGCAACGCTACGGTGCACTGGGTCGGCTACCTGTTGCTTGGCTCGCTGTTCGTGGTGATGGCGCTGTTCTGGTATGCCAGCTACACCAACAACCAGCACTACCTCAAGGAAGTGGACAGTCACATCTCGCCGCTGGCACGCCAGGGTGAAACGATGAAACTGTACAGCCACCAGGACATCTTCGACCTGCTCCCCTATCTGAACCGCCTCGCGGCAGTGGCAGACAGCGAGCACTTTACGGTCGCCGAGCCGCCGCTGGACTACCGGTTGGGGCTGTACCGCGGCACGCAGGTGGAAACCGCTGGCAATGCGCTCTACCAGAAGGCGCTAAAAAATGTGCTGCTTCCCTTTGTTGCCTGGCAGGTCAGTTCTATTTTACGCAACGACATTGGCGCCGATCCGGACTTCAGTTTTGAAGCGCTGAAAGCCTACCGCATGATGTATGAGGCCGAACGCTACGACGGCAAATACCTGCGTACCTGGGTGATGTTAAACCTCCAGCGCAGCGCCAGTGCCTCCACCACCCGGGCGGCGTGGCAGCAGCTTGAAACGCACCTGAAAGCGCTGCTTGATGAGCGTGTGCAGGCCTCGCCTTACCAGCGCAACACCCGGCTTGAACAGGCAGCGCAACAGCGCCTCAATGAAGCCCCGCTGTCGGTACGCATTTATGGCCGCCTTAAGCGCATCCTCCTTAAGGAAAATGCCTTAAAACCAGTGTCATTAACCGACCTCGCCGGTGCCCAGGCGGAGCTTGCCTTCCAGCGCAAAAGCGGCAAGCTCGCCGCCGACGCTATCCCTGGCCTGTACACCCCCAGAGGTTACTGGCTGGCGTTCAACAAACGTATTGACGATGTCACGCAAACGCTGCTCACCGAGGATGGCTGGGTCCTGAACGTGAGTGAAAGCGCACTCAGTCCCGAAAATCGTGCGGAACTGCAAAAGACCGTGCGCCTGCTGTATATGCAGGATTTTATCAACACCTGGGATGCACTACTCGATGACGTTGGGCTTAAAAACATTGCCAGCCTGAGTCAGCGCATCAGCACCGCACGCCTGCTGTCTGCTGGCGACTCACCGCTGCGCCAGTTTCTGGTTAACGTGGTCGCCAACGTCAAGCTGACCGACGAGCAGGAGCGCAAAGACAACAGCGTTGCGCTGAGTAAAAACGAAAAAAGCGACAGCGGGCTGCTCGACTACCTGTTCTCTTCGCGCCAGAACGATGAGCGCGCGTCAGCGGGCGGTGACCTGTCAAACCAGCCGGAACAGGTGGCCATTAAGCACTTTGCTCCCATTATCGAACTGGCGCAAAGCAGCGGTGAAGGCAGCAAAAGCATCGCCTTTGATGCGGTGCTCAAACAGGCCGATGGGCTTTACAACTACCTGATCGCGGTACAAAGCGCGGCCAACAGCGGCATGGCCGCCCCACCGGGCGACGTTATTCTGGCGCTTCAGGCAGAGGCAGGCCGCCTGCCGCAACCCTTTAAGGACATGATGCTGTCACTGGCGGTGGGCGCAAGCAGCGACTCGCAGCAAAAGGAGCTGGAAGGGCTACAAAAGCGGGCCGGGTTTGAAGTGACAAGCTTCTGCCGCCAGGCCATTGCCGGGCGCTACCCGCTGGCGCAAAACGCCTCTCTGGACATCGCCAGCCAGGACTTTGCCCGCATGTTCGCTCCCGATAGCGGCATCATGGACAGCTTTTTTCGCCAGAACCTCGAAGGCAAAGTCGATACGTCACGCGCAGCATGGCGCTTTAACCCCGGCGTAGACGGTAAAACGCTGGCTGGCGGCAGCGGTATGCTGCGCTCATTCCAGCAGGCACGCGTCATTCGCGACACCTGGTTTAACGGCCGCAGCCAGACCCCGTCTTACACGCTGACCCTCAAACCCGTGAGCATGGATGCGGACATTCTCAATATGACGCTCAACCTCGACGGGCAGGTGCTGCGCTACAGCCACGGCCCGATTGTGCCAACCGTGGTGAGCTGGCCTGGCACGGGCAACACCAACCAGGTGAGCCTGCAACTCGACCTGGCCGACGGCAAAACGACCAACCTGACCACCTCCGGCGACTGGGCGTTACACCGGCTGATGGATAAAGCAACGCGTGCGCGCAGCCGCACATCGCTCACCCAAACGGTGACGTTCGACCTGGAAGGCCACCGTGTCGTGCTGGAGTTTACGCCACACAGCGTGCGTAACCCTTTCCAGCCCATCGCCTTCAGTTGCCCGTAGGGAGGAATGATGAACCTGAATGATGAACACGCACAGACACCGACCGGCAGCACTATCGGCTGGTACGGCAAAATCCCCGGTAACGGTGATTTTGTGCAGCGCGGCCTGCCCGCCACGCTGGTCAATCAGTGGGCGCACTGGTTTCAGTCAGGGCTTGCGGCACGCCAGGTGGCCAGCGCCCATCGCACGCGTTATTCGCTCAGCGGTGCGCCGCTGTGGCACTTCATTCTTCCGGCCACCCTCGGCACGCCACAGGTGCAGATGGGTTGCCTGATGCCGTCGCATGACCGCGTAGGCCGCCACTATCCGCTGTTTGCGATGTGGCAGATTGCACCGCAGCACTGGCACCACGGGCTGTTGGTGCAGGCTCCTGCGCTGTGCGGCGAACTGGCCCAGGTGCTGCGCCCCGGCGTGCGCCACGGCCACTCGGTGGAACGCATTGACCAGGCCTTACAGGCGCTGGGCCAGCTACTGCCCAGCGAGTGCGAGCAGGACGGCACACCACAGGACGCGGATGAATGGCTTGAGGCGTTTGACCCGCAGCGTTACGCCAGTATCTGGTGGCGCTGTAGCGCATCTGGCGCGCCGTTTGATGCCTGGGTCCACAGCGGCAACCTCACGGTACAGCTGTTTCACCACCTGTTTGCTCCGGCCGACGGCATGACGGATGCCCGCCCGGAGCACTACGGACAAATGTTTGATTAGGGAGCAACCGCAATGACCACTGAACATCTGCTGGCACCGGTCAGCGCTGAAAACAGCTGCGGTGCAAATCTCGAATATGACGCCGAGTTTATGAAGCTCGAACAGCTGGCCGCAGGTAAACCCGAACAGCAGTTTGGCGACACGATTATCCCGGCAGAAGCCCCCGACTGGGCAGCGGTTGAGCGCACCGCCGTCGGCCTGTTTAGCCGCACCAAAGATTTAAGAGTGATGTTTTACCTCACGCTCGCCTGGACCCAGGTGCGCGGGCTACAGGGCTACGCCGACGGCTTGCAGCTTATCTACCAGGCCATTGAGCGCTACTGGCACGCGCTTTATCCGCAACTGGAAAGCGAAGGCGAGCGCGATCCGTTTTTTCGCATCAACGCCCTGGCCTGGCTTGGTGACAGCTCACAGCTTACCCAGGCGGTACGCGGCGCCACGTTGTTTAAAAGTAGCGGCAGCGAACTGTCGCTGCGCGATGCCTGCGCCTTGCTCGACGGCTCAAAACAGGAGTTGCCCGGCTACCCGGACGGCCTGGCGCGCCTGCGCAATGAACTGAGCAACCCGCATCATGCCAGCCTTGCGGTTATCGACCCGATAAACGACACGCTGGGCAAGCTGCGCCACGCCATTCATCTGCACCTGGGGGATGGCGCACTGGCAGACATGACCCTGCTGACAAGCGGCTTTAGCACGCTGACTCAGGCCATCGCCAGCGCCCGTCACACGCAGACGCACGACGCCGAACCGGACCTGATTCTTTCGCCTGAGGTCCGAGGGTTACCCGACGACACGCTTACGCTGCCGCCGGTGGAGTTTGGTTTTGGTCAGGTTCAGTCCCGGGCAGACGCCATCCATCTGCTGGAGAAAGTGAAGGACTACTTTGTGCGTTATGAGCCAAGTCACCCGGCACCGCTGATGATTGAGCGGCTGCAAAAGGTCATCAACCTGAACTTTTTGCAGATAGTGAGCAATCTGGCACCGGACGGCCTGCGCCAGCTGGAAACCCTATTTGGCACGGGAGGCAAGGACAACGAGAGCTAACCAGGCAGCGGCACAGCAGCGTGCTGAAACAGCGTTAACCATCCGCATTAACATGGAGTCAGGGAGTAACCAATGGCATTGATGAAATCTCGCAGCGGGCAAAAATTCATCGCGCGTAACCGCGCCCCCCGCGTGCAAATTGAGTACGACGTTGAGATTTACGGCGCGGAGCGCAAAATCCAGCTGCCCTTTGTGATGGGCGTGATGGCGGACCTGGTGGGCACACCGCTGGAGCCGCAGCCGGGTCTGGAAGAGCGCAAGTTTCTGGAAATCGACATCGATAACTTTGACGACCGCATGAAGTCGCTCAAGCCGCGTGTGGCATTCCCGGTTGAAAACACCCTCAACGACGAAGGGAAGATCAACGTAGAGCTGGTGTTTGAGAGCATGGACGACTTCTCGCCAGCCGAAATCGCACGCAAGGTGGAACCGCTCAAACAACTGCTTGATGCCCGCACCGAGCTGTCAAACCTGCTGTCCTATATGGATGGCAAAAGCGGTGCCGAGGAGCTGATTACCAAAGTACTGAGAAACCCTCTGCTGTTGCAGTCCCTCACCCAGGCCCCCAAACAACCCGAGCCTGACGTTACGCACACTGCCACTGACGTGGAGGAACAGCCATGAGCCAGCAATTTGAGCAGCACAGCAAACCCGTGGTGCGGGCTTATACCAGCGATGAATTTAATTCATTGTTGCAAAAAGAGTTTCGCCCTAAAACCGACCAGGCCAAAGCGGCCGTAGAAAACGCGGTGAAAACGCTGGCACACCAGGCGCTGGAAAACACGGTCACCGTCTCTGCCGACGCCTACCGCACCATTCAGGCACTGATAGCCGAAATCGACAACAAGCTGTCGCGCCAGATTAACAAGATAATCCACCACCCGACGTTCCAGCAGCTGGAGGGCGCGTGGCAGGGACTGCACTACCTGGTTAACAACACCGAGACCGATGAGATGCTGAAAATTCGTTTTATCAGCATTTCCAAGTCAGAACTGGGCCGCAGCCTCAAGCGCTACAAAGGCGTTGGCTGGGACCAGAGTCCGCTGTTTAAAAACATTTACGAGCAGGAATACGGCCAGTTCGGCGGCGAGCCGTTCGGCTGCCTGGTGGGTGACTACTATTTTGACCACAGCCCACCGGATGTGGAGCTACTGGGCGAAATGGCGAAAATCAGCGCTGCCTCGCACTGCCCGTTCATCACCGGGGCTTCGCCCAGTGTGATGCAGATGGAAACCTGGCAGGAGTTGGGCAACCCGCGCGATCTGACCAAAATATTCCAGAACACGGAATACGCCGCCTGGCGCAGCCTGCGTGAATCCGAAGACTCCCGCTACCTTGGGCTTGCCATGCCGCGCTTTCTGTCGCGCCTGCCCTACGGCATACGCACCAACCCGGTTGACGAATTCGACTTTGAAGAAGAGACCGACAGCGCGACCCATGAAAACTACACCTGGACCAACGCGGCCTACGCGATGGCGGTCAACATCAACCACTCATTCAAAGAGTACGGCTGGTGTACGGCAATTCGCGGCGTGGAGTCCGGCGGTGCGGTAGCCGACCTCCCTTGCCACACGTTCCCGAGCGACGACGGCGGCGTGGATATGAAATGCCCGACCGAAATCGCCATCAGCGACCGGCGCGAGGCAGAGCTGGCAAAAAATGGCTTTATGTCATTGATTCACCGTAAAAACTCCGACTTCGCCGCGTTTATTGGCGCCCAGTCGCTGCAAAAACCCGCGGAATACTACGACCCGGATGCTACCGCCAACGCCCAACTGGCAGCGCGCCTGCCGTATCTGTTCGCCTGCTGTCGTTTTGCACACTATCTCAAGTGCATCGTGCGCGACAAGATTGGTTCGTTTCGCGAGCGCGACGACATGGAGCAGTGGCTTAACAACTGGATAATGAATTACGTCGATGGCGATCCGGCCAACTCCTCACAGGAAACCAAAGCCAGAAAACCGCTGGCGGCGGCAGAAGTGAAGGTTCAGGAAATAGAAGATAACCCGGGATATTATGCAGCGAAGTTTTTCCTGCGCCCGCATTATCAACTGGAGGGGTTAACGGTTTCGTTGCGTTTAGTATCGAAGCTGCCGTCATTAAAACAAAGTTAATGATGTCAGCTCACGCGTCTTTTATTTCTGCACGCTGAAATAATCTGCCTGCGGAATATCTGACGCGAAAGAACAGTGCAGACATTTTTCTTTCCTGTTTCAGGAGAGCGGGATTCTCTGTGCCGTAAACCACCGTTGCTTTAAAACGGAATTGATTCAACTTAACTTAAAGAGGTTTAGTTATGGCAATTGATATGTTCATGAAAGTTGATGGCGCCAGTGGTGAATCTAAAGACTCCAACCATAAAGGCTGGACTGACATTATTTCATTTTCCTGGGGTGCTTCTCAGCCTGGCAATATGGGTGTTGGCGGCGGCGGCGGTACCGGTAAGGTCTGCTTTAACGATCTGCATGTTAAAGCGCTTATCGACAAATCGACGCCTTCTCTGCTCAAGCACTGCGCCAACGGTAAGCATCTGGCGAAAGTAGAGTTATCCGTCTGTAAAGCAGGCGGCGGGCAAATGGAATATGCCAAAATCACCCTGGAAGATGTGCTGGTCACGAATATTCAGTACACCGGTGCAGACGATCATGACACGGTAGGCATTCTCTATGCCTTCCAGGCAGCTAAAGTCCAGCAACAGTACTGGGAGCAAACCGATCAGGGTGGCAAAGGTGCTGAAAGCTGCTCTGGCTGGGATATTAAACAAAACTGCGAGGCGTAATCGGTAATAACAATTTCCCCAGTTTCTGGGGAAATTGTTTTCCGCCATGCAACACATCGCATATTACGTGCTGAACGCCTGACGTTTATTGCACGTAACTATTGCGAGGACGTAATGAAATATCAAGTTTACAGGAAGTGAGCGTCTATGCGGCTAATTGTGACCAGGAATAAGGATAACGAAAAATTACCCCAGAGCTATTGTGATTTTAAAACGCCGGGGGGAACAATCGGTCGCGGAACAGATAATACGTTAATTCTGCCCGACCAGACGCGTGCGATTTCACGTCTGCAGGCGGTAGTGCACCTCTCACCGGGCGGCGAGTGTGCTATTACCCACCGGGGCAGCACCACACCACTCATCCTCAACGGACGCGAACTGGCTCACAACGTGCAACAGCCGCTGGCCGAAGGCGACGTGATAGACATTGGCGGCTATCAGTTTAGCGTGAGCCTGACCTACCAGAGCATACCGTCAACGGCCATGCAGACCGACATGTCCGCGCCTGTTAAACACAATATCCACGAGGCCGTTTGGGATGAACTGGAAGCCGAGTTTACTCGCTTTGTTGCCAAACCGATGCCTGCGGCGCATCTGGAAACTGACCACCCGCTTTATGCCACAGGCAAGAGTAGCGCCACCGCAGCAGACCCACTCGCCCAGTACGAAGAAGTGGACCTGTCCACATTTCTAATTAAAAGCAGCGATCCCGGGCACCTGTTCGAACAGGACGAGACGCTGGCCCGGACAACCATTCTCAATGACACCACGCCAAGCGTGCTGCTGGACCTCAACACACCAGAGCACGAGCCAGAAGCGCCGTCGGCCCCAGCGCAAACCGTCTGGCCGCCGCTGTTCAACCCGGCAGATGCCCAGGCCGCCGACTGGATGCGCCAGGACGCCGATATCAAAAGCACGCCTGACCCTACGGATTTGTTTATTGATAACGCCGTGCCACTGACCGCCGCGCTGGATGACCCACCACCGCCGGTGAGCGACGGGCTGGAGCCGCTGTTCACGCTGATGCCTGAGCCAGAACCCGACAGCGCCATGCTGTATGTCTCCCCGGTGCCTGAGGCGCACAGCGTGCCAGCGCCGCAGGCAGCGCAAAGCAGCGCCCCCGCCGTGCAGCCAGTTGTCGCCCCACCGGAGCCGCTGGCCCATGTTCCGCCTCCCCAACCCGCGCGAATGGGCGTTGACCCCATCCGCCACCAGCCTTTTCAGCACACCAAATCTTGCTCGCAGGAGCAATTACACGGTGAGCTATTCAGCGCGTTCGTAGACGGACTGGGCCTTGATGATGCGCCGGTCGCACCGGACTTCTCGCCGGAGCAATTGCGCCTGGCAGGCCGCCTGCTGAGTCTGTTTTCACAGGGCACCGTGGCGCTGCTGTCTTCACGCAGCATCCTCAAGCGCGGGCTGAAGGCCGAGATGACCATGATTCTGGAAGAGGAAAATAACCCTTTCAAAATGCTGCCCTCAGGCAAAACGGTCCTGATGCAAATTTTCAGCACGCCGATGCCGGGCTTTACGCCGCCGGAAAGCGCCGTGCGCGATGCCATGATCGACCTGCAAGCCCACCAGCTCGGCATGATAGCCGGTGTGCGCGCCATTATTGCCGCCATGCTGCAAACCTTTCACCCCGACACGCTGGAGAAAAAGGCGGCTGAACAACCCACCAACCGGGGGCTGTTTAACGGCAACCACAAAGCGCAGCTATGGGACACGTTAAAAGCGCAGTACCAGCAGGTCGCAAACGAAGTGGAGGACGATTTCCACACCCTGTTTGGCGAAGCATTTTTACATGCCTACGACATTGAGGTGCGCCAGTACAAAGCCTCGCAACTGCGGCGGGAATCACCATGAAGATAGAGACCTTTTCCTGCTCGCAGCGCGGCAGCCGCGCAGAAAACCAGGATAAAACCGGGCACTACCTCGGGGAGCACGCCGCCTGTTTTGTGCTGTGTGACGGCGTTGCGGGGGATGAAGGCGGCGCGCGTGCGGCGTCGCTTGCCTGTCACTTTATGCTCAGACACGCAAGCCAGGGCAAACCATGTCCGCCGCAAGACGCGCCAGCTCTGATTGACCAGCTACAGCAGGTAATGCAACAAGCGCAGAGCCGGGAAAGCAGCCGTATGCGCACTACGCTGGTGACGCTATTTATTGACCGACAAAGCCAGCAGGCGCACTGGATACACGCGGGCGACAGTCGGCTTTATCTGTTTCGTAACGGCTATATCTGCCAGGCCACCCGCGACCACAGCCTAGCGCAGAAAATGCGCGACGCCGGCTTCCAGCAAGGCACCGCACCGGACAACCTGCTGTACTGCGCGCTCGGGGATGACACGACCAGCCCCAGTTTCAGTTCAACGTTGGATCTCAGTGACGGTGACGCGTTTTTGCTGTGTAGCGACGGTTTCTGGCAGCGCTATAACGTGGCGATGCTGGAGCATACGCTGCGCCTGTCACAAAGCCCGCAAGAGTGGCTGATGCTTATCGAAAATCTGTCCTCTGCACAGCCCAGCGCAGATAACTACAGTGCCATTGCGGTCTGGGTTGGCTCACCGCAGGAAGCCACGCTGCTGCAAATGCTGCCGCTGGATGAACATCTCATTATGCCGCCCTCTTCTTCTACCGATTCTGGAGATACCCCATGAAATCATTAGATGCTCTGTTGCATGACCACAGCCTGTCTGACTCTGTGGCCCTCGCCGAGGCGGCAGTGAAGGCTGCCCCCGGCAGCGCTGACCCACGCGCCACCTGGGTACAACTCTTGCTGCTACATGGCGACTGGGCGCGCGGGCGCGTTCAGCTACAAGCCTGGCAGGCACTGACCCCGGTAGCCAAACCCACGACCCAGCAGCTTACCGACACCGTGGCTGCGGAAATCCAGCGCGAGCGCGTGTTCCGCGCCCAGGCCGCTCCTGAGTTTCTCACGCCGCCGCAGGCGTGGATGACCATGCTGGTCAGTGCGATGGGCATGGAAAACGCCCGCGCCTGTGATGTGCGCGATGAGGCATTCGAACTGGCCGCCGCCAGCGGAGGCGAGCTATTGCTTGCCCGTGATAAAGAGGAAACGGTGCGCGAGTCGTTCAACTGGCTGGCGGATGCCGACAGCCGACTGGGGCCCGTGTGCGAGCTGATTATTGATAGCCGCTACTGCTGGGTTCCTTACGCCGAGCTTGAGAGCATCACCTTCCAGGCACCGCAAAACGTCGTGCACCTGGTGTGGGCGCACGCCATGGTGAAATGGCGCTCGGGCAGGCAGCAGGTCTGTCAAATCCCGGCGCGTTACCCGCTGTTGGAAGACACGCCGGATGAGTTCCGCCTGGGCCGCAAGACCGACTGGCTGACGCTCGGGCGGGAGGGCCACTACACGGGCATAGGGCAGAAAACCCTGCTGACTGATAACGACGAGTTTGCGATCCTGCCCCTGCGCAGTATCCAGTTTCGGGAGGAGGCGCTGCAATGAACGGGCCGCAGTCACGCAAAAAGCGCGATACCGTGTCGCCCCGCAGCCAGCTTTTTCCCACGCTGTTTGACCGGCTGACCGACCTGGAGCCGCAGAAAAAGCGTGAGGCAGAGTCAAACCGCAGCATCTCCCACAGCGTGCTGCGCAAAATCATTCTGCGCGATTTGCAGTGGCTGTTTAACTGCAACAACAACGAGGCGCAGATTGACCTGAAGGCCTTTTCCGAGGTACGGCGCTCGACAGTGAACTACGGCATCACGCCGCTGGCGGGCCGCCGCATGTCGGAAATCGAATGGCCGGACATCCAGAAAAACCTCACCCAGGCCATCCTGAGCTTTGAACCGCGCATTATCCCTGAACAACTCCAGCTACGGTGTATCTCCGGGCGCGACGAACTGGACAGCCATAACGTGCTGTCCATTGAAATCCGCGGCCAGCTATGGTGCTCGCCCTGGCCACTGGAGTTCTGCTTTCGCTCAGACATCGATCTGGAAAACGGCTATTTCAATCTCAGGGATATAGGGTGATATATGGACAGTCGGTTACTGGAGTACTACAACCGCGAACTGAACTATCTGCGCGAAATGGGTGCGGAATTTGCGGCCAGCTACCCTAAAGTTGCCGGTCGCCTGGGCATGCAGGGTATTGAGGTTAACGACCCTTACGTGGAACGGCTGATGGAAGGCTTCGCCTTTCTGACTTCGCGCATTCAGCTGAAAATGGATGCCGAATTCCCGCGTTTTTCTCAGCGCATGCTGGAGATGATTTATCCCAACTATCTGGCGCCCACGCCGTCAATGGCCATTGTCGAGCTCCAGCCTGACGCACGCAAAGGTAATATTAACGGCGGCTTTCTTGTACCTGCCGGAACGGTGATGAACAGTGACGCCCTGCAAAAGCGCGGAATCACCTGCAAGTACCGCACCGCCCACGATGTGATGCTCTACCCGCTCACCATAAGCCAGGCGGCCCTCGAAGCCCCGCCGCAGGACATTGCCAACGTAGCCGGTATTCGCCGCGAGGCGTGCCAGAGCGCGCTGCGCCTGCGCGTGCGCCTGGACGACCAGGTGACGCCCGACGACATCAGCCTGGATAAGCTGACGTTCTATCTCAGTGGGCCAGATATTGAAGCTGTACAGCTGCTTGAACTGATGATGCAGCACACGGTGGGCATGCTGTGCCAGCCCGCAGGCCAGCCCGCGCTGCGCCACTATCTGGCGAAAAACCAGCTACGCCACGAAGGGTTCGAGTCCAGCCAGGCCTTACTGCCCAACGACCTGCGCAATTTCGACGGCTACCGGCTGTTGCAGGAGTATTTTGCTTTCCCGGCCCGTTTTCGCTTTTTCAGCGTCAGCGGGCTCGCGCCCCTGTTCACCGCCTGCCGGGAACAGGGCGCGGCAGCCAGGGAGTTTGAGATTATCCTGCTGCTTGATAAAAGCATGCCGACGCTGGCAAAACGCGTGGACGCCAGTTACTTCTCATTGCACTGCACGCCGGTCATTAACCTTTTTTCTCGGGTAGCGGACCGCATTACGCTGAACAATCAAACCAGTGAATACCATCTGGTGGTCGACAACATCCAGCCGCTGGATTACGAGGTGTTTTCAGTCCAGCGGCTGTGGGGCACGCCAGAAAATTACCAGCATGAGCAGGAGTTTCGGCCGTTTTACTCCACACAGGGGCGCGATGGGCAAAACTACGGCGCCTATTTCTCCCAGCGCCGTGCGCCGCGCCCGCTGTCGTCAAAAAGCCTGCGGCACGGTACGCGCAGCAGTTACAGCGGCTCGGAAGTGTTTTTGTCACTGGTTGACGCCCAGCACGCGCCCTGGCGCCAGGAGCTTGAGTACATCACCGCGGATGTGCTGGTGACCAACCGCGATCTGCCGTTGCTGCTGCAAAACCTCGAAATGCTGTCGTTTAGCATGTCTGACTCTATCCCCATCGAAAAAATCACGCTAAGGAAGCCGCCGTCGTCACCCCGCGCTGCGCTGGCAGAAGGGCGTATTTCCTGGGGGCTGATAAGCCAGCTTCAGCTTGATTACCTGAGCCTGATGGAAGGTGACGAGGCGCAAAGTGCGACCACGCTGCGTGAACTGCTGACGCTGTACGCCCGCCTCGACGAACCGCAAATTCATAAAGAGATTAACGGCGTGAAGCACTGTCGCCTGACGCCAACCTACCAGCGCTCGCCAGTCCCTGGCCCGGTGGTCTTTGCCCGCGGAATTGCCGTTGACCTGACCATTGACGAGCAGGCGTTCTCCGGCGGCACGCCTTATCTGTTGGGTTGCGTGCTGGAGCAATTATTCAGCCGCATTGTGACGCTAAACGCCTTTGTCACAACTTCACTGAGCACCCCGCAGCGCGGCAATATTGCGCGCTGGCCGGCGCGCGTTGGCCGGAGAACGTTGCTATGAGCCAGACACTGAGTGCCGATTTCTGGACGCGATTAACAGCGCACCCTTACGAACACGATTTGTTCCAGGTGCTGCGCCTGATTGATGCCCAGGGCGGGTTTGAGTGGCCGCTCGGGCGCGCACCGCATCCTCACCAGGAGCCGATTCGCCTGGGTCAGCAGCCCTCGCTGTCGTTTGCGCCCTCCACTCTTGCCAGCGCCGGTCCCATAGAAGACAGCCCGTTGCACCAGTTGCTGATTTACAGCTTTGGGCTGTTTGGCCCCAATGGCCCGCTGCCGCTGCATTTTACCGAGTACGTACGCGAGCGTTACCTGCACAACCAGGACAGCACGCTGCTCGACTTTATCAACCTGTTCCACCACCGGCTGATCCTGCTTTTTTACCGCGCCTGGGCAAACAGCCAGCCGACGGTGTCGCTGGACCGGCACGACGATCGGGCATTCACCCATTATTTCTCAAGCCTGGTCGGTATGGGTGCCACCTCACTTGCGCCACGAGACAGCCTGCCGACGCACGCGAAATATTTTATGGCCGGGCATCTGGTGCGCCAGCGTCGCAGCGCCGAAGGGCTGGAGAAAATTCTGCATCACTATTTTGAAATACCGGTGCGGGTGCGCGAAAACGTGCCGGTCTGGATAGCCGTGGCGCCAGAGCAACAAACCCGGCTCGATGCAGGGCTGGCGCAGCGCCTGGGAACAGACGCTTTTCTGGGGCGCATGGTGCGCGACGTGCAGTGCAAGTTCCGTATTGAACTGGGACCGATGTCGCTGCACCACTACCAACGCTTTCTGCCTGGCGGTGAACTGGCTATCGCGCTGCGCGACTGGGTACATCACTACGTCGGCATTGAATATCTGTGGGACGTGCGGCTGATTCTGCGCAAAGAAGAGGTCAGCAGAGCCGCAGCTGGAGGGAGCCAGCGTCTTGGCCTGAGCAGTTGGTTGCGCGATGCGAACCACCGCAACCACGCCGACGAACTGGTGTACTCCCCGCAGGGGATTGCGCACTAAGGTGCGGGTCATGCGCGCCGCAACACACTATAAAAAACACCATAGTAAGGGAGTATCATGAGTGAAATCAGCCGTGCCGTCCTGTTTGGTAAACTCAATAGCCTGCTACTGAGCAGCCTGGAAAACGCCACGTCGTTCTGTAAGCTGCGCGGCAACCCCTACGTTGAACTGCCGCACTGGGCTCACCAGTTAATGCAGAACAGCGACGGTGACTGGCAGCACATTATTCGCTATTTCGACATCGACGCTGGAAAGCTCGGTGAGGATATCGTGGCGGCAATTGACCGCCTGCCGCGTGGCGCCAGTTCGGTATCTGACCTGTCTGAGCATATCGATAACGCAGTAGAACGCACCTGGGCGATTAGCTCTCTGACGTTTAACGCCCGCCAGATTCGCGGCGGCCATCTGCTGCTCGGCCTGCTGACCACCGCCAGCCTGTACCACCAGCTACTGGCTATCTCGCCTGCCTTCTCACGCATTAACAGCGAAACGCTGGAGCAGCAGTTTGCGCTGATTGTCGCCCGCTCAGTCGAGCACGACAGCGCCGCGCCCGATGCCGTAACGCCCGGCAACAACGGCAAAAGCGTGCTGGAACAGTACGGCAGTAACCTGACTGAAAAAGCGCGCCTTGGTGAACTGGACCCGGTCACCGGACGTGATGAAGAGATTCGCCAGTTGGTGGATATCCTGATGCGGCGGCGTCAGAACAACCCGCTGCTGACCGGCGAGGCCGGTGTCGGGAAAACGGCGGTGGTGGAAGGGCTGGCCGCACGCATCGCCAGCGGCGAAGTGCCGCCCCGGCTACGTGATGTCACGCTCTACCTGCTTGATATGGGGATGTTGCAGGCCGGTGCCGGTGCCAAAGGCGAATTTGAACAGCGGCTACGCGAAGTAATTGATGAAGTTCAGTCCAGCCCGTCGCCCATTATTCTGTTTGTGGATGAAATTCATACCCTGATTGGCGCAGGCGGCAGCCAGGGAACCGGCGATGCCGCCAACCTGATGAAGCCTGCCCTCGCCCGTGGGCAATTGCGCACCATCGGTGCCACCACCTGGTCGGAATATAAAAAGTACATTGAGAAAGACCCGGCCCTGACCCGCCGCTTCCAGGTGGTAAAGGTGCAGGAGCCTGATGAGAAAAAAGCAATTCTCATGCTGCGCCACCTGCGCCCCACACTAGAGCAGCATCACCGAATCATCCTGCTGGACGAAGCGGTAGAAGCCGCAGTGCGCCTTTCTCACCGCTATATCACCGACCGCCAGTTGCCGGACAAAGCCATCAGCCTGCTTGATACCGCCTGCGCACGCTGCGCTATCAGCCAGCACGCGGAGCCAGGCCCGGTAGAACACTGCCGCCACCGCATTGAGGCGCTGGAAACTGAACGAGACGTCGCGCTGCGCGATGCGCGCATCGGCGCAGGCGACGAGCAACGGGCAGCGAAAATTGCCGCCGAGCTTGAGCAGGTGCAGGCGCAGTTGTCAGCACTCAGCGCCCGCTGGCACAGTGAACTGGCGCTGGTGAACGATATTATTGCGCTACGCGCCCGGTTAGCCGCTGAGGATAGCGAGAGTGAGCAGGATAACGCCGCACTGCGCGCCGAGCTTGCCGAACAACAGCAGCGTCTTGATGAAGTGCAGAATAACGACCCGCTCATTTTCCCGACGGTGGATGCCAACATTATTGCCAGCGTGGTAGCCGACTGGACCGGCATCCCGCTGGGGCGCATGATGAAAAGCGAAATTGAGTCGGTGCTCGGGCTTGCCGATACCCTCAACCAGCGCGTGATTGGCCAGAAGCACGGGCTGGATGCGATTGCCAGCCGCCTTATTACCTCGCGCGCAAGCCTTGATGACCCGAACAAACCCATCGGCGTTTTTATGCTGTGCGGGCCTTCCGGGGTCGGCAAAACCGAAACCGCACATGCGCTGGCCGAGAGTTTTTACGGCGGCGAGCGCAACGTGGTAACCATCAACATGAGCGAGTTCCAGGAGTCGCACACTGTATCGACGCTCAAGGGAGCGCCGCCAGGTTACGTCGGCTACGGCGAAGGCGGTGTGCTGACCGAAGCAGTACGTCGGCGTCCCTACAGCGTCATCCTGCTCGATGAGGTCGAAAAAGCGCATCCGGACGTGCATGAAATCTTCTACCAGGTGTTCGATAAAGGCTGGATGGAAGACGGCGAAGGGTTGCGGGTGGATTTCAGCAATACCATTATCATCCTGACCTCCAACGTAGGCAGCGAGGTTGTCAGCGCCCTCTGCGCGGACCCACAGATGTTGCCAGACCCTGAGCAGTTGACCGCGGCGCTGCGCGACCCGCTTCTGCGCGTCTTCCCCGCCGCACTGCTGGGGCGCATGATGGTGATTCCTTATTATCCCCTGAGCGACGCCGTACTGAGCGATATTGTGAAGCTTCAGCTTGAGCGCATCCGGCGTCGGCTACAGGAAAATCACCATATGACCTGCACGTTTGATGACCAGGTGATTGCGCAAATCGTCAGCCGCTGCACCGAGGTAGAGTCCGGAGGCCGACTGGTGGATAACATCCTCACCAATACGCTGCTGCCGCAAATCAGCCATCGGTTGCTGACGGCGAATGCACAGTTGCAGCAGTACCGGCACCTGCACATTGGCTATGACGATAAAAACTTCACCTGTGATTTTCAGGTCTAGTCACCGATGGTCAGCACCTGCACATCCTTTTCCACGTTAAGCCCCGGCTGCCGCGCGCTGGCGCTGGCACCGGGGCACTCGCTGGGTGGACTGGTCATTGAGCAGGTCATCGGTGAGGGTGGGTTCAGCCTGGTTTACCGGGCGTTCGACCCACAATACCAGCGTGCCGTGGCGCTCAAAGAGTACCTCCCCACAACCCTTGCTTCGCGCAACGGCAATGGGGAGGTCGTCCCCCGCAGCGAACTGCTGGCGCCCACCTTTCTTACCGGGCGCCAACAGTTCTGCCACGAGGCGAAAACAATGGCACAGCTCTCGCACCCGGCCATTCCTGCGCTGCTGAGATTCTGGCAACAAAGCAACAGCGCGTATATCTGCATGCCGCTGTATTGCGGGCAAAATATGAAGAAAACCTGGGCTGGCCGACCGGAGGCGGTAAGCATGAAATGGCTTAGCGCCTGGCTTGCCCCCTTGCTGGATGCCGTTGCGACCGTGCACCGCCAGGGTTATCTGCACCTCGATATTGCGTGGGACAATATTGTGCTGGAGAGCGCAACCTGGCCGGTGCTGCTGGATTTTGGCTCTGCCCGCGCGGCAGATGCCGACGGCGCTGCGCGCAAGGCACTGGTGCTGAAACCGGGCTTTTCCCCACCGGAGCTCTACTGCCACCGCAACGGCGAGCGCGTGGGGCCGTGGAGCGATATCTACGCGCTTGGCGCACTGATTTGCGCGCTGGTGAGTGGCGAACTGCCGCCGGTAAGCCTGACACGCTGTATTGAAGAACGCTACCAACCGCTGGCTCAGCGAGCGCTGCCCGGTTACCCGCGCGCATTTTTGCAGGCCACAGACCAGGCGCTGGCGCTGAAGGTGGCTGACCGCCCACAATCGGTTGAAGAGTTTGCCCTTCTGCTGGGGCTGGAACTGTCGGTGCAGACCACTGCCCATCATTCTGTGGTTGCCACATTGCGTTAAAGACGCGACACAGGGGCAGGTGCAGTAAAGAGCGACACAGTCTAATTCCCCACCCTTCACTCCAGACGCGAAGGGCTATTTTCCACGCCAATGAGGTCAGTGTGATTCATATCGAGCGGACAGAACATTTTAATTATTATCAGGATAACACCAACAACCTGCGATTATTCATCGGCTGACACAATCCGTAGCATACTCATTCTTTTTACTGCACTTAAAAAATCACACACCGCTATAAAAACCAGAGCAATCATTAATGAAAAGAGTATCAAGGCACTTGCTACACAGATAACCACCCAAATAAATAAAATTGATAATAATATAGAAAAGCCTGCCAGCGCGTCAGATTCTATATAGTACCACCTCACACGCACTTTATATAAACTCAACTCTGCCAACACAAACCACCCACAAAATGTGAAGCATAGTCTGACGACATTCAATCCCATCTCCATTTTTGAATCAATCACCTGCGTAATTATTTCAACAACAAGGCTTTATTCGACACGCATTCATTAACCCTCACCATTCGATCATAACGAATTGAGTACACTTTATCTTTCGCCCGTCATACAAAGCACCAGATAAAAATACACAATATATCAACGACTATTTCTAGCATTAAAGCCAGTTAAAATTCGCAAGCATGATTCTTATTTATGCGCATTGCGTCGCATTATTAAACTCAAAAACATTTATCTTACAGATGCAATTTTGCACTTAATATTATTAGATAAGGAATCTACAATGAGGTCGTTAACTCAAAAAGAAATGGAGCTTGTCAGCGGTGCAGCAAGCATAACGTTTTACGCCCCCAAAAAACCCTGGTGGAAATTCTGGGCATAACCCCTTAAAAATAAAGAAAGCTAAACGGCTTTCTTTATTTTCGATTACCCGAAACGCGAGCTTCCACCTCTAGTATCGCGGTACTCGAATTTCCACCTCATGTGCACTGCAGTGCTAGTCCCACTGTAGTGCACTACCGTTTTACAGCCCCTGGTCTGCACGAAACCGTACACTCCTCCGCCCGGGCGCGAGAAATCGGCAATGACGTTAATGCCCCCAGACCGTCAACCACCTCTCTTTGGCTTGCGCCACACTCCACCTCTTTTATACACCCTGCGCTCGGTCTTGCAGGAACGACCACACCGGCGCCCGTTAGCCTGCTTAATGACCTACGCGGGTATAACAATAGCCACACGGACTATCGTTAACCTTGCCTTCCCGCCCCCGGGCGGTTATCACAAACCGTGTGGTGAGCACGTTAACGTGACAGTAATGTACTCACCCGGCAGCGTAGGTAAGCACATCGCTCAGATGACACGGCAAATATGTTACGCAATAGCGCCTGTCGCACAGAGGGCGAAGTGAAGGCGCCGGTTTTAACGCCGTGATGACGAAAGTCGCAGGCCCAGGGGCGAACCCAGTCTGATGGCCTTTTCCTGCAAAACCACTTAGTCAGCGACACCATTTCATTGCAGATGGCGATTTTACTACAACAGAGCCTGGGGAAAATCCGGTACAACGCCGTACTTATCCTGAGGTAAGGCGCTGGCTTGCAGCGCGAACAGATAAAGTAGAACAAGATGGTCGCGTCAGCGTCGCGCAGCTTTGCCTGAGAGAGTACAACGTGCTTTTGCGCTCACGCTGTGCCTCACGTTTACCCACATCAGCCTGCAACATGCCAGAGCGCGCTCGTTGTTTATCTCAAATCCTGCCATGCTTACACAATATTTGCGTTTGGCAGTTCTTCATTCGTCCCACACAGCGCGGACGGCTGGCAAATTCACCTGATTAGCCAACCCAGCTACAGAAGGGTCTTTTTTGAACTCCGTTTTTATTCGACAACTCTACTGACATTTATTCAACCGGTAGCATTTTATATACGTAATGTTATTAAGCCTGATACCTTTATTATATTGCGTATTAAATACGCCTATTATTCCCCAGGTTTAATAATTCATTCCCCCTTATAAAACCCGTGTAAAACACTTCGCTTTTAATTTTTTCCCGTAAGAAATTCCGCAACACATCAAAAAAACCTCCATCCCTTTACCAACGCTAAAGATTCTCAGAAAGGTCTCACAAACATCATGGATTAAATCCCCATGCAGAAAACCTGCAAAAAAAAGCACCTTTCAGTGTCTGCTTAGTAACTTTCTGTGTAAAAAAAGAAAATAAATAACGCATATTTTCATGCACATATAAGGATATATCCTTACTGTTAACAACCGAAGCGCAAGTTTATTTATTTCACATTGCATTTCGGCAACTACAATCTAAAATCGAAATACCTGGTAAAAACTGTTCATATTTTATTACGGGTACTCATCACATCTTCCTGCCGCTTCGGTCACATCATGATTGATGTAAGCCGCACCTCTGATCGGCTTTTTTTCAGGAATCCGAAGCTACCAGCAAGAGAAAACATCGGTTAACACAGCGCGTGTCGATCAAGTTCAACCGCCTTACATAAAAGGTGCGAGGCTCAAAAATGGCTAACATCGCAATTATTAATAATAATGGTAGTGTTCTTAGCAGCGTCAATGGCAGTGAAATCACCTTAACCTCTCCTCAAACCGTTAAGCTGCAAATTAATCCAAAAGACGTTGCGGATATGGGCCGCGCCGGGAATGACCTTCAGCTGACCATGAGCAATGGCGAAAAAGTCACGCTGAAAAACTTCTTTACTGCTGATGCCGAAGGCAACGTCAGCAAACTGGTTCTCCAGGATGCGCAAGGCGCGCTGTGGTGGGTACAAAACCCGGAAGTTGGCATGAGCACCATCCAGCCCGTAGGCGATATTAGCGCCCTGGGCGACGCTGAGGGTGAGCACTCCGGTGGCGGTATCTTCCCGTGGCTGCTCGGTGCCGCAGGTATTGGCGGGCTAGCGGCCCTGATTGCCGGCGGCGGCGGTAGCAGCACCCATTCCGGTGATAATAACAACAACGGTAACGACACCACGGCACCGGACCCTGTCACTAACCTGCTCGTCACTGACGACAAAGCACCGATTATTGGCAACATCACTAATAACGGCGTCACCAACGACACCACCCCAACCTTAAGCGGCAACGCCGAAGCAGGCGCCCTGGTCACCATCTACGACGGTAGCACCCGCCTCGGTAGCGTCGTTGTTGGCAGCGATGGCAAGTGGAGCTTTACGCCGTCCACGCCTCTGGGTGAGGGTAAACACAGTCTTACCACCATCGTCACAGACGCCAGCGGCAACGCAAGCGAGCGTTCCCCGGCCTTCACACTCACGGTCGATACCGTCGCGCCGGATATATCGAACATATCCGCAACTGATAACACCGCACCGCAAACCGGCCCGCTCACTAGCGGGTCTTCGACCAATGACACCACGCCAACGTTCAGCGGCACGGCTGAAGCCGGCAGTGTTATCACGATTTATGACGGCAACACGGTGCTCGGTAGCGTTACCGTTGGCAGCGACGGTAAGTGGAGCTTTACGCCTTCCACAGCGCTCAGCGAAGGTAGCCATAGCCTCAGCACCACGGTGACTGACGCCGCGGGCAACGTCAGCGATCGCTCTTCATTCTTCGCGTTCAAAGTCGATACCTCCGCACCGGCCAGCTCGGCACTGACGGCAACCGACAACACCGCACCGCAGACCGGCCCGATTGCGAATGGCGCCTCAACCAACGACACCACACCTACGCTGAGCGGCAGCGCTGAAGCGGGCGCAAAAATCATTATTTACGACGGCAGCACCGTGCTGGGTAGCGTGGTGGTGGGCAGCGACGGCAAGTGGAGCTTCACCCCGTCCTCGCCGCTGGGACAGGGTTCGCACAGCCTTAGCACAACCGTCACAGACAGTGCTGGCAACGTCAGCGATCGCTCATCGCTCTTAACGTTTAAAGTCGATACCGTGGCCCCTGATGCGCCTGTTTTACAGACGGTGAACGATAATAAGGGTGAGGAAAGAGGCAACCTGAATAATGGGGCGACCAGCGATGATGACACGCCAACGCTCAGCGGTAGCGCCGAAGCAAACAGTATCATCAGAATTTATGACGGTAATACTCTCATCGGTAGCGTTACTGCGGGCAGTAATGGCAACTGGACATTCACCACGCCAGGATTAAGTGAAGGTCCGCACGTATTTAGCACAACCGCGACTGATGCCGCTGGCAACGTCAGTGGGCGCTCTCCAACATTTACCCTTAACGTTATTAGTTCAGATATTGACGGGCCAGATACCCCTACGACGCCCCCCACTGCCACCGATGATGTTGACCCGGTCACCGGCGTGATTGCCAACGGCACTTCTACTAACGACAACACGCCGACCTTTAGTGGCACTGGCACTGACGGCACAATTGTCATTATTTATGATGGTGATACGGTCATCGGTTCAACGGTTATTGTTGATGGTAGCTGGAGCTTTACGCCGAGCGACGCACTGAGCGAAGGCAGCCACAACATCAGCTATACCGTGACCGATGAGTCAGGTAACGAAAGCGGCCACTCTCCAGGGCTGACCTTTACCGTTGATACCGTGGCACCGGATGCGCCGACGACGGCACCGACCGCAACCGACGATGTTAACCCGGTCACCGGTGTGATTGCCGACGGTGATGCCACCAACGACAACAAACCAACCTTTAGCGGCACCGGCACCACAGGCGACCTCATCACCATTTACGATGGTGACACCGCCATTGGTTCTGTCACCGTTGGCGGTGGCGGTACCTGGACCTTTACGCCAGGCACCGCGCTGGGCGAAGGGAGCCACAGCATTTCAACCACCGTGACTGACGCAGCGGGTAACGAGAGCGGCAACTCGCCATCTCTGAGCTTCACCGTGGACACCGTAGCGCCAGATGCACCAGCGACTGCACCGACTGCGACCGACGATGTTGACCCCATCACGGGCACCATTAACGACGGCGACAGCACCAACGACACCACGCCAACCTTTAGCGGCAGCGGCACCACAGGCGATCTCATCACGATTTATGACGGTGACACCGCCATTGGCTCTGTCACCGTTGGCGGCGACGGCACCTGGACCTTTACGCCTGGCACCCCGCTGGACGAGGGCAGCCACACTATTACCACCACCGTGACCGATACCGCAGGTAACGAAAGTGATAAATCACCGCCATTAAATATCGTGGTTGATACCATCGCATCGGATGCCCCGGTTGCACCGACGGTGACTGATGATGTTGAACCTGTTACCGGTACGATAACCGATGGCGACTCAACCAATGACACCACGCCAACCTTTAGCGGTACGGGCGATACCGGGCAGATAATCACGATTTATGACGGTGACACTGCCATTGGCTCGGTAGTTGTTGACGGAGATGGCCGCTGGACATTCACCCCAACCGACGAACTGGGTGAAGGCAGCCACACCATCACGACGACGGTCACTGATACAGCAGGAAATGAGAGTGAACACTCACCTGAACTGAGCTTCACGGTTGATACCGTGGCACCCGATGCCCCGGCTACCGCACCCACCGCTACTGACGACGTTGATCCGGTTACCGGCCTGATTGCCGACGGTGATTCCACCAACGACAACACACCAACCTTCAACGGCACCGGCACTGCGGGCGATCTCATCACCATTTATGATGGTGACACCGCCATTGGTTCTGTCACCGTTGGTGGCGACGGCACCTGGACCTTTACCCCAACCGATGCACTGGGCGAAGGCACTCACAGCATTTCAACTACCGTGACTGACGCGGCCGGTAACGAGAGTGGTAACTCGCCGTCTCTGAGCTTCACCGTTGACACCGTGGCGCCAGATGCCCCGGCTACCGCACCCACCGCTACTGACGACGTTGACCCGGTCACTGGCCTGATTGCCAACGGTGATTCCACCAACGACAACACGCCAACCTTCAACGGCACCGGCACTGCGGGCGACCTCATCACGATTTATGACGGTGACACTGCCATTGGTTCTGTCACCGTCGGCGGTGACGGCACCTGGACCTTTACGCCAACCGACGTACTGGGCGAAGGCAGCCACAGCATTTCAACTACGGTAACTGACGCGGCCGGTAACGAGAGCGACAACTCACCATCACTGAGCTTCACCGTTGATACCGTAGCGCCAGATGCACCAGCGACTGCACCAACCGCCACTGACGATGTTGACCCGGTCACGGGCCTGATTGCCGACGGTGATTCCACCAACGACAACACCCCAACTTTCAGCGGCACGGGCACTGCGGGCGATCTGATCACCATTTATGACGGTGATACCGCTATTGGCTCTGTCACCGTAGGCGGTGACGGTAGCTGGAGCTTTACGCCAACTGATGTGCTGGGCGAAGGCAGCCACAGCATTTCAACCACCGTGACTGACGCGGCCGGTAACGAGAGCGGCAACTCACCGTCGCTGAGCTTCACCGTGGACACCGTTGCACCGGATGCCCCGCTGCTGGCGCCAATTGCCACCGACGATGCCGGTCTGATTGTTGGGCCAATTCTTGAAGGCACAACAACCGACGACAACACGCCGACCTTCAGCGGTATTCTCGCCGGTAACATTGGCGACATCATCACCATCTACAACGGCGATGAGGTGATTGGTTCGACCACCGTTGGTGTGGGCGGTGCCTGGAGCTTTACGCCGGATACGCTGGATGACGGTGACTACAGCTTCACCACCACAGTAACCGATGCCGCAGGTAACGAAAGTGACCGTTCACCGGCGCTCGACTTCACCATTGATGCCACCGCACCGGATGCGCCGCTGCTGGCGCCGATTGCCACCGACGATGCCGGTCTGATTGTTGGACCGATTCTTGAAGGCACAACAACTGACGACAACACGCCAACCTTCAGCGGCGTGCTGGCCGGTAACATCGGCGACATCATCACTATCTATAACGGCGATGAGGTGATTGGTTCTACCACCGTAGGTGCTGGTGGGATCTGGAGCTTTACGCCGGACGCGCTGGACGACGGTGACTACAGCTTCACCACTACTCTCACCGACGCCGCTGGCAACGAAAGCGGACGCTCTCCGGCGCTTGATTTCACCATCGACACCGTGGCACCGGACGCGCCGCTGCTGGCACCGATTGCCACCGACGATGCGGGTCTGATTGTTGGGCCGATCCTTGAAGGCTCAACGACCGACGACAACACGCCGACCTTCAGCGGTATTCTCGCGGGCAACATTGGCGACATCATCACTATCTACAACGGCGATGAGGTAATTGGTTCCACTACGGTTGGTGTAGGCGGTGCCTGGAGCTTTACGCCGGACGCGCTGGACGACGGTGACTACAGCTTCACCACCACGCTTACCGATGCCGCGGGCAACGAAAGTGGCCGTTCACCGGCGCTTGATTTCACTATCGACACCGTAGCCCCGGACGCGCCGCTGCTGGCACCGATTGCCACCGACGATGCCGGTCTGATCGTTGGGCCGATCCTTGAAGGTGCCACCACCGATGACAACACGCCGACCTTCAGCGGTATTCTCGCGGGCAATATTGGCGACATCATCACCATCTACAACGGCGATGAGGTGATTGGCTCTACGACGGTTGGCCTCGGCGGTGCCTGGAGCTTTACGCCAGACGCGCTGGACGACGGTGACTACAGCTTCACCACCACGCTTACCGATGCCGCTGGCAACGAAAGTGGCCGTTCTCCGGCACTCGACTTCACCATCGACACCGTGGCACCAGACGCGCCGCTGCTGGCACCGATTGCCACCGACGATGCGGGTCTGATCGTTGGGCCGATCCTTGAAGGTGCCACCACGGACGACAACACGCCAACCTTCAGCGGCGTGCTGGCGGGTAACATTGGTGACATCATCACTATCTACAACGGTGATGTGGCTATCGGTAGCACGACGGTTGGCCTCGGCGGTGCCTGGAGCTTTACGCCGGACGCGCTGGACGACGGTGACTACAGCTTCACCACCACGCTTACCGATGCCGCTGGCAATGAAAGCGGCCGTTCTCCGGCACTCGACTTCACCATCGACACCGTGGCACCGGATGCGCCGCTGCTGGCGCCGATTGCCACCGATGACGTCGGTCTGATTGTCGGGCCGATCCTGCCGGGTGCCACTACCGATGACAACACGCCAACCTTCAGCGGCGTGCTGGCGGGCAACATTGGCGACATCATCACTATCTACAACGGTGATGAGGTGATTGGTTCGACCACCGTTGGTGTGGGCGGAGCCTGGAGCTTTACCCCGGGTGCGCTGGACGACGGTGACTACAGCTTCACCACCACCCTCACCGATGCCGCGGGCAATGAAAGCGGCCGTTCTCCGGCGCTCGACTTCACCATCGACACCGTGGCACCGGACGCACCGTTGGTCGCGCCGATTGCTATCGATGATGCAGGGCTGATTGTCGGGCCGATCCTCGAAGGCACAACCACCGATGACAACACGCCAACCTTCAGCGGCGTGCTGGCCGGTAACATTGGCGACATCATCACTATCTACAACGGTGACGAGGTGATTGGCTCAACGACGGTTGGCCTTGGCGGCGCCTGGAGCTTTACGCCAGACGCGCTGGACGACGGTGACTACAGCTTTACCACCACCCTCACCGATGCCGCAGGCAACGAAAGCGGTCGCTCTCCGGCGCTCGATTTCACCATCGACACCGTGGCACCGGACGCGCCGCTGCTAGCGCCGATTGCTACCGACGACGTCGGTCTGGTGGTTGGCCCGATCCTGCCAGGTGCCACCACCGATGACAGCACACCAACCTTCAGCGGCGTGCTGGCCGGTAACATTGGCGACATCATCACTATCTATAACGGTGACGAGGTGATTGGCTCCACCACAGTCGGTGTGGGCGGTGCCTGGAGCTTTACGCCAGACGCGCTGGACGACGGCGACTACAGCTTCACCACCACCGTTACCGATGCCGCTGGCAACGAAAGCGGCCGTTCTCCGGCACTCGACTTCACTATCGACACCGTAGCACCGGACGCGCCGCTGCTGGCGCCGATTGCCACCGACGACGTCGGCCTGATTGTCGGGCCGATCCTGCCGGGTGCCACCACTGACGACAACACGCCAACCTTCAGCGGCGTGCTGGCGGGCAACATTGGCGACATCATCACTATCTACAACGGCGATGAGGTGATTGGCTCAACAACGGTTGGCCTTGGCGGCGCCTGGAGCTTTACCCCGGGTGCGCTGGACGACGGTGATTACAGCTTCACCACCACGTTAACTGATGCCGCGGGCAATGAGAGCGGCCGCTCTCCGGCACTCGACTTCACCATCGACACCGTAGCCCCGGACGCACCGTTGGTCGCGCCGATTGCTATCGATGACGTGGGTCTGATTGTCGGGCCGATCCTGCCGGGTGCCACCACCGATGACAACACGCCAACCTTTAGCGGCGTGCTGACCGGCAACATTGGCGACATCATCACCATCTACAACGGTAACGAAGCAATCGGTAGCACCACCGTAGGTGCTGGTGGGATCTGGACCTTCACACCGGGTGCACTGGACGACGGTGACTACAGCTTCACCACCACCCTCACCGATGCCGCAGGCAACGAAAGCGGCCGTTCTCCGGCGCTCGACTTCACCATCGACACCGTGGCACCGGACGCACCGTTGCTGGCGCCAATTGCCACTGACGATGTGGGGCCGGTCGTTGGCCCGATCCTTGAAGGCACTACGACCGACGACAACACGCCAACCTTTAGCGGCGTGCTGGCGGGCAATATTGGCGACATCATCACCATCTATAACGGTGATGAGGTGATTGGCTCTACGACAGTTGGGCTTGGTGGCGCATGGAGCTTCACACCAAACGGTCTGAATAATGGTGACTACAGCATTACGACGACCCTCACCGATGCTGCCGGTAACGAGAGCGGGCGCTCTCCTGCGCTCAACTTTACGGTTGATACAGACTTGCCTGATGCGCCGCCTCTGGCACCGATCGCTACCGACGACGTGGGTCTGATTGTTGGGCCAATTCTTGAAGGCACCACCACCGACGACAACACGCCAACCTTTAGCGGTATTCTCGCGGGTAACATTGGCGACATCATCACTATCTATAACGGTGATGAGGTGATTGGCTCTACCACCGTGGGGGCGCTGGGTGTCTGGACCTTCACGCCGGGTGCGCTGGATGACGGTGACTACAGCTTCACTACCACCATCACGGATACTTCAGGTAACGAAAGTGGCCGTTCTCCGGCACTCGACTTCACCATCGACACCGTGGCTCCGGACGCGCCGCTGCTGGCACCGTTTGCCACTGACGATGCCGGTCTGATTGTCGGACCTATCCTCGAAGGAGCCACCACCGACGACAACACGCCAACCTTCAGCGGTATTCTCGCGGGCAATATTGGCGACATCATCACTATCTACAACGGCGATGAAGTGATTGGCAGCACCACTGTTGGTATAGGTGGGATCTGGAGCTTTACGCCGGATGCGCTGGATGACGGTGACTACAGCTTTACCACCACCCTCACCGATGCCGCGGGCAACGAGAGCGGACGCTCTCCGGCGCTCGACTTCACCATCGACACCGTAGCACCGGACGCCCCGCTGCTGGCACCGATTGCCACCGACGACGTCGGTCTGGTTGTCGGGCCTATCCTGCCGGGTACCACTACCGATGACAGCACGCCAACCTTCAGCGGCGTACTGGCCGGTAACATTGGCGACATCATCACTATCTACAACGGCGATGTGGCTATCGGCAGCACGACAGTTGGCCTCGGCGGTGCCTGGAGCTTTACCCCGGGTGCGCTGGATGACGGTGACTACAGCTTCACCACCACCGTTACCGATGCCGCTGGCAACGAAAGCGGACGCTCTCCGGCGCTTGATTTCACCATCGACACTGTAGCACCGGACGCCCCGCTGCTGGCGCCGATCGCCACCGACGACGTCGGTCTGGTTGTCGGGCCGATCCTGCCGGGTGCCACCACCGACGACAGCACGCCAACCTTCAGCGGCGTGCTGGCCGGGAACATTGGCGACATCATCACTATCTATAACGGTGATGAGGTGATTGGCTCTACCACCGTAGGGGCGCTGGGTGTCTGGAGCTTTACGCCGGATGCGCTGGATGACGGTGATTACAGCTTCACCACCACGCTTACCGACGCGGCAGGCAATGAAAGCGGACGCTCTCCTGCGCTCAACTTCACCATTGATGCCACCGCACCAGACGCCCCGCTGCTGGCACCGATTGCCACCGACGATGTCGGTCTGGTCGTTGGGCCTATCCTTGAAGGCACCACCACCGACGACAACACGCCAACCTTCAGCGGTATTCTCGCGGGCAATATCGGCGACATCATCACCATCTACAACGGCGATGAGGTGATCGGCTCAACCACTGTCGGCCTTGCAGGTATCTGGAGCTTTACGCCAGGCGCACTGGATGACGGTGACTACAGTTTTACCACCACCCTCACCGATGCCGCAGGCAATGAAAGCGGACGCTCTCCGGCGCTCGACTTCACCATTGATGCCACCGCACCGGACGCCCCGCTGCTGGCGCCGATTGCCACCGACGACGTCGGTCTGGTTGTTGGGCCGATCCTACCGGGTGCTACTACGGATGACAGCACACCAACCTTCAGCGGCGTGCTGGCGGGCAACATTGGCGACATTATCACTATCTACAACGGTGATGAGGTGATTGGCTCGACCACCGTGGGTGCACTGGGCGCGTGGACCTTCACGCCAGATGCGCTGGACGACGGTGACTACAGCTTCACTACCACCATCACCGACGCGGCAGGCAACGAGAGCGGACGCTCTCCGGCGCTTGACTTCACCATCGACACCGTGGGGCCGGACGCCCCGCTGCTGGCACCGATCGCCACCGACGATGTCGGTCTGATTGTCGGGCCGATCCTGCCAGGTGCCACCACCGACGACAGCACACCAACCTTCAGCGGCGTGCTGGCCGGGAACATTGGCGACATCATCACTATCTATAACGGCGATGAGGTGATTGGCTCTACCACCGTAGGCGCCCTGGGCGCGTGGACCTTCACGCCGGGTGCGCTGGACGACGGTGACTACAGCTTCACCACCACTATCACGGACGCCGCAGGCAACGAGAGCGGACGCTCACCGGCGCTCAACTTCACCATTGATGCCACCGCACCGGACGCCCCGCTGCTGGCGCCGATCGCCACCGACGACGTCGGTCTGGTTGTCGGGCCTATTCTGCCGGGTGCCACCACGGATGACAGCACGCCAACCTTCAGCGGCGTGCTGGCGGGTAACATCGGCGACATCGTCACTATCTACAACGGCGATGAGGTGATTGGCTCTACCACCGTGGGTGCACTGGGCGCGTGGACCTTCACGCCAGGTGCGCTGGACGACGGTGACTACAGCTTCACCACCACCGTTACCGATGCCGCAGGCAATGAAAGCGGACGCTCTCCGGCGCTCGACTTCACCATCGACACCGTGGCACCGGATGCACCGCTGCTGGCGCCGATCGCCACCGACGACGTCGGCCTGGTTGTCGGGCCGATCCTGCCGGGCGCCACCACCGACGACAGCACACCAACCTTCAGCGGTGTGCTGGCGGGCAATATCGGCGACATCATCACTATCTACAACGGTGATGAGGTGATTGGCTCGACCACCGTGGGTGCACTGGGCGCGTGGACCTTCACGCCGGATGCACTGGACGACGGTGACTACAGCTTCACCACCACCATCACCGACGCGGCAGGCAACGAGAGCGGACGCTCTCCGGCGCTCGACTTCACCATCGACACCGTGGCACCGGACGCGCCGCTGCTGGCGCCGATCGCCACCGACGACGTCGGTCTGATTGTCGGGCCGATCCTGCCGGGCGCCACCACCGACGACAACACGCCAACCTTCAGCGGCGTGCTGGCCGGTAACATCGGCGACATCATCACTATCTACAACGGTGATGAGGTCATCGGTTCAACGACGGTTGGTCTCGGCGGTGCATGGATCTTCACGCCAGGTGCGCTGGACGACGGTGACTACAGCTTTACCACCACCCTCACCGATGCCGCAGGCAACGAGAGCGGACGCTCACCGGCGCTTGATTTCACCATTGATGCCACCGCACCGGATGCCGCGCTGCTGGCGCCGATCGCCACCGACGATGTGGGTCTGATTGTCGGGCCGATCCTGCCGGGTGCCACCACCGATGACAACACGCCGACCTTCAGCGGCGTGCTGGCAGGTAACATCGGCGACATCGTCACCATCTACAACGGTGATGAGGTCATCGGTAGCACTACGGTTGGCGCACTGGGCGCGTGGACCTTCACGCCGGATGCGCTGGACGACGGTGACTACAGCTTTACCACCACCATCACGGACGCCGCAGGTAACGAGAGCGGGCGCTCTCCGGCGCTCGACTTCACCATCGACACCGTGGGGCCGGACGCCCCGCTGCTGGCGCCGATTGCTACCGACGACGTCGGTCTGATTGTCGGGCCTATCCTGCCGGGTGCCACCACCGATGACAGCACACCAACCTTCAGCGGCGTGCTGGCCGGGAACATTGGCGACATCATCACTATCTACAACGGCGATGAGGTGATTGGCTCTACCACCGTGGGCGCACTGGGCGCGTGGACCTTCACGCCGGATGCACTGGACGACGGTGACTACAGCTTCACCACCACCCTCACCGACGCGGCAGGCAATGAAAGTGGACGCTCTCCGGCGCTTGACTTCACCATCGACACCGTGGGGCCGGACGCCCCGCTGCTGGCACCGATCGCCACCGACGATGTCGGTCTGATTGTCGGGCCGATCCTGCCGGGTGCCACCACCGATGACAGCACGCCAACCTTCAGCGGCGTGCTGGCGGGCAATATCGGCGACATCGTCACCATCTATAACGGTGATGAGGTCATCGGTAGCACGACGGTTGGCGCACTGGGCGCGTGGACCTTCACGCCGGATGCACTGGACGACGGTGACTACAGCTTCACCACCACCCTCACCGATGCCGCAGGCAATGAAAGTGGACGTTCACCGGCGCTCGACTTCACCATCGACACCGTGGTGCCGGACGCCCCGCTGCTGGCACCGATCGCCACCGATAATGTCGGCCTGGTTGTTGGGCCTATCCTTGAAGGCACAACCACCGACGACAACACACCAACCTTCAGCGGCGTGCTGGCGGGTAACATCGGCGACATCGTCACTATCTACAACGGCGATGAGGTGATTGGGTCCGCTACGGTTGGTATTGGCGGCGCATGGAGCTTCACACCGGGCGCGCTGGATGATGGTGACTACAGCTTCACCACCACCCTCACCGACGCGGCAGGCAACGAAAGCGGACGCTCTCCGGCGCTCGACTTCACCATTGATGCCACCGCACCGGACGCCCCGCTGCTGGCACCGCTTGCCACCGACGATGTGGGTCTGATTATCGGACCGATCCTTGAAGGTGCCACCACGGACGACAGCAGGCCGACCTTTAACGGTGTGCTGGCCGGTAACATCGGCGACGTCATCACCATTTATGACGGCGACACGGCAATCGGTAGCACCACAGTTGGCGCGCTGGGTGCCTGGAGCTTCACGCCAGCAACGGCACTCGACAACGGTCCACACACGTTCACCACCACGTTGAAAGACGATTTGGGTAACGAAAGCGGCCGCTCGCCGAGCCTGAGCTTCACCATTCAGGCGGTAACCGCCACCGATCTGCAGGCAAACGACGACGATATCCAGCTGGATGTCACGTCAGCACCGGCAACGGTTAACAGCAACTCGTCCGATACCGGCACCGTGCTGGTGGGGCTGCTGGGCGATCTGCTGAACCTCAGCACCGGTAACGCGGTAGCCGGCTTTAGCGTAGGCATTGGCCACAGCGCCAATATCGACGTAACGGTAACCGGCAACTCGCTGCTTGGCCTGATTAATGACCTCGATGTCGCGGTGCAGCGCTGGGATACGGCAACCAACAGCTGGGTGACGGTGGCGGATACCACCAGCAACCCAACGTTGATTAACATCATCAACACCACCTCGTTGTCCATCAGCCTGGATGACCTCACGCCTGGGCAGTACCGCGTGGCAGCCTACAGCAATAACGCGCTGGCGGGCCTGCTGAGCACCACCACGGTGAGCGTGGATATTGCTGACACCGGTCCGGCCATCAGTGGCACCACCGACGGTAACGTGATTACCGGCGAGGGCGACACCAACAGCGGTGCAGACGTTGTCACGACAGGCACAGTGGTAAGCCAGGTCACGGATGCCATCGGCACGGTGCACTCCGTCCCGACAGGCAGCACCGGCGTCACCATTCAGGGGCAGTACGGTTCGTTGACTATCCTTGCCGACGGTTCGTACACCTACACGGTGACCAACGTCTCCAGCGCGGCCCAGGGCCAGGTGGACAGCTTCACCTACACCCTGAGCAACGGTACGACGACGTCGTCAGCGGACCTGAACATTACGCTGGGTACGGCTACCGGTGGCAACGAAGGCACCACGCTGGTTGCACATGACAACGAGATAGAGATGCTGGAAACGCCGGTGGTGACAACCGCCACCTACGCCGACACCGGCTTCCTGCTGATTGGTGCACTGAGCAATATCCTGTCGCTGGTGGGCACCTCTAACGCGGTTGCCAGCTTCTCGGTCGCCACCGATCACACGGCAGCGATTGACGTCAGCGTTACCGGCGGTTCCATCCTCAATTTACTGAGCGATGTTGACCTGCTGGTACAGCGCTACAACACGGCAACCGGCAGTTGGGTGACCGTGGCCGATACCTCATCGAACCCGGCACTGATTAACATCATCAGTGGCAGCCGCGTCACCGTCCACCTGGACGATCTGGATGCCGGTCAGTATCGCGTGATTGGCTACAGTGGCAACTCCCTGCTGGGGCTGGCGTCAACCACCACGGTGTCTGTCAACGTGACCGACACCGGACCTGCGGCGCTGCACGGCTCGCTTAACGGCAACGTGGTGACCGACACCGACGTGCTGCACGGCGCTGACAGTATCACCGCAGGTACGCTGGTAAGCGAAATAACTGACAGCGCAGGCACGGTACACACCGTTGGTGCGCAGGGTGTGACCGTCAACGGGCTTTACGGCACGCTGACCATCGCCCAGGACGGCAGTTACACCTATACGCTGACAGCTCCGTCGGGTATTGCTAACGGCCACAGTGAAAACTTCACCTATACCCTTAGCGATGGCACCACCACCTCCAGTGCAGACCTGCATATCGATCTTGGTATACCGGGCAGCAATACTGAAGTGGTGGCCGCGTTTAACGACACGACGACGCTGGATATCGATACCTCGCTCTCAACGGTAACGCATACCAACTCCACGCACGGTGGCGTCACGCTGGGCGTGCAGCTAGGCAGCTCACTGAACGTGGGCCTGCTTAACCTGAGCGACCAGGCAACGCTTTCTGTAGGGGCGAACGAGGTCAGAAGCCTGACGCTGAAGGCAACGCTGCTCGGCATTAACCTCGGCACGGTTTATGACCTGTATGTCTATAAATACAACGAGACATCCGGGCAGTATGAACTGAGCCAGCGCACGCCGAGCTGGTTTACCGCCACGGTACTTGGGGTGTCAGGTGACCTGCCGCTGTCGTTCACGGAAGGTAACTACGTCTTCCTGTTAAGCCCGACCACCGGGGTCTCGGTTGCGACCCTCTACAACCTGGCTTACTCGAACGACGTCTCGCACAACGTGGTTACGGCTACCGCCAGCACCACCGGCAACGTGATTACCGATGGCGCAGGTGCCGATACCGTGCCAACCGGCAGCACCATCAGCAGTGTGGATGGTAATGCGGTGGCCGCAACCGGCAACACCACCATCGTGAGCCAGTACGGTACGCTGACTATCAACGCGCAAGGGGCTTACACCTACACCCTGAACGCGGGGCTGTCACCGACCACGCTGGGTAGCGCTGAGCAGTTCACCTATACGGTGCGTGGTCCGCAGGGCGCAAGCTCGTCGGCAACGCTCACGGTGAACCTGCAACAGCAGGCCATTACGGCGGTGGACGATGTCTCTGGCACCATCAACGTGACGGCAACCGAGCCAGTGACGCCGATGACGTACAGCAACGTCACCTCGTCCACCTGGCTCACCACTGGCGGTAACGTGACGCAGAATGCCACCGGTAACATCCATGTGGATGCCGGGACCGTGCTGAGTAACATTTCGCTGACCTACGCGGTAAGCGATAACAACCTGCTCAATACGGCAAACCTGACACTCAGCTATTACATCACCAACTCTGCCGGGGTAACTGTGGCACAGAGCAGCAGCGCACTGAGCACCACCAGTGACTCGACGCCAGGTGCAATTAGCCTGGGAGGTCTGGCGCTGACCGCCGGTGACTATACGCTGCACGTCACCAGCATCTCTGCGGCAACCTCTGCGCTGACAGGGCGCCCGACCGTGACGGTCAACGCTTCTGTAGCCGGTACGGAAACCGCACTTGCTGAGTTCCACACGCCGAACACCACCTCTACCGTCACCGGCAACATTTATGACGGCAGCGGCGCGGGCGGCGAGCGTGACAACGTTGGCTCGGTGAACACCACGCTCACCGTGACCGGCGCGTCGTCCAGCGTCACGCTGCACCAGTACGATGCGGCAGGCACAACGGTGGCTGGTCACTACGGCACGCTCACCATCAACCCGGATGGCAGCTACAGCTATGCGCTTAACGGCAACCTCAACACCAACAACATTACCCAGAAGGAGACGTTTGATTACACCCTGACCGGGACCAATGGCACCAGTTCCAGCGCCAGTCTGACTATCGACCTGCACCCGACCATCACGGGCGGTGCGCAGGCTGATACGGCGACAAGTACCGCGTACAACGACACCTACACGCTGGGTGCCAGTGGCGACACGGTTATCTTCCACTTGCTGGATAACACTGATGCCACCGGCGGTAACGGCACCAACAACGTATGGAGCGACTTCTCGGCCGCACAGCAGGACCACATCAATCTTGATGACCTGCTCATCGGCTGGAACGGCAGCAGCGCAACGCTGGGCCAGTACCTGAACGTCACTCATACGGGCAACGACACCATTGTGTCGATTGACAGGGATGGCAGCGGTTCGGCCTTCCAGTCAACCCAGTTGGTCACGCTGGATAATGCCCCTAACGTGACGCTGGATGAGCTGTTACAGCACAACGTCTGATAAAGGGAAATCACGGCACAAGGATGTGCCGCTTCCTGAATGTAAACGTTAACTAATAGTGTGATGACAATAACAATTTAATAAGAAAAGAGGAGGAAGCCGGGATAAAACTCACTTTATGGATAACAGTCATATTGCACGGTTTTATTTATTATTTTCGCAGTGTTTTTATATCTTAACGGAACTATTTCATAAGTAACAAATAAACGATAATAACGCGAATAAAATAATAACTTTCGCAAACACATCGAAGAAGACACATTATTTTGGGAAGTATTATGGGAATCCACCGCTCGTATTACGCAGGGCTGGCCTGGCTTATTGCCAGCAGTTTTCCAGCACATTCTTTTGCCGCGACAGGGCAACTCTTTGGCAGCGATGTCGCTAAGGAAGCTCGTGTGTTAAGCCCGCAGCAACTTCAGACGGAGCAGTCGTTACCGGAGCTTTCTGGCCGAATTAGCACATCCCGCTATACGCCACCGCCAGGCACGCTCGACATGAACGTCGCCGTGCAGCGCTCAGTACAGTGGTACCCCGATATCAGTGCGGAAATTAGCAAACTCTTTACCCAGACATCGAAAGTGGAAATAGAGCGCGCGAAATATTACCCGCAAATTAGCGGCGGGATGAATAACGGCATTTCCAATACCTACGTGAACCACGGCTATAGTCCCTCATTAGTTCTTTCTATTTCTCAAATGCTTTATGACTTTGGCAAAGTCGACAGTTCGGTAAGAGCGGCTAATGCTGCCGTGGCCGCGCAACAGGCCAACGTGCTACTCACCATTGATAAAATTGCCCACGACACCGCCGCCGCCCTGGTACAAATGCAGGGCTATCAGGAACTGGTCAAAATTGCCCAGGAACAGCTGATTGCCCTTAATAACGTGAGCCGACTCGCACGCGATCGCAACGACGAAGGCGCCAGTTCGCAGTCAGACGTGGTACAGACCGATGCCCGTATCGAAAGCGCACGCAACACGCTGACCCAGTATGAGGCAAGCCTTGAGCGCTGGCGTGCCACGCTCTCAACCTATCTCGGCTGGGACCAGGTCAATACCGTGAGCGGCGAGTACCCACGCGTGCTCGACGGCGCCTGCCATACCGGTGACGTTGACGACCAGATGGTGCCTTCGGTGCTGGTGGCACACGCCCAGCTTAACCAGGCCGCCGCCCAGCTTGCAGGCGCTAACGCCCAGATGCTGCCAACGGTCTCGCTGGAGCCGCAAATTACCCATTACCTCAACGACCGCTACGCTAACAGCGAGCAGCTGGATAAAACGCAGTACACCGCGTGGCTAAAGGTCCAGATGCCGCTCTACCAGGGCGGTGCGCTCACCGCCAGTAAAGAGGCCGCCCAGCACGGTCTGGATGCCGCAACCGCAGCCGTGCGTTCAGCCCGGTTGCAGGTACGCCAGCAACTGACCGAGGCCAGTAGCCAGGCCGCCAGCCTCGAACAGGCGCTGTTGATTCAGGCGCGCGCGCAGCAGTTGAGTGAGCGTACCCGTGAGCTTTATCAGCAACAGTACCTGGAACTGGGCACCCGCCCGCTGCTGGACGTGCTGAACGCCGAGCAGGAAGTGTACCAGGCGCGCTTCTCAGAGCAGCAGACCCAAAGCCAGCTTAAGAGCCTGCAGCTTGACTGCCTCTACAGCTCCGGAAACATTCGTAAGGCATTTACCCTGGTCGGGCAGACTATCCAGGGCGTGGAGATTCAGCCATGAGTGAGGTTGTGACAGAAAAAGCGCCATCCGGCCTGACGCGAGACGAAGTGGGCGACTGGCTGCGCGCTGTGACCCATATTGCCCGCCACTATCGCGTTGGCTACTCCGCTGGCAGCCTCGAAGCCGCGGCCAACTGGCAGCTTAATAAACCGCTGGCGGTGGTGCTGAAAAACCTCGCCCGCCAGGCGGGGCTGAACGCGCGCATTCTCAATCAAGGCGTGGAGGATATCTCGCGCTGGCGTCTGCCACTGGTGATTCAGCTCGATGACGGCCAGATTGGCATTGTGAAAAGCCACGACGGCAACGACAGCGTGGCGGTAAGCCTGGTTGATGATGACGAGCTGGAAAACCACTACCAGCTTTCAGAACTGCTACCACAGATAAAGCGCGTGGTGGCCTTGCGCCCAACCATGGCGGGCAGCGACCCACGTACCACAAGCTACGTCACGCCGTTTCGCCCGGACTGGTTGATGAAACTCGCCATCCAGAAAATGCGCCCTTACTGGCACGTTATCCTGGCGTCACTGTTTGTGAATATCCTGGCGATGGCGGGCATTCTTTACTCGATGCAGGTGTATGACCGGGTGATCCCGGCGCAGTCGTACCCAACGCTGTACGTGCTCTCTATTGGCGTGCTGATTTCGGTTATCTTCGGCTTTGTGCTGCGGGTGATACGCGGCAATATCACGGATATTCTTGGCAAACAGGCGGATATCCGCGTCTCTGACCGGGTATTTGGCCACGCGCTGCGCCTGCGCTCAAGCGCCATCCCCCGCTCCACCGGCAGCTTTATCTCACAAATTCGCGAACTGGAGCAGATTCGCGAAATGGTGACCTCCACCACCGTCTCGGCGCTGGTTGACCTGCCGTTCTTCTTTTTGTTTTTGCTGGTGCTGTGCATTATCTCGCCACAGCTGGCGTGGATTGCGCCGGTCGCGACTCTCATCATGCTGTTGCCAGGGCTGCTGCTACAGAAAAAACTCGCGTCACTGGCGCGCAAAAGCGTGCATGAATCGACACTGCGCAACGCCGTGCTGGTGGAGAGCGTGCACGGGCTGGAAGACATCAAGCTGATGCAGGCTGAAAACCGCTTTCTGCAACAGTGGAATCACTATATCCAGGTCACTGCCCAGTCCGGGGTGGAGACGCGCAAAATCACCCAGGGGTTGATTTCCTGGGGCGTGGCGATTCAGGGGCTGGTGTATGCCGCCGTGGTGATGGTGGGCGCGCCGCTGATTATTAACGGCGATGTCACCACCGGTGCCATTGTTGCCGCCTCACAGCTTTCTTCACGCATGATATCGCCCATGACCGCGCTGTGCGGCGTGCTGGCACGCTGGCAGCAGGCCAAAGCGGCAAAGGAAGGGCTGGACAGCATTATGAAGCTGCCGACGGACAACGATCCGGACGAGCAGCGCGTGGCCTGCGCGGTGCTGCAGGGCAACTACCAGTTTGTGAATGCCGCCTTTCGCTACCGTGAAGATTCCCCGCAGGTGCCGCTGCGCGTGGCGAAGCTCGACATTAGTGCCGGTGAGCGCATTGCGGTACTGGGGCGCAACGGTGCGGGTAAATCCACACTGCTCCAGGCGATGGCGGGCGGCATGGAGCTTGCCGAAGGTGAACTGACGCTGGATAACCTCAGCCTGCGCCATATTGATATGGCCGACATCCGGCGCAACATTGGCCTGCTGACGCAAAACGCCCGCCTGTTTCACGGCACGCTGCGCGATAACCTGACCATGGGCGCGCCACATGCCCGCGATGACGATATTTTTGCTGCCCTGCACGTGACCGGCGGCGCGGACTTTATCCGCAAGCTGCCGATGGGGCTCGATCACCTGATTATGGAAGGTGGCTCCGGGCTTTCCGGCGGCCAGCGCCAGGCGGTGCTGCTGGCGCGCCTGTTGCTGCGCGACCCGAATATTGTGCTGCTGGATGAACCAACGGCCTCGCTGGACGACCATACCGAGCGCGAGTTTTTGCAACGCCTGGGCAACTGGCTGGCCGGACGCACGCTGATTGTCGCCACCCACCGCACGGCGGTGATGTCGATTATTGACCGCGTGCTGGTACTTAAAGATGGCCAACTGGTGATGGATATGCCTAAAGAACAGGCACTCAGTCGCAGCGCTGCCCTGGCTGCAAGCGGAGGTGAAAATGAAAAGCAACGCGCCTGAGGTCGTGATGCCGGTTCTGGTATTGCAGGATGCCGACGGCGATATTGACGACGGCAAGCTCGCCCAATCCGGGCGCGTGGTGATGTGGATTGTGCTGCTGCTCACTATCGCGCTGGTATGGGCCTGGTTTGGCATGCTTGATGAGGTCTCCACCGGCACCGGCAAAGTTATCCCCAGTTCGCGCGAGCAGGTGTTGCAGTCCCTTGACGGCGGTGTACTGGTGGCGCTGGGTGTTAAAGAAGGTCAGAAGGTGGAGGCCGGGCAGATTGTGGCACGCCTGGACCCCACCCGCTCGGAGTCCAACGTGGGCGAGAGCGAGGCGCGCTACCGTGCGGCACTGGCCGCCAGCGCACGTCTGTTTGCGGAGGTCAACGACGAGCCGCTGACATTCCCGCATGAACTGGATACCTCGCCAGACCTGGTCGCGGCGGAAACCCGGCTGTACCAGGCGCGGCGCACGCAGTACAACGACTCAGCGGCGCAGATTAAGGCCTCTTTGTCATCGGTTATCAGTGAACTGGGCATTACCCAGCGCCTGGTCACTTCCGGTGCCGCCAGTAATGTGGACGTGCTGCGCCTGAAACGCCAGAAAGCGGATCTGGAGCTAAAGCTGCTGGATTTGCACCAGCAGTATTCGGTGCAGGCGCGCGAAGAGTTGTCCAAAGCCAACGCCGAAGTAAACACACTTACCGAGGTCATTAAAGGCCGCGCCGACTCGGTCAAGCGCATGACGGTCTATTCGCCGGTGCGCGGGATTGTGAAAAACATCAAGGTCAGCACCATTGGCGGGGTCATTCCTCCTAACGGCGAGCTAATGGAAATTGTGCCAATGGACGACCGGTTGCTGATTGAAGCGCGCCTGTCGCCGCGCGATATTGCCTTTATTCACCCAAACCAGAAAGCAACGGTTAAAATCACCGCTTACGATTACTCCATCTACGGCGGCCTGGAAGGAGAAGTGGAAAGCATTTCGCCAGACACCATTCAGGACGAGGCCAAACCGGAGGTCTATTACTACCGGGTGTTTATCCGCACCAACGAAGATCACCTGGAAAATAAAGCAGGCAAGCGGTTTTATATTTCGCCTGGGATGATTGCGAACGTGGATATTAAGACTGGCGAGAAGACGGTGCTGGATTACCTGGTTAAACCGTTTAACCGGGCAAAAGAGGCGCTAAGGGAGAGGTAGGGTTTAGGGGACACCGCGCTAAATAATGACACGCTCTTACTTTTAGCTAGCCAGTAACCGTGATTTTCATCAGTGAACAACAACAAAGAGGACACCTGGGTGTCCTCTTTCATGCGCTAAACCTGTTTGATCGATTACTTGTTACAGCACTGACATAGAACGGTTTGATGCCGTTGTGTCAGAGCCTGACATTGTTAGGTTTTTTAATATGCGCTACTACCTGATAACCGGAGCTATTTTTGTGGCAGGAGTTTCTCAGCCATTCAGCCATCCGGGCGTTTAAGCGGTTAAAATAAAAAATATAAACATTGCTTCTTCAATTTCCCTGTGTCTTAATAGCGCCATCGGTTTGGAACACAGACCTTATGAAAGCAGTTTTAGTAAAGCAGTCCTCAGTTCAGGTGTTATCAACAGATACCTTCCTCATGAGCCTTCTCCTATTGTGCCCCCATAAGTAACTCTAAAAATTCAGGCCATCATCGCCGCACTGTAGTGGCTCATTAATTAAGGAAGTATCTATGTCTAATAAAATGACTGGTTTAGTAAAATGGTTTAAATCTGATAAAGGTTTTGGCTTTATCACCCCGAACGATGGCAGCAAAGATGTATTTGTACATTTCTCTGCTATCCAGAGCGACAGCTATAAAACGCTTGATGAAGGCCAGCAGGTTTCCTTCACCATCGAAAACGGCGCTAAAGGCCCTGCGGCCGGTAACGTTGTAGCGCTGTAATATTCGCTCATTATCGGTGGTGCTTACAATAGCGATGAAGACAATAGTCTGAGCAGATAAATACTACTGATAATAAATAAACCCGCCGCGTGCGGGTTTTTTGTTATATGATTTTCGCAGGATATTCGGCCTTTATTGCTGACAACCTTTGTGGATTAACATTTCAGTCATGCTGTTCTTCTGGAAACGGACCACGTTCAGGGTGATGAAAAGCATTAGCCTGATGATTAAGAGCCTTCCGGCACCGAGGAATATGTCTGATTTTGGTACGAGAAGCGCTGTTAAGTCTTCTGCCCATCAGGTTAATTCCTTTTCGTTTAAGCCATTGTTTGGAAAAAATTGCTTATTGAGAACGGGTTAATCTTTACGCATATCACACCAAAGGCATGGGCAATAAGATGCCGTGCGAAACCTCTTCTGTGTCATTCCAGTCTTTAACATTAATTTCTTTTCCCGGGATAGGAAGGAAAGGTGATTTCCTTATTCACGAATAACAATAACGGGCACCTGTAGGCACCCTTTGTTGTGAATGATATATGATATGACATTGCTGATGCTCGGCGTATAAGGCTAGTTCGACAGTCCGCTAAGTGCCAGGAGCGGACCTTGATAAATCCGTACTGAATCAGTTAATGATCATGACGAGCTTCCCGTTGATTGGTTAAGAGGCAACAAACCTGCACATTTCAAGATACGAGCTAATTGCTTTTCTAAAATGTTATAGATTGTTGGCTTGGTGCTAATAGAGTAAATTAATTGCAGGTTAATTAGATGGACGGTTGCTTGAGGCAACTTCACTTGTTACATATTGAACTTTCGGTTGGAGGCTGCGAGGACTGGGATGGGACGGAGATCAGGATTTGAAGGTTTTATACGTGCTACAGGCAGAGCCGTTGCAGCAGCAGAGCGTGAACGTAAGAGATCAGAACGTCATCATTTTGCCGAAGTTCGACGTATAGAGCGTGAAATAAAACGTGATAATGCTCAGAGACGTCGTGAGCAAAAAGAGGCTGATAAGTTAGCAAAAGCCATGTATTTAGAAGAGCGTCAAGATGAAGTTTTCGATCTAAACGCTGAGCTGAACGAGAATATCACCGCACTTTCTACACTTTTAGAACATACCCTCGAATTTGACGATTCGATTGATTTTTCAGCCTTGAAAAAAATCCCAAAATTCGATGACTTCAAAACACCCAGACATCTCTTACCAGACCCTGAGCCAGAGATGAAAATCGTGAACACTCCGGCTGCATGGAAGACTATTTTCCCATGGATAAAGAAAAAATATTATCGAGAATTACAGAGTGCGGAAGAGTCTTTCAGTAAAAGTAAGGAAGCTCATTTAGTTAAACTTTCAAGTCAGAAAATTGAACTTGATGCTCTGATTGCTGATTATCAGACTCGAAGAACAGCTTACCTTGAAGAAATAAAAAATCAGCATGACGAAGTTGATCAGTTTGAGCAAGACTATCTTAATGGAGATCCTGACAGCGTGTTGGCTTATTGCGAAATGGTGTTGACACGGTCTGAATATCCTGAGAACGGCTTTCCCCAAACCTTTAGGTTGGCTTATTTACTTGAGAGTAAGGAGTTGGTAGTTGAATACAATTTACCTGAAATTGCAGTAGTACCTCGCGAGTTGGAATACAGATATGTCAAAACAAGAGATGCCATTGATGCCAAAGCGCGAAAGATTGGTGAGATCAAAGAACTCTATCAAAACATAATCGCCGCGATAACACTCCGCACAATGCATGAGCTTTTCGAAGCTGACAAGGCATCTGCTTTAACATCAGTTCTGTTTAATGGTGTAATTGAAACTATCGATCCTACAAGTGGGCATGACATCAAAGTCACATTAGTGTCTGCTCGTGCTCATAAGGATGATTTCATCCAAATAAAACTGGAAAGGGTTGAAAAGAGTGCATGCCTTAGAAGTTTAGGTGCACAAGTTTCAGGGCGACCAGATGAACTCCAGGCAGTAAAGCCTATTATCGAATTTAACATGGTTGATAAACGCTTCATTGAACAAGCTGATGCTTTATCTGTCCTTGAAACACGTCCAAACCTTATGGAACTTTCACCATCAGAATTTGAAGTGTTAGTATCAAATCTTTTCACTCAAATGGGTCTGGACACGAAACTCACTAGAGGTACAAAAGACGGCGGCGTTGATGCAGTGGCATTTGACACTCGTCCGATCCTGGGTGGTAAGGTGGTAATTCAGGCTAAAAGATATAAAGACACTGTCGGTGTCAGTTCTGTTAGAGATCTTTATGGAACAATGATGAATGAAGGTGCTAACAAAGGAATTCTGGTGTGTACAAGTCAATATGGTAAAGATGCATATCGTTTCTGCGAAGACAAACCAATCGAACTCATAGATGGAGGCGGGCTTCTTTACCTCTTAAAAGAGCACGCTGGGGTATCAGCACGTATCAACCCTAATTTTTAATTACTGATTCAGATCCAGCCTAATGTTTGTCACGAATGTTCACGACTAGAAATTCAGCACGAGTATTTGTTGAGTAATTCAAGGATGTTAGCTTAGGGCAGAAATTCCTGCCCTATTTCTTATCCCATTAAGCAGAATTGCTCCCCGTTGATTTGTAAGTATCCCTGAAGTCCTCACCATTCTCTTTTAGAAAGTAGATTACGCTACCTTGGAAGCGAGCATGGAGATTCATGGGCTTGCGCCCATTCCTGATGATTTCAGGATTTAGTGAACTTCCGTTTCTCGCTCATAGCAGCCTCTGGTTTTGCAGGTTGAAGGCGGTTATGCGCTTCCGTCATCCTCACCAGGGCTGGGTATCGACTGGGATCTCCACACGCTTAAACGCCACACCTTACCAGGCAGTTATCAGTGGATGAGCCGCTAATCACCTCCAGCGCGGCCCTCTTCGGCAGAGTCGTGCTTTTCTGCATCACACTTTCAACTGCAAATCGTTGCATAAAAACCCACTCCAGCATCAAAAAATTTGCATCATAGCCACCTTCTTATGACCCCACTCACACTACGCCTACACGTTGGCTATCCATTACAAATTATTCGTCGCCAGGCGAAAAATCTCTTCGCTGTTCCTCTCATCTCTGCTCCTTATACTCAATAAGTATCAGCACACATTACTTACACGTAAGGAGATACCATGGCACAGCGTCAGTTCAAGGCAGAACCTTTCAACCTGCCATTTGACCCTACCACCACCGCACTGGTGATGATCGATATGCAGCGTGATTTTGTTGAACCGGGTGGTTTCGGCGAAGCACTGGGTAACGATGTTTCCTTCGTACGTACCGCCATTGAACCGTGCAAACGCGTTCTGGATGCTGCGCGTGCTGAAGGCATGTTGGTTATCCATACTCGCGAAGGCCATCGAGCCGATCTCAGTGATTGCCCGGCGGCAAAACTGACCCGTGGCGGCCAGACGTTTATTGGCGAAAAAGGCCCGATGGGTCGCATCCTGGTACGCGGTGAACAAGGCCATGACATCATTCCTGAGCTCTACCCCGTTGCCGGTGAACCGATTATCGACAAGCCAGGCAAGGGTGCATTCTATCAGACCGACCTGCACCTGATTTTGCAAAACCATCAGATCAAAACCCTGATTGTCTGCGGCGTGACCACCGAAGTTTGCGTCAACACCACGGTGCGTGAAGCGAACGACCGCGGCTATGAGTGCATCATTCCAGAAGATTGCGTGGGATCTTATTTCCCTGAATTCCAGAAATACGCACTGGAGATGATTAAAGCTCAAGGCGCGATCTTTGGCTGGGTCAGCAATGCTGACAACATCATCGCCGGTCTACAGTAAGTTGCCATGCATCCCGTTTCGCTACGCGCCCTGAGCATCGGTTATCTCGCTGCTCAACGGTTAACCGCCACGCCAGACGGGATGCTGCAAATACACAGCGCTTTCAGGCACACCCTGAATGTGCAACTGAAGGATGGCCATCTTCTGCCACTGATTTGCGCACACAGCAGTCTGAATCATCCAGATGCCGTGAGGGTAGCCGTTGCACAACGCTGGGACTGGCGCAATGCCAGTGAAGTGCAGTGGGCACAGCACAGGCTTCGTTGCCGCGAGTGGTATATCGAGCTAACCGCCGCTCCGGTCTGGATGCCATCGCAAAGGCCGGATTCTCCTTTATGCAGCCAGGAGCAGATGCAGTCTTTCCTTGAAGAGCAACTGGCGTTGTGGTGCGAACAGCAGCGTGTCGACAGCGTTTTGCGTCTGCTACCTAACGATGCACTCGGGATCCCGGTCGATATTTCTCCCGATCATACCGAGATGCAACTGGCTGAAATGGCGGACCGCACAATCGGTTTTGGTGGTGGGTTAACCCCCGACGGTGACGATTATCTACTCGGCTATTTAGCGGCGTTAAAGACAATCCAACATCCGCTTATCGCCAAACACCAGCAACAGCTGGTGAGTGTTATTGCCCCACGGCTGACCCGAACCAATGACATCAGTCGTCACTATCTGCAACGGGCACTGGACGGGCATTTCTCGCAGGCACTCTGCCAGTTGATGGACCAGCTATTGCGGCCCTTCTGTGCTGAAACCTTGCGAAAGAACGCAATGACCGTGATGGCCTTTGGCGCCGCATCTGGCGCGGACTGCATGGCCGGTTTTCTGCACGGCTTAAGGAACCAGCGCTTTTTGCGGCTGTAACACCGTTTTTTATTTCTTCGAATCGCGACCGACAATGACAGGTACGACATATGAGCGTAGTACATCGTGTTTTTAACAATCTCTATCAGGACTCTGTGTCTCTGATGCAGATCTCCGCCAGCATCAATGCCCTGTCGGGTATTGAGCAGGCATCGGTTGTCATGGGCAGTGAAACCAATCGGGCACAGTTAATGGATGCCGGGCTGAACGGCGATTTTATTGCCGGGCCTAATGACCTGATTATCGCCGTCAAAGGTGAAGCTGGCGCCTGCGAACAGGCGCTGGAACTGGCAAAAGAGAAACTGAATAGCAAGCCAACTGATAACAACGAATCGGGTGTGACGAAAGTGCCACTCACCAGTATTGCCATGGCAAAAGAGCACTCTGCTGAGGCTAATCTGGCTCTGATTTCCGTTCCTGGCGATTACGCTGCTGCTGAAGCCATTAAAGCGCTGCAACTGGGCATGAACGTGATGTTGTTCAGCGACAACGTCAGCCTGGAACAGGAAAAAGCGGTCAAACTGTTAGCCCGCGAAAAGAATCTGATTGTGATGGGACCGGATTGCGGCACTGCAATTGTCAACGGAACACCACTCGGCTTCGCTAACGTCGTGCGCCGCGGTGCGATTGGCGTGGTCGGTGCGTCCGGCACCGGGTTACAGGAAGTCACCTGTCGTGTTGATCAGCTCGGCGCAGGCATTTCTCAGGCACTGGGTACAGGTGGCCACGACCTGCATGAAGCGATCGGCGGCATCAGCATGCTACAAGGGTTGCAGGCACTGGCCAATGATGACGAGACAAAGGTCATTGTGCTTATCTCCAAACCGCCTGCTCGTGATGTTGCGCAGATGATCCTCACCGAAGCGCAGAAGGCCGGAAAACCCGTTGTCGTGAACTTCCTTGGTGCAGCACCAGACAGCATTACAAGGACCGGAATCAATGCCGCAGCAACGCTTGCACAAGCCGCTGAAATGGCCGTTGCGCTACTCAATAACACCGCTGTGACTCAAGACACACAGACCATTTCTGATACCGACCGCCAAATGTTGGAACAGCAATGTCAGCGACTCGATACTCGTCGTCAGGCGCTGCGTGGCGTGTTTGCTGGCGGTACCTTCTGCTACGAAGGGCAGCTTATTTGTCAGCAGCACGGTATCACCGCGAGTTCAAATACGCCGGTAAAAGGCAATCAGCCTCTGGCCGATCTCTGGCACAGCAGCGGTCATACGCTTATCGACATGGGTGATGATGACTTCACCCGTGGCCGGCCACATCCGATGATTGACCCGACACAGCGTAACCAACGAATTATTGATGAGATGAATGACCCGACCACTACCGTGGTGCTGTTTGATTTGGTTCTTGGCTACGGTGCCGCCGCCGAACCCGCGGCCGATTTACTGAGCGCGCTGGCATCCGTTAAACGTGACAACGGCCCGCTGCTGATTGCTCATGTCTGCGGCACCGATGCTGACCCTCAGCAACGTACTCAACAGATTAACGCGCTTCGCGAACACGATGTTCTCGTTGCGGGTTGCAATGCACAGGCCGCTCAGTGGGCCGCAACCGTTGTTGAACGTCAGGCGCAGAAAGAAGGAAAACAAGCATGAACCTCTTATTCACACAGCCGCTGAGCGTCATTAATGCCGGTCTCACCAGCTTTGCCGAAAACATCCAGCACGCTGGCGGCCAGGTTGTCGCGTTGAACTGGCAACCACCGGGTGCAGGCGATCGTCAGGCCGGTCTGGATTTGGCGTCGCTACTGGCACACCCTCGCGTTGAAGCCGCCAACCTCGTTGCAATGGAGCGTTATCTTTCTGCACAGCCTGCTTTGGTCGATGTAATGAATGCGGCGGACGCCATTCCGGCAATGCGTGAGCGCAAACTCATTCTGCACTCCGGTCCGCCAATCGCCTGGAAAAATATGTGTGGCCCGGTCAAAGGCGCCATCATTGGTGCAGTGTTGTTTGAAGGTTGGGCAACCGATCACCAGGCCGCTGAACTGCTGATACTGAGTGGAGCAGTTGACCTCTCACCTTGCCACCATTATGACGCGGTCGGCCCGATGGCCGGCATCATCAGCCCGTCAATGCCGCTGTGGGTTATTGAAAACAAGGCCAACGGTAAGCGTGCATACAGCAACTTCAATGAAGGGCTGGGCAAAGTACTGCGCTTTGGTGCGAACAATGACGAAGTGCTCAAACGTCTGACATGGATGAAAGAAGAGCTTGGCCCGGCAATGAAAGCCGCAGTAAGTCAGACAGGCGAACTGGAGCTGAAACCGTTGATGGCACAGGCGCTACATATGGGCGATGAGGTGCACAACCGCAATGCTGCGGCGACGGGCCTGCTTCTGAAGCGTCTCTTCCCTGCCCTACTGGCGTGTAACCTGCCACAGGATCAGGTGCAGCGCGTGGTGACCTTCATCACCAGTAACGACCACTTCTTCCTCAACCTGTCGATGGCGGCCTGTAAAGCGATGATGGATGCCGCAACGAACGTGCCATTCAGTTCAATGGTTACCGTCATGGCGCGTAACGGCGTGAACTTCGGTATCCGTCTATCCGGCACGGGCGACAAATGGTTCCAGGCACCCGCTAACCCAGTGGAAGGCCTGTTCTTCCCGGGTTATGGCGTGGACGATGCCGCCGCCGATCTGGGCGACAGCGCCATCACTGAAACCGCAGGCGTGGGCGGTTTTGCAATGGCGTCTTCCCCGGCCATCGTGAAATTCGTCGGCGGTACTCCTGCCGATGCCACCAATAACAGCCGCCGGATGCAGCTGATTACGCTTGGCACTAATCCGGCCTTTACGCTGCCTGCACTCAACTTCGCCCCGACGGCTGCCGGAATCGATGCCCGTAAAGTAGTGGATCGCAGCATTCTGCCGATCATTAACACCGGGATTGCTCATAAAGAAGCGGGCGTCGGTCAGATTGGTGCGGGGATCACTACCGCGCCAATGGTCTGCTTTAACGAAGCGCTGGAGGCGCTGGCACACAACGTTGCACAAGGAGCAAAACGATGAACGGCCCTCTCGCTATCATCGCTGTGGGCGGTAACGCCTTAATCCAGGACGATGAACACAACAGCATTCCGGATCAGTATCAGTCCGTGACCGAAAGCGTACGCCATATCTGCGACATGATTGAAGCAGGCTGGTCGCTGGTGCTGACCCACGGCAACGGGCCACAGGTTGGTTTCATCCTGCGTCGCTCGGAGCTGTCGAGTCGCGAAGTCGCGCCGGTTCCTCTGGACTACGCCGTTGGCGATACCCAGGGTGCGATTGGCTATATGTTTCAGAAGGCATTAAGCAACGAACTGCAACGCCGTGGCATTCACAAGCCTGTCGTGACGTTGGTGACGCAGACGCGTGTTGATGTCAACGATCCGGCATTCAGCCACCCAACCAAGCCAATTGGTGCCTTCTTCGATGAAGCCACCGCACTGGAACGCCAGTGTGAACTGGGCTGGACGCTGATGGAAGATGCCGGTCGCGGCTGGCGTCGCACTGTCCCTTCTCCTCGGCCACTGGAGATCGTTGAGCTCGACACCATCGCCATGCTGCTGAAACAAGGCTGCATTGTGATTGCCTGCGGCGGCGGCGGTATTCCGGTTATTCGCGACGAAAACGGGCAACTGAACGGGATCGAAGCGGTTATCGACAAAGACCTCGCGTCCGCGCTGCTGGCAGAACAATTGGGTGCTGAACTGCTGCTGATCCCAACAGGCGTTGAGCAAGTCGCTGTGAATTTCGGCACACCGGAGCAGCGTTGGCTCGACAAACTCAGTGTTGGGGAAGCGGAAAAATTGATTTCCGAAGGACAGTTTGGTGCAGGCAGCATGCAGCCGAAAGTCGAAGCCATTCTCGGGTTTGTGGCGCAAAGCCATGCCAAAGGACAAAAAGGCCGCGGCTTGATAACCAGCCCGCAGGCCATTAAAGCCGCCCTGGAACATAAAACTGGCACCTGGATTGGTGAAGATTAACCGTTAAACGGGCGGCAATGGTCGCCCTGGAGACAACACAATGAGCAAAACAACTTTACTCGCCGTTAACGGCACCCTGATGCGTGGCCTTGAACTGAACCCCAACATGAAAAATGCCGGTGGCGTGTTTGTGCGTGAAGCGAAAACCGATGCCCACTATCGGCTGTGGACCATTAACGACAAACATCCTGGCATGATCCGCGTGGCTACTGGTGGTACAGAAGTCGCTCTCGAAATTTGGGAGCTGCCTCTGGCGTCTTTTGCTGACTTACTGGTGAGCGAACCGGCGGGCCTGAGTATCGGCAAAGTGCGTCTTGCAGACGGCAGCGAAGTACTGGGCGTACTGGCAGAGCCGTGGCTGGTTGAAGGCCAAAAAGAGATAACCGACATTGGCTGCTGGCGTCACTACACCGGTCACCATCACACAGCATAATGATTAGCTTGTAAGGGAACTGACTATGCGTAAAACCACTGAAAATCTCAATACGGCCTCCGGGTTGCGTATTGCGATGATTTTACTCGGCATTGCTGTAACACCGGTTCTACTTTCATCTTCGAGCCTCGGCAATCAGCTTTCGTCGACTACCCTGCTGACGGTAGTTATAGCGGGTGGTTTGATTCTGACACTGCTTGCTGCGATCACCATCAGCGTCGGCGAAAAAGCACGTTTACCGACCTATGGCATTGTGAAATATGCCTTTGGCGAGAAAGGCGCTATTGCTATCAATATTCTGATGGCTATCAGTTTGTTTGGCTGGATTGCGGTAACCGCCAATATGTTCGGCCATTCTGTCCATGATCTGCTGGCAGAGCATGGCGTTATGCTGCCTGTTCCGCTGCTGGTGGCGATCGGTTGCGTGATTTTCGTCGCGTCGACCGCATTTGGCTTCGAGGTGCTGGGAAAGGTTGCACAAATCGCGGTGCCAGTGATTGCGCTGGTTCTGTGCTACATCCTGTGGATTGTGAACCATACGGATGCGCCTGTGGTTACACAGCAACTTTCCACCATGAACACCGGCGTGGCGATTTCCACCGTGGTGGGCACCATTATCGTGTTGGTGGCAACACTGCCTGATTTCGGTAGCTTCGTGCATAACCGCAAACATGCGCTGAAAGCGGCGGTACTGACGTTTCTGGTGGCTTATCCGCTGCTTTACTGGATCGGTGCGACGCCAAGCGCGTTAAGCGGCAAAGGTTCATTGTTGGGTGCGATGGCGGTATTTGGTGCTGTTCTGCCTGCCGCACTGCTGCTGATCTTCGCCTGCGTCACCGGTAACGCCGGGAATATGTTCCAGGGCACGCTAGTGGTGTCAACCCTGTTCACCCGTTTTCCAAAATGGCAGATAACGCTTGCGCTTGGTATTCTGGCAACAATCGTCGGTAGCCTCGACATCATGAACATCTTCATTCCGTTCCTGCTGTTCCTGGGCATTGCCACCCCGCCAGTCGCCGGGATTTATATCGCTGACTTCCTGCTTTATCGTCGCCATGGTTATCAGGAAAGCGTGCTGCAAGAAGAGCCTGCGGTGAAAGTGTTGACCTTCGTTGCCTGGGCGGCGGCAAGTGTTGTCGGCTTTGCAACGGCCAATGGCATTTTTACCCTGACCACCATTCCGTCAGTGGACTCCATTCTGGTGGCCTGCCTGGGCTATGGGGTACTGAGCCGTATTAATCAGCGTCCGGTCACAGCCAACGTCTGATAAATGTGGAGTAACTGGTCACAGGCGAGCGGGCTATGACATGATTGTCATATTTCCTCGCCTGTTTCTTTGCGTTATGACTCCAGGTGAGCCACAACACCCCGGAGCCGCTGATGTTTATTTCTGATGAAGTCCTGCGTATCGTTCATCTGGTCGCCAAATACCAAAGCATCACGACTGCTGCGGAGCAACTCAACAAAGTCCCGTCAGCGATCAGCTATACGATTAAAAAACTCGAAGAGAGCCTCGGGATTACACTGTTTACCCGCAAAAGCCGTTACCTGACCTTAACGCCAAGCGGCGAGTATTTTGTTCAACACAGCGTTGCGCTGCTGCACGATCTGGATGCCCTAAAACGCAATACCATCTTGATCGCAACGGGTGTCGAAAAAGAGCTGACCGTTGCGGTGAACAACATCATTCCCCGCCGTGCTGTGGTGCAGTTTATTGTCGAATTTGAACGCACGTTCCCCGGCACCCAATTAACCGTCAATACCGAAGTCTATAATGGCTGCTGGGATGCGCTCTATAACAAGCGCGCGGATCTGGTGATTGGCGCTCCTCACGCCGTGCCGTCCAGTGATGGCATCGTCAGTGAATCCGCCGGGAAGGTGGAGTGGGATTTTGTTGTTGGCCCAGGTCACCCACTCGCCGCACAGCTTCAGCCACTGGAAAACCGCCAGCTTCGTCAGTACCCGGCAGTGTGTATTCGTGACACGGCCGTGCACTTTAATCCGCTACAGGCATGGTTACTTGAGGGGCAAAAAGCCCTGTTTGTTCCCGATTTTGATACAGCCATTGACCTTATCGGGCAGAACGTGGGAATTGGCTATATCCCACATCATCTGGCAAAAGCGAAGTTGAACAGCGGCGAGCTGGTCAAAAAACCGATGCAGGAACATAAGCACGCAACTCGCTTGTTTAATGCCACGCGAAGTGAAGGCCTGGGGGAAGCCGCCCGCTGGAGCATGGACTTTCTCAAGCAGCCGACGCTCAAAGTGATGCTTAACGGCAGCTAAGCGGCAACTGAAACATCATGCAAAGATATACTGTAGACGGGTGATCCCCAGGGTTTATTGATTAGCTGGATAATTGAACTACCAGCAGGAGTAGGACAATTAAATAGCACTCATTCTGTGGACTCTTTTTCGTGCACGGGGCTTCTTTACTCGTGATGATTATTAAGGGGGGACAATTAAGCACTACGAGCCAGGAGCAGAGGTTAAACTGAATCGCCACGGCTTCGATAGCCATTTTGTTGTTACCCTATAAATCCCGACTTCCGCGTCTTGCACTTAACCGACAGTCAGGTTTAATTGTGCCTGGCCTTATATAGCTTAAATAGAACGGCGACCTGAAGGTAAATTCATAAAATATATTTCTTTTATTTCAATAAAATCATAACCCGTCGCCTCCACGAACAATATAACTTTATATCTTTAAGTTATTTAACCCCTCTTCTAAACCATGCTCAAATGGCTATCAACTCACTCTGCGCTTACCCCCTTTATTCAAAAGGACTTTTCTATGAAAAAGTATCTTATTCCACTCATCGCTGCCGCCACGCTCGTGCTCAGTGCCTGCTCGCCGTCTGACGATAATAAAGTCAAAGTCGCGATTAATACCGGGCCGGACCAGGCTATCTGGGACGAAGTGCAGAAAGTCGCAAAAGACAAATACAACCTTGATGTCGAGGTCATTAGCTTTAACGACTACGTGCTGCCTAACGAGGCGCTGCGTAATAAAGACGTGGACGCCAATGCGTTCCAGAGCGTGCCTTATCTTGAAGCGCAGTCTAAAGAGCGCGGCTATAAGTTTGTGACGCTAACCAATACTTTTGTATTCCCGATTGCCGCGTATTCGAAGAAGGTAAAAAGCCTGGCCGAAGTGCCAGATAACGCCACGGTCACCATTTCTAACGAGTCCACCACCCTTGGCCGCAGCCTGCTGTTGCTGCAAAGTCAGGGCTTGCTCAAACTGAAAGACGGCGTGGGCTTCCTGCCTACCACGCTGGATATTATCGATAACCCGAAACAACTGAAAATTGTGGAAGTGGATACGCCGCAGCTTACCCGCACGCTGGACGACCCGAACGTGTATCTGTCTGTGATTAATAATAACTTCGCCTCGCAGGTGAATCTGTCAGCCTCGCGCGATGGGCTGTTTATGGAAAGTGCCGCCTCGCCGTATGTGAACTTACTGGTCGCGCGCGAAGACAACAAGGATGACCCGAAGCTGAAAAAACTGGTACAGGCCTTCCAGTCAAAAGAAGTCGAAGACAAAGCGAAGGAAGTCTATAAAGGCGATGCCATCAAAGCCTGGTGATCGCCACGGGGGCTAATAGCGCCCCCACCTCTCCTGCTACACTTCCAGCACACACAACGAACAGAAGGCGAATAACACTATGTCTGAACAACAGTATCAGCCGCCCAAAGTCTGGAAATGGAATCAACAGGATGGCGGCACCTGGTCGAGCATCAACCGCCCTATCGCTGGCCCTACTCATGACAAAACGCTGCCGGTGGGCAAACACCCTCTCCAGCTATATTCACTTGCCACGCCTAACGGCCAGAAAGTGACAATTATGCTCGAGGAGCTACTGGCCGCAGGCGTGAGCGGTGCGGAGTACGACGCGCACCTGATTCGCATTGGCGAAGGCGACCAGTTCTCCAGCGGGTTTGTGGAAGTGAACCCTAACTCAAAAATCCCGGCGCTGATGGACCACTCCGTGAACCCGCCGGTACGCGTGTTTGAGTCAGGCGCTATTTTGCTGTATCTGGCTGAGAAGTTCGGTCATTTCCTGCCAGCCGACCTGGCCGGGCGTACCGAGACCCTAAACTGGCTGTTCTGGCTGCAAGGCTCTGCACCGTATATTGGCGGCGGCTTCGGCCACTTCTACAACTACGCACCGTTTAAAATTGAGTACGCCATTGACCGCTTCACCATGGAAGCCAAACGCCTGCTCGACGTGCTGGACCGCCAGCTTGCGCATCACCGCTATATGGCAGGCGAGCACTACACCATTGCCGACATCGCCACCTGGCCGTGGTATGGCAACCTGGTGACCGGCGGTGTCTATAACGCCGCCGAGTTCCTGGATGCCGGGAACTATACCAACGTGCTGCGCTGGGCAAAAGAAATCGGCGAGCGCCCGGCGGTCAAGCGTGGTCGCATGGTGAACCGCCTGCAAGGCCCGCTGAATGAACAACTGCACGAGCGCCATGATGCGTCGGATTTTGATACGCAGACGGAAGATAAAAAGCAGAAGTAAGTAGCGACTGCTTGTACAAAATAACAAACGGGAACCCTCCGGTTCCCGTTTTCTTTGCCTGACACACAGGCTTGCCTGCGGCTCGCTGGCCTAAACCACGCGACAGCGACTAGCGATCGAACTCGCTCAGGTTGCCGTACTTCTCATCAAGCCCCTTGCTGAACCAACGCCCGCTCATCACCTGCGCCAGCAGCGCCGTTTTTTGCTCTGCGGTGACAGAGTCGTCAGCATCAATACTCTCCAGCACGCTCTCATAGCTGAACGCTTTTTTGCCCATAAACGCGCGGGCTGTCGTTGTGTCGGCATCCAGGAACAAAATGTTCTCTTCTGCCTGCGGCTGCCAGGCCGCCCAGGCGGTCAGTCCCTCACCGTTAGGGTCACCGCTGGCGATAAACGCATACACGTAATCCTGGAACAGCGCGCTCAGTTTTTTGGCCCCGTCAGAGGCGTATGCATCCCCCACCAGCCCGGTGTAGTTCTGGCTGTCGGTATCCAGCAGCGGCACAAACACGCCGTGAAAAGAGCCAAATACCGCCATTTTATCACCTACCACGGCGGCATTTTCGCCAAACAGGATTTCCATACCGTAAATCGGCGCGTGATAGTTCGCCGCCATCTTTTGCGCGGAGTCTTGCAGGTTAAACAGGCTGTAAAGCTGGCCGCCGTAGTGGTTCACAAAGTCGTACTGCTTTGAGACGTTCTCATCGGTATTGATTGAGCCATCGGCAATAGCGCTGGAAAAATACCGGTCAAAGCGGCTGAACAGCGAAAACTCCTGCTCGCCGGAGAGCATCAGCAGCGGCACGGAGTTGTAGTCTGCGCTATCAAAGCCCTCTTTCGGGATAACGTAGCCGTCGTTATAGAGATGCGGGAACACGCTCATTCTGATGCTGGCATTGCCCATCAGCGGCACCAGGCGCTCGCCCGCAAGATTATAGAGATAATCGCGCACGTCGCTGCCCGGCGTTAATAGCCATGCACTGGCCTGCTCCAGGTTTGCTTTCACTCCATCTTCCACCACCAGCGGTGCCAGCGCCTGAGCAAACACCTGCTGGCTTTTGGCTTCATCGGCAATGGTCATGCCGCCGCTAAAAGAAATCGCTTTTTCAAATTTGCCGTTAAACAGCGGTGAAATCAGCATTGCCATTACGTCACGCCCGCCCGCCGAAAAACCGGCAACGGTAATATTCCCGGCATTACCACCAAACTGTTCAATATTGGCTTTAACCCATTCCAGCGCTTTATTGATATCAAGCAGCGCATAATTACCGGAATCTTCTGCTGCGTCATTCCCTGTTTTTAACGCCGGCAGCGGATTAAATCCGAGTGGCCCAAGGCGGTAATTTACCGAGACAATAATGGCATTGTGGCGCTCAACAAAAGACACGCCAGAAATTTCTTCCGATAAACCGCTCTGGTTATTGCCACCGTGTACATACACCATCACGGGCAGGTTCTTGATGTCATTATTCGGGCGATAAATATCCAGGTTAAGCGCATTTTCAGAACCACTCACACCCCCTGAACCACTTTGCAGCGCAACAGCACCAGAGGTGGTGGCATCCCGCACCTCACTCCAGGGCTGCGGGTCAACCGGCGCTTTCCAGCGTGCGGCGCCTGATGTATCGCCACCGTAAGGGATGCCAAGCCAGACCAGTACATTGCCCTGGGTTTTGCCCTGCACGCTGCCAAAGTGCGTTTCTCGCACTAACGCAGAGGTTTCACCCGCTGGATTTTGCGGCGTTGCCCGGGTCTCTGCCGGATGGTCGCAGGCGCAAAGTAAAAGAATCAGCGCCCCAAAACAGGCCCCTTTCATTCTCGCCAGATATTTCCTCACTGTTATTCTCCTTGTGATGATAAATTACGCCCGCCGCTGAAATAACTCCGGCGCGGCAATATAAAAAAGGAATACGCCAGGTTAGCACTGCGCAATAGCCCGGCGAAACCGAATTAAATCCATTCTGCAATAACCATGACCCAGAATAATGGCACAATACTTTCGCCACAGAACAAGAAAATAGTGTAGTTATCACCGCAAGAAAAAGAGAGTAAAGAACGATAACCTTAACACGCCGGGAAAAAAGATTATTTTCGCTGCCTGTTGGATAATATACCTGTTTTCTACATGCTCTTTCAGCCGGGATATCGGCTAAAGCAGTACCCAATACAGGAACTGCTCCTTTATTTTTCCCATATTAACTGCCCAGCGGAAACGGCCTGTCCTGTACCACGGTTTTCATTACCAGCGTTGAGCGCAGATGCTGCACACCCGGCATCGCTGACAGCTTCTGGTCATACAGTTTTTGAAATGACGACAGGTCGCGGGTCACGACATGCATCAGATAGTCGGGATCACCAAACAGGCGCTGCGCCAGCACAATCTGTGGGATATCTTCAATGGCGTCTTCAAAGGCGCTCACCGCCTTTCTGTCGCCTTCTTTGAGCGTAGCAAACACAATGGCCACGAAGTTAAATCCCATTTTTCCCGGATCGAGGTTTGCACGATAGCCGGTGATAACGCCATCGTGTTCGAGCGCACGCAGGCGGCGGTGACAGGGCGACAGGCTTAAATTGACCCGCTCTGCAAGTTCAGTTATCGAAAGTCGCCCGTCTGCCTGTAACTCGGCAAGAATTTTTCTGTCAATGCTGTCCATTTAGAAGAATCTCTCATCCAGACCTGTTTTTGAGCATAACATTGGAAACTCATTTGCGCCCGATATCGTTATTCTTCCTGTCATTACATCACCACAGCCAGGCCGTGCGCAGGTGCCAGCCCCGGCAAATACAGGGAGAAAAAACAATGGAAATGGGCGTAGCGGCAGGCTTCTGGGTCGTCTCTTTTCTGCTTATTATCACGCCTGGCGCGGACTGGGCGTATGTCATCAGTTCCGGCATTCACGGGCGCAGAATTGTTCCTGCGGTAACAGGGTTGATGTCCGGGCATTTACTGGCCACGGTGGCCGTTGTGACCGGTGCCGGAATAGTCATTGCGCGCCATCCGGTTGCCTTGCAGGTCGTGACGCTTTTGGGCGCCGCCTGGCTGCTGTGGCTGGGGATCAGCATGTTGCGCAGCCCGGCGCCCATTGGTGCCATGACCCAGACCGAGGGCAGCCGCTTCCGCTGGATGATAAAGGGGCTGTGCATCAGCGGATTAAACCCCAAAGTGCTGCTGCTGTTTCTGGCACTGCTCCCGCAGTTCACTGACCCCAACGGGCGCTGGCCGGTGGCAATGCAGATGTCGGCACTGGGATTAATCCACCTGATAACCTGCACCGGTGTGTATTTGCTGGTGGGATATGGGGCCAGGTCGCTGTTAGCGACGCGCCCCGACGCGGCAAAAAAGATAAGCCTGGTATCAGGCGTTCTGATGATTGCAATATCCACCCTGCTGCTGGTGGAACAACTCAAATAAGCAGCGTGGGTCTTCAGGTGCTGACAGCGGCGGCAAGCCTCTGCCAGCCCCAGGCCCGCGTCATGCCAGATACTGTCTGAACCAGGCCAGTGTGCGCTCCCACGCCAGCTCTGCCGCCGCCTTGTCGTAACGCGGCGTTGAGTCGTTATGAAAACCGTGGTTAGTACCAGGATAAATCCAGCCCTGATAGACCTTGTTGTTGGCCTTAAGGGCGGCCTCATACGCGGGCCAGCCTTCGTTAATGCGCTCGTCTCGCTCGGCGTAATGCAGCAGCAGCGGTGCGTTGATGTTGGGGACATCGGCCACCGGCGGCTGGCGGCCATAAAACGGCACCGCACATGCAAGCTCCGGGTAAGCCACTGCGGCGGCATTGGCCACACCACCGCCGTAGCAAAAACCGGTGATGCCCACCTTGCCAGTGCTGGCGTCGTGACGCATCAGAAACTCCACGGCGGCAAAGAAATCGTTCATTAGCTTCGTTGGGTCAACCTGCTGTTGCAGTTCGCGGCCTTTGTCGTCGTTGCCTGGATAACCGCCCACGGAGCTTAACCCGTCCGGCGCCAGCGCAATATAACCGGCCTTCGCCACCCGGCGCGCTACGTCCTCGATATACGGGTTCAACCCACGGTTCTCATGCACCACGACCACAGCGGCCACTTTGCCTGTCACCTTCGCCGGGCGCACGAGATAGCCACGCACTTCACCGTGACCGTTGGGCGACGGATAGCGAATGTACTCGGCCACAATATCCGGGTCGGTAAATTCCACCTGCTCGGCCAGCGCGTAATTGGGTTTGAGCGAATTGAACAGCGCCAGCGCGCTGATGCCGCCTACCGCATACTTTGCTGCCTTATTGAGAAATTCGCGTTTGGTGATTTTGCCGTGGGCGTAGTAGTCGTAGTAGTCGAGCAGTTCCTGGGGAAAGTCTTTAGCCGTCAGTCGGGTCATAGCCGGTTTCCTCTAAGCCGCTTCGGTGAAGGTCTCTGCTAGTGTAGAAGAAAGCCGGGCAGCGCGCCGATATTCGCCGCCGCGATACAAAAACCGGGGCCACGGCCCCGGACTCGTTTACAGCGCAATATCGGCCACCGTGTTGGGCTGTGGCAGCGCCACCGTGCTGTCGGGCGCAGGTGCCTGCACCGGGCGCGATGACGGCAGCGGATTATCCAGCCCCAGCATGCGGCTGGTGTAGCTAAGTGCCTCTTCTGTTGCCTCAACGTTGCCGTTAAGCGCGCTGCCGTAAGACGGAATAATGTCCCGCAGCGTCATCTGCCAGGCGGCGCTGGCGACCTGCTGCGGGAAGACGCTTTCCAGCAGGCGCAGCATAACCGGTGCCGCCGTAGAAGCCCCCGGAGAGGCCCCCAGCAGCGCCGCGATGCTGCCTTCTTTATCACGCACAATTTCAGTACCCAGGCGCAACACACCGCCTTTTTTCGGGTCACGCTTGATTATCTGCACCCGCTGCCCCGCCTTCCACAGCCGCCAGTCTGCCGGATTGGCCTGCGGGAAATACTCGCGCAAGGCGTCAAAGCGATCCTCATCGCTCTGCAAGACCTGGCTTACGAGATATTTCACCAGGCTCAGGTTGTCTTTACCGACATGCAGCATGGGCAGCAAATTAGCGGTGTTGATGGTGCTAAACAGGTCCCACAGCGACCCGCTTTTCAGGAATTTGGTCGAGAACGTGGCAAACGGCCCAAACAGCAGCACCCGCTTGCCGTCCAGCACGCGAGTATCAAGATGCGGCACCGACATCGGCGGTGCGCCAACCGAGGCTTTGCCATACACCTTCGCCAGATGGCGGTTGACCACCTCCGGGTTTTCAGCCACCAGAAACTCGCCGCCAACCGGGAACCCGGCATAATCGCGGGCCTCAGGGATGCCGGATTTTTGCAGCAGCGTCAGCGAGGCACCACCGGCACCGATAAACACAAATCCGGCCTGTACCGTGCGCCGCACGCCGGTTTTCAGATCTTTTATCACCACCTGCCAGCCGCCGGTACAGCGTTTAAGGCTATACACCTCGCTGTTAAGGCTCAGTGTGAAGTGCGCTTTTTTGCTAAGCGAGGCCACCAGCTGGCGCGTTACTTCGCCAAAGTTCATGTCGGTGCCTGTGCCGATGCGCGTGGCGGCAATTTTCTGCTGCGGATCGCGCCCTTCCATTACCAGCGGCGACCAGCGCGCGATTTCTGCGGGGTCCTCAGAATAAGCCATGGCGCGAAACAGCGTACTTTCCTGTAGGGCAGCGAAGCGTTTACGCAGGAAATTCACGTTCTCATCGCCCCAGACAAAGCTCATGCCCGGCACGCTGTTAATAAAGGATGAGGGATTTTGCAGGGTGCCGTTGCGCACCTGGGATGCCAGGAACTGGCGGGTGATCTGAAAGGATTCGTTGATGCTAACGGCCTTGCGGATATCAATGCTGCCGTCTGCCTGCTCTGGCGTGTAGTTCAGTTCCATCAGCGCGGAGTGCCCCGTTCCCGCGTTGTTCCAGCCGTTGGAACTCTCCTTTGCCACGCCGTCGAGCCGTTCCACCATTTCGATAGACCAGCCCGGCTCCAGCGCCTGTAAAAACGTGCCGAGCGTAGCGCTCATAATGCCGCCACCGATAAGCAGCACATCGACGGACGATGCCTGAAGCGCGTTTGCCTGCTGCTTCATGTCTTGCGACATAGCAGGTGCCAACTTTTTCATCTCTCTGCCTCTTATTTTTTATGCTTCGGGCGCAGGTGTACAACTAAAACCCGAAATTCAGAAAGTGGTTCTCTGACTGGCGATGAGCGGCGCGGGAGAGGCGCCGTGGAGACGCGTCAAAGCGTGATCAACATATCACTTTTTTGTGATTGTTAAAATTTTTTATTAAATTTTAAAATTTAATGTAGGTAACGTTAATATAAATAATGCTTATAAAGCCACGTAGTTTCCGTAAGTTCTTATTTTGACGAGAAGATTGCTGGCTGGCAGGCGCGTGAAATACGCCCTATGATGGGAAACCGCATGACAATAATCCTGCAAAGGGAATGACTATGCCTTACGTTGCCAGTCCACACCGCTACGAAACGATGCTCTATCGCCGCTGCGGGCGCAGCGGCCTGCGCCTGCCCGCGTTGTCGCTCGGGCTGTGGCACAATTTTGGTCACGGCAGCACGCTGGATTCTCAGCGTTCGCTGCTGCACAAAGCCTTCGACCTCGGTATTACCCACTTCGATTTAGCCAACAACTATGGCCCGCCGCCGGGCAGCGCGGAGACGAACTTTGGTCGCCTGCTGCGCGAGGACTTTGCCGCTTATCGTGACGAGCTGATTATCTCCACCAAAGCAGGCTACGACATGTGGCCCGGTCCTTACGGCAGCGGCGGCTCGCGTAAATACCTGCTGGCAAGCCTTGACCAGAGCCTGCAACGCCTGGGGCTGGACTACGTGGATATCTTCTACTCGCACCGCGTGGATGAAGACACGCCAATGGAAGAAACCGCCGGGGCGCTGGCCCATGCGGTGCACAGCGGCAAAGCGCTGTACGTTGGGATTTCATCTTACTCCCCGGCGCGCACCCGCGACATGGCGGCGTTGCTCAAAGCACAGGGCGTGCCGCTGTTAATTCACCAACCGTCGTACAACCTGATTAACCGCTGGGTTGATACCAGCGGCCTGCTCGATACGCTCGAAGAGCACGGCGCTGGCTGCATTGCCTTTACCCCGCTGGCGCAGGGGCTGCTGACCGGCAAATATTTGCAGGGCATTCCACAGGGTTCACGCATGGCGCGCGAAGGCAACAAGGTACGCGGCCTGAACGAGAACATGCTGACGCCCGCAAACCTGCAAAGCCTGAGGCTACTCAACGAGATGGCGCAGCGTCGCGGCCAGAGCATGGCGCAAATGGCGCTGAGCTGGCTGTTGAAAGATGAGCGCGTAACGTCAGTGCTGATTGGGGCAAGCCGCCCTGAGCAGCTTGAAGAGAACGTGCAGGCGCTGGCAAACCTGAGTTTTAGCACCAGCGAGCTTGAGGAAATCGACAGGCACGTTGAGGACGGGCAGATTAACCTGTGGCGGGCCTCATCAGACAAATAATACAGCGCGGCCCGGCTAAGCCGGGCCGCAGGCGATATTAGTGCTTATCGCGCGAAATTTTGTCCAGGTAGCCCATGGCAAACGCCGACAGGACAAAAGTGAGGTGGATAATGACATACCACATCAGCTTATTGTCCGGCACGTTACGGGCGTCCATAAATACGCGCAGCAGGTGGATAGACGAGATAGCCACAATCGAGGCCGCCACTTTGTTTTTTAGCGAGGTGGCGTCCATTTTCCCCAGCCAACTCAGCTTTTCTTTATCGGCATTAATGTCCAGGCGCGAGACAAAGTTCTCGTAGCCTGAAAACATCACCATCACCAGCAGGCCGCCGACCAGCGTCATATCCACCAGCGATAACAGCACCAGAATCAGGTCGGCTTCGGCGGTGCTGAGGATGTTGGGCAGGATGTGAAAAATCTCCTGAAAGAATTTCACCGTCAGCGCAAACAGCGCCAGCGACAGGCCAAAGTAGACGGGTGCCAGCAGCCAGCGCGTGGCATACATTGCATTCTCAAAAAAACGTTCCATGAATATCCTGATGACGTGCAATAAGAGTGATAATTATAGCGCAAGAAAGCAGCGTGATTACAGGCATTTGCCCTTAACGGCGCCTGGCTGATGCACATCGTTACTTGCTCACACCTGCCCGTTCTCGCCCGCCAGTCTGGCCCTGTTTGTTTTACGGCGATTTTGCATCATGACGCGGCCCGCCGCTGCACTGCTGGCAAATCAGCAGCGCAGCACACCGCATTGCAGACACAACAAAGGGGCCTGCTGGCCCCTTTGATACACAAATGTTGAGCATGAAAGCTACTTCGGTTTATTCACTTCCTGGCCCACCAGGCCAATCTTGAGATAACCGGCCTGGCGCAGCTGGTCCATCACGTTCATCATCGTTTCGTAATCCACGCTCTTATCCGCGCGAAAGAAAACGGTGGTGTCCTTTTTACCTTCTGTGACGGTTGCCAGCGTATTGACCAGGGTCTCAGCCGTCACCGGTTCATTACCGATAAACATGGTTTTATCAGCCTTCACCGACAGATAAACCGGTTTTTCCGGGCGCGGCTCCGGCTGGCTGCTGGTGGCGGGCAGGTTAACCTTCACGTCCACGGTCGCAAGCGGCGCGGCAACCATGAAGATAATCAGCAGCACCAGCATCACGTCGATAAACGGCGTGACGTTGATGTCGTGCATTTCGCCATCGTCGTCGCGATTTTCGTTGAGATGCATCGCCATGAATAATTAACCTAAACGCAGTTTTTGAGCGGAGGGAACCGGATGAGACGGCGCGCTGGCCTCCAGATCGAGGTCGCGGCTTTGCAGCAGCAGCACCTGGGCGGCAGAGTCGCTAAGCGAGGCCTTAAAACCACCAATGGTGCGCGCGAAAATGTTGTAAATCACCACCGCCGGAATCGCCGCAACGAGGCCGATGGCCGTTGCCAGCAGCGCTTCGGCAATGCCGGGTGCCACAACAGCAAGGTTGGTGGTCTGGGTCTGGGCAATACCGATGAAGCTGTTCATGATGCCCCAGACGGTGCCAAACAGCCCCACAAACGGCGAGATAGCGCCGATGGTGGCAAGGTAGCCGTTGCCGCGGCCAAGCTGGCGGCCTACCGCCGCAACGCGGCGCTCAAGGCGAAAGCTGGTGCGGTCTTTAATACCTTCGTTGTCTTCACTGCCTGCGGAGAGTTCAAGTTCGTTTTGCGCTTCTTTAATCAGCATCAGAGACAGGCTGTTATTGCCAAAGGCCTGCGCCTTTTCGCTCGCTTCGTCCAGGGAGCGAACGCCTGCTAACATTTCCTGCTCGCGCTTAAGGCTGCGCTGGCGGCCCAGCAGGCTGGCACCTTTGCTAAAGAAAATCGCCCAGGTAACGATGGAGGCCAGAATCAGGCCAATCATTACCGCTTTCACCACGATGTCGGCATGGTTGTACATGCCCCAGACGGACAGGTCCGTCGGCATCATCAAATTCTCGGTCACACTCACTCTCCAGGACGAAATTTAGAGAAAACTGTCCGTAATGATACCAAAACAACGTCGAATTGATAGTGGTTCTCATTAGTATTTACAGACCACCTGATTTTGTCCTCACTTTCCTTACATTTACAGCGCAAAAATCTCATTCTCGCCTGGGTCCGTGATAAAGCCTCTTCAGGTATTGCGCGCAGGCGTCTGGCGTCCTATTTTGGACATCCAGCCGTACAGACGGGAAAAGTCATGACGAAAAAACATATCGAGACCACGCTGGTGAATGCCGGGCGTGATACGCGCTATACACAAGGGTCGGTAAACAGCGTGATTCAGCGCGCCTCCTCACTGGTGTTCGAGAGCGTGGCGGCCAAAAAACACGCCACCGCCAACCGCGCCAACGGCGAACTGTTCTACGGGCGGCGCGGTACGCTGACCCATTTTTCGCTCCAGGAAGCGATGTGCGAGCTGGAAGGCGGCGCGGGCTGCGCACTGTTCCCCTGCGGCGCCGCAGCCGTGGCGAATACCATTCTCGCCTTTGTACAGCAGGGCGACCGGGTGCTGATGACCAACACCGCCTACGAACCCAGTCAGGATTTCTGCACCAAAATATTAGCGAAGATGGGTGTGCGCACCGACTGGTTCGATCCGCTGGTGGGTGAAGAGATTGCCGCACTCGTTACCCCCGATACCCGCGTGGTGTTTCTGGAATCTCCTGGCTCCATCACCATGGAAATACACGACATACCCGCCATTGTGCGCGCCGTGCGCAGCAAAGCGCCGAAGGCCATCATCATTATCGACAACACCTGGTCGGCGGGCGTGCTGTTTAAGGCGCTGGATCACGGCGTGGATATCTCCATCCAGGCCGGGACGAAATATCTGGTGGGACATTCCGATGCCATGATCGGCACCGCAGTGGCCAATGCGCGCTGCTGGGATCAGCTACGGGAAAATGCCTATCTGATGGGCCAAATGGTGGATGCCGATACGGCCTATGTCACCAGCCGCGGGTTGCGCACGCTGGCAGTGCGCCTGCGCCAGCATGAAGAAAGCGGCATCGCTATTGCGCAGTGGCTTGCACAGCAGCCGCAGGTGGAGCGTGTTAATCACCCGGCACTGGCGCAAAACCCCGGCCACGCATTCTGGAAGCGTGACTTTACCGGCAGCAGCGGCCTGTTCTCCTTTGTGCTGAAAAAACGCCTTAACGATGACGAACTGGCGCGCTTTCTCGATAACTTCACGCTGTTTACCATGGCGTATTCCTGGGGCGGTTTTGAATCACTGATTCTGGCCAATCAACCTGAAGAACTGGCGGCTATTCGCCCGCAGGGCCAGCTTAACTTCAGCGGCACGCTGGTCAGACTGCACGTTGGTTTAGAAAATGTTGATGATTTACTCACAGATTTAGCCGCAGGACTGGCGCGTATCGCGTAAAGTTTACAGTCATGGACACCCGGGAAGACGCCCGGGTGCAAAATCCCAACATTTTGAGACGCCCGGAAACAAGGCATCTGAGTCGTTTGCGGTTACAATAGTCCCACTACTCGCAGTTTGTACGTTTCGCAAGGTAATTCATGGCCGTCATACAGAACATCGCCACCGCGCTCTGGCAACACGATTTTGCCGCGCTGGCGGACCCGCGCGTTGTTGGCATCGTCTACACCATCATGTTTTTAACCCTACTGCTGGAAAACGGCCTGCTGCCTGCGTCGTTTTTACCCGGCGATAGCCTGCTGATTCTGGCTGGCGCCCTGATTGCCCGCGGCGTGATGGAGTTTGTGCCAACGATTCTGCTACTGACGACGGCGGCAAGCCTCGGCTGCTGGTTCAGCTACCTACAGGGACGCTGGCTCGGTAATACCCGCATTGTGAAAGGCTGGCTACAGCAGTTACCCACGCAGTACCACCAGCGCGCCGCGTTTATGTTTGATAAACACGGTCTGATGGCGCTGCTCGCCGGGCGTTTTCTGGCATTTGTGCGCACGCTGCTGCCAACGATGGCAGGCATTTCCGGGCTGTCTAACCGCCGCTTCCAGTTCTTCAACTGGCTCAGTGGGCTGCTGTGGGTGGGCGTGGTGACCAGCTTCGGCTACGCGCTGAGTATGATCCCGTTTGTGAAACGCCACGAAGATCAGGTGATGACATTTTTGATGGTGCTGCCGATTGTGCTACTGGTTGCGGGCCTGGTGGGCGCCCTGCTGGTCATTTTAAAAAAACGCGCGTCTCGCTCCTGAACCTTTTCACTGCCCTCTCCTGATGCGGGGAGGCACCAGGCCGCGCGTTTTTCTCCTCCCACTTTGCCTTCTCTGCCGAACAGACAACTGTCCTTTCCCTTAATCATAGCGAGAGCGCCCGGTAAATTTTCTCTCCCGCGCGTTTTTCGCCACGTTTTAATAAAAAACGCATAACAAACACGCCTATATTTTATGTGGAATTAGCAACAAAAAAGACATCCACAAAAATGACAGGGAAACCGTTATGTCAGTAATCAACGTTTCACTCCCTTTACAAGGGAGTTTTCAATGAGCAAAGAAAAACCATGTGTTGTCCCGCCACGTCGGCGCTTCCTGCAACAGTCGCTGGCGTTAATTCCCGCCGTTGCGGCAGGTGGCAGTTTGCTGAGTGCGGCCGCTGGCGCACAAACATCTGCCCCGGAAGGCGTCTCGGCGCACTATGTTCCAACCTTCTTTAACAACGACGAATGGCGCTTTGTGCTCGCTGCGGTGGACCGTCTCATTCCGCAGGACGAGCTTGGCCCAGGTGCCGTGAGCGAAGGTGTGCCGGTTTTTATCGACAAGCAGATGGAGTTGCCCTACGGCTACGGTCATCTGTGGTATATGCAAGGCCCTTTCGCCAGCGCCGTGCCGGAACTGGGCTACCAGTCAAACCTGGCCCCGCGCGATACCTGGCGACGCGGCATTAGTGCCACCAACGCCTGGTGTAACGACAAACACGGCAAGGTCTTTGCTGACCTGACGCATGCCCAGCAAGAGGAGATTCTCACCCAGCTAGAGAAAGGTAAGCTGGATTTCCCGCAGGTATCCGGGGCGCTGTTCTTCACCCAGATGCTGGAAAACACCAAAGAAGGCTACCTGGCCGACCCGCTGCACGGCGGTAACCAGACGCTGGCCTCCTGGAAGCTCATCGGCTTTCCTGGCGCACGCGCCGACTATCCGCAGGTCATGGACCACCCTAACCAGCCCTATCCTCTCGGCCCTGTGAGCATCAGCGGTAAAAGGAGCGTTTAAGCATGAGCATTAAAAAGGATGCCGTCGATATCGTGATTGTCGGCTTTGGCTGGACCGGCTCGCTAATGGCCCGTGAACTGGCCGAAACGGGGCTGAATATTGTGGCACTGGAGCGCGGCGAAGCGCGTGACACCTGGCCCGACTTTGCGTATCCGCGCATTGCCGATGAGCTGACTTACGGTATACGCCTGAAGCTGTTCCAGAACCCCTCAAAAGAAACCGTCACCGTGCGCCACACCCAGTCTGACACGGCGCTGCCTTACCGCCGCTTTGGCTCGTTTTTGCCCGGCGACGGCGTTGGCGGCGCAGGTGTGCACTGGAACGGCATGCTGTGGCGACCGCTGGAGGCAGATTTAAAAATGCGCAGCACCGTGATTGAAAAATACGGCGCGGATTTTATCCCGGCGGATATGACGGTGCAGGACTACCCTTTCACCTACGAGGAAATGGAGCCGTTTTTCGACAAGTTTGAAAAAATCTGCGGCGCCGCCGGTCAGGCTGGCAACGTGCAGGGGCAAAAGCTCGACGGCGGTAACCCGTTTGAAGCGCCGCGCCAGAACCCTTATCCCACTAAACCGCTCAAGCAGCAGTACGCCGGTATGCTGTTTAGCAAAGCGGCAAAGGAACTGGGCTACCATCCGTTCCCGGTGCCTGCCGCCAACTGTAGCGAACCCTGGACCAACCCGTACGGCGTGCAGTTGGGGGTGTGTAACTACTGCGGCTTCTGCGAGCGTTTTGGCTGCTTTAATTACTCCAAAGGTTCACCGCAAAGCTGCGTGCTGCCTGCCCTGCGTGCCTACAACAATATTGAACTGCGTACCCACGCACATGTGCTGCGCGTCAACACCGACGCCAGCGGCACGCGGGCAACCGGCGTGACCTATATTGACCACGATGGCCAGGAGGTCGAGCAGCCCGCAAGCCTGGTGGTACTGAGCGCCTTCCAGCTGCACAACGTGCGCCTGCTGCTGCTGTCAAAAATCGGCAAACCGTACAATCCGGCGACCGGCGAAGGCGTGGTCGGGCGCAACTACGCCTATCAGATGAACGGCGGCATCTCGCTGTTTTTCAAAGACGATAAGTATTTCAACCCGTTCGCCGCTACCGGCACCACCGGCATGTATCTCGACGAGTTTAACGCTGAGAACTTCGACCACTCACAGCTCGGCTTTATCGGCGGCGCCACTATTTCTGCCACCACCACCGGCGGGCGGCCTATTCAGCAGATGACCCTGCCCGCCAGCGCACCGAAGTGGGGAACGGGCTGGAAGAAGGCGATTAAAAATAACTACCTGCACAGTATGAGCATCGGCTCATCCGGCTCGGTCATGCCGTACAAACAATGCTATCTCGACCTTGACCCTACCTATAAGGATTTGCACGGCCAGCCACTGCTGCGCATGACCTTCGACTGGCAACCCAACGAGCTAAAAATGACGAACTTCATTGGCACCAAAGCCGAAGAGATAGCCCGGCTTATCGGGCCGGACCATTACGAAATGCAGTTTAAAGGCATGGACGCGCATTACGATGTGCGCCCCTATCAGAGTACGCACACCACCGGTGGCGCGGTGATGGGCGACAACCCGGCCACCAGCGTGGTGAACAAATACCTGCAAAGCTGGGATGTGCCGAACCTGTTTGTGCTCGGCGCCTGCTGCTTCCCACAAAACCTGGCGTATAACCCAACGGGCATTGTCTGCGCCACGGCGCTGTTTGCCGCGCACGCCATCCGCACGCAGTATCTCGCCAACCCCGGACCGCTGGTCCAGGCCTGACAGGGAGACAGGTAAATGAAAAAGAGATGGACAGCGTTTTTAGCGCTGCTGCCCCTGGCCGTGCTGGTACAAAACGCCAATGCCAGTGATGACGCCCTGGCCACGCGGGGAGAATATCTGGCCCGCGCCGGTGACTGCGTGGCCTGCCACAGCACCGCAGGCGGCAAACCGTTTGCCGGCGGGCTAAAAATGTCGACGCCAGTCGGTGCGATTTATTCCACCAACATTACGCCTGACAACGCCACCGGTATTGGCGAGTACAGCTACGACGACTTTGCCAGGGCACTGCGTGAAGGGGTGGCCAAAGACGGCCGTAATTTGTACCCAGCCATGCCGTATACCTCGTTTGTCAAAATCAGCGATGAGGATATGCGCGCGCTGTATGCGTATTTCATGCAGCGCGTGAAGCCGGTGAACCAGCAAAATCGCGACAGCGATATTCCCTGGCCGCTCAATATGCGCTGGCCGCTGGCGGCATGGAACTGGCTGTTTGCCAGCAGCGAAGCGTTCACACCGGACCCGACGCTGTCAGCACAGCAAAACCGCGGTGCCTATCTGGTGCAAGGGCTGGGCCACTGCGGCACCTGCCATACCCCACGCGGCATGGGTTTTCAGGAAAAAGCGCTGGACCAGCGCGATAGCGCTTATCTGACCGGTGGCACGCTGGAAGGCTGGCATGCGCCAAACCTGACGGGCAATGCCAGAGAAGGGCTGGGGCGCTGGTCGGCGGCAGAGATTGCACAGTTTCTAAAGACTGGGCAAACGGCTCATGCTGCTGCGTTTGGTTCAATGACCGACGTTGTCAGCGACAGCACGCAGCACCTGAGCGACGAGGACGTGCAGGCCATTGCGGCGTACCTGAAAACACTGAAGCCGTCTGACCCGCAGTCCACAGCGCCTGCTGACAACAGTGACACCACTGCTGCACTTATCCGGGGTGACGTGAGCAAGCCAGGCGCACAGGTGTACATGGACAACTGCGCAGCCTGCCACCGCACAGACGGCAAAGGCTATGCCAGTACGTTCCCGGCGCTGGCGCATAACAGCGCCGTACTGAGTGACGATCCGTCGTCGCTGATAAGCCTGGTCCTCAAAGGCGGCAAAGCACCGGTCACGCAGCAGGCCATAACCGGCCTGGCGATGCCCGATTTTGGCTGGCGCCTGGACGACAAGCAGGTGGCCGACGTGCTGACCTTTATCCGCAGTGGCTGGGGCAATAACGCCGTGGCGGTTACGCCGGATGAGGTTAAGGCGCTGCGCCAGAACATCAGCACCGTTGAACGTAAAGAGTAAACGCCGCTGAAAGCCGCTGTGTTGCCCGCTCGCGGGCAAAAGCGCTGACCGTAGCAATAAAAATCCCGCTTGCGGTATACCGTGAAGCGGGATTTTTTAATGCGCGCTACGGCCTGAGTTCCGGCATCGCCACGCTGCGCATTCGCGCTACTTCCTCACCGGGGGTAACGCCAAAGTAGCGCTTGAACTCGCGGCTAAACTGCGAGGCGCTTTCATAGCCCACGCGCACGGCCGCAGCACTTGCCTTCATGCCATCGCGCACCATCATCAGCCGCGCTTTATGCAGCCTGAAAGACTTGATGTATTGCAGCGGCGAGGTGCTGGTTACGGCCTTGAAGTTGTGATGAAACGCCGACAGGCTCATGTTGGCCTCAGAAGCCAGCCGGTCCACGCTCAGGTTCTCGGTGTACTGGCTTTCAATACGCCGCAGCGCGCGGCTTATCTGGCTAAAATGCGTCTGGCGGCTCACCAGCGCCAGCAGCGCCCCGCCACACGGACCGGTGAGAACGTAATAGAGAATTTCGCGAATAATTTGTTTGCCCAGCACGCGGGCATCAAGCGGGCGCTCCAGCACGTCCAACAGCCGCTCGGCGGCACACAGGATGTCCTCACTCAGTACGCTGGAGTTGATGCCGCTGGCCGAGTGCTGTGGCGCAAAGCGGTCATCTTCACCGATATCCAGCAGCAAATCCTGAAGCTGGGAAACATCAATATTCAGGCGCATGCCGGCAAGCGGGATTTGCTCGGTGGCGAAGGTTTCACATTCAAACGGCAGTGGCACGGTTAACAGTAGATATTCGCTGGCGTCATAGCGAAACACCCGGTCGTTGAGATAACCTGTTTTATGCCCGGAAAAGAGAAAAATGATACCTGGCTGGTACATGACCGGCGTGCGCGGATAAGGCTGGGTGCCCCACAGCAAATCAAGGTTCAGGCGTCTGGCCTCTTCATCATTGCCGTTTTGTTTCAGAAAGTTAACTTTCTGCGTCAGTGCCTGACATATAGCCTGCCTGTCCATCTCTCCCGCTCCGCTTGCGTATTTATGATGTATGAAGTGTGCACAGAAAAAGACATTTTCTCCAGCACTGTGGAGAAACAGGCAAGATAAAGGCAGGAATGAGCATTGAGCAAGAACCCCCTTACCGCTCAGAATAGCGTCATCCGGCGACCCTGCGTTGCCCTGCTTTCTAACCCAGCAAAGGGATGACTGACATGAACAACTTCAACCTACACACACCGACCCGCATTCTGTTTGGTAAGAACGCCATCGCTGAATTACGCGCACAGATCCCGGCAGACGCCCGCGTACTGATTACCTACGGCGGCGGTAGCGTGAAAAAAACCGGTGTGCTTGACCAGGTGCTGAGTGCACTGAGCGGGCTGGACGTGCTGGAATTTGGCGGCATTGAGCCAAACCCGTCTTATGAAACGCTGATGAAAGCCGTGGCGCTGGTGCGTGAGCAGAACGTGACCTTCCTGCTGGCCGTCGGCGGCGGCTCGGTGCTTGATGGCACCAAGTTTATTGCCGCAGCAGCGCCGTATGCGCAGGATATCGACCCGTGGCGTATTGTTGAAACCGGCGGTGACGACGTTACCCGTGCCGTGCCGATGGGCTCAGTACTGACCCTGCCTGCCACCGGCTCAGAGTCCAACAGCGGCGCGGTGATTTCCCGTCGTTCAACCGGCGACAAACAGGCGTTCATGAACCCGCACGTGCAGCCGCTGTTTGCCATCCTCGATCCGGTTTACACCTACACCCTGCCGCCGCGCCAGGTGGCAAACGGCGTGGTTGACGCCTTTGTGCACACCATTGAGCAGTACCTGACGTATCCGGTTGATGGGCGCATTCAGGACCGCTTTGCCGAAGGCATCCTGCTTACCCTGATTGAAGAAGGTCCGCGCGCGTTGGCCGAGCCGGAAAACTATGACGTGCGTGCCAACGTGATGTGGGCAGCCACCATGGCGCTCAACGGCCTGATTGGCGCAGGCGTGCCGCAGGACTGGGCAACCCATATGCTGGGCCACGAACTGACGGCGATGCACGGCCTTGACCATGCGCAGACGCTGGCGGTTGTGCTGCCGTCACTGATGAACGAGAAGCGCGATACCAAACGCGAGAAACTGCTGCAATACGGCGAGCGCGTATGGAATATCACTGAAGGCAGTGAGGCACAGCGTATTGATGCGACCATCGCCGCCACCCGCGATTTCTTCGAGCGTATGGGCGTGAAAACGCACCTGTCTGACTACGGTCTTGACGGCAGTTCCATCCCGGCGTTGCTGGCAAAACTCGACGAACACGGCATGACGGCACTTGGCGAACGTGGCGATATCACGCTTGACGTCAGCCGCCGTATTTACGAAGCCGCACGTTAAGATTTTACCCCTCGGCCTTTCGTTTTCGGTTATTTCGACCAGACTTAGTCATTAGCAAACCGGGGCACCGCCCGGTTGTGACGCCAGTTAGGAGGAAATAATGGCAAATCCCACCCAGATTAAACTCTCCGACGGTAATCTGATGCCACAACTCGGGCTAGGCGTATGGAAAGCAAGCCATGACGAGGTTGTTCCAGCGGTGCAAAAGGCGCTGGAAGTGGGCTACCGCTCTATCGATACCGCCAGCGCCTACAAGAATGAAGACGGCGTAGGCGAGGCACTGAAAGGCGCCGGTGTGGCGCGCGACGAACTGTTTATTACCACCAAACTGTGGAACGGCGACCAGCAGGACCCGCGCGGCGCGCTGGAAAGCAGCCTGAAAAAACTCAAACTTGATTATGTTGACCTGTACCTGATGCACTGGCCGGTGCCGGTGCAGGACCGCTACGTCGAGGCCTGGAAAGGCATGATTGCGTTACAGAAAGAGGGGCTGATTAAGAGCATTGGCGTGTGTAATTTTAACGTCGAGCATCTGCAACGCATTATCGATGAAACAGGCGTGACGCCGGTCATCAACCAGATTGAGCTACACCCATTGTTCCAGCAGCGTCAGCTGCATGCCTGGAACGCCACCCACAAAATTCAGACCGAGTCCTGGAGCCCACTGGCGCAGGGCGGCGAAGGCGTGTTTGACCAGAAGCTGATTCGCACGCTGGCGGATAAATACGGTAAAACCCCGGCGCAGATTGTGATTCGCTGGCACCTCGACAGCGGGCTGGTGGTGATTCCGAAGTCGGTTACGCCATCACGCATTGTCGAGAACTTTGACGTGTGGGATTTCCGGCTTGATAAGGATGAGATTGCCGATATCGCGAAGCTGGATGAAGGGAAACGGCTGGGGCCGGATCCGGATACGTTTAGCGGCTAAGAAGTCGCTCTGATGTAATAAACCTAAAAAGCCCCGCGTGCGACGGGGCTTTTTTACAGGAAGGCCATGGTGAAACGACGGATTTTACCCCAAGCCTGAAAGCCACCCTCAGCGCTTCACCAGCGTGATATTGGGATGGTCAGCGATAATCTCCAGCAGGATATCAAAGTAGGTCTGGCCGCTGCCGTTTTCCAGCGCGTCAAGCTGGCGCTGGAAGTGAGCGCGGTTAAAACGCGCTGGCTGGGAAAGTTTGTCCTGGTAATAACGACGCGTGGCCTCAAGGCCCAGCGCCTTACGGCTATGTTCTGCATCCAACCACACCAGCGTAACCGGTTCGTTGCCCGCCAGTGCGCCAAAGCCGCCGTAAAGCAGGTCGTTGAAGGCATCGAGGCTCTGGCCTAACTGCCATGCTTCGTCGGCCATAAAGACCGCGTTCACTTCGACGTAAAAGGAGGGAATGTCGTGAATATGGGCGCCGTGTAGCGTCAGCGTTTTCATCGTCTTTCCTCCTGAGCCTGCAATGGACACGGGCTATGCATGCTTGTGCCTAAGAGAACTCACGGCTCGGGGTGCAGCGCGTATCCACCACGTACACCCCGCCTGCCCGTTAGCGTTGGGCAGGTTTTTGCGCGCTTTTTCGCTGCCGTTTTCGGCGTCTGGCGCTGGTGCGCCACCGGCGTGTGCTTGGTCAGCGCCGGGCGGGTGTGGCGGTTCTGGCGACGCGCTTCGCGCATTTCTTCCAGCGTCGGTGCCGGCACCAGGCAGTCGCGTCGGCCGCCAATCAGGTGCTTTTTGCCCATTGCTTCCAGCGCCTGGCGAATCAGCACCCAGTTGGCCGGATCGTGATAGCGCAGCAGCGCTTTATGCAGGCGACGCTGCTTGTCGCCCTTAGGTATCACCACGTCCTCGCTCTTATAGCCAATTTTACCCAGCGGGTTCTTGCCGGTGTAATACATGGTCGTCGAGTTGGCGAGCGGAGATGGATAGAAGTTTTGCACCTGATCGAGGCGAAAACGGTGGCGCTTAAGCCACAGCGCCAGGTTCACCATGTCCTCGTCCGTGGTGCCCGGATGCGCAGAGATAAAGTACGGGATCAGATACTGCTCTTTACCCGCCTGCTTCGAATACATATCAAACAGCTGCTTAAAGCGGTCATAGCTGCCCATGCCGGGCTTCATCATTTTCGACAGCGGCCCCTGCTCGGTGTGCTCTGGCGCAATCTTCAGATAGCCACCTACATGGTGCGATGCCAGTTCTTTGATGTAACGTGGATCTTCCACCGCAATGTCGTAACGCACGCCGGAGGCAATGAGGATCTTTTTGACGCCCTTCAGATCGCGAGCGCGACGGTACAGGTTGATGGTCGGCTCATGGTTAGTGTCCATGTGCGGGCAGATATCCGGGTAGACGCAGGATAAACGACGGCAGGTCTGCTCGGCGCGCGGCGATTTACAGCGCAACATATACATGTTGGCAGTCGGGCCACCCAGATCGGAAATTATGCCGGTAAAACCGGGTACGGTGTCGCGAATGGCTTCGATCTCGTTGATTATCGAGTCTTCTGAACGGCTCTGAATGATGCGCCCTTCGTGCTCGGTAATGGAGCAGAACGAGCAGCCACCGAAACAGCCGCGCATGATGTTGACGGAGAAACGAATCATTTCATACGCCGGAATGCGGCTCTTACCGTAAGACGGATGCGGGATACGCTGATAAGGCAGCGCAAAGACGTGGTCCATCTCTTCGGTAGAAAGCGGGATCGCAGGCGGGTTTATCCAGATGTAACGTTCGCCGTGCTTTTGCATCAGCGCACGAGCACAGCCTGGGTTGGTTTCATGGTGCAGAATGCGCGAGGCGTGGGCGTACATCACTTTGTCGTTTTTTACTTTCTCAAACGACGGCAGCAGCACGTAGGTTTTCTCCCACGGCTTCGGGCGCGGCATCTGTACGGTCACCGGCTTTGCTTCGGCAGGCTCGACTGTTTTACCGTCTGCGCACGGCAGGTCTTCACCGTAAGGGTGCGGAATGGGGTCAATGCGCCCAGGCGTGTCGAGACGCGTGGAGTCCACGCCCGCCCAGCCCGGCAGCGCCTCTTTGCGGATGATGGCGGTATTGCGCACATCCGTAATCTCGCTAATCGGCTCGCCTTGTGCCAGACGGTGCGCCACTTCCACCAGCGGGCGCTCCCCGTTGCCGAACATCAGCATGTCGGCCTTAGCGTCAAACAGCACCGAGCGGCGCACGGTATCAGACCAGTAATCGTAGTGCGCGGTACGCCGCAGGCTCGCCTCAATGCCGCCCAGAATGACCGGCACGTCGCGCCAGGCCTCTTTGCAGCGCTGGGTGTAGACCACCGTGGCCCGGTCCGGGCGCTTGCCACCCACGTTGTCTGCGGTGTAAGCATCGTCGTGGCGCAGCTTGCGATCGGCGGTGTAGCGGTTGATCATGGAGTCCATGTTGCCTGCGGTCACGCCAAAGAACAGGTTTGGCTTACCAAGGCGCATGAAGTCGTCTTTGCTGTTCCAGTCCGGCTGCGAGATGATCCCAACGCGAAAGCCCTGCGCTTCCAGCATGCGCCCACAAATAGCCATACCAAAACTCGGATGATCGACATACGCATCGCCGGTCACAATGATGATGTCGCAGCTGTCCCAGCCCAGCTGATCCATTTCCTCGCGCGACATCGGCAAAAACGGTGCCGGGCCAAAGCAGGCAGCCCAGTATTTAGGCCATGAGAAAAGGTCGCGATCGGGCTGAATCAGGGAGGTTGCGCTCATAATGTTCCGGGAATTGCGTTAAAAAGCATCAAAGGGCGTGGATTATACGCTTTGTCGTCAGGCGAAATGAAGGGTTTTGTGACGGGCCCGGAACCGGGCCCGAAAAATCAAGGGGCTGGGTTGACCACAATCTGGCCCAGCGAGCCGCGATCGGCCATTTCCAGCGTCTGGCTGCCAAACAGGAACGGGAAGTGCTCCCAGGAAGGCTGGCTGAAATAGACCAGCAGCTGTACCTGGCCGTCCACCCACACCGTGTCTTTCCAGCCACGATCTTCGCCAAACGGCAGCGCGCCGTTGACGTCCTGCACCAGGAAGCGTGCGCCTTCGATATAAAAAGCCTGCGGCGTGTCGGCGCGCACCGTCCAGCGCTCCCAGTTGCCCTGAAGCGTGGTGATATCAATGCGCTTCATGTCCCACAACTGCCCGTTGATGCCCGGATCGCTACCGAGCGTGATGTCGCGTGAGCGCACCGACGAGCCGTTAATGATTTCGTCCGGCAGCAGGCGCATAGGCAGGTTGTCGGTCACCAGCGGCAGCAGGCCGCCAGGGCGCAGCGTCAGCACCAGCGTGGACACCAGAATAGATGAGGGTTCAAAGAAGCCGCGAATGCGCTCGACCAGCGTCGCCGCCTCGCCGCAGGTCAGCGAGACTTCAGTGCCATCGCTCATATCGACCAGAATTTCACGTCGCTCGCCGGGGGCGAGCGACAGCTGTTTGACCGACACGGGAGCCGGTAAAAAGCCCTGATCGCTGGCAATAACGTGCAGCGAACGACCGTCGCTGAACTGAAGCTGGTAATGGCGGGCGTTGGAGGCATTGAGCAGACGCAGGCGCACCCAGCCGCGCGAGACTTCGACAAACGGGTTTTGCACACCGTTGACCACCAGACGGTCACCAACAAAGCCACCGCTGCCCGGCTCGCTGTATTCCGGGGCGCCGAAGTTATCCAGCCGCTTGTCCTGAATAATGACCGGGAAATCGTCCACGCCGTAGTTTTTGGGGATAGGCAGCGATTTGCTGACCTCATCTTCCACCAGCCACATACCCGCGAGCCCGCTGTAGACCTGGCGTGCGGCACGGTTCGGCGTGTTGGCGCGATACCAGAGCGTGGCCGCCTGCTGGCGAATCGGCAGCACAGGCGCCCATTCAGCGCCCGGCGACATCATGCGCGCAGCACCGCCGATAAGCGCACCCGGCACCTGCAGGCCGTTAACGGCCATCGCCACGTTCTCCTGCAGCCGGTTGCTGTAAATCATTTTGACGTCGTCGCCGCTCCACACGCGGATGGTCGGCCCCATGTAGCTGCCGTTAAAGCCCCAGACCGAGGCTTTGCTGCCCGTTCCGGTAAATGACCAGTGGCTGCGCTGCATGGTTAAAAACAGAGGCTGGCCGCGGCGAGACTCCAGCAGCGGTGGCAGCGGCAACGGTGGCTGCTGGCTGGCGGCATTTGCCCTCAGCGGCACTGCACCTGCGCACAGCGCAATTCCCGATGCCTGAATAAACTGACGCCGACTGAGTGACATAATTAAACCTTGCTCCATGAAAAAACCGGGCAGTGAAGATGTCCGGCTACTAATAATAAATGAATCTACTTTTTATGGGCTTTGTATGCCGCTTCGCGCTCTGCCACTTCTTTATCCAGCGCCTCGATTTTATCGAGCATCAGTTGGCGGCAGTGGGCGGCGAGTTCACGCACCTGATCTTTATTGTATGCGCTAACGTCCACAGGCGGCAGCATTTCAACAATCGCCAGCCCGTTATTCCAGCGATTAAGCTTAATTTTATTGCTGGTGTTAGAGACGCACACCGGAATAATCGGCACGCCTGCGGCAATGGCTGCATGGAATGCACCGGTTTTAAACGGCAGCAGGCCGCGCCCGCGGCTGCGGGTTCCTTCCGGGAACATCCAGATGGAAATGTTGCGCTCACGAAACTGCCTGACCACTTGCGCGATGGTACCGTGCGCTTTTGCACGGTTGTTGCGGTCAATCAGCAGGTTACCGGTGAGCCAGTAAAGCTGGCCGAAGAACGGGATCCACAGCAGGCTTTTTTTACCTACGGTCACTGTCGGCGGCTGAACAATGCGCGATGCGGTCACCATATCGTAATTATTCTGGTGGTTAGCAATATAGATAGCGTTGCCATAGTTTTCTGCGCCCTGCGGCTTGCGGGTTTCCACCTTCAGACCAAACACCACGGCCAGGCGGCCAAACATATGGCCAAAGGTCGCGACATGGCGCGGGTCACGCGGGCGGAACAGACACCAGATGGAGCCAAAAATGCAGACTAAAAGACTGTACAGCACGACGATAATAAAACGAGCAATCAATAACATAACAACCTCAGAAGCGGCAGCCGCTGACCAGTATACCGACTTTCGCGTAAAACGCAGCGGCCTGTCAGCATGTCCATGTGAGCCAAAAAGGTGCGAGATCCAGACGGTTATTCTTATGCTCAAAATGAGAATTAACAATGGGTCTGGCAGGAAAAACACGCGCGGCACCGGGACGAGGTTGCGTTACCCGGTGCCGCTACGTTGCGTTACTCTTCGCTGTCGTCGCGTGCCGCACGGCGCGGTGCGTCAACTTCCACACTGTCAATGCGCTGTAGCCCGCGCATCAACGTACCGCGACGCCCGCGTTCAGTGCGCACCTTCTGCAACTCTTCCGGGCGCAGCTTCAGCTTGCGTTTGCCAACGTGGATAGTCACGCCACTTTGCGGCGGCAGGATGTTGAGATACGCAAGGCGGTCAGTCCCGGCAGCGGCCTCGGCAGACGGAATCGAGATGATTTTGTTGCCTTTGCCTTTGGAAAGCTGAGGCAACTCACCTACCGGGAACATCAACATGCGGCCTGCGGCAGTAATCGCCAGCAGCATGTCGTCGTCGTTGTGAATTTCCAGCGGCGGCAGCACGCGGGCGTTTTCCGGCAGGCTGATGAGCGCTTTACCGGCGCGGTTGCGCGCCACCAGGTCGTTAAAGGTACAGATAAAGCCGTAACCGGCATCAGAGGCCATCAGTAGCTTGCGCTCATCCGGCGCCATCATTACCTGCTCCACCGTCGCACCCGGCGGCAGCGTCAGCTTCGCGGTCAGCGGTTCACCCTGGCCTCGCGCCGACGGCAGCGTTATCGGATCCAGCGCGTAGCTGCGCCCGGTGGAGTCAATAAACACTACCGGCTGGTTACTCTTGCCCTTAGCAGCAGCCAGATAGCTGTCGCCCGCTTTGTAACTCAGACTGGCGGCATCAATGTCGTGGCCTTTGGCGCTACGCACCCAGCCCATCTGCGAAAGCACGATAGTGACGGCTTCAGACGGCATCATGTCGTGCTCGTTCATCGCCTTCGCTTCTGCGCGCTCGCGCAGCGGTGAGCGTCTGTCGTCACCAAACGCTTCGGCATCGGCCTGCAGTTCTTTTTTCAACAGCGTGTTCATGCGGCGTTCTGAGCCAAGCGTTGCCTGTAGCTGGTCACGCTCTTTTTCAAGGTCGCTCTGCTCACCGCGAATTTTCATCTCTTCGAGCTTCGCCAGGTGGCGCAATTTCAACTCAAGGATGGCTTCGGCCTGGGTTTCACTCAGCGCAAAGCGCTCCATTAACACCGGCTTTGGCTCATCTTCACTGCGAATGATGTGAATCACTTCGTCAATGTTGAGGAACGCCGTCAGCAAACCTTCAAGGATGTGCAGGCGCTTGAGCACTTTGTCCAGACGGTAGTTCAGGCGACGGCGCACCGTGTCGCGGCGATAGACCAGCCACTCGGTCAGGATCTCATGCAGGTTTTTCACTGCCGGACGCCCGTCGAGGCCAATCATGTTGAGGTTAACGCGGTAGCTTTTTTCCAGGTCGGTGGTGGCAAACAGGTGGTTCATCACCTGCTCCATATCCACGCGGTTGGAGCGTGGCACAATCACCAGACGAGTCGGGTTTTCGTGGTCGGACTCATCGCGCAGGTCGTCTACCATCGGCAGTTTTTTCGCACGCATCTGACTGGCGATTTGCTCCAGCACGCGCGCACCGGAGACCTGGTGCGGCAGCGCGGTAATCACCACCGCGCCATCTTCTTTCGACCACACCGCACGCATGCGCACGGAGCCACGGCCGTTCTGGTAGATTTTGCGAATTTCATCGCGCGGGGTGATGATTTCTGCCTCGGTCGGATAGTCCGGACCGTGGACGATATCAAGCAGCGCATCCAGCGTGGTGTTCGGCTGTTCAATCAGCGTGATGGCCGCCTGCGCCACCTCTTTAAGGTTGTGCGGCGGAATATCGGTCGCCATCCCCACCGCGATGCCGGTGGTGCCGTTGAGCAAAATATTCGGCAGGCGGGCGGGCAGCATTTTCGGCTCGTTGAGCGTGCCGTCAAAGTTGGGCACAAAATCCACGGTGCCCTGGCCCAGCTCGCTTAGCAGCAGCTCGGCATATTTTGACAGGCGGGATTCGGTATAACGCATTGCTGCGAAGGATTTCGGGTCGTCCGGCGCACCCCAGTTGCCCTGCCCGTCCACCAGCGGGTAACGGTAGGAGAACGGCTGTGCCATTAACACCATCGCTTCATAACAGGCGCTGTCGCCGTGAGGATGGTATTTACCCAGCACGTCACCGACGGTACGGGCAGATTTTTTAAATTTGGCGCTGGCGTTCAGCCCCAGTTCCGACATCGAATAGACAATACGGCGCTGAACGGGCTTAAGGCCATCGCCAATAAACGGTAACGCACGGTCCATGATGACGTACATGGAATAATTGAGATAGGCGTTTTCCGTGAACTGGTGCAGCGCGAGACGCTCTGTACCGTCATGAGTCACTTCGCTCATTAATCGTAAATCCTCAGAAAGGCGGTCGCCGTCAGGCAAAACGGCAATATTGCCTCAGATAATACAGTATCTGACCCACTGACGCACAAGGAAGGACAATTATTGCTTCACAGGCAAAAGTCTTTGCACACTTTATCGACTTGAGTGTGACACTGTTCACATTATAATCGTCGGCAAAAGATTTCTATTTAGAGGCAACATCATGAGCAACATTCTGATTATTAACGGTGCTAAAAAATTCGCCCACTCTAACGGCCAGCTTAACGATACGCTGACCGATGTCTCGGTAAGCTTCCTGCGTGACCTCGGCCACGAGGTACAGGTTACCCGCGCTGACGAAGAGTACGATATCCAGGCCGAAGTGGCGAAATTCCAGTGGGCTGACACCATTATCTGGCAGATGCCGGGCTGGTGGATGGGCGCACCGTGGACCGTTAAAAAATATATCGATGACGTGTTCACCGAAGGCCACGGCACGCTGTACGCCAGCGATGGCCGCAGCCGCAAAGATGCATCTAAAAAATACGGCTCAGGCGGCCTGATGCAGGGCACGAAATATATGCTGTCACTGACCTGGAACGCGCCGATGGATGCCTTCACCGACGAAGACCAGTTCTTCCACGGCGTGGGCGTTGACGGTGTTTATCTGCCGTTCCACAAGGCGAACCAGTTCCTCGGTATGGAAAGCCTGCCGACCTTTATCGTCAATGACGTGATTAAAATGCCGGACGTTCCGACCTATATCGCAGAATACCGCAAACACCTGGGCGAAATTTTTGCTTAACTGTAATCCAGTTTCCATTCCAGGACTCAGGCAGGTTGCATGTGCGCGGCTGCGCTGGCAACCTGTGTCCATACGGATTACGACAACAGGAGTTAATCAAAGATGCTGACAGTGATTGCCGATATTCGCACTCGTCCGGGCCAACATCATCGCCAGGCGGTGCTTGACGCGTTCGCTAAGATTGTACCGACCGTACTTCAGGAAGCGGGCTGCCACGGCTATGCGCCGCTGGTGGACCACAACGCGCAGGTCGATTTCCAGACTTTCGCCCCGGATGCGATTACCATGGTCGAAAAATGGGACAGCGTGGCGCATCTTGAAGCGCATCTGCAAACCTCGCACATGAAAGCCTGGTCGCAGGAAGTGAAAGAACACGTGCTCGACACCCGCATTCGCATTCTCGAAGACGGCCTCTGAGAGTGTTTGGTGGTGCAAAAAAGCGATGCCAGGGTGCATCGCTTTTTTACTGACGCTGTCAAAATAGTGACAGTGAGCTTCACGCCAATGCGTTGAGTCACCAGTACTTGTTTATCTCGGTACGCAAGGCATCCGCCGTGGCCTGCCCGTTTTCACTGGCCAGTGCCCGCCCCGCAATGAATGCTTTAGCCCGGATCCCGTCAAACAGGTGGATATCTTCTGGCACAATGCCTCCGGTAATTGACAGTTCTAAACCCAACTCAGAAAGCGCCCGCATCTTGCTTAAATCCGCCTGTGTCCAGTTAATACCGGCCAGTTCGGCATCTCGCGAACGGTGATAAATAGCCTGTGTAATCCCCCTGTCGACCCACTGTCTGGCATCATCCAGCGTCCAGTTACCGTAAATTTCTATCTGAATTTCCCCGCCAACCTCATCCGCGACTTTCTTGCAGGCCTCAATGGTCGCGATGTGCGCTGCCGCCGATACTGTTATCCAGTCAGCCCCAGCAGAGAAAGCCATGCGAGCCAGAATGGCGCCACCATCCGTGGTTTTCATATCGCAGACAATAATATGGTTCGGATAACGCTCCCGCATGGTGCGTACCGCAGACATGCCTTCGGCAAATGCCAGAATAGTGCCAACCTCAATAATCTCGACATAGCCGGCAACACGATCGGCAATATCTACCGCAGTAGTCAAATCCGTGGAATCCAGTGCAATCTGCAGCATTGGCGTCGTCATAATATATTCCCTTTGTTGAGATATTGACGTGAATAGCTGATCCTGTGAATTAAAGCCGTAGAAAAGCCGTAACATCACGTCACTAAAATAACTACACGTTGAGTTTAATAACGTCCCGGTGAGTTAACGCTGGCCGTAATAAGCATGTTCGCCATGTTTTCTGAAATAGTGTTTATCAGACAATGCCTGCGCAAGATGTATTGTTGGATTCAGTGTTCGGGTCGCAAAAGCCATTGTGGCAACTTCTTCAAGAACCAGCGCATTATGCACCGCATCAAGCGCACTTTTCCCCCAGCAAAATGGCGCATGTCCCGTAACGACAGCACCAGGCATAGACAGCGGTTCAAGCTCCCGTTGCCTGAATGTTTCGACTATCACTTCCCCGGTGTTTTTCTCGTAATCAACATTAATTTCTGTCTCAGTTAATGGCCGGGTGCAGGGAATATCCCCGTAAAAATAATCGGCATGTGTGGTGCCCAAAGCAGGAATATCCTTTCCCGCCTGCGCCCAGATAGTGCCATGACGCGAATGCGTATGCACAATGCCAGCAATATTTTTAAACGCCTTATATAAAACCAGATGCGTTGGCGTATCACTGGATGGCGCCAGTCGCCCCTCGACGACTCGCCCGTCCAGATCAACCACCACAATATCGTCAACGGTCATATTGTCATACGCCACGCCAGATGGCTTGATAGCGATAACGCCCCTGGTACGATCAATTTGAGAGACATTTCCCCATGTCAGGGTCACCAGACGGTATTGAGGCAGCAGCAGGTTTGCCTCAAGTACAGTCTGTTTCAATGATTGGTACATTCTCTTCTCCTGATGCCCTTACCGGGTCTGTTAGCACCCTCAGACCGCCTGAGCCAGCGCTTCATCAATGACGCGGTACACATCCTCTGCGCTACGGCAGATTCTGAATTTGTCGAGATTGATTCCGCTGTCGCTGTTTTCATCCTCCAGCACCTGGGTGACCTCCATGAGTCCTTCCATGTGTTCATCTGAGCTGCTACCAGCCAGCGTGACCAGCACATCCACCAGTTCCTCTTCGCCTTCAAACTTCACCGGGGTAGCCAGCGTGACTAAGGCAAAAGCGGTACGATTGACGCCGTCTTCTGGCCGGGCATGAGGCATGGCAAAATGCGGTGCAATGACGATGTAAGGCCCCATTTTTTCGATGCTGCGGATAATGGCATCGTGGTAACACGGCTCAACTGCCCCCGAGCGAATCAACATATCCGTGCCTGTTTTAATCGCACTGCGCCAGTCTGTGGCTGAGGCGTTAAGCAATACCGAGTCGTTTTCTATCAACGATTGTTTGAATTTCATGATGTTTTCCTTGCAGGCTGCCAGTGGCAAACGAGTTCCATTGCTCAATGCGTAAAGTGATTCTTAATGATGCTCAGAAGCTCATCACCAAATGAATTGGGGTTTAGCATGTTCTGAACCCCCAGCACGAACTTACCCTCACCGGGATTCATTTCGCCCGCCAGATGCCGGGAGGACACGATAATGTCGGTAGTCTGAAGTTTGGTTTTGTAATCCGCCACAGCGCATGAGTCCATGATGTGAAGTACGCCGCGTTGCTCAAGAAACTTGCCTATTTTCATTTTCATCATCATCGACGATCCCTGTCCATTACCGCAGACCGCCAGAATGCGCACCGCTTTGCCACGCTGATTTGTCTGTGCATCATGCACAACGGCTTCCTCGTCTGGCGCGGCGGTAGGGATAGCACTGTCCTCCTCCATGCGTAAGGTACGGGACGCGAAGTACATGTAAGCCCCGGCTGCCACTAACACCACAACCAGGAATAAGAACGACAGCGACAGCCCCTGCATCAGCACCGGAAACACCAGCGCCCAGTCCGCCATACCCATCCAGCCATTGAAAGCGGTGTCATTGGCGGCAAACAACTGGATGGCCCAGGCTGACCCGAGTACCTCAACAATCCCCATAACAAAGCAGATTTTCATCACTGCGCGCCAACCGCCAAAGTGGTTAGCAAATACCCCAATGGTGGCGTTAGAGAAAAACATGGGAATGAAGCCTGGAATAATCATGATGGGTGCCTTGAAGACCAGCAGTGCCAGCACGGCGAGGAACTGCCCAATCGCTCCCCACATAAAACCAAAGACCATCGCGTTGGGTGAGTAGGCATAAATAGCAGCACAGTCGATTGCCAGTACCGCATTAGGAATAACGCGCTCAGAGATACCTTTGAAGGCCTCGGAAAGCTCTGCGACGAACATACGTACGCCCACAACGATAATCTGAATCGCGACCGCGAACTTAAGGCCCGTTTCGAGAATATAAATTGACCAGTGAGTCTGGCCCGCCATCTCCTGCAGATTATCCAGACCAAACGAGAGCAGTATGATGCCAAAGAACAGGGTCATCACAATGGCCGTCGCCGTGATGCTGTCATGGAAGATATGCAGCCATTTGGGCAGTTTAAGGTGATCGACGCTGTCTTCTTTATTGCCAAGCCTGGGCGCCATTTTGGTCGCAATCCAGGAAGCCACCTGCTGCTGATGACCAATAGAAAAACCCGCTCCGCCGGTCACTTCCTGGGTTGGCTTAAACATAATGTTGGAGGAAATCCCCCAGTAGAGCGCCATGATAACCGCTGAATAGAGGATGGTTTCCCACATCGACGCGCCAATTACCATGTAGAACACCGCCACCAGACCGACCTGCTGGAACATGATGTGTCCGGTCAACATGATGGTACGAATACCTGTATAGCGACGCAGCAACACCAGCAGAATATTGAGCGCCAGTGCCAGCAAGACCGCGTACCCAACCCAGGAGTAGTTATCGCCCATTGTTTCCATGGTCGCCATCATGGTGGTGTAGGGATCAATGACTGACCCGGTCAGATGGTGATATTGCGCAATCTTATCCACCACGGGCTTGAAGCCCGCCACCAGCGTATTTGCACCAACCTGCACCAGCATGAAACCCACAATGGTTTTCACCGTGCCCTTGACGACGGTCGTACCATCCTGCCTGAGCAATAAGTAGCCAATACAGGTTACCAGCCCCAATAGCAAAGGTGCTTTAGTCATCACCTGACTGTAAAAGATGTAAAAAGCGTTGTAGAGAATTTCCATTTATATGCTCCGTCCAGATCAGAACAACTCAGTTCCGGGAGATGGGGATGTATATTCCACCATTCGTACAGGCATTGCTTTATCTAACGTCCACAAACAGACTCAATTTCTCATCCCATAAAAACCAAAATCAATCATATATAACCATATAATGATTTTTTGTGATGACGATCCAGGTCATTAAAATTCTTTTCAGCGACCAGCAAGGAGAGTGACTGGGTAAAAATGATCAAACCAGCCATGTTCAATCCTTCCCCCGGCAAGATAGCGATAACAATAAAATCATTTAATATAATGAGTTAATGTATTTTTGCCCGATAAAAATGATGAATCATCTCTTGTTATCAAAAAACAATCACACAAATCATTGATAATCACAAAAGGCGCAAGTATATTCACAATCAATCAAAACAAATCATTATGTTTGTGACGATGCCAGCCATGGCATCTCCCGTTAATGACCATTGTGTGAACATCTAACCAGGAAGGTATGTCAGATGAGTAAGATTGATGAAATCACCCGTGAATCGTGGATCCTCAGCACATTCCCCGAGTGGGGTACCTGGCTGAATGAGGAGATTGAGCAGGAGGAAGTGAAACCAAACACTTTCGCTATGTGGTGGCTGGGCTGCACAGGGATCTGGCTAAAATCGGCCGGGAATACCAATATTTCCATCGACTTCTGGTGTGGGACAGGCAAAAAAACCCACAGCAATCCCTTAATGAACAAGCAACACCAGATGATGCGTATGGGCGGTGTGCGCAAGCTGCAACCTAACCTCAGAACCTCACCGTTTGTACTCGATCCCTTTGCCATCAAACAGATTGATGCCGTGCTCGCCACCCACGATCATGCCGATCATATCGACGTGAATGTGGCGGCAGCCGTCCTGCAAAATTGCTCTGAACAGGTGAAATTCATTGGTCCAAAAGCCTGTGTTGACCTGTGGCTGCGCTGGGGCGTACCGGCTGCACGCTGTGTGGTCGCACAAGTGGGTGACGAGATCCCCGTTGGTGATATCGTTATCAAGGTACTTGATGCCTTTGACCGCACCGCGCTGGTGACTCTCCCGCAGGGGGTTTCCTCAACTGACAAGAATATCCTTGATAGCATGGATGAGCGGGCGGTGAACTACCTGATTAAGACATCAGGCGGCAATATCTACCATTCCGGGGATTCTCACTACTCCAATTACTATGCCAAACACGGCAATGACAACCAGATTGACGTCGCGCTGCTCTCGTATGGTGAAAACCCTCGAGGCGTGACCGACAAAATGACCTCATCCGATATCCTGCGAGCCGGGGAGTCCCTCAATACTAAAGTGGTTATCCCCTTCCATCACGATATCTGGGCCAATTTCCAAAGCGATCCTCGTGAGATAGAAGTGCTCTGGAATATGAAAAAAGCGCGCCTCGGTTATCGTTTCAGCCCCTTCTTCTGGCAAGTAGGCGGTAAATACGTTTTCCCTACTGACCAGAACAAAATGCACTATCAGCACCCGCGTGGTTTCGACGACATTTTCATTGATGAACCCGAGTTGCCTTACAAGTCGTTTCTGTAAGCGTTCTCGTTAAATACGCCAGGTAATACCAGGGAAAGTCATTGATAAGCCCGCACGGTGTTATATCAATGACCTCCCGCATTGCCAGGCCTTCTCAACCAATAATACGAAGAACAGACGATGAGCTATCTCGCCCTGGCACTCGACCTTGATGGCACAACCCTAACCAGCGCGCACACCATCATGCCGGCCGTCAAAGAAGGCATCATGAGAGTCAAGAAGCAAGCCACTGTCATTCTGGTTACCGGCAGGCACCACTCGGCCGCGTATCCTTATCATTATGAGCTTGGTCTGACGACGCCCATTATTTGCTGTAACGGGACTTATGTTTACGACTACGGGCAACGCGCAGTCCTGACAGACAACGCCATTCCTCACGAGCAGGCGCGGCACTTCATCGCCTTAGCGCAGACCTTCTCACTGCGCCTTGTCATGTATGTCACTGAGCGCATGGTCTACACCGCCCGGTATCCGGTGCGCTACATGGAAGCCCTTCAACAATGGGCTGCCGGCTTTCCGGCACCTGTCCAGCCGCAGATAGCCTGTATTCCCTCTCTGGAAGAGGAACTGGCAAACAGCACACACGTCTGGAAATTCGTCGCTGAGGGAGAGCTTGCCGCGATTGACGCTTTCTCAAACCATCCCTGGGTTCGTGAGCATTTCAGTGGCGAGCAGTCCTGGTCCAGTCGTGTGGATTTTGCTCGCAAAGGCAACAACAAAGGCGCGCGACTCCAGGAATATCTTGAGCAACACGGGATAAGCCCCACACAACTGGTTGCGATTGGCGATAACCACAACGACATCTCCATGCTCAGCCTTGCAGGGATGGGGATTGCCATGGCAAATGCCGAGCCACAGGTTAAGCAAATAGCCCGGCAAGTTACCCGCGAGAGCAATGACGGACGCGGGATCCTCGACGTACTGAACACTTGTTTCCCTATCTGAACACAGGAGCGTGTATGCATAACTTCGATAATGCCTTTCGCCTTGGTCTGTATGAAAAAGCGATGCCCTCTACTCTGGAATGGAGAGACAAAATTCTGTGCGCGAGTGAGCTTGGTTTTGATTTCATTGAAATGTCGGTAGATGAATCCGATGAAAAATTACAGCGGCTGGATTGGTCAGATGCGGAGATATATCAGCTCAGGCGTCTGTGCGAAAAGCACAACTTTCCATTGCAATCCATGTGCCTGAGCGCCCATCGTCGGTTTCCGTTTGGTTCGAACGATCCGGCAACACGGGAGAGGGCAGCAATTATTATGCAAAAAGCGATAAATCTGGCGTATAAGCTCGGCATTCGCTGCATTCAACTGGCGGGTTATGATGTCTATTACGAACCTCACAGCGAGGAAACTCACCAGCATTTCATCCAGGGAATGAAAACGGCAACCCGAATGGCCGAGCGAGCCGGGGTGATGCTGGGCGTAGAAATCATGGATACGCCTTACCTCAACTCTCTGAGCAAATTCGAAGTGCTGAAAAAGCAGATACCGTCGCCCTACTTTATGGCTTACCCGGACGTCGGCAATATCACTGGCTGGAACTACGACACCTGCACTGAATTGCAATTGAGCGCCGATCATATCGTGCAGATCCATCTTAAGGACACGCGCAGAGTGTCAGACCACGATAAAGGGCAGTTTCGCGATCTGGCGATAGGAGAAGGTGATGTCGACTTCGCCGCCATTTTTACCGTCCTGGCAAAAACAGGTTACAGCGGACCACTGGTTCTGGAAATGTGGGCCAAAGATGAGCAGTGGGCCAGCAATCTGAAGATGGCCAGAGCACGACTGGTTACGTTGGGCCAGCAGGCGGGTCTGGAGCTTGCCTGATATCCGGTCATCAGGGAGAGTGGACAAAATAGCTGTCATTCACGCTCATGCGCGATATAATCACCTAAAAATCATACTCAATCATCATCAGGCATGATATGACAGAAGCTCATCGCCATAACGCTATGCTGGAATTGCTGCATCAGAAACGTCATCTGTCGGTTAAAAGTATCATGCAGGCCTTTGATATTTCACCCGCAACGGCCCGGCGTGATATCAACAAGCTCAATGATGCCGGCAAACTGCGCAAAGTGCGTAACGGTGCAGAGGCATTGATACAGGCGAAAAAGCCGCACTGGTCTCCACTGGACAGCAATGAAAGCCTTCATCACAGCGAAAAAGTGCGCATTGCTCAGGCCGCCGCCGCCCTGATCACCCCCGGCGACAGTGCCGTCATCAACTGTGGCTCCACTGCCTTTGTGCTGGGACAGGAGATTTGCGGGCAGGATGTTCAGGTCATCACCAACTACTTCCCACTGGCCAACTATCTCATTGAGAATGACCATGACGGTGTTGTCATTATTGGCGGTCAATATAATAAGTCACAATCCATTACACTTGCCCCACAGGACGAGATCTCATCTCTTTATGCCGGGCACTGGATGTTCACCAGCGGCAAGGGCGTTACCGCGGACGGTCTCTATAAGATGGACATGTTGACAGCCATGGCTGAACAAAAAATGCTTAACCACGTTGGAAAACTGGTGGTACTGGCAGACAGCAGCAAGGTCGGGCAGCGGGCTGGCATGCTATTTTGTCCCGCCAGTAAAATAGACATTCTGATTACCGGTAAAGATGCAGACCCTGAGGTGATAAAACAATTACAGGCCAAAGAGGTTCAGGTAATTCTCGTCTGACATTGTGCTAAACAGGTATGTCTGGGATGAAAAAGGATAATCCGTTTCCTCCCTTTCTTTGTTATTTTTATTGCTGAACTCAACGAGTTTCCCGGCGAAACATCATCACAAGCCACACCAGCAGGACCGACAGCAGGTTTGTACAGCATTCTCACTTCAGATATTCAATCGATATAATCAGACTGGTGGCTGCAATCCGCAGCGGTAAAAAACGTGCGCGCGAAAACACAACTATTTTAATCCATTTGCACAATTGAAGACAGATGAGCTTGTCATGTAATTGCCGTCCTTCATCACATACTCCAAACCGGTATGATATTAAAAATTGTTTATTGCAAAAGTACGCAGGGTTGAACTGTGTGGTGATGTCATTGTGCTTACTCACATTTCAAAAAAGAGCACGCATGTGAAATGTGAGTCCATCAAAATAAATCCATTGCTGTCACCTGACCATCGAGCATTATCGTATGCAGCGCAAAGAATGACAGAAATGGTGCTACACAGCAGCACCATTCCAATTAGGGATAGTTAATATCTATCTGTTTTTTATCAAGGGAAATTCCGGATCAGGCTCATGCGTAATTCTGTTACGCAGGTCCCTACGAATGATTTCAATAGACCAAAACCACACTAAATGCCCGATAATTTCTGAGACGTTTTCATACCACGGAAGATCGAACAGAGGAGGTGTAAGGCCCATAAGCGGAAAGGAGATCATATGAACAAAGAGTTGTGCTAACGCACCCGCGAATAAACCCTGCCAGAGTTTAATTTTTGGGAATACTTCAGCGACAACACAATATCCGACGGCGAAAACAATCGAGAAGATAATGTGGGTAACACCAACCCAGTTGAATACATGCCCGGCAAACGTATAGACCACCGCGTTTGGATCGGCCACGCCTAGCCAGTCGCGAAGAAAAATGTAAGGAGGGTTGAGGAAATTACGTGAACAATCAATTTGCCCTGCAACCCTGATTAATGATTCAGGCCCACAGGCAGCGTTAAACATATCCACGGGACTGCGTGGCGGCAGAGGAACTTCAGCCCCCCATTTAACAAATGCCGAGACAATACCTGCAATAAGCCCGATGAACGCCGCCAGGCCGTAGCGCCTGCGGTTTGGGGGCGTTTGTTCAAATATATTCATATTTCACCTGTTTATTTGCCATAAAAATTTATTTACTCGTGTTACTAAAACCTTATTCATTGTAAATAAATGCCTGTTTTTTTGCCTATATCATTACATTATAATCCGCTAATTTATAATGCCACTTTCGCCCAAAGCCAGGTGATTTTGCAGGGGCTTTTGACTCACTCTAGAGATTTGTGCTTACCAAACACCTGCACCTGGAGACGGGCACTATGATTATCCATCGCATTACCGTTATTAATGGAATGATTATTCACTAACGTTCAAAAATAGCAGGTAAGATATTTTTACGACTGTGTATTTTTCTGTTTCAATAAATAATGGGATATTAAAATCAGGCTATTTCAACACAAGCATTGTCACTACAATGGAATGTGAAATATAGATCCTGACGTAAATTGCGCATTGCTGAAATGACACTTTACCTCTGTAATAAATATACCCACCTGACGGTGACAACGTATTTAAGAAAGAGAGGGTTAGCGGCAGAGAACCACCAGCAGTAGAAACGAAGGTGTTATTCATATATTTCATCACAAATATATTTAATCCGATGTTTTAAATAAATGAAGAAAAGATGACTATTCTCCCTTTATTCTTTCCCCTGCTGACTGCATGTCATCACTGTGAACGCTTTTCAGGGCGACGTTATTGAAGCCCCTTTAACCTGGGCCACACACGGGTATCCTCTCTGGCGCAATAAAAAACGGTGCCCTTGGGCACCGTTTTTTCATCACGACAATCAGGCCTCGATATCGGCCATGTCGCCTTTTTCCTGTAGCCAGTTGCGTCTGTCTTCAGAGCGCTTTTTCGCCAGCAGCATATCCATCATCGCGCGCGTGCGCTCGTCATCTTCATCGCTGATAGTGAGCTGCACCAGGCGGCGCGTGTTCGGGTCAAGCGTGGTTTCACGCAGCTGGAGTGGGTTCATCTCACCCAGCCCTTTAAAGCGCTGCACGTTCGGCTTGCCGCGCTTACGTTTAAGCTGCTCCAGCACGCCCGCTTTTTCTTCCTCATCCAGCGCGTAATAGACTTCTTTGCCCAAATCGATGCGGTAAAGCGGTGGCATTGCCACATAGACATGTCCGCCTTTCACCAGCGCACGGAAGTGACGTACAAACAGCGCACACAGCAGCGTGGCAATGTGCAAACCGTCGGAGTCCGCATCCGCAAGAATACAAATTTTGCCGTAGCGTAATTGGCTGAGATCCTCACTGTCCGGATCGATACCGATCGCAACAGAGATATCGTGCACTTCCTGGGACGCCAGCACTTCATCAGACGACACTTCCCAGGTATTCAGGATCTTACCTTTAAGCGGCATGATCGCCTGATATTCACGATCGCGCGCCTGCTTGGCCGACCCGCCCGCTGAGTCCCCTTCTACCAGGAAAAGCTCAGTACGATTCAGATCCTGCGCCGTGCAGTCCGCAAGCTTACCCGGCAACGCCGGACCGCTGGTGAGCTTCTTACGCACCACTTTTTTCGCCGCACGCATGCGACGCTGGGCGCTGGAAATGGCCATTTCTGCCAGCAGTTCTGCGGCCTGCACGTTCTGGTTAAGCCACAGCGTAAAGGCATCTTTCACCACCGCGGAAACAAACGCCGCGCACTGGCGCGACGACAGACGCTCTTTAGTCTGACCGGCAAACTGCGGGTCCTGCATTTTGACCGATAGCACGTAGGCGCAGCGCTCCCAGATATCATCTGCGGTGAGCTTCACGCCGCGCGGCAGGATGTTGCGAAACTCGCAGAACTCGCGCATGGCATCCAGCAGCCCCTGACGCAAACCGTTAACGTGAGTACCGCCCTGCATGGTCGGGATCAGGTTAACGTAGCTTTCAGTCAGTAATTCGCCACCTTCCGGCAGCCACAGCAGCGCCCAGTCCACCGCCTCGGTCTCACCAGAGAAGTTGCCGATAAACGGCTGCTGCGGCAGCGTCGGCAGACCGTTAACCGCCTCACTCAGGTAGTCGTTAAGACCGTCCTGATAGCACCAGCGCTGCTCGGTATTGTTAACTTCATCCTTAAACGTGATTTCCACGCCAGGGCACAGTACCGCTTTGGCTTTCAGCAGATGCGAGAGGCGTGAGACGGAAAAACGCGGGCTGTCGAAGAAGGATTCGTCCGGCCAGAAGTGCACGCTGGTGCCGGTGTTGCGCTTGCCGCAGGTACCAATCACTTCCAGGTTCTGCACCTTCTCGCCGTTTTCAAAGGCGATGCGCCAGACCTGCGCGTCACGCTTAACCGTGACCTCAACGCGCTTAGACAGGGCGTTAACCACCGAAATCCCCACGCCGTGCAGGCCGCCGGAGAACTGGTAGTTTTTATTGGAGAATTTACCGCCCGCATGCAGGCGACACATGATGAGCTCGACCGCCGGTACACCCTCTTCCGGGTGAATATCCACCGGCATCCCGCGCCCGTCGTCGATGACTTCTAATGACTGGTCAGCATGCAGGATAACGTCCACGCGCTTTGCATGGCCCGCCAGCGCTTCATCCACGCTGTTATCAATGACTTCCTGGCCAAGATGGTTCGGGCGCGTCGTGTCGGTATACATTCCCGGACGGCGGCGAACCGGTTCCAGCCCGGTTAATACCTCAATGGAATCTGCGTTATAGGATTGCGTCATGTTTTCTATTCAGATAGCGAAACCGTATCACTCGCAGGCTTAACGTAAGCCCAGGAAATCGACAGTCTGTGTGAAATAGTTTTCAAAGCCTACAAATGCGTGGTTACCGCCGGTTTCGACGGTCTGGCGGCAGGACGCGTAATAAGCCACCGCCTGACGATAGTCCAGAATCTCGTCGCCGGTCTGTTGCAGCAACCAGATAAGATCTGGCGCTTCCAGCGGTTCAATCTGCATAACTTTGAGATCGTAAATATGGCGTGACTCTAGCACATATTCCTGACCCGTCCACGGATTCTGATTATGGCCTAAAAAATGGGTCAGCAGTTCAAACGGCCTCACCGCCGGGTTAATCACCACCGCGGGCAACATAAAGCACTGGGAAAGCCAGGTCGCGTAGTAGCCCCCCAGCGACGAGCCGACAATGCCAAGTTGCTCACCGCCGTGCTCCAGCACCAGCGTTTCAAGCAGCTCTGCCGCCTCGTCAGGGTACGGCGGCAGCTGCGGCACCAGCATTTCAGTGTGCGGATGATGTTCGGCCATCCAGCGCTGAAGGTGGGTGGCTTTGGCCGAACGCGGCGAACTGTTGAAACCGTGAAGATAAAGCAGCGTAGACATCAGTACCCTTCTGAGGCCGTATCCGGGCGAAAGGCCGCGTCAGCAAGACGACAAACCTCGGTGGTCAATGTGCCATCCGCACCCAGCTCCAGCCAGCGCCATCCCGGTGCTATGGTGTCGAGTGTAAAATTGGTGCAGTGGGGTTTAAACTGAACGCAGGTTGATGGTGTAGCCAGCAGGCGGCGGCCGTTCCAGTCCGCGTCCATCTCCTGGTGAATATGGCCACACAGCAGCGTTTTGACCTGCGGCCAGCGCTTAAGCACCTCGTCCAGTTCACCCGCATTACGCAGACTGTGCTGATCGAGCCAGCTACAGCCCGCAGGTAAAGGATGATGATGCAAAAGCAGCAGGGTGTGGCGCTCAGGGGCCAGCGACAGCGCTTTCTCCAGCCACTCAAGCTGGTATTCGCTCAGTTCGCCGTGGGGGACGCCAAAGACCTGGCTGTCGAGCAGCACAATTTGCCAGGCGTCACCGGCATAAATCAGTTTTGACGGCGAAATCCCGGAATCCAGCAGCGTGCTATACATGGCGGGTTGAAAATCATGATTGCCGGGCAGCCAGACGCAGGGCGCGGGAAAATCCGCAATCCCTTCAACGAAATGTTGATATGCCACAGCGCTTTGATCCTGAGCGAGATCGCCGGTTGCAACAATCAGATCGCAGTCGCGCTGCTGTGCGCGAATCGCTGCCATCACCGCCTGGTAGCTTTCCCAGGTATTAATGCCCAGCAGCGTACTGTTTTTTTCTGCGAACAGGTGGGTATCGGTAATTTGCAATACTCTTACCGTGGCCCCACTGTTCACGGTAAGATTTAACAGGCTTTCCAAATGGTGTCCTTAGGTTTCAACGACGCTAACAAACCGGAACCGCCATCGCTCCATGCGCTAAACAGTAGCGCAACCAATCAGCAAGAAACTGGTTAATTTGATGCTTTTCGTCGCGTTGATGCAACTTTTTATTTGGGTAATCATAACGCGCTTTAAAGCGAAAGATCTGCTGGCTCGAACACACTTCCGCCACCATTGCATCGTGGTAAAGCCGCACCGTCATTGACGGCAGGCTCCAGTAGCTCACCGCAGGCCAGGTCTGGTCAATTTCGACAAGCGTGGTGTAGCGCGTGGATTCCAGCACCGTTAAGCGATACCTTGCGCCATTTACCTGATAGCTAATTGTGGCTCCCGGCTCGTCATCGCGCGGCAGCAGGCGACGCAACTGGGCAAAATTGGTTTCACACAGACGCATCATTTCAGGAAAATCAGGTGTATAGCGCTTTGACATCAGGCATTCCACTCTTTACGTAACGTTTCATAATGAAGCTGCAGCCATTGCAGAGCGATGACAGAAGCGGCGTTATCGATTTTCCCTTCTTCAACCCAGCGGTAAGCCTGCTCCCTGCTCACCACGTGCACACGAATATCTTCATGCTCCTCTGCCAGCCCGTGGATGCCGTGCGCGCTGCGTGCATCCACCTCACCGACGTGAATAAACAGGCGCTCGCTGGTTCCACCCGGGCTTGCCAGATAACTTATAATGGGGCGCATACGCTTAACCTCAAGCCCTGCTTCTTCCTGCGCTTCGCGCCGCGCCACCTCTTCATGCGTTTCGCCAGGCTCAATCATGCCGGCCACCAGCTCCATCAGCCAGGGGCTGGCGCTTGTGTCCCAGGCAGCAATGCGGATTTGTTCGATAAGCACGACGTCGTCGCGTATTGGGTCATAGGGTAGCAGCACTACCGCGTGGCCGCGCTCAAAAATGTCGCGCTGCACTTCCTCGCTCATTGCGCCGTTAAATAAACGGTGGCGAAAGCGATAGCGCTCCAGCGAAAAAAAACCGCGATAAAGCGGTTCCCGTGCAATAATTTCAACATCCTTTTTTGAGAAAGTAACAGCCTGTTCGGTGGTTTTGTCCATTGCTATCTGCTCCCGGTTCAACTGGAATGGCTGATTCTAAGTCATTTGACTACCGTTTCATTAGCCATATGGTAGATTAATGTCTATTGCATACCAATGGCACATTACGCCAAGCCAGACGCCGGGCCTGCTCTGCTAAAATTGGCGATCATTTTCAATTACGTGTCAGCGCTAAACAAAATTAGGCTTCACCACAAGGAAAGCAAATGAAGAAACTGCTCCCAGTTTTAATCGGTCTGAGTCTTTCTGGCTTCAGTGCCATGAGCCAGGCGGAGAACCTGTTGCAGGTTTACCAGCAGGCGCGCCAGAGCAACCCGGACTTGCGTAAGTCCGCTGCCGACCGCGATGCTGCGTTTGAAAAAATTAATCAGGCTCGCAGCCCGTTGCTGCCACAGCTGGGTCTGGCGGCTGATTACAGCTACAACAGCGGCTATCGCGATGCTAACGGCGTTGACTACAACAGCACCAGCGCCTCGCTTGCTCTGACGCAAACCCTTTTTGATATGTCAAAATGGCATGCGCTGACCCTGCAGGAAAAAACTGCGGGCGTGCAGGACGTGACCTATCAGGCCGATCAGCAAACGCTGATGTTGAACACCGCGACTGCCTACTTCAAAGTGTTGAGCTCGATTGACATTCTTTCCTATATTGAAGCTCAGAAGCAGGCGATTTATCGTCAGCTGGATCAGACAACCCAGCGCTTTAACGTAGGTCTGGTTGCCATTACTGACGTGCAGAACGCCCGTGCTTCCTACGACAGCGTGCTGGCAAATGAGGTTACCGCGCGCAACGATCTCGATAACGCACTTGAGCAGCTGCGCCAGATTAGCGGCATGTTCTACCCACAGCTGGCCTCTTTAAACATTGCTAACTTCAAGCCTGGCAAGCCAGAGCTGGTTAATAACCTGCTTAAAGAAGGCGAGAAGCGCAACCTGACGCTGTTGCAGGCGCGTCTGAGCCAGGACCTGGCGCGTGAGCAGATTCGCTATGCCCAAAGTGGTCATTTGCCAACCCTGGGCCTGAGTGCCTCAACGGGTATTTCCGATCGTGACTATAACAACCGCGAGCAGGCCCTGACCGGCAACACCCATTCCGGTCAGAACACTATCGGGCTGAACCTGTCGCTGCCGATTTACAGCGGCGGTGCGGTGAACTCGCAGGTTAAGCAGGCGCAGTATGCCTACGTCGGTGCCGGCGAGCAGCTGGAAAGCGCACACCGCAGCATGGTGCAGACCGTGCGTTCCTCCTGGAACAACGTGAATGCCTCGCTGAGTAATATTCAGGCTTACGAGCAATCTGTTATCTCCTACCAGAGCTCTCTGGATGCGATGGAAGCCGGTTATTCCGTCGGCACACGTACCATTGTTGACGTGCTGGATGCGACATCTTCACTGTATAACGCACGCCAGCAGCTCTCCAACGCGCGTTACAACTACCTGATTAACCAGCTCAACATCAAATACGCTGTGGGTACGCTCAACGAGCAGGACCTGGCGCAGTTGAACACGTCCCTGGGTAAACCGGTGCAGACCTCGGCCTCAGCCGTTGCACCAGAAGACGCGCAGCAGAACGCAGCAGCTAACGGTTACGATACGGCTAACGCCGATATCCCACCGCAGCCGATGACGCCGGTTGACGCAAAGCCGCAGGTACAGCCGACCGTCAGCACAGGCCGTAACCCGTTTAGCGGTTAATCTTTACAGAAGGCGCTCGGCCAACGAGCGCCTTCTGCGTAAGGCAACGTAAATAACCCCGCATTCCTCTGCCGTACCGCTTTAAATTCAACCATTCATCCCCTATCCTTAGCAGCATTATTTTGTATTACCTCTGGAATTCAGGAAGACAACGATGAAACGGACAAAAACAATCAATCACGCGTCGTTCCGCAAGAACTGGGGCGCACGCCACTTAACACCGGTTGCGCTGGCCGTCACCGCCGTATTTATGCTGGCAGGTTGCGAACAGAGCGATGAAACCGTCTCTTTGTATCAGAACGCTGACGACTGCTCTCAGGCAAACCCGGGCAAATCGGCAGAATGCACCACGGCCTGGAACAATGCCCAGAAAGAAGCCGAGCGCACCGCACCTAAATACGCTACCCGCGAAGACTGCGTGGCTGAATTTGGTGAAGGCCAGTGCCAGCAGGCACCGGCTCAGGCAAGCCTGGCCGGTGGTGAAAACCAGGCACAGGCCCAGTCCAGCGGCAGCTTCTGGATGCCGCTGATGGCAGGCTACATGATGGGCCGCATGATGGGCGGCGGCTTCGCGCAGCAGCCGTTGTTCAGCTCGAAAAACCCGGCAAGCCCGGCCTACGGCAAATACTCTGATGCCGCGGGTAAAAGCTACGGCGCCGCACAGCCGGGCCGCACCATGACGGTACCGAAAACCGCGATGGCACCGAAGCCCGCAACTACCTCAACCATCACCCGTGGCGGCTTTGGTGAATCGGTGGCGAAGCAGACCACCATGCAGCGCAGCGCGACCGGTAACAGCACCCGCAACTCAATGGGTGGCTGATTCATGGAAAGGGTTAGCATTACCGAGCGCCCGGACTGGCGCGAAAAAGCCGCTGAATACGGTTTTAATTTTCACACCATGTATGGCGAGCCGTACTGGTGTGAGGACGCTTACTACAAGCTGAGTGGCGAGCAAGTCGAAAAGCTTGAGGAAGTGACCGCCGAACTGCACCAGATGTGCCTGAAGGTGGTGGAAAAAGTGGTCGACAGCGACGCGCTGATGGACCGTTTCCGTATCCCTAAGCATACCCGCGAGTTCGTGCGCCAGTCGTGGAAGACCCATCAGCCGTCGCTCTATTCGCGATTGGATCTGGCCTGGGACGGAACAGGCGAACCCAAGCTGCTTGAGAACAACGCCGATACGCCGACCTCTTTATACGAAGCCGCTTTTTTCCAGTGGATCTGGCTTGAAGATCAGTTGAACGCGGGCAACCTGCCTGCGGGCAGTGACCAGTTCAACAGCATCCAGGAAAAGATTATTGAGCGCTTTAGTGAACTGCGTGAAAAGCACGGCTTTGGTCTGCTGCACTTTGCCTGCTGCCGGGATACGGTAGAAGACAGGGGCACTGTTCAGTACTTACAGGACTGCGCCGCAGAAGCAGGAGTTGCCACTGAGTTTCTGTATATTGAAGACATTGGCCTGGGTGAAAAAGGCCAGTTTACCGATACGCAGGATCAGGTCATCAGTAACCTGTTTAAGCTCTATCCCTGGGAGTTTATGCTGCGTGAAATGTTCTCCACCAAGCTTGAAGACGCTGGCGTACGCTGGCTGGAACCAGCCTGGAAGAGCATCCTTTCAAACAAAGCGCTGCTGCCGATGCTGTGGGAAATGTTCCCGAATCATCCCAATCTACTGCCTGCGTATTTTGCCGACGAAGATCATCCGCCGCTGGATAAGTATGTGGTTAAGCCCCTCTTTTCCCGCGAAGGTGCCAATATTCAGATTGTGGAAAATGGCCAGGAAATCGCGCGCGTTGACGGCCCATACGGCGAAGAAGGCTCTATTATTCAGCAGTTCCATCCGCTCCCGAAGTTTGGTGACAGCTACACGTTAATTGGCAGCTGGCTTATCAACGACGAACCAGCGGGCATTGGTTTACGTGAAGATAAAGCGTTGATCACCCAGGATCTGTCGCGCTTCTATCCGCACATTTTTGTGGAATAACACCGCGTAGAAGATCCCATTCTCGCGCACGTGGCAAAAGCAACGCTAACCTTGCCTTAAAAACATGCCTGAAAGCCGTCTTCTGTAGAAGACGGCTTTCTTATTTAACCTACCTGTACCGACAGCATGCTGAGTGAGCCCATTTCAATGCCGTCCGTCGGCATGGTCACCGGCTCGCTGCCATCCCAGGCGCCAAGCGTATATAGCAGCGGCAGGAAGTGCTCCGGCGTTGGGTTAGACAGCAAGGCATCTTCACGTGCGGCATAGTTCACCAGCGGATGCTGGGCCGCATCACCGCGCCACATCAGGTGGTCTTTAACAAAATCATTAAACGAAGCCGCCCACGGATAAGGCTCATTGCCGCCTTCCCAGCGCGCCGCACGCAGGTTGTGCACCACGTTACCGCTGGCAACCAGCAACACACCTTCGTCGCGCAGGCTTGCCAGCCGACGTCCGGCTTCCAGATGCCACTGAGCAGGTTGGTTGCTATCAACACTCAGCTGAATCATCGGGATATCCGCCTGCGGATACATTTTAATCAGTACGCCCCAGGAGCCGTGGTCAAAACCCCAGGCCTCGGTATCGAGCGTAACCGGCGTTGGTGACAACAGTTCCACCACGCGCTGCGCCAACTCCGGCGAACCCGGAGCCGGGTATTGCGTGTCGTACAGCGCCTGCGGAAAGCCGCCAAAGTCATGGATGGTCGGCGGCTGGGTCATCGCGGTCACGCCGGTGCCGCGGGTAAACCAATGAGCAGACACAGCAACAATTGCTTTCGGACGCGGCAACGTCTCTCCCAAATGCTTCCACGTGAGGGTATATTGATTATCTTCCAGTACGTTCATCGGACTACCGTGGCCAAGGAACAGTGCGGGGATGCGGTGAGTGCTCATCATGTTGTCCTAATTTAAAAAGTGATGACACTACCTTAGCGCCTTTTGTCGTGTGACACAGGCGGATAACCATGACAGAGACTGTCAGAAAATTTGAATGTCAGCGTTGAGTAAAACTCTCAGCGGCATGTCGCTTTTTGTAGCATCGCTCATTAGCATTAATGAGAATTATTATCAATATGGAGTTACTCATGTCAGTGCCTTTACTCCTGACCCTGCTGGCGGGTGGCGCCACCTTCATTGGTGCTTTTCTTGGCGTACTGGGCCAGAAACCCTCAAATCGCCTGCTGGCATTTTCGCTGGGTTTTGCCGCAGGGATTATGCTGCTTATCTCACTTATGGAGATGCTGCCTGCCGCGCTGCATACTGAAGGTATGTCCCCGGTGCTGGGCTACGGTATGTTTATGCTCGGTTTACTGGGCTATTTCGCCCTCGATCGCGCGCTGCCGCACGCACATGCGCAGGATCTCACTGACGGCACCCTCAAAAAGCGCAACATTGGTCGCACGGCCATGCTGCTGACCCTTGGTATAAGTCTGCATAACTTCCCGGAAGGTGTTGCCACATTTGTTACCGCCAGCAGCGACCTTGACCTTGGGATAGGGATAGCTCTCGCCGTCGCGCTGCACAATATTCCTGAAGGGCTGGCGGTGGCCGGTCCGGTGTATGCCGCAACTAACTCCAAACACAAAGCTATTTTCTGGGCCGGTATCTCCGGCTTTGCCGAGATCCTCGGCGGGCTGCTGGCATGGTTGATTCTCGGCAGTATGGTGTCGCCCGTGGTGATGGCGGCTGTCATGGCCGCAGTGGCGGGCATTATGGTGGCGCTATCGGTGGATGAACTGATGCCGCTTGCCAAAGAAATCGACCCGGACAACAACCCAAGCTATGGTGTGCTGTGCGGCATGGCGGTGATGGGCTTTAGCCTGACGCTATTGCAAAGCGCCGGTATCGGCTGAAAAGCCGAGCGTATAAAAAAACCCGGCAATGCCGGGTTTTTGCTGTCTGTACAAAGCGGGCTTAGCTTGCCTTGCGTTCGTGTGCCTGGCGGTACGCCACCAGATCTTCAATCGTGACAACCGCCATGTTGTGCTTGCGGGCAAACGCTACGCATTCTGGCGCACGCGCCATAGTGCCGTCATCGTTGGTCAGTTCACACAGCACACCCGCTGGCTTAAAGCCCGCGAGCGTGACGAGATCGATAGTCGCTTCGGTATGGCCACCGCGGGTCAACACGCCGCCTTCACGGGCGCGCAGCGGGAACACATGGCCAGGACGGTTCAGGTCAGCCGGTACGGCGCCATCGGCAATGGCTGCGCGCACGGTAGTCAGCCTGTCGGCAGCGGAAACGCCGGTGGTCACGCCTTTTGCCGCTTCAATGGTCACGGTAAAACCGGTGCCATAGGCGCTGGTGTTGTTTTCCACCATCATCGGCAGATCGAGCTGTTTGCGGCGCTCTTCGGTCAGGCACAGGCAAACAATGCCGCTGCCGTGGCGAATGGTCAGCGCCATTTGCTCAACGGTCATGTTTTCAGCGGCGAAAATCATATCGCCTTCGTTTTCACGGTCTTCGTCATCAAGCACCATCACACCGCGGCCTGCGCGCAGCGCGGCCAGAGCGTGTTCAACGCGTTCAGAAGAAGTGCCAAATGCAGAAAGCAGCGTCTGATTCATGGTAAATTAACCTCGTTAATATTATGGATTACCAGAACCAGGGCGGTCTTTGGGGGATGCCGTAAACGGCCATAACAAAACGAACCTGGACGCAAGCGCCCAACGTGAATCGTTATCCTCTCCCATCCGGACTATAACCGTCGGCCCCGGAATCTCACCGAGTCTGCTGACCTCCGACAGGGTTTGCCGGAGCGCTCGCGGGCTTTCAGCGTACGCTGATTTACCGCCGGTGGGGAATTACACCCCGCCCTGAGAATAAGCAAAGTCACTATAACGCTAATTACTTTTTCCGGCAACGCCGTTTATTATCTAAGCATATGCGCCTGCTGCAATTTGCCAGGCACCCGCGCACGCTTAACGGCAATTTAGGTTTATCCTGCGTACATCAGCGATTACACTTAAACAAACACCGTCCATCACAGGGAACTACCATGATTGACCCGAAGAAAATTGAACAGATCGCCCGTCAGATCCATGAATCGATGCCGAAAGGGATCCGCGAATTCGGGGAAGATGCAGAGAAAAAGATTCGCCAGACGCTGCAGGCACAGTTGGGCCGCCTCGATCTGGTGAGCCGTGAAGAATTTGATATCCAGACTCAGGTGCTACTGCGCACGCGTGAGAAACTGAGCGTGCTGGAGCAACGCCTGGCAGAGCTTGAAAGCCGCAGCGCCCCCGTGGCACCGGCACCGGTCCCAACGCCCGCCGTTGAGATCCCGCCGACGGCCAAAAGCGACGACGTGCAGTCCTGATAATAAAAAACGCCCCAGCCGGGGTAATGCTTGTCAGTTAAGGTTTAGTGAGTGTTCCGTTCACTTGAAGCCTGGCAACAAATGGGATTTCATTTGCAGTGAACGGGCAAAGAGGGCCACCGCGGCCCTCTTTGCAATCTCCGGCGGCCCCGCAACGAAATCGCCGCTTCGCGGTGCGCTCTCCTCCCGGCCCTCAGCCTGCGGCCGGCTCGACTCGACGTCCTGTCTCGTTTCGCCTCAGCCCGCCATCCCTGGCGGTCTGACCTTGTCTTCTGGCCTTCGGTTCGCCGATTTCAGCGGGGATCAGCAACCCCACACTGTATGCTCGTGCGTTTCAACAGCAACATTGCTGCTGCAAGTTACGCTCTCAACATCATGATGAACATCTATTCACATTCATGCTTAAGTGACTGGCGTTACCCCAGTCGGGGCGTTTTTTATATTGGCTGATAAACCACAGCCTACTTATCTTTCTGGATTTTTTTGATGATGTTGGTGGTCGAGCAGCCGTCTTCAAAATTCAGCACCATCACCTCACCGCCGTTGGCCCACACTTCTTTGCTACCCGCGATGTCTTCCGGCTTGTAATCACCGCCTTTCACCAGCAGGTCCGGCAGAATTTCGGCAATCAGGCGCTGCGGCGTGTCTTCTTCAAACGGCACGACCCAGTCAACGGATTCCAGCGCGCCCAGCACAATCATGCGCTGATCCTGCGGGTTCACCGGGCGGGTTTCGCCCTTGAGCCTGCGGGTTGAGGCATCGCTGTTAACGGCCACAATCAGGCGGTCGCCCAGTTTGCGTGCGTTAGCAAGATAAGAAACGTGTCCCGCGTGCAGAATGTCAAACACGCCGTTGGTCATCACCACTTTCTCACCGCGCTTGCGGGCATCCGCAACGGCTTGCTTGAGTTCCTGCTCGTTCATCACGCCAAAACCGGTTTCAGCGCGCCCGCGCACGGCGTTTTCAAGCTCAACAGGCGAAACGGTAGAAGTACCGAGTTTGCCCACCACCACGCCCGCCGCGGCGTTGGCAAAATAGCAGGCTTCTTCCAGCGTCTTGCCTGAGGCAAGCGTTGCCGCCAGCACGCCAATCACGGTATCTCCGGCGCCGGTCACGTCGTAGACTTCCTGCGCCTGTGTTGGCAGGTGCAGCGGCGCTTTGCCCGGTTGCAGCAGCGTCATGCCCTGCTCCGAGCGCGTAATCAGTAGTGCTGCCAGGTCATAATTGGCAATCAGTTTCATGCCGCGCTCTACCAGCTCGTCTTCAGTGCGGCATTTGCCCGTCACGGCTTCAAATTCTGACAGGTTCGGCGTCAGCAGCGTCGCGCCGCGATAGCGCTCAAAATCAGCGCCTTTCGGATCGATAAGCACCGGCACCTTCGCCGCACGCGCTAGCTGAATCATCTGCTGTACGCTGTTTAAGGCGCCTTTGGCGTAGTCAGACAGCACCAGCGCGCCAATCTGCGGCAGTGCCTGGGTGATGCGCTCATGCAGTGGCTGCGGGTCTACGCCCTCAAAGCCTTCTTCAAAGTCCAGGCGAATCAACTGCTGGTTGCGCGACAGCACGCGCAGCTTGGTGATCGTCGGATGGGTCGCCACCGAAACGAAGTCACAGCGCACATTCACGTTAGCCAGCGCCTGGCTCAGCGCCCGCGCTGCATCGTCAATCCCGGTCAGGCCCACCAGGCGCGAAGACGCGCCCAGAGAAGCAATGTTCATTGCCACGTTGGCAGCACCGCCGGGGCGCTCCTCGATAGTATCCACTTTCACTACCGGCACCGGAGCTTCCGGGGAAATACGGCTGGTTGGGCCGTACCAGTAGCGGTCCAGCATCACATCGCCAACCACCATGACGCCAGCGCGGTTAAATTCGGGCAGCGTTACTTTCATTCCTGACTCTCCAGCGAGAAACTAAAATTTGCGCGCGATAATAGCATAATTACGCGCGCGCCTGCGCCGCCCCCAGCCATTTTTGCCAGCTTCGCTGCACCTGCTCGCGCTCAGAGACAAACGCCGTCAGCGCGACGTTGCCCGGCTGCTCCTGTAGCGCAAGGTGATGTAGCGCGTCACGCAGCGTGACGTAAGCATGGGTCAGCGCCCGCGCGTCGTCTTCATCCATAATGCCGTTTTGTGCCAGAAGTTCGAGAATGCGCACGTTATCCGACCAGCGCGTCAGGCCCGGCGCCTGGTGGGCGTAGCGCAGCACCAGATACTGAGTGATGAATTCAATATCGGTAATGCCGCCTTCATCGGCCTTGATATCAAAGCGCTCACGCTGCTTATTGCCCAGATGTTCGCGCATTTTCTCGCGCATTTCTCTGACGTCCACGCGCAGCGTCTCGCCGTCGCGCGCTGTGGTGAGGATGTGTTTACGCACGGCGTCAAACCGTGCACACAGCGCCGGATCGCCATACACCACACGCGCACGCACCAGCGCCTGGTGCTCCCAGGTCCAGGCCTCGTTTTGCTGATAATCAGCAAAGGCATCGGCGGTGGTCACCAGCATCCCGGCAGCCCCGGACGGGCGCAGGCGCGCATCCACTTCATAGAGAATGCCGGACGAAGTACGGGTGCTGAAAAGGTGCATGATGCGCTGCGCCAGGCGCAGGTAGAACTGACGACCGTCGATTTCACGCTCGCCGTCGGTCACCACATCGGTCGGGCAATCGTGCAGGAACACCAAATCCAGGTCCGAGCTATAGCCCAGTTCCCAGCCGCCAAGCTTGCCGTAGCCCACCACGGCAAAACCGCGCCCGCCGCGCTCACGCAGGTGCGTTGGCTGACCGTAGCGCGCCGCCATTTGTCGCCAGGCCTGCTGCACCACGGCATCAATCATCGCCTCGGCAAGCCAGGTGAGGTTATCGCTCACTTTCATCACCGGCAGGGTGCCGGCGATATCTGCCGCTGCCACACGCAGCTGCTGCACCTGCTTAAACTGGCGCAGCGCCTCAAGCTGCTGCTCCTCGTCATCTTCCGGCACCCGCAGCAGGTACTGGCGCAACTCGTCGTGCCAGGCACCCGGCGCGGGCGGCTGGTACAGCGTGTTGGGGTCAAGCAACTCGTCAAGCAGCAGCGGATAGTGCGCTAACTGGCTTGCCACCATCGGTGAAGCGGCGCACAGGCGAATCAGGTGCTGTAACGCGCCTGGGTATTCCACCAGCAACTCAAGGTAAGTGGTGCGGGTTACAATCCCCATCAGCAGCGGCATGATGCGCGCCAGCGGCAGCGGCGCATCTGCACGCTCACAGACTTCTTTGAGCAGTGCAGGCATGAGTTGATCGAGCACCTGACGCCCACGCGGGCCAATCGTGCGCCGGTCGATATCGCGCTTAAAATCGGTTATCTGGGCAATCACTTTCTGCCGGTCTTCGTCGGCCAGATGGCTCAGTACAGGCAACGCGTCATCCACATCCGGCGCATCCAGCCACAGTTCACGCCAGACTTCCGGCGTGGCGCTTTCCTCGCCCTGCTCGTCATCGTCACCGATAAGGTCGTTAAAAATCTGGCGCACCTGCGCCATATGATGTTGCAACTGCGCATTCAACGTATGCCAGTCCGCCACACCCATGCCCCAGGCGAGCCTGGCGCGGTTAAGCTCATCGCCAGGCAGCGTCTGGGTTTGCTCATCGTTAATACTCTGCAACAGGTTTTCCAGTCGTCGCAGGTAGAGATAGGCTTCGCGCAGGCGCGTCGCTTCACCTTCAGGCAGCAGGTGCAACGAGTCGATAGCCGCAAGCGTGGGCAGCAACGCGCGGCCCTGTAGCTGTGGCTCGCGACCACCGCGAATCAACTGAAACACCTGGACGATAAATTCGATTTCCCGGATGCCGCCCGCGCCCAGTTTGATGTTATCGGTCAGGCCCCGGCGTCTGACCTCACGCGCGATCATGCCTTTCATGTTGCGCAGCGACTGAATCACGCTGAAATCGATGTAGCGGCGAAATACAAACGGGCGCAGCATGGCCCGCAACTCCTGCGCCCAGACATCGTCGCTATCGCCCATGATGCGCGCTTTGACCATTGCATAGCGTTCCCAGTCGCGCCCCTGCTCCTGGTAGTAATCTTCCAGTGCGGCATAGCTCAATACCAGCGGGCCGCTGTCGCCAAACGGACGCAGGCGCATATCCACGCGGTAGACAAAGCCCTCCGGCGTTATCTGATCCAGCACTTTAATCAGCCGCTGACCCAACCGGGTAAAAAACTGCGCATTATCCAGCTCGCGCCGCCCGCCCTGCGTGACGCCGTTTTCCGGCCAGGCAAAAATCAAATCGATATCGGAAGAGAAGTTAAGCTCGCCGCCGCCAAGCTTACCCATCCCAAGGATCAGCAGCGGCTGTGCCTCACCCTGCGCATTGGACGGCGTGCCCCACTCCCGACAGCAGGCCGCCCACAGCCAGTCGCGGGCAGCAACAATCAACGTTTCTGCAAGGATGCTCAGCTGTTGCAGCGTCTCTTGCGTGTCGACAAGATTCAGCGCCTGGCTCCAGGCAATACGCACCATGATACGCCGACGAAAACGGCGCAGCGCCACCATCAGCCCGGCTTCGTCCGTTACGTTCGCCAGCGCCTGCGTGAGCCACTCGCCATAATGCTGCCACTCCTGCGGCTGCGGCGGTGCGTTTTGCAAATCCACCAGCCAGTCTGGCTCGGCCAGAATGCCTTCACAGATAAAGTCGCTGAAGGTCAGCGCTGCTCTGGCCTCATCGCTAATCGCATCGGCACTGACGGACGCAGGCAGGCGCGCGGCTACCGCCTGCCATTGCTGCTGTAAAACGGGAGAGAGTGGCATCATTGGCTCATCCTTGTAAGACTTAGTGTTGCCCGCTGTGACGCCAGAACGGCGCAGCGCTGAGCGCCTGCTTACGCAGAGGCTCAATCTCATAGATAAGATTTGCGCAAATCGCGTGTCTGAGCGCCTGCCAGCCGTCAATCCACGCCTGGCGTTCGCCACGCGGGTAAAACCCAGACAACACATATGCAGTGTGAATAACGCGCTCAAGGCGCGGTAATTGCTCGACGTAACGCCCGGTCAGCGGCTGGCGAAAAGCCTCTTTCAGCTCGGCCGACGCGCGCGAAAGGTGTGTGTCGGCAAAACGTTTAAGTGAACCGCCCAGTTTGCTGCGCGCAGCGTCGTCAAGAAACGCCAACCAGCCGCGCGTAACCATCCAGTCGGTGAGGGTGAGTTTGGCGCTGCCACTGAGCGCACTCCATGCCAGCGCATCGCTCGCGCCTGGCAGAGCATCAGCAAGCTGGCTTAACTGCTCACGTAAGTGAGTGCTCGCCTTTCTTGGGATCACGCCGCCGAACAGTGTCAGCGTATGGCGCACCAGCGCCACCGCTTCAGCCACCTGCTCCTGCGCGCCCGTCACCCCGCGCACCCACAGTTCTTCATGATACTGCCAGTGCGCCAGAGCCAGTTCCAGCGCACCGCTCAGTCCCTGTTCCAGCGTGGCTTTTGGCGCGGTTTCCAGCACGCCGAGCGGCTTAATCTCACGCGGAGCATTGCCGCGAGCCAGGTGGTAGCCGCGTGCGGCTTTGCTCAGGCTGCCCTGACGCAGGCCATCGCGCAGCAGGTGTTCACGCGCCAGCCCCAGCACGTCTTCCACGCGCCCTTCCAGCAGCTCAAGCTCCAGCTCACTGAGCGGTTCACTGAACTCTCCGCTGCGTATTTCGCCTAAATCCAGCGCAATTTCAATGCGGCTTTCGCCGTAAGTAACCACCCACTTCTCACGTTCAAAGTCGGTGCTGAACAGCGGTGCCAGCGTTGATGCCAGCGCGTCAACATCCAGCCCTTCAGGCCACATTTCCTGCGGGAAACGCGCCAACGCCAGTTCGGGTTCAGAAAGTTCCACGTTATATTCAGGACGCTGATGTAAACCGCCCACCGTCTGGCCTGCCGTTTTCATCGTCATTTCGTAGCGACCATCAACACCGCGAATGCGTAAACCCATGTCATGGCGACGCAGCTGCATATCAGACGTTTCATAATAGATGTTGAGCAGCTTGCGTGGGATGGTATGATCGCCCGGTAGCGTATTGAGTACCGTGCGTAGCGCGTCTGGCGCGCTCGGATGAACGAGAAATTTTAGTTCGATTTCTTGAGACATATTCTGTTTATTTACCGTTATATAGCGGGCTGTGACAAATTCCGCGAACTTACGAAACGAATGTGTGTCAGTAGATAATATTTTGCGCCAAATTGCCATGTCATGAGCAATTTGACGGGCTCAAAACCTGAAGCAGTGGTACCAGCAGGGATAAGACTACACCTGGATAATTCTCATTCAGGTTTATAAGTCGGCTCGTCAGACTGGTCCCACTATTACTGTTCCACGCTTAATGATGACAATAACGACGACCTGATGCAGAAATTACGCCTGATTAGCTTTGCTTTACTTTCTCTTAGCGTTACCGCAGTGGCTCACGCGGAAGAAAAACGTTATGTTTCTGACGAATTAACCACTTGGGTACGCAGCGGCCCTGGCGATAACTACCGCCTGCTCGGCTCAGTCAACGCCGGTGAAGCCGTAGATCTTATGCAGACCAACGGCAAATACGGCCAGGTGCGCGACAGCAATGGCCGCGTGGCCTGGATTCTGCTAAGCGACCTGAAAAACACGCCGAGCCTGCGTACCCGCGTGCCGGATCTCGAAAACCAGGTCAAAACGCTGACCGACAAGCTTAATAATATCGACACCACCTGGAACCAGCGTACCGCTGAGATGCAGAAAAAGGTGGCCGAGAGCGACAGCGTTATCAATGGCCTCAAGCAGGAAAATCAACAGCTGAAAAACCAGCTGGTGATCGCGCAGAAGAAAGTGAATGCCGCCAATATCCAGCTTGACGATAAGCAGCGCAACATCATCATGCAGTGGTTTATGTACGGTGGCGGTGTCGCGGGCGTTGGCCTGCTGCTCGGTCTGCTGCTGCCTTATATGCTGCCAAGCCGCAAGCGCAAAGACCGCTGGATGAACTAACCGCATCAACCGGGCGGCAGCACGCCGCCCGCACCTTTCCTTAGCCTTCTCCTCTACACTTACGTATTATTCCCCGCTTATCGACAGTTCAAGGAGAAACGCAGGGTGAAGATTTATCTGGTCGGCGGTGCAGTCAGAGACGGGTTGTTAGGTCTGCCGGTTAAAGATAAAGACTGGGTGGTAGTCGGCGCCACACCGCAGCATATGCTCGACACAGGCTACCAGCAGGTCGGCCGTGATTTCCCTGTGTTCCTCCATCCCGACAGCCGCGAAGAGTACGCGCTGGCCCGCACTGAGCGTAAGTCCGGCCACGGTTACACCGGTTTTGTGTGCCACGCTGAACCGGACGTCACCCTGGAGCAGGATTTACAACGTCGTGACCTGACCATTAACGCCATTGCGCTGGACGAGCACGGCGAGTATGTCGATCCCTGGGGAGGACGCACGGATCTGGCACGCCGTATTCTGCGCCACGTCTCTCCTGCGTTTAACGAAGATCCGCTGCGCGTGCTGCGCGTGGCGCGCTTTGCCGCCCGCTACGCGCATCTTAATTTCCGCATTGCCGACGACACCATGGCGTTGATGCGCGAGATGGCCGCTCGCGGCGAACTGGCACACCTGACGCCCGAGCGCGTATGGAAGGAAACGGAAAACGCCCTGACCTCGCGTAATCCGCAGGTCTATTTCCAGGTGCTGCGTGACTGTGGCGCGCTGGCGGTGCTGTTCCCGGAAATCGACGCGCTGTTTGGCGTGCCCGCCCCCGAAAAGTGGCACCCGGAAATTGACACCGGCGTACATACGCTGATGACGCTCTCCATGGCAGCACAGCTGAGTCCCGATGTGGATGTGCGCTTTTCGGCACTCACTCACGATCTCGGTAAAGGGTTGACGCCAAAGCACCTGTGGCCGCGCCACCATGGCCACGGCCCGGCAGGCGTCAAGCTGGTAGAGCAATTGTGCCAGCGCCTGCGGGTGCCGAATGATATTCGCGATTTGGCAAAGCTGGTGGCCGAGTACCATGACCTGATTCACACTCTGCCCATTCTGCGCCCTGAAACGCTGGTCAGACTGTTTGATTCTCTTGATGCCTGGCGCAAACCACAGCGCGTGGAGCAGCTTGCATTAACCAGCGAGGCCGACGCCCGCGGGCGTACCGGTTTTGAAGCCAGTGACTATCCGCAGGGACAGCTGCTGCGCGAAGCCTGGCACGTGGCACAGCGCGTATCGACCAAAGACGTGGTCGCACAGGGTTTTCAAGGCATGGAAATTCGTGAGGAGTTGACGCGCAGGCGCGTTAACGCCGTTGCGCAGTGGAAATCGCAGGCTTGCCCCCAGCCCAAAGGCTGAGGGCCATGCGTTTTAGAAGAACACCACGTACACCGCTGCCGCCACAATAAAGCGGTAGATAGCAAACGGGATAAAAGAAATACGCTTAATCAACTGCAGGAAGGTCTTGATAGCAATTAACGCGACGATAAAGGCGGTGACAAAGCCCACGGCAAACATCGGCAGGTCGGTCAGCGTCAGGAATCCCCAGCTTTTATAGAGATCCAGCGCCGTCGCGCCCATCATCATCGGCACCGCCAGCAGGAACGAGAACTCTGAGGCCGCATAGCGGCTTACGCCCATCAGCATACCGCCGGAAATAGTGGCTCCTGAGCGTGAAAACCCCGGCCACAGCGCCAGACACTGAAAGCAGCCAATCATAAACGCCTGACGATACGTCATATCGTCAACGCCGACCGCACGCGGCTCTTTTGGTTTGAAGCATTCAGCGGCAATCAGCAGCAGGCCGCCCACCACCAGCGCGTACATGACGTTCACCGGGTTAAACAGCGATTTGATGGTGTCATGGAACACCAGCCCCAGCACCACCGCCGGGATCATGCCAAGCAGAATATGAATCAGCGACAGCCGTCCGCTGCCTTCGCCTTCATGGGGCTTTGGCCCAAAATGAATGCCTATCAGGCCAAACAGACGACGCCAGAACATCACCACCACGGCGAGAATGGAGCCAAGCTGAATCACCACTTCGAATGTTTTTGCCGTATCGCCTTCAAACCCCAGCAGATGACCGACGATAATCATATGTCCGGTGCTGGATACGGGCAGGAACTCGGTGAGTCCCTCGACAACCCCAAGAATGGCGGCTATCACCAATGAATGCACATCACCCATCAAAAAAACCCTCTAAAATCCCTAAAGGAAAAACGGCCCGCAGGCCGGAAATGTTCACGCAGTATGACCCGGCATCCCGCGTTTGGTTTAACCCACGCGCGGTTATTTTTATTCTTTCGGAAAATTGCCACGCTCAATGATGACGCCTACTCTTGCCGCCCGCGCCACAGCGCCGGGTTTGCTGACTTTGATGCGCACCCACGGCGAGCAAAAACGGTTTTGTAACAGTGCCGCGACTTCTTCTGCCACGCGCTCAACCAGTGCAAAACGCCCGCCTTCAACGTGCGCGACAATAGCGTCACACACGTCGGCATAGCTCAGGCAGTCATTGACGTTATCGCTCACGGCAGCAGTGCGATTGTCCCAGCCCATTTCGATATCGAACACCAGTTTCTGTTCAATTGTCTGTTCCCAGTCGTAAACACCAATAGTGGTGATTACCGAAAGCTGCTCTATAAATACAATATCCATCACAATTTGCCCGTTTTGATGTGTACCTGGTTTATTCTGGAACCGCGTTGACTACACTGGCGAAGGCGCTATTTTGCTCGTATAAACAAATAAACGGCAGTTCAACGCTGCTTTTTACAAGCCAGTCTGGGGATACCACTTGCCAGTAAATATGCGTATTATCCTTTGATGCAGAAAATTACACGACATTTTCACAACGGAACAGCGTTATGAGTGCAATCGCGCCTGTGATGATCATCCTCGCGTACCTTTTCGGCTCTGTTTCCAGCGCCATTCTGGTTTGCCGCCTTGCCGGTTTGCCAGACCCCCGGGAGAGCGGTTCACGCAACCCCGGCGCCACCAATGTTTTACGCATCGGCGGCAAAGGCGCAGCCGTAGCGGTGCTGATTTTCGATGTGCTAAAAGGCATGTTGCCGGTCTGGGCTGCATGGGCGCTGGGCGTCACGCCGCTCTGGCTCGGGCTGATTGCCATTGCCGCCTGCCTGGGCCACATCTGGCCGGTGTTTTTTGGCTTTCGCGGCGGTAAAGGTGTGGCGACGGCCTTTGGCGCTATCGCCCCCATTGGCTGGGACCTTACCGGCGTGATGACAGGCACCTGGCTGCTCACGGTGCTGCTAAGCGGCTACTCCTCGCTTGGCGCTATCGTCAGCGCGCTTATCGCCCCGTTTTATGTCTGGTGGTTTAAACCGCAGTTCACCTTTCCGGTTGCGATGCTGTCATGCCTGATTCTCTGGCGTCATCACGATAACATTCAGCGCCTGTGGCGTGGCCAGGAAACGAAAATCTGGAAGAAACTGCGTCGCAAGAAAGCGACCGATGAGGAAGATAAGGAAAACGGAGAGACAAAGTAGCCACTTTGCCTCTCGCCGGAAATTACACTGCCGCCGGCAGTTCAGACAGCGGCCAGCGCGGACGCACGCTCACACTCAAATCCGTCACACAGCCTGCCTTCAGGCGCACCATTCCCGCATACGCAATCATCGCGCCGTTATCGGTGCAAAACTCAGGACGAGCGTAAAACACTTCACCACGGCGTTTTGCCATCATTTCCGCAAGCTTTGCCCGCAGCGTACGGTTAGCACTCACGCCGCCCGCGATCACCAGACGTTTAAAACCGGTCTGATCCAGCGCGCGCTTGCATTTGATCATCAGTGTATCGACCACCGCGTCTTCAAACGCGCGGGCGATATCGGCACGCGTTTGCTCGTCGCTGTCGCCGCTGCGAATGGTATTCGCGGCAAAGGTTTTCAGGCCAGAGAAGCTGAAATCAAGCCCGGGCCGGTCGGTCATCGGGCGCGGGAACACATAGCGCCCTGCCGTGCCCTGTGCGGCCATTTTAGAGAGCATCGGGCCGCCAGGATAATCCAGTCCCAACAGTTTGGCCGTTTTATCAAACGCTTCGCCTGCGGCATCGTCAATGGACTCGCCCAGCAATTCATACTCACCGATACCGGTGACGCTGATAAGCTGAGTATGTCCCCCGGACACCAGCAGGGCCACAAACGGGAACTCAGGTGGATTATCTTCCAGCATCGGTGCCAGCAGGTGGCCTTCCATATGATGCACCGCAACCGCAGGGACATCCCAGGCAAACGCCAGCGCGCGCCCAATGGTTGCACCAACCAGCAGCGCACCCACAAGCCCAGGACCTGCGGTATACGCCACGGCATTAATATCTGAAGAGCTAAGATGTGCCTCTTTCAGTGCCGCCTGAATCAGCGGCACCGTCTTGCGCACGTGGTCGCGGGAGGCCAGTTCTGGCACAACGCCGCCGTAATCCGCGTGCAGTTTTACCTGACTGTACAATTGGTTGGCTAACAACCCCTGTTTGTCGTCGTAGATGGCGACGCCGGTTTCGTCGCAGGATGTTTCTATTCCCAGTACACGCATGGTTTTACTTTCTGCCTCTGTTGATACCGCGCAGTGTATGCCCGCACAGCGGCGAAGTAAAACTTTGCTCACTTTGCCGCCAGAGCTGGTGTATACTATCGCGTCCTTATCGGGGCCTGGCAAAAAGCAGGGTTCAGGTTCCGGCGGTGCTTTACAAAGCAGCAGCTGTTGAAGTAAAATTCCGCACCATTTTGAAACAAGGCTGGCACCCATGCCAGCGGCAAACCGAATTAATAAAGGTGAGAGGCACATGCCGGTAATTAAAGTACGTGAAAACGAGCCGTTCGACGTAGCACTGCGTCGCTTCAAGCGTTCCTGCGAAAAAGCAGGCATCCTGGCAGAAGTTCGTCGTCGTGAGTTCTATGAAAAACCGACTACCGAACGTAAGCGCGCTAAAGCTTCTGCTGTGAAACGTCACGCGAAGAAACTGGCTCGCGAAAACGCACGCCGCACTCGTCTGTACTAATCTCTGAAGGGGACGTGCTCCCCGCTCATCAGACTGAGTTGTAGTTGTAAAGGCCGTGCTTCCGAAAGGAATGCGCGGCTTGTTCTCGTTTATGAACTGATAAACCGGGGCTTATGGCTGGACGAATACCACGTGTTTTTATCAATGACCTGCTGGCGCGTACCGACATCGTCGATCTTATCGACGCGCGGGTAAAGCTCAAAAAGCAGGGCAAAAATTTTCACGCGTGTTGTCCTTTCCATAACGAGAAAACCCCCTCTTTTACCGTCAGCGGTGAAAAGCAGTTTTTCTACTGTTTTGGCTGCGGTGAAAACGGCAACGCCATTGATTTTTTGATGAAGTACGACAAGCTGGAGTTTGTCGAAAGCGTCGAAGAACTGGCGTCCATGCACAATCTGGAGATTCCCTATGAAACGGGAACAGGCCTTACCCAGATTGAGCGCCATCAGCGCCAGAATCTGTATGAGCTGATGGACGGGCTGAACACGTTCTACCAGAAAGCATTACTCAACCCGAAAGCGGACGCTGCGCGTCGTTATCTCGACACCCGCGGCCTGAGCAATGATGTGGTGGCGCGCTTTGCCATTGGCTATGCGCCGCCCGGCTGGGATAACGCGCTTAATCAGTTTGGTGGCAACAGCGAAAACCGGCAATTGCTGCTTGATGCCGGCATGCTGGTCAACAATGACCAGGGAAGAACGTACGACCGTTTTCGCAACCGGATTATGTTTCCGATTCGCGACAAACGTGGGCGAGTGATTGGCTTTGGCGGACGCGTGTTAGGTAACGATACGCCGAAGTATTTAAACTCCCCGGAAACCGATATTTTTCATAAAGGTCGCCAGCTTTACGGCCTGTATGAAGCTCAACAGGTTGCAGATGAACCGTCTCGCCTGTTAGTGGTCGAAGGTTACATGGATGTGGTGGCACTGGCGCAATATGACATTAATTACGCCGTTGCGTCGCTGGGCACCTCGACGACAGCCGACCATATTCAACTGCTGTTTCGCGTGACGAACACGGTAATTTGCTGCTACGACGGAGACCGCGCCGGGCGAGACGCAGCATGGCGAGCGCTGGAAACCGCGCTGCCGTATATGTCAGACGGCCGCCAGCTGCGATTTATGTTCCTGCCGGACGGTGAAGATCCGGATACGCTGGTGCGTAAAGAAGGCAAAGCCGCGTTTGAAGCGCGCATGGAAACAGCCCTGCCGCTCTCTGCCTTTTTGTTTAACACCCTGTTACCACAGGTTGATCTGAGTTCGCCCGACGGGCGCACCCGGCTCGCCACGCTGGCACTGCCGTTAATCAACCAGGTGTCGGGCGAAACGTTGCGTATTTATCTGCGCCAGGAATTGGGCAACAAGCTCGGGATTTTTGACGATGCCGCGCTTGACCGTCTGGTGCAAAAAGTTGCGGAAAACACGGGCCGACAGCCAGTAGCGCAGCTAAAACGCACAACCATGCGTATACTAATTGGATTATTGCTGCAAAACCCTGAACTGGCACCGCTGGTACCCGCGCTCAGTGCGCTGGACAGCAGTAAAATTCCGGGTTTGAGTTTGTTTAGCGAGCTGGTAAGCACATGCCTTGCACAGCCGGGTCTGACCACCGGGCAGTTGCTGGAGCATTATCGCGGCACAAAAGAAGCCGCTACCCTTGAAAAACTCGCCACCTGGGACGATATAGCAGATAAGGATATTGCAGAAAAAACGTTCACCGATGCACTGGACCATATGTTTGATTCCGTGCTGGAGTTGCGACTGACAGAATTGATCGCCCGTTCGCGGACAGAAGGTTTAACGCCCGCGGAGCGCGAAGAAGTGCGTGTCATTACTCAGGCACGCGCCAGAAAATAATTTGAGCGGCTTAATTGCCGATATTTCCTCGGGATGAACCCGAAGGCCGCACAGCCGGGCAGCGGCAAGAAAACAAAATCGCCCGCGTACGTTATTGTTGGCGGTTTCGCCGACCGACACCAACCCTAATTACAGTGTGGATACCGTCTTATGGAGCAAAACCCGCAGTCACAGCTGAAACTTCTTGTCACCCGTGGTAAGGAGCAAGGCTATCTGACCTATGCCGAGGTCAATGACCATCTGCCGGAAGATATCGTCGACTCTGATCAGATCGAAGACATCATCCAGATGATCAACGACATGGGCATCCAGGTGATGGAAGAAGCGCCGGACGCCGACGATCTGTTGCTGGCTGAAACCTCGAACAACACTGACGAAGATGCTGAAGAAGCCGCAGCTCAGGTGCTGTCCAGCGTGGAATCCGAAATCGGGCGCACTACCGACCCGGTACGCATGTATATGCGTGAAATGGGTACCGTTGAGCTGCTTACCCGTGAAGGCGAGATTGATATTGCCAAGCGCATCGAAGACGGCATCAACCAGGTTCAGTGCTCCGTGGCCGAATACCCGGAAGCTATCACCTATCTGCTTGAGCAGTACGATCGCGTTGAAGCAGGCGAAGCACGCCTGTCTGACTTGATTACCGGGTTTGTCGATCCTAACGCTGAAGAAGACATGGCGCCGACCGCTACTCACGTCGGCTCCGAGCTTTCTCAGGAAGAGATGGACGACGACAGCGACGACGAAGAAGAGAGCGATGACGACAGCAGCGACGATGACAACAGCATCGACCCGGAGCTGGCGCGCGAGAAATTCGGCGAACTGCGTACCCAGTACGAAACGACGCGCGACGTTATCAAGAGCAAAGGCCGTAGCCATGCCGCCGCTCAGGCTGAAATCCAGCAGCTTTCTGAAGTCTTCAAACAGTTCCGTCTGGTACCGAAGCAGTTTGATTACCTGGTGAACAACATGCGTACCATGATGGACCGCGTGCGTACCCAGGAACGCATCATCATGAAGCTGTGCGTTGAGCAGTGCAAAATGCCGAAGAAGAACTTCATCACGCTGTTCACCGGCAATGAAACGGCGGATACCTGGTTCACCGCAGCCGTTGCGATGAACAAACCGTGGTCTGAGAAGCTCAACGACGTGGCTGAAGACGTACACCGTGGCCTGCAAAAATTGCAGCAGATTGAAGAAGAAACCGGCCTGACTATTGAGCAGGTAAAAGACATCAACCGCCGCATGTCCATCGGTGAAGCCAAAGCGCGCCGCGCCAAGAAAGAGATGGTCGAAGCGAACCTGCGTCTGGTTATTTCTATCGCCAAGAAATACACCAACCGCGGTCTGCAGTTCCTGGATTTGATTCAGGAAGGCAACATCGGCCTGATGAAAGCGGTAGATAAATTCGAATACCGCCGCGGCTATAAGTTCTCAACTTATGCCACATGGTGGATTCGCCAGGCGATTACCCGCTCCATCGCTGACCAGGCGCGCACCATCCGTATTCCGGTGCATATGATTGAGACCATCAACAAGCTCAACCGTATTTCACGCCAGATGCTGCAGGAAATGGGCCGTGAGCCAACGCCGGAAGAGCTGGCTGAACGCATGCTGATGCCGGAAGACAAGATTCGTAAAGTGCTGAAAATCGCCAAAGAGCCTATCTCCATGGAAACCCCAATCGGGGACGATGAAGATTCGCATCTGGGGGATTTCATTGAGGATACCACCCTCGAGCTACCGCTGGACTCCGCAACGACTGAGAGCCTGCGTGCGGCCACTCACGATGTACTGGCGGGGCTTACCGCGCGTGAAGCGAAAGTGCTGCGTATGCGTTTTGGTATTGATATGAATACTGACCATACGCTGGAAGAAGTGGGTAAACAGTTCGACGTTACCCGCGAACGTATCCGTCAGATTGAGGCGAAGGCGCTGCGTAAACTGCGCCACCCAAGCCGTTCTGAAGTACTGCGCAGCTTCCTGGACGACTAATCCACTGCCTGCAAAAAAGCCCTCTTCGGAGGGCTTTTTTATGGATGGCGCATACTCGCGGTTCCCGCTACGTGATGTTAACCCTTTTCCTGCCCCGGGCACTGCCAGCTCCTTGCGCGATGTCCCGCAGTACGTTTCATTTCGTTACCCGGCACGCTTTGACATCTGCCGACAAATTATTAAAAAAAATTATTCATTAATAATCACTTTTCTCAGCATAAATGCAGATCAAAAGCGCGGTCGCCCTTTCCTGTTTTCCTCAGAAAAATCACAAATCACAGCAATCCATTATCTGCCGCGCACGGGTAAAATAACCTACGCGACGGGATCGTCGTGTTTTCTCTCAGTATAAGGAAAGACATAATGAACCAGGGAAGTGACGCATTACAGGCGCTTTTAGCCGCGATCGATGCCGGTGAACAATTTTCTTATCTGTGGTTCTGGAGCCATCGCCCGCACCCACGCGGTGAAATGACGTCCTCCTGCCTGAGCCTGTGGTGGGACTGCTCTTTTACCGCTGACGGCCACACCTGGCGAAGCGCCGAGCACTGGATGATGGCCGCAAAAGCGAAGCTTTTCGGCGACGAAACAAAATACGCGCAGATCCTCGATGCGCTGACGCCGGTCGAGGCAAAAAATCTGGGGCGTGAAATCGCCAGTGTTGATGAGGCACTGTGGGAAAGCCGCAGTTTCGAACTGCTGTGTGAAGGGAATTATCACAAATTTAGCCAGAACCCAGCGCTAAAAGCGTATTTACTCAGCACCGGCAAACAGGTGCTGGTGGAAGCCAGCCCCGTTGATAGCCTCTGGGGGATTGGTCTTGCACAGGAACACAAAGATGCCGCAGTCCCCTCACGCTGGCAGGGCCAGAATCAGTTGGGTTTTGCGCTAATGCACGTGCGTGACAGGCTGGCGCAGGCGTAACAGCACAGCGCCCGCTTTAGCTGCTTGCACGCCAGTCTTCTCCCGAAGCCGTACAGGCTAACCACGTTTGCTCGCTACCGACGTTTACCCTCTACCGTCCACGCGCGCAGAGTGGCGGTGGCTATTATGGCGCTGCGCGTATAAAACGTCAGCGCCCCACGGCACCCAGCGCATCATCCAGTTCACGGTAGGCCGCGACCAACTCGTCCAGAGAAGCACGGTTCAGCCCGCTGGGGTTTGGCAGCACCCAAATCTGCGTGTCGCCAATGCCCTGTGGCTGCCGACCCCATTTCACACCGCGCACACCAAGCGCCTGTTCATAAGCCTGCTTGCCCAGAATAGCCAGCGCTACGGGTTGGTAGGCCTCCATCTTCACAATAAGCTCCCGGCCCCCACTACGCAGTTCATCACGCTTTACTTCGCTTGCCTGTACAGTGGGCCGCTCCACCAGCATGGTAATGCCACAGCGCGTATCCAACAGCTCGCGCTCCTCTTCAGGTTTTAACTGACGCTCGGTAAACCCAGCCAGATGAATCACCTTCCAGAAACGGTTACCCGGATGCGCAAAATGAAAACCGGTATGTGCCGAGGATTTGCCAGGGTTAATACCGCAAAAAACTACCCGTAAACCCGGCTCGAGAATGTCCTCTATCATGATAAGTCTCCATAACAACGCAGATGGCAATATAAAGCCTTTGCAATCCGTTGGTTAGAAAAACAGCATCCGCAAACCTCAGTGCTGGATTGGGACGGCGAGTTACTTTATAATCCCTCGCCACTGGCCCCTTAGCTCAGCGGTTAGAGCAGTCGACTCATAATCGATTGGTCGCTGGTTCAAACCCAGCAGGGGCCACCAAATTTTAGCCTGAGTTTCATATGATTAAGCCACTCTCAAGAGTGGCTTTTTTGTTTTTCTGACTGGCGATGAAAGGGCGACAGATTTCTCTTTCTCTCGTTTTACCGCCCAGCCGGGTACACAGTTCCCTATGTCCGCTTAAGGTAAACAGTATGGCACTTCAGGCTGTTTTACCGCTCGCTGGTTTTACCGATCACGACTGATGAACCACCATCACCTCAATCCCAAGTTTACGCAGCCCTTCCCGGCTTTCATCAGGTATGCCGTCATCGACAATAATCATATGAATACGTGACGTATCAATAATTTTGTGCAGGCTGGAACAATTAAACTTACTGGAATCTGTGACCACAATAATCCGTTCAGCCACTTCGCACATTTTACGATTCAGCCGCGCTTCATCTTCATTATGCGTACTGATACCGCGCTCAACATCAATTGCATCAACGCCGAGAAACAGCATATCGAAATGGTAATTATGTAGCGACTGCTCTGCCTGGTCGCCATAAAACGACTGCGACTGGCGGCGCAGATGCCCGCCCGTCATGAGTAGCTCCACACCGCTTGCCTCGAGCAGCGCATTGGCAACGTTCATCCCGTTAGTCATAGCGATAACATCGGTATGCTGGCGCATCAGCCGTGCAATCTCAAACGTGGTGGTCCCTGAATCAAGAATCACCCGGTGGCCGGGTTGAATCAGCTCAGCCGCAACATGGGCAATACTGCGTTTGAGCGCAGTATTAAGCGCGCTTTTATCTTCAACCGAGGGTTCCGGCAGCGGCGCGGGGCTGTCGCAAATCAGTGCACCGCCATACGCCCGCACAGCTATGCCCTGTTTTTCCAGAAAAGCCAGATCGTTGCGAATAGTCACCGTAGAGACGCTAAACAACGTAGCCAGGTCATTAACCTGAACACTTCCTTGCTGACGCAGGCGTTGAATAATCTGCTCGCGCCTTTCACTGGTGCCCGAAATGCGTTTGTCACCAGCCGCTTCTGCGCCGCTCATATGATAGTCCTCACCAAAAAACCTTTCGTTTCATTTCGTTTTACCTATTAACGCCGTTATGGCATCAGAATGCAAGCCTGACAGTGAGAGGCTGCATGCACTTTTCACTATCTCCAGGCTTTCATTACGCTTCTTTTGCGAAACAAATCGCAATTCATGATGTTTTCATTTTATTTTTATTACGTCTTAATGCAGTATCAATCGAAATAAATCGAAAGATAAATTGACCCCTTCGCCCAACCTGGAGAGGAAAATGAAACATCTTACCGAAATGGTGCAGCGTCATAAACAAGGTGGTGGAGGCGGTATTTATGCTATCTGCTCGGCGCATCCGCTGGTGCTGGAAGCCGCACTCTGTTTTGCCCGCGATAGTGATACACCACTGTTAATTGAAGCCACCTCCAATCAGGTCGATCAGTTCGGGGGTTATACCGGAATGACGCCTGACGATTTTCGCCGTTTCGTGCAAGCGTTAGCGGCAAGGCTAAATTACCCCGAGCAAAACCTCATTTTAGGCGGGGATCATCTTGGCCCCAACCGCTGGCAGCATTCCCCTGCGGCACAAGCCATGGAACAGGCTGAAACCTTGATTCAACATTACGTCGCCGCCGGGTTTAAGAAAATACATCTGGATTGCAGCATGTCTTGTGCTGACGATCCCAAACCGCTGACTGACGATATCGTCGCCCAGCGGGCGGCTCGTCTGGCAAAAGTCGCTGAGACAACCTGCCTGCACACTTTCGGCATCTGTGACCTGGTGTATGTGATTGGTACTGAAGTGCCGGTGCCGGGCGGCGCACATGAAACCCTTAACACTCTCGATGTCACTACCGTACAGGCAGCACAGGCCACATTGCAGGCACATTTCAACGCGTTTGAAAAAGAGGGGCTAAACGCTCTCTGGCCGCGCATCATCGGGCTGGTGGTTCAGCCTGGCGTTGAGTTTGATAACGCAAATGTTATTGATTATGTGCCGGAAAGCGCCGTTGCACTGAGCAAAATGATTGAGAACAGCAGCACCTTAATCTACGAAGCGCACTCTACCGATTACCAGACGCCCCAAGCGTTGAAACGCCTTGTTAGCGATCACTTCGCTATTTTGAAAGTCGGCCCGGCATTAACATTCGCCCTGCGCGAAGCGCTGTTTGCACTGGCCTGCATCGAAGAAGAGCTGATACCTGCCCGAGCCTGCTCCGGCCTGCGTGCAGTGCTGGAAAACGTCATGCTCGATAAGCCGGGCTACTGGCAAGAGCATTATCACGGCGACAGCCACGCCCGTCGCCTGGCACGCGGCTACAGCTACTCCGATCGCGTGCGCTATTACTGGCCAGAGCAGGCGATTGAACAGGCATTGGCGCATCTGCTACGCAACCTGGCAGATGAACCACTGCCGTTACCGCTCATCAGCCAGTATCTGGCGCTTCAGTATATCCACGTGCGGGAAGGCCGCATCGCCGCCACGCCACATGCCTTAATCATCAGTCACATTCAGGATGTGATACGTCAGTATCACGTAGCCTGCCAGGGTAACCACGAATAAGAAAAGCGAAGGATAACGTTATGCCAAATATTGTCTTAAGTCGCATTGATGAACGCTTGATTCACGGCCAGGTTGGCGTTCAGTGGGTAGGGTTTGCGGGAGCCAACCTTGTTCTGGTCGCTAATGATGACGTCGCTGAAGACCCGGTACAGCAAAACCTGATGGAAATGGTGCTGGCAGAAGGCATTGCCGTGCGCTTCTGGCCGCTGCAAAAAGTGGTCGACAATATTCACCGCGCTGCCGATCGGCAAAAAATTCTGCTGGTCTGCAAGACGCCTGCCGATTTCCTGACGCTTGTTGAAGGCGGCGTTCCCGTCCCGCGTATCAACGTCGGCAACATGCACTACGCCAGCGGTAAGCAGCAAATCGCAAAAACGGTTTCTGTTGATGCAACGGATATTGCAGCCTTTAACGCCCTAAAAAACGCAGGGGTTGATTGCTTTGTTCAGGGCGTCCCAACAGAACCTGCTCAGAATTTATTTAACCTGCTCTGAGGGCTATTGTGATGGAGATTAGCTTATTACAGGGTCTTGCACTGGGTATTCTTGCCTTTATTGCTGGCCTGGATATGTTTAACGGCCTGACCCACATCCACCGTCCGGTGGTGCTTGGGCCGCTGGTAGGGTTAATTCTGGGTGACCTGCACACCGGTATTCTGACCGGCGGAACCCTGGAACTGGTCTGGATGGGTCTTGCCCCACTGGCTGGCGCACAGCCGCCGAACGTTATCATTGGCACCATCGTCGGCACCGCGTTCGCCATCACCACCGGCGTAAAACCCGATGTTGCCGTTGGTGTTGCCGTCCCCTTCGCTGTGGCAGTGCAAATGGGGATTACCTTCCTCTTCTCCGTGATGTCTGGCGTGATGTCGCGCTGCGATAACATGGCTGCAAACGCGGATACCCGCGGCATTGAGCGCGTTAACTACCTTGCACTACTGGCGCTTGGTACTTTCTATTTTCTTTGCGCATTCCTGCCGGTCTACTTCGGCGCAGAGCACGCGAAAACCGCCATCAACATACTGCCTGAGCGCCTGATTGATGGTCTGGGCGTTGCGGGTGGCATTATGCCCGCCATCGGCTTTGCCGTATTGCTGAAAATCATGATGAAGAACGTCTACATCCCCTATTTCATTCTTGGTTTTGTAGCCGCCGCCTGGCTGAAGCTCCCGGTTCTGGCCATTGCCGCCGCCGCCCTGGCAATGGCGCTTATTGACCTGCTGCGCAAGGACCCACAGCCCACCGCTCCCCGTACACAGCACGAAGAGGAATTCGAAGATGGTATCTAACCACAAGGCGCTCGCGACTGCGCCAGACAGTGAACAGACTCTCTTAACCGGTGTTGATGAAAACGTATATGACGATCAGTCACTCGGGGCAGAGCTTACCCCACAAGACATTAACCGGGTGGCGTGGCGCTCCATGCTGCTGCAAGCCTCCTTTAACTACGAACGTATGCAGGCCTCCGGTTGGCTTTACGGGTTGCTACCGGCGCTGAAAAAGATTCATACCCATCCGCGCGACCTTGCACGAGCCATGAAAGGCCATATGGGATTTTTCAATACCCATCCGTTCCTGGTCACTTTTGTGATCGGCATTATCCTTGCCATGGAGCGTTCCAAGCAGGACGTCAACAGCATTCAGAGCACCAAAATTGCCGTAGGCGCACCGCTTGGCGGCATTGGCGACGCGATGTTCTGGCTAACGCTGCTTCCTGTTTGTGGCGGTATTGGTGCAAGTCTTGCTCTGCAAGGCTCCCTGTTGGGTGCCATTGTCTTTATTGTAATGTTTAACGTTGTGCATCTCGGCCTGCGCTTTGGCCTGGCGCACTACGCCTACCGCATGGGCGTGTCAGCGATTCCGCTTATTAAGGCCAACACCAAAAAAGTCGCTCACGCGGCCTCTCTTGTTGGGATGACGGTGATTGGCGCGCTGGTTGCCACTTATGTACGCCTGAGCACTACGCTTGAAATTACCGCTGGCGACGCCGTGGTGAAGCTTCAAAGCGACGTTATCGACAAACTGATGCCCGCCTTCCTGCCGCTTGTCTACACCCTGACCATGTTCTGGCTGGTGCGCCGTGGCTGGAGCCCGTTGCGCCTGATTTGCCTTACGGTTGTGCTGGGCATTGTCGGCAAATTCGCCCATTTCCTGTAATGATGAGGAAGCACGATGTTAGGCATTATTCTTACCGGCCACGGCGGATTCGCCAGTGGCCTGGCGCAAGCCATGACGCAGGTTCTGGGCGAACAGCCACAGTTTGAGGCTATTGATTTCCCGCAAAGCTCAACTACGGCGCTCCTCACATCACAGTTGACCGAGGCCACACAAACCCTGAGCCATTGCGACGGGATCGTTTTTCTGACTGACTTACTCGGTGGCACGCCGTTTCGGGTTGCCTCCACGCTTGCCATGCAAATGCCCGGTTGCGAGGTCATCACCGGCACTAACCTGCAACTGCTGCTGGAGATGACACTGGAGCGCGAAGGACTGAACGAGGAAGCATTCAGGCGCCAGGCACTGGTATGTGGGCACCGAGGACTAACGTCGCTGGCTGATGAACTGGCCCGCGAGCGTGAAGAAGACGGTGAAGCAGGTGACGGCATATGAGCCAGTGGCTGCGTGCCAGGCGCCTGCTGACGGACCAGGGGTGGCTTGATGACCACCAGGTCTGCATTGAGAACGGGGTGATTACCGCTATAGCGCCAGTTGCGCCTGGCGTTGCTGGGCGCGAGGCCGAGTTACTTTGCCCTGCCTACATCGATACCCATGTTCACGGCGGCGCTGGGGTTGATGTCATGGATGATGCGCCGGACACGCTGGATATTCTTGCCAGGCATCAAGCACGGGAAGGCGTGGGCGCCTGGCTGCCAACAACAGTCACCGCGCCGCTCAAAAGCATTCATGCCGCACTCAGGCGCATCGCCACGCGCTGCGAAAACGGTGGACCAGGAGCACGGGTGCTGGGCAGCTATCTGGAAGGCCCCTGGTTCACGCCGCAGAACAAAGGTGCGCACCCGCCAGAGCTGTTTCGCGAACTCAATAACACAGAGCTTGATGAGTTAATCGCTATCTCTCGCCAGACGCTGCGTGTCGTAGCACTTGCGCCGGAAAAACCCAACGCGCTGGCAGCCATCCGTTATCTGAAATCGCGCGATATTCGGGTCATGCTTGGCCACAGCGCAGCGACATGGGCGCAGACCATTGCCGCGCTGGATGCGGGAGCAGACGGGCTGGTGCATTGCTTTAACGGCATGTCGGGGTTGCACCACCGCGAGCCGGGCATGGTCGGTGCCGGGTTAACCGACACACGCGCCTGGCTGGAGCTTATTGCCGACGGCCACCACGTTCATCCGGCGGCAATGCAGCTCTGTTGCCAGTGTGCCGCCGATCGCACCCTGCTTATCACCGATGCCATGCGCGCCGCGGGTATGCCCGACGGAAGCTATGACATTTGCGGTTATGATGTCGACATGCGCGCCGGAGTGGTGCGTACGGCAAGCGGAAGTCTGGCAGGCAGTACGCTGTCGCTGGATGCCGCCGTGCGTAACATGGTGAGGCTCGCAGGCTGCTCCTCGCAAGATGCCATCCACATGGCGTCCCGACAACCGGCCAGAATGTTGGGTATTGACGATCGGCTGGGGTCGATTGCACCTGGTAAACAAGCCAACCTCATTGCTCTGAACAGCGATCTTTTTGTGCAACACATCTGGCTTAACGGCCAGTTATCCCCACAGTAGCTGCTGTCACCTCTTTTTACATGCCGTGTTATCGCGGCATGTCTTTCTGTTCCTTTCTTTTCCTTATCACAGTGTCTTCGTGATTGTTTTTTACCTTTACGTTCGTAAAAAAATTTTCGTTATCTTTCATTTTACACATTGACCTTTCATTTTATTTCCAATAAATTTCAGTTAACGGATTGGAACGTAAAAAGAAATAAAACGAAAGAACAAAAACCGAATTAGCTTTGTTAAATGAAACACACTGATGAAGGATGACGTTATGAGTGAAGCCCTTATCGGGAGTACAGGCAGAACACAAACCTGGACTGAAAAAGAGATCCGCCAACAGCCCAACAGCTGGCGGGCATCGCTGAAAAATATTGCGCTGCAGCGGGCAAGCCTTGAAGCATTCCTTGCGCCACTGCTGGCAAACCCGGCGTTGAAAATCATCCTCACTGGTGCCGGTACATCGGCCTTTATTGGCGATATCATTGCGCCATGGCTTTCTCGCCACACCGGGAAAAACATTGTTGCCGTTCCCACGACCGACCTGGTCACAAACCCTACCGATTATCTGCAACAAACGCAGCCGACATTACTGGTCTCCTTTGCCCGCTCCGGCAATAGCCCGGAAAGCGTCGCTGCCGTTGAGCTGGCAAATCAGTGTATCCAGGACTGTCATCATCTGGTCATCACCTGTAATGAAGCGGGTGCGCTGTATCAAAACGCCGTCAAAGATGAACACGCCTGGCCGCTGTTAATGCCCGCAGAAACTCACGATCGTGGTTTTGCAATGACCAGCAGTATTACCACCATGATGGCAAGCTGCCTCGCCGTGTTCGCGCCAGAGGCGATAAATAGCCGCAACTTTGAAGATGTTGCACGCCGCTGTGAGGAGATAATCACTTCTCTGGGGGATTTCAGCGACGGCGTTTTTGGCAATGCCTCCTGGCAGCGGGTGGTTTACCTGGGCAGCGGCGGCTTGCAGGGCGCTGCACGCGAGTGCTCACTCAAAGTGCTGGAACTCACAGCCGGGAAAGTGGCGGCGTTTTATGATTCGTCGACGGGCTTTCGACATGGCCCTAAATCGCTGATCGATAGCACAACGCTGGTCGTGATCTTCGTCTCTTCACACCCTTATACCCGCCAGTACGATCTCGATCTGTTAGCAGAATTGCGCCGCGATAATCAGGCACTGCGTGTGGTGGCGATTTCTGCCGCTGCTGATGCCGTCGTCACCGCCGGGCCGCATATTCTGCTGCCCACCGCCCGCACGTTTAGCGACGTTGAGCAGGCTTTCTGCTTTTTAATGTATGCCCAGGTATTTGCCCTGACGGAATCCCTTAAAGCAGGCATCACTCCCGATACACCTTCAGCCAGCGGCACCGTCAACCGGGTCGTGCAAGGCGTCGTTATTCACCCCTGGATATCGCAGGAGAAGTAATATGGGCATTATCTCAACCAAATATCTGCTCCTGGATGCACAAAAACACGGCTACGCCGTTCCTGCGTTTAACATCCACAACGCAGAAACCATTCAGGCTATTCTCGAAGTCTGTCAGGAAATGCATTCGCCAGTCATTCTCGCAGGCACGCCAGGGACCTATAAGCACATCGCGTTCGAAGAAATCTACGCGCTGTGCCGCGCCTATTCCGAAAGCTATGACATGCCGCTGGCCATCCATCTCGATCATCATGAATCGCTGGATGATATTCGCCGTAAAGTGTCTGCCGGTGTGCGCAGTGCGATGATCGATGGCAGCCACTTCCCGTTTGATGAGAATGTGAAGCTGGTAAAATCCGTGGTGGATTTTTGCCACCAGAATGATTGCAGCGTGGAGGCTGAACTGGGTCGCCTGGGGGGTGTAGAAGATGATATGGACGTTGACGCCGAAAGCGCCTTTTTAACCGACCCGCAGCAGGCACACCGTTTTGTTGAACTGACCGGCGTCGATAGCCTGGCCGTTGCCATCGGCACCGCTCACGGCCTTTACACCCAGCGCCCAAAAATTGATTTCCAGCGGCTGGCAAACATCAGGAAGGTGGTTTGTGTACCGCTTGTACTGCATGGCGCGAGCGATGTTCCAGACGATGATGTTCGCCGCACTATTGAATTGGGTGTATGCAAAGTGAATGTCGCCACCGAGTTGAAAATCGCCTTCGCCAGTGCGGTAAAAACCTGGTTTGCGCACAATCCTGACGGCAGCGACCCGCGCTACTACATGCGCGTCGGTATGGATGCCATGAAGGAGGTCGTGCGCAGTAAAATCCGCGTATGCGGTTCAGAAAATCGCCTGCGTCAAACGGCGAAAGTCTGAGGTTAACGGGTTTGCCCATCCAGCGACAAAATATCGTTATAAACTGCGCAACACGATGAGGCATTCTTCAAACAGAATGCCTTGCCCGACCCAAGCGCCTGGTGCGGAACGATGAGTCATTGTCACGGTCCACGGTCCACGGTCCACGGTCCACGGTCCACGGTCCAAAGTTTAAGGTCCACAACCCAAAGTCCATAATCCAAGCCCACAACCCACAACCCACAACCCACAACCCACAACCCACAACCCACAACCCACAACAATCATCCTGGATTGACGTTATCTTTCGATCCTGTTTATTCATCACCGCAGAAATGTCAGGTCCCTCACCCGACTCAGTGCATTCAGGCTGCGCTGTTTAATACCGTCAGTTCCTTTAAAAATACCAGCATCAGTCACATGCAATTTATTAAAAGCGAAAAATGCGCGACTCAGGTGGTTATTTCCACCTATCAACATTTATTTTTAATTCATTATTTTTTAAACCCCAATGGGCAAGCTCTATCTTTGCACCGTTATTTCAGCCAGCACTCTCCCTAAAAAGTCATACTGGCTTTTCCTCGCTTTCGCACCTTATCCTTGCACCTCAAAAAAAAGCCGCATATCACAACACGCGCCTTCGCCTCACTTTATATTCCCGTCCCAATAAAACTTAATATTGCCGCCCAATACAATATAAACCACTATTCACCTGCACAGACAGCACAGCACCAAAGCAATATTTCCATCATCCGAAAAATTGCCGTGTTTGTTGCTACCCAAGTTCACTATTCATTTAAACATTACCACTGGAGAAGATATGTCCATTGAAAAATACAGCGTTAGCCAGGTCGCAAATACTGCCGCTCACGCACTGGCTGATAATGGTAAAATCGTCATAGGTTTCTGGCACAACTGGGTTGCCACCTCAGGTCAGGGCTACAAAGGTGGTCGCTTTACCGAGATGCCGCTGACCGATATTCCGGTACAGTATAATGTTGTTGCCGTCGCTTTTATGAAAGTCGATGGCGGCAGTAGCGATCCTATCCCTGATTTTAAGCCGTATAAATACAGCGATGCAGAGTTCCGTCGTCAGATTGACGTTCTGCATAGTCAGGGCCGTAAGGTGCTTATTTCACTCGGAGGCGCAGATGCCCATGTTGAATTACAGTCTCATCAGGAAAATGCGTTCGTTGAGCGTATTATTGAACTTACCGACCGTTATGCGTTTGATGGTCTGGATATTGACCTTGAACAGTCGGCAATTACCGCAGCGCAAAACCGACAGGTCATTCCTGCGGCCCTCATCCGCGTTAAAGAGCACTACCGCCAGCAGGGTAAAAACTTTATTATCAGCATGGCGCCGGAATTTCCGTATCTGACCGCCACTGGTGCCTATATTCCCTATATCACCGCACTTGAAGGCTATTATGACTTCATCGCTCCGCAGTTCTATAACCAGGGCGGCGACGGCGTTTACGTGGAAAACATTGGCTGGCTGGCACAGAACAATGATGCGCAAAAAGCTGATTTCCTTTACTACCTCACAGAAAGCCTGACCACCGGTACACGCGGCTTTACCAGGATCCCTCACGATAAATTTGTCATCGGCCTGCCGACCAATAACGACGCGGCAGCCACCGGTTATGTTATCAACCCACAAGATGTATTTACCGCGCTCGATCGTCTGAGCGCCGCCGGTCTGCCGATCAAAGGCCTGATGACCTGGTCCGTCAACTGGGATGCAGGCTTTGACCGCGATGGCCGCCCTTACAGCTGGGAATTCATTAACCGCTACGGCAGCCTGGTAGAAGGTGGAACGCCCCCGCAGCAGCCTGCGGCCCCCACAAACCTGGCCTCGTCGGCTCAGACGCAAAACAGCATCGCTTTACAGTGGACGCATTCCGCGACTCCCGTCCCGGCAGTACGTTTTATGATTTATCGCGACGGCCAGCCGGTGAACAGCACCACTGCCACACAATTCACCGACACTAACCTGCCGTCTGACAGCGCATTTGAATATGCCGTCAGCGCCGTAGATGCCGCAAACAATGAATCTGCACGCAGCGCCGCGATTGTCGTGCGCACGCTCGCGGATTCAGGTGAGGAAAACGCCTTTGTTTCGCCACCGGGCAACCTGCGTGAAGTTGGCGTGACGGCAACGTCGGCCACTGTGATGTGGACAGCATCAACATCAACGTATGCGCTGAAGGGATACCGGGTTTATCGCGATGGCCATTACATCGGTGAGGTCACGCCTTCTCAGCTCACCTATACCGACGCCGGCTTGTCCGCAGCCACCGCTTACCGCTATAGGGTTATCGCTGAGGATATTAAGGGCAAGCTCTCTGAACCGAGCAACACCCTGTCAGTGACCACACAGTCAGGTAATGAGCCGGGCGATTATCCGCAATGGACGCTGCGCGCCACCTACCAGGCAGGCGATATTGTGTCTCATAACGGGAAAAACTGGGTCTGCCTGCAAACCCATACGGCCTATGTCGAAGGCTGGGCGCCGGGGGCGAGCGATTCGGCCACGCTGTGGCGTGAAGTGAAGTAAGTACCATAAGAGTGTGGCGGGACGGAAATCGTGTAAACCGCCGCCAGCTCTTCATGTGTGATTTGATATCATCCATTAATAGCAAGGCCCAGAAACGCGTTTTTGGGCCTTGCTTGTCGCTAACGCTAGCGGCACTTGCTATCGCTTAAATGCCGGGCGATTACGGCGTTGCTTCTGTTTCCTTTTCGATAACAACTTGCTCCTCTCGTGTCTCAAGCAGCGCATCAATTTACATTCTCTTTAAACAGATGGCCGAGGCAGTTGATGAATATTTGTAGCAGAAATGCTACGTAATATATTTTCACCATCTCAGCAATCACCATTAAATTTAACATTCAACCATTCTCATATTTTGAAAATAGATTAAATCCGACATTCACCGTTAACGTAAGCCATATACCTTAAAGAGTATAGATAAATAAACCGCATTTTCATTACTAACCAGCACAAAAAATCGCATTTTGAAAAAAATTTATTTTTAATTTCATTTCTAATATTTTTCATTAATATTTAACCCCTGAAGCTGCTCCGACTACATAGTCACTTTAGCTCCGGCAGGTCTGATTAAGGGAACTCTAACGTCAGCATAAAAATACTGACTTAACGCTTATTCACCTGTAACGAAGGAACCCCATCCATACGAATGGCAAACAATAAATATAACGACGTCAGGAGTGATGAGGAAAGCGTGGCTCGACAAGCTGTAGAGGTTAGGTTAAATATGTTAAAACTAGTCTGGCATTACAGTCAGGATAAAGAAAAATATTTTGCCTGAAATTAAACTCACTGTAGAAAAACGAAACTCAAAGGTATGATAGTAGATGCTCATCTCTTTATTCAAAATATAAATAGCACACAAACTAACCAGATGCCTTTTAGGTTAGAAGCAATGCGAGGTCGCTTACATTCCGCCTTCAGCAATAGCTGTGGTGCAATAAAGAAATCATGGGCGCTATTGTCTCTAAGTTTCTAAAATGAACCAAGTGTGAACTTTTCTCAAGCTTGTTTCTGCGGCATGAGTAAACCTGCACAAAACCCAACAAAGCATTTGTTTTTCTTTGGAGACGGCTCAGAATATTTTTCACTGCCATACTCCGGGAAGTTAAAAAACATTTAACTAAAAGGTTGCCTGAACTCAATTAACCGCAAAGTTAAAGATGGAGCGAGATATACCATGATCACTCCTGCAAAAAATCACTCTAAAAAAATGGCGCTAATATAATACATGAACAAAAAAATCATTAATTGTATAAAAAAATTATGCTCGGCGTTTATTATAACATTTTCACTTACTGACATTGCCTCTGCCGTTCCCTACTACTGGCCTGTTGTATATAATGCTACCTTGGAAGATATCAGAGTTAACTGGGCCGGCAACACCGTTGCTACAGCAACAATATACTGGCACATAACACACAGGGATGACGATTTTGGAGATCGTGGAATTATCCATGTCCGGAATTATGGATTCACATTTTTAACCCGGACTCCAACATCATTTGAGAGTATTGAAGACGGACACGGAATTGATTGTCAGGCACCCCATATAGGAAACGTAGCAAAATGCCTGGCAGAGTTTGTGCACCAGAACGGAGCTGCCGGTTCATTTACTACAACCTTAGTTCTCCATGATGAGTTATGCGTATTATCATCAATGGGTATATATTCCACAGGTACCGCCGGCCTCCTGCCAGAAACGCCAAACGGAACTTTCCTGTGCTATAAGCCAGCACCTCCAGAGGAATATTGCAATATTTTAAATAAAGAAATCACCTTTGACTATGGTACAGTGCTTTTAGAAAAAAAGGACACCGCAAAATCTCAGGCAACCATAAATATAGAATGTACGTCCGACAACATTGTATATAATCTTAAAACTGGCCTTGATGATGATTTAATCCCCTTAAGCAATGGCATGCATGCCAGCATAGAGATAAATTCCAGCCCCGTTTCATCACGTATTATTAATGGAAAAAAGGGAAATGAATCATTTCAACTTGAGAGCTACTTGCATGGCACTCCAAGTCAAACAGGCATATTCACTGGAACATCAATAATATATATAAACTATCAATAAAATAAACAATGCTTCATTTGTTAATGCATTTACGCTGAGTGGCCTGAAGGCCAGTGCGGTAAAATCACGTCTTAAAGGAATTGCCATATCTTAAGTCGGGAGCAGAAGCTTTCACCGCACAAACCGCCACCTGTTGATGTGTGATTTGATATCATCCATTAATAGCAAGGCCCAGAAACGCGTTTTTGGGCCTTGCTTGTCGCTAACGCTAGCGGCACTTGCTATCGCTTAAATGCCGGGCGATTACGGCGTTGCTTCTGTTTCCTTTTCGATAACGACTTGCCCCTCTCGTGTCTTAAGCAGCGCATCAATTTACATTCTCTTTAAACAGGTGGCCGAGGCAGTTGATGAATATTTGTAGCAGAAATGCTACGTAATATATTTTCACCATCTCAGCAATCACCATTAAATTTAACATTCAACCATTCTCATATTTTGAAAATAGATTAAATCCGACATTCACCGTTAACGTAAGCCATATACCTTTAAGAGTATAGATAAATAAACCGCATTTTCATTACTAACCAGCACAAAAAATCGAATTTTGAAAAAAATTTTATTTTTAATTTCATTTCTAATATTTTTCATTAATATTTAACCCCTGAAGCTGCTCCGACTACATAGTCACCTTAGCTCCGGCAGGCCTGGTCCAGGAAATTCTAACGTCAGCATAAAAATACTGACTTAACGTTTATTCATCTGTAACGAAGGAACCCCATCCATACGAATGGCAAACAATAAATCTAACGACGTCAGGAGTGATGAGGAAAGCGTGGCTCGACAAGCTGTAGAGGTTAGGCTAAATATGTTAAAACCAGTCTGGCATTACAGTCAGGATAAAGAAAAATATTTTGTCTGAAATTAAAATTACTGTATAAAAACGAGACTCAATGGTATGATAGTAGATGCTCATCTCTTTATTCAAAATATAAATAGCACACAAATTAACCAGATGACCTTTAGGTTAGAAGCAATGCGAAATCGTTAACATTCCGCCTTCAGCAATAGCTGCGGTGCAATAAAAGAAATCATGGAAGCTATTCTCTCTAAGTCTCTAACATGAGCCATATATGAAATTTTCTCCAGCTTGTTTCTACAGCATGAGTAAACCTACACAAACGCAACAAAGCATTTTTTCTTTTGTAACGGCTCAGAATATTTTTATTACCACACTCCGGAAATTTAAAAAATATTTAACTAAAAGTTGACCTGAACTCAATTAACCGCACAGTTACAGATGGGTTAACTCACATTATGCTCATCCCCATAAATCACTTTAAAAAATGGCACAAATATAATACATGAACAAAAAAATAACCAATTGTATTAAAAAATTATGTTCGGCGTTTATTATAACATTTTCACTTACTGGCATTGCCTCTGCCGTTCCCTACTACTGGCCTGTTATATATAATATCACCATGGAAGACGTCAGACTTAACTGGGCTGGCAACACCGTTGCCACAGCAACAATATACTGGCACATAACACACAGGGATGACGATTTTGGAGCTCGTGGAATTAGTCAGGTCCAGAATTATGGTTTCGTATTTGTATCCCGGAATCCAGCATCATTTGGGAGTATTGGAGACGGGCCCGGAGTTGATTGTATGGCAGCCCGTATATCAACCGTAGCAAAATGCCTGGCAGAGTTTGTGCGCCAGAATGGAGCTGCCGGTTCATTTACTACAACCTTACTTCTCCATGATGAGTTATGCGTATTACCAACAATGGGTAAATATTACTCAGGTAGCGCCGGCCTCGATCCAGAAACGCCAAACGGAACTTCCCGGTGCTATAAGCCAGCACCTCCAGAGGAATATTGCAATATTTTAAATAAAGAAATCACCTTTGACTATGGTACAGTGCTTTTAGAAAAAAAGGACACCGCAAAATCTCAGGCAACCATAAATATAGAATGTACGTCCGACAACATTGTTTATAATCTTAAAACTGTCCTCGATGATGATTTAATCCCCTTAAGCAATGGCATGCATGCCAGCATAGAGCTAAATTCCAGCTCAATTTCATCACGTATTATTAATGGAAAAAAGGGAAATGAATCATTTCAACTTGAGAGCCACTTGCATGGCACCCCAAGTCAAACGGGCATATTCACTGGAACATCAATAATATATATAAACTATCAATAAAATAAACAATGCTTCTTTTGTTAATGCATTTACTCTGAATAGTCTGTAGGTCAGTGCGATAAAATCACGCCTTAAAGGAATTGCCATATCTTAAGTCGGGAGCAGAAGCTTTCACCGCACAAACCGCCACCTGTTGATGTGCTCTTATCCATCACAAGGCCCAAAACACGTTTTGGGCCTTGCTTGTCGCTAACACCAGCGGCATTCGCTATCGGTTAAATGCCGGGCGATTACGGCGTTGCTTCTGTTTCCTCTTCGGTAACCGCGTGGTCTTCCAGTGCCTTAAACAGTTCATCAATATGGCTTTCTTTGAGCAGCTGATAGTGATCGGCCTTGAGCGTTACCACTCTCGGCGGTTGCACGGAAAAGCGCTCGCTACCTTCGATAAACGAATAATCGTCGCCTTCAGCTTTAATCACCGTCACCGGTGCCTGAATCTGCCGTTGGTTCAGTTCATGGAAGCTGTAGCTGAATTCAAATGTCTGGCTGACGATATCGGTAATGCGCGCAATCTGCTCACGTACCAGCGCCTGGTGGTGACGAGCGATGAAGTCGATAAACAACTCCCGGTCCTGCGCCTCATTCAGGCAATCTTCCAGTAGAGGATGCGTGATGCTGCCCATAAACACCGAAAACAGAATGGTCAGATACGCCGGATTATCGTAACGCGCCTCACGCGAATGCAACGCCGCCTGTTGCTGGCGCACCTTCGGCGAACCAGGCGCAATCAAAATCAGCGCCTCAACCGTTTCTCCGGCCTGCTCAAGTTGCCAGGCGGCTTCAAACGCCACGCGCGCGCCAAACGAGTAGCCCCAGAGCGTATACGGCCCGTGCGGCTGCTGCTGTTTAATCAACCCGATATCCCGCGCTGCCATCGCTTTAATGGTGCCGTCAATCTGCTCGCCGGGGTTAATGCCGCTTGCCTGGATACCAAAAAAGGGCCGCTGCGTCTCACACGCCAGCGCGAGTGTGCGCAGGTTCATGCAGTAGCCGCCAAGCCCCGGCCAGCAGAACACCGGTGACCGACGCCCGCGCGGCTGCAATGGAATCAGGCGAGAGGCGCGTTGCACCTGCGTGCGGGTCTGCATCGCCAGCTTCTCAATAGTTGGCGCTGAGAAAATCGCCTGTACCGGCAACCGGCAGCCCAGTTGTTTATTGATGGCCGCAATCATCGCTACCGCAATCAGCGAATTCCCTCCCACCTCAAAGAAATTATCGTCCACCGAAAACTGCGGGCGCTTGAGTTTTTCTTCCCAGATGCGGGCAATACGGCTTTCCGTCTCGTTACGCGGCTCAATAATGGCCTTGCGTACCAGTTCAATATCGCGTGCCGCCAGTTGCTTAAGGTCAATTTTGCCGTTAGCCGTCTGCGGTAGCTTCTCCAGCACCAGAATTTTATTGGGCAACATGTACACCGGCAGGAAGGTTTCGAGGTCATCACGTAGAATTTCCGTCGGCCCGCGCATGTGCACGCTGTCTTCTTTCATGCCTTCACTTACTTTCTGGGCCTGCGAAATACGCCCGCCAACACAGAAGTAAGACGCCCCGCACTGCTCGCCCAGCAGCTTGTACAGCACGCGCGCTGTAGGCAGATCGTTGCCGGTCTCTGAGCTATAGCCGGAAGACATCAGCCCCATCAGCAAATCGTTGCTTTGCAGGCGCTGTAACTGACGACCCAGCGTCACATACTCCGGCCAACCGCGCCGCCCCTGGCTCACAAGCGCGATACCAAAAGAAGCGCTGTCATACACCGTCTGGTTGATGGCAATGACGTGTTTCTTCTCAATAATGGTGTCACACAACGGCTCAAGTGCGCCATCGCGGTAGCGGTACATACCGCCAGGCAAATCGGCTATTTTGTTCGCCATCGCCTGCACCAGTACATCTAGCGCCAGCGGCTCACGCTTGCTGAAGCTGTCGATGGTGCAACTGGTGAGGTAATAATCCTCTGCGGCCACATCGAGTAGTGCCTTCACCTCAGGCCGCAGCGCCTGGGCGGCAATGCCAAGACCAAAGCCCGGCAACACCTCGTCCAGTACGCCCTGCATATGCCCGGCTTCAAAGTTAAGCACTTCCTCGATGTTGTTTTTATAGATAGGCTCAATGGCCGCTTTTTTGCCAATAAAGTGACAGCCAAAATACGGCCCGGTCTCTGTCGTTGCATCGGCACAGCGCACCAGTTGGTGCTTAAGCGGATGATAGTAATAAATGCCAGGCGCAATACTCGCAATGTCCACCAACTCCAGATACAACTGTGTGGCATACAGCGCCCCCGGCGAGGCCCAGGTATATTTCGGCAAAATGCGCTCATCGCTGGTAAAACGGCCAAAATAGCGCAACAACTCGCCAAACTCGGCCAGCGTCAGCGATGACAGCGCGCGTGGCTCGGCATGCAGCGGTGGCTCTGCCAGTAGCGCCAGAATATCCTGCGCCAGCACCGCCCCGCCTTCATAATGGCGATACGTTTTACGGCCAAAGGCCAGCGCCCGCTGCTGCGCATTGCCCCGCTCGCCCGGCAGTTCGATGATGTGCTCTGCGGCGCGTTCATCGCGACAGCCGGGGTTCGACAACTGCATGTACACCTGCGCCTTGTTGGTCTTCGACTGATGATGGCTATCAGCGCGGCCCTGGTCCATCAGCGCTGCCTCTTTGTCATTCAACTCCACAAAGGCAATCAGGTTCTGATAGCCAGTGTGTGGGTCATTTTTTACCACGGCTGCCGCGTGACGTACCCACGGATGGGTCTCGATAGCTGAGCGAATCTCATCAAGTTCAATGCGATAGCCGCGCAGCTTCACCTGGTTGTCGGCACGTCCGGCATAAAAGACCTGTCCCTGCTCGCCCCAGCGCGCCAGGTCGCCGGTTTTATAGATGCGCGCCAGCGGATTATCGGCCAGATACGCAACGCTCACCTGTGGATTGTCAGCCGTAAACGGACACGCCAGGAAACGCTCCGCCGTCAGTTCCGGGCGGTGCAGATAACCGCGCGCCAGCCCAACGCCGCCAATGTACAGCTCCCCGATTTCACCGGGTGCGACAGGTTGCAGGGCGTCATCAAGAATGTAATAGCGCGTGTTGTAAACCGGGCGGCCAATGGAAACCACGTCCGGCTCCAGGGCAAGCGATTCGGCCGTCACCGTCCAGGCCGAACTGTTGATGGTGCACTCGGTCGGGCCGTAGAGATTCACCAGCTGGCAACCCGGTAGCGTCTCAAGACACAGGCTCGCCAGACGCTTGTGCAACGCTTCACCGCCGCTGAAAATTTGTGTCAGGCTCGCGCAGTGCAGTACATCGTCATCATCGAGAATGGCCTGCAGCAGCGTCGGTACGCACTGGAGCGCTGTCACCTGGTGGCGGCGAATCGCGGCAATCAGGCGCGGCGGGTCTTTATAAATACCCGGCTCTCCCATCACCACCGCCGCACCGCAGCACGGCGCCAGAATCTCCCACTGCGCCGCATCAAAGCTCATTGGCGTCTTTTGCAGGATGCGGGTGCGCTCGCCAAGCCCGTATTCGGCCGCCAGCCACTGCATCTGGTTAACCACACTGCGCTGCTCAATCAGTACACCTTTAGGTTTGCCGGTACTGCCGGAGGTGTAAATGACATAAGCCAGATTGTCGGCTTTCGCCCGCGACGCTACGCGCTGGCCGATAAACGCCGCCACATCGCGCTCACAAATAATGCGCACCGTCGGCGGCACCAGTTGCGCCAGGCGCTCGCGCAAATGCTCCTGGGTAAATACCACCTGCGTGGCGCTGTCTTCGAGCATATAGCGCAACCGGTCTTCGGGGTATTCCGGCGACAGCGGCAGATAGCCGTTGCCAGACAGCAGAATGCCCCACGCGCCGTACATGAGCGCCAGCGACGGCTCAACAAATAGCCCAACGCAGGCGTCCGGCTCCTGAGAAAGCGTGTTGATACAGGCGGCAACAGCCTGTGCCTGCGTCCACAACTGCTGGCGGCTCAGGGTTTGCTCGCCAAAAATAACCGCAGTGGCGTCGGGCATTGCGTCGGTTTGTGCAGCTAAAAGAGAGGTAAGTGAGCTGTGCTGTGCAAACGGAACGTCCGTCTGATTAAAACCGTAAATCACTCGCTGATAATCGTTATGAGATGGAGTCATGATCATTGCCAGGTTCCTGCCTGTTAATAGCGCAAAAGGATTAAAAATAAGGGTTACCGACGCGTTACATGCCCCGGTCAGCTTCCAGTTCGTCGAAGCTTGGCGGCAGTTCGGGCGTGGTGGTAAAGCAGTTGGCCGCTGCGCGGTAAACGGACTGATAGCCGGTTCGCTGCCACAGTTTCTGCGCGACATAGACCAGTTTTGGGTTGTGCTCCTCGGCCTCAGCAATGGCGGCATCAATCACCGTCTGCCAGTTGGCGTGAATATCTGGCGCGTCGGCGTTATCCGTCACGCCCTGCCAGCGCACGTGCAGGTCGGCAAAGGTGGCACTGGCGGGTATGTCGCCGCCGGAGAACAGCACGCCCAGCATGCCCTGCCAGAAGCAGCGCACCACGCTACGGCTCTGGGTTTGCGGCAGGCGGGCGGCAATCTCTTCCATGGCATGCAGCGAGGTAATAAGATGCAGATTCACAAAATCGCCGGGGCGCGCGAGATAGATAATGGCGACGCAGTAGTGCAGTTGCAGCCAGATGTCTTCCAGCGGCTCGCTCACAAGCCACCCCGGTACGGCATCCATCAGCGGGTGGCCTTCTGCCAGCGCCATCGCAATGCGGTATTGCAGACCTGAGCGCTTAAGCTCCGGGTGGCACTGTGCCTTCTTCGGCGCAATCTGGCCGTTTTGCACCCGCGCAGCCCAGGCCTGGAACGCCACCGGGTCCTGCTCCAGCATGTCTGCCACCGCAATCAGCGATTCAATGGCGTTATTGCCGCTCACCTGGTCGCTCACGCGCTGGCGCTGTGGGTGGCAGGAGACCCACGAGAACACCATGTAGGCCAACCCTTCGGTTATCATGCGCGGATGGCCATAATCCAGCCCCCAGCCCAGGTGAATCGTGGCGTGCGTAAACGCGCCAACCCAGCCAGGCATCAGCGCGGGCATCCATTCGACCAGCACCGCTCTCAGCCCGTGGCGGGCAATTTCGCCATCAAAAAACTCACACAGGCTGGAGAAGCTGGTGCGCTGGCCCAGCAGCGACAGGCAGTTTTCATGGGTAACCGCCACGCGCGACGGGCGTTTTGGCTCCAGGCCATAGCCATAGGTGGTTTCCTGCACATACTGGCGGTAGTACTCCTCAATGCGCCCGGCGCTGGCGTTCAGCCCCGCGAGCGCAACCACCGCGTGCTTATTGTGGTTGGACAAATGGCCGTTAAATTCAATGTGATGCGAGGCATCTGCCAGCAGCGCGTCAATGCGCTCACGGCGGTTTTGGCAGACGTCAGCCGTCCTCTCTGAGGCAGAGATAACTGTATTCATGGTATTCACTCCGATTAGAAGGCGAGCACCTGACGTGCTCGCCCGTCAGAAACAATCAGGCCATCAGCGCCTGTTGCGAACGCAGCGCCAGAATGGCGTCAACGGTTTGTGCAAAGTGGGTGGCAATTTGCACTGGCTCCATTTGTGCAAGCTGTTCGCGGCTGTGAACGCCCCAGGTCACCCCCAGACCGTGGATACCGGCCTGGCGCGCCATGAGCAGGTCGTGCGTGGTGTCGCCCACCATGCAGGTCAGGGCCGCTGGCGTGTGGAACGCTGCCATCAGCGTCAGCGCCATTTCCGGGTGCGGCTTAGGGTGCTTCACATCGTCTGCGCCCAGCACGCTGGCAAAAAAAGGCAGTAAACCGGCGGCCTCCAGCAGCGCCAGCGCGCTTTTCGAGACTTTGCTGGTGGCAATCGCCAGCACCACGCCCTGCTCGCGCAGCCGGGTCAGGCCGTCAATCACGCCCGGAAACACCAGTTCAGGGGCTATCGGTAAGACCTGCTCACGAAACGCCTGCTGATACGCCAGCACCAGCCCAGGAATGCGCGGGTCGTCTTTTGCCATTCCCATAAGCTCGGTAAATGCCACTTCCAGCGGCAGGCCAATGGTGTTACGGATCGCCAGTTCATCCACCGCCGCCAGCCCGTTTGCCCGCAGCACGCTACTAAAGGCGCGCACAATGCCGGACGGTGTGTCCACCAGCGTGCCGTCGAGGTCAAATATCGCCAGAACCTTGCTCATCTCAGCTTCCCTTTTTCAGGAAGTTGGCGTGGGCAACGGCCAGACGCGCGCCAACGGCAGCATTGCTGATAAGCACGGACATGTTGGCCTTCACGGTGCGCCCTTCGGTGGCTTTTGCCACAGCGCGCATCAAATAAGGCGTAGCGCCCGGTCCGCGAATACCCTCGCGCTCGGCCTGTTCAGCGGCGGCCTGGATAATCGCCTCCACGTCGTCTTTATCAATGGCGTTTTCTTTGTCGATGGGCGCGGTAATCAGCACCGAGCTACGGTTGCCCAGACGCCAGTGGTGCTCAATGACGCTCGCCACTTCCATGGCATCGTCAATGCGGTGCGGGCTGCGGTAACCGCTGCTTTCGCAGTAAAACGCCGGGAAATCGTCGGATTGCCAGGAGACGAGCGGCACGCACTGGGTTTCGAGGTATTCCAACGTCAGACCGAGATCGAGAATGCTTTTGGCACCGGCGCATACCACCGCCACTTTTGAGCGGGTGAACTGAATCAGGTCGGCAGAAATATCCATGCTTTTTTCGCCACCGCGATGCACGCCGCCAATCCCCGCAGAGGCAAAAAAGGCAATGCCCGCCAGATCGGCCGCCACAATTGACGATGCCACCGTGGTCGCACCCATGCCGCGGCGCGCCAGAATAACCGGAATATCGCGGCTGGTGGTTTTAGGAATACCTTTAACGCTGGCAAATCGGTCAATGTCCTGCTCGGTCATGCCAATCACAAATTTGCCATTCTCAATACCAATAGTGGCAGGTACAGCGCCCTCATTACGCACGGCCTGTTCTATTTTCATGGCCGTCGCGGCATTTTCCGGGTAAGGAAGACCGTGAGAAATAACGGTAGATTCCAGCGCGACAACCGGCTTGCCGGAATTAAGTGCATCAAGCACTTCCTCGCTGTACTGTAATAAATCATTGTTTGTGTATTTTACCATTTTCATATTACCTCATCAGTCGCATTATAATCAGGAAAGGTATGTATAATGTCTTTCCTTGCCAGAATTTCATTCTGATAAACATCCGTCATCCATATTTCTGGCGCCACCGGCTCAAAGGCCACAGAAATAGCGCCACGCGGGCATTGAATAACATCCTTTATTGCCTCAACAAATAAACAGGAAAGACGATCGCGCTGCCCGTCAGTTAATGACGGGAAGTGCTTAACATTAATATGCGGCACAGTATTTCCTTCATCCAAAGCATTAATTAATTTCGCAGTGAATGTTAAATGATTGAATTACTTTTACCAGCCCGCCTAAAGGAAAAAAATAGTTTCCATTTTGTAAACAATATTGGATAACTCACTGTAATAAAACAGGGTTGCCCGTTTATAATGGCAATTAATGTTAACTATGAATAAAATATAAACAAAAAATACGTGATAATTAATTAAAGAAAACAGGAAAATAAAAAACACACTCTCTCAAAGTCTGAATCAGCATCATAAAAATAATGAAAAAGCAGCCGGGAAAAATGGTATTTATGCAGAAAATGAATACTGCTACGGATATATAATATAAAACACAGATATATTTCAGTCGCCCAAAGGCGACTAAAACGGTAGAGGAGAGTGGAAGGCAGAGGTCTGGCGGCTGGCGTATGCCGGGGCTCGGGGGTAACGCGCCAGTAACGCCTTATCCTGCGTTAACAGTGAGGCGTTAAGCCCTGGGCGTGTATTACGGGCAAGCTCAATGGCATCGTCGATATCAGTAAACGCCATCACCGGCGCAACCGGGCCAAAGGTTTCACGGGTCACTACTGGCATATCCGGCGTCACGCGGGTTAATACCGTGGCTGACAGCGACGCGCCCTGACGCTGGTTACCGGCAACGCAGGTTGCCCCGAGCGCCAGCGAAATCGCAATACGCTGTTCGATTTCTGCCGCACTTGCCGCATCAATCAGGGTGCCAATACTGGCCTGCGGGTCCAGCGGATCGCCATTGCGCCACTGACGGGCCTCATTGACCAGATGACGCACAAATTCATCATGGCAGCGCCGCTCGACCAGAACCCATTTCACCGCGCCGTGAGCCTGTCCTGAATGGGAAAAAGCGCCCCTGGCCGTAACCCCGGCAGCGGCTTTTAAATCCGTATCGGCGCAGACAATAAGCGCATCGTTACTGCTGAGGTCCATGACCAGCCGCTGTGAGGGTACGCGAAAGGCTATCTCGCGTGCCGCTGCACGGCTGCCGCTAAACGAGACCCGATCCACGCCGTGGTGATGCGCGGCAATGTCGGCAAATAACGAGTCAGAGCAATTAACCAGTGTAAACATTTGCTCCGGCATACCGGCCTCCACCAGCAACGCGTGCAGGGCTCTGGCACACAGCGGTGTTTTAGAAGAGGGTTTTAAAACAATACGGTTATTGGTCGCGATAGCCAGCGCCACTTTATCCAGCACCTGGCTCAACGGATGGTTAAAAGAAGTAATGACGGCAATAACACCGTTTAACGCACTGCGTAAACTTAGCACCTGCGGTGCGTCAGACAAGCTGGCCTCACTGTATGAGCCAACAGTGACAGGGCTAAACAGGGCCGCTTCACTTGCAATATCAAGCTGTGTGCCCAGGCTGTCCACTTCCCTGAGTGTGTCCTGCAAACTCAGCCCGGACTCCGTGCTGGCAAGCCTTGCCAGCGCCAGTTTGCGCTGGCCTAACAGCGACCTGGCGCGAGAAAGCACCTCTCTGCGCGCTTCGCGGGTGAGCCTGGGCCGAAAGCTCCAGGCTGCACTCAACTTTTGCTGCACACGCTCGCGGCTGTCGATAGCAATCTCAGTGATAATTTCGTCATTCCACGGATTGCGTACAATAATACTCTGCTGCGCAAGCTCTTCACCCGAAATGCCAGAATAGATAACTGACATAACCTCTCTCCTGCGTAAGGATACTGTTCCCTGGTATGCCGGAATAGCGAATTCCCTGCTACGGACATTCTTTTCCACAAATCCTGTGTGCTCTGAAAACGGTGTTAGCCTGGCTGGTAACGGTTCTGCGCCTCTTCACGCACTCGGTGCAGCAGTACGGTATCCAGCGGGGGAATATCCTGTTCGACGTGGTCTTCGCGGCGCGCTTCGACGTGCAGCCAGCCCGGCTTATCCGGCTCCGTCTGCGGGGTGACCAGGCCACGGGTCGCGCGAATGGCCACCGCGACGCCCGCGTTATCAAACACCTGCGTCGGCACGCTGGTGTACTGGCTTGAGATGATGGCCACCGGCACAGTACCACGCCAGCGGTACATAAACTCGGCAATCTCCAGGCCATGGGCCTTTTCCGAATGCAGCAGTACTGCATCAGCACCTGCTTTTTGCAGGGCATAACAGCGATCGAGCGTTTCCTGCATGCCTCTGCCGCTCGCCAGTGCTCCACAGCGGGCCACCAGGAAGATATCATTGCCTGCTTCGCCCTTAGCCGCGCGCACCTGCTCACAGCTTTCATTCACCGCCGCCAGACTCCACGGCTCGCCAGGCTCAACACCATCTTCAATACATACGCCAGCGATACCCAGACGACGCAGATGGGCCACCGTATTTTTCAGGTCGCCAAAACCTTTGCCAATATCCAGCAGACAGGGAATGCTCATAGTCCTGCTCAGACTGCCCGCATGCTCGATAATATCGAGCCAGTCCGTCACGTTCATGCCGCTGTGCACCCGGTCTGCAACCGAAACCCAGACGCCTCTGACACCATCCTGCTCGGCCACGTGCGCTGATTGCCCATCGTGAACACCCGGCAGAAATTCCATTTTCAGGCTTTTAAAGATGGCCCTTAATTTTGCTACTTTGTTCATATTGACCTGCCTGCATTGCGTAATGGCATTGTTACCGGGACTCACGCCATGTGAGCCGCCACAATGACGAGTAGTTAGTGCTTAAGCCTTGTTTTCTTACCGGGCAGCGTGGGCCAAAGCGCCACATCCACACCGGCTTTTTTCATGGCCGAAACTTTAGAAACCCAGATACCCGCAATAATCACCAGCACGCCCGCGAGCTTGGCCCACAGGGTATGACCTGGATGAAGAATCTGGTCGATGACAACACCGGAAATCATCTGGCCGCTGATGATGAGCATCGCCGCCTGTGTAGACCCGGTACGCGGCAGAATGTAGCTGTTGATAGCAACAAACAGCGCGCCGATAGCACCACCAATGTAGGCAAACCAGGGTGCATTAAACTGAAATCCAGAGAACCCTCCGCTCATAACCAGAATCACCAGCGTTAAAAACAGAAAACCGATAATGTGATTCCACAGGGATGCATAAAAGGCGTTACGTTCCATGCTAAGACGCCCGTTAACCGAGCGGCTCAGGCTGATGCATATGCCGTTAACCAGTGCGATGGCGATATAAATAAGCATGGGATTATCTGTAAATAATGAGAATGGCGCTGCCGCACAGAATCAGGGCAACGGAGAGCAAATCGAGCGTGCTAAAGCGGCACTTAATAACGCCAAACCAGCCACGCAGATCGGAGAGCAACCCAAACAGAATCTGGCCGGTGAGCATCAACCCCAGCGTGCCCGCCAGCGCCAGTGGACTATTAACCGCAATAGCGGCCAGCAGCACAGTAAGTGCGCCAGGGATACCGCCCAGATAGCTCCACAGAGGTGGCTTGCGCTCAGGTGCCGCGGTCGCCACGGCCTGTGCCGGACGCAGCTTTACCATTAGCAGTGCCCAGGCAACAATCGCACCGGAGCCGTGGGCAAACCAGGAGGCAATCAGCGGAGAGTTCCAGGTGGCGAGATAGCTGTTGGTTGTGATCATGGCCGTTAACAACACACCCGCCCCCACCGCCATCAGCAAAATACTGCTCTGGGTACGCATAAACTATGGCTCCTTTACATAAGGGTTTCTATTCTAAAAAAAAAGCAAATGGGGTATAACCAGGGTTGTAAGAAACACATTGTTTACGAGGTGTTGACAAAATAATGGATAATTTCGCAACTATCCCGTTCTTCATCGCGGTCGTTGAAACGGGCAGCTTTTCTGCCGCTGCCAAAAAACTGTCCATTACCAAGTCAGCGGTCAGCAAACGCATCAGTCAGTTTGAAGACGATCTCGGTATCCGTCTGCTCAACCGCACCACGCGCAAACTCAGCCTTACTGAAGCAGGCGTGAAGTATTACGAGTACGTGCGTGCTGCAAGCCAGCTGGCTAAAGAGGGCGAAGATGCCATTTCACGTATGCAGGACCAGGCGCAGGGATTACTGCGCATCACCGTGCCGATGGTGTTTGGACGCCTGCACATCGCACCGCTGATGCCCAGGTTCCTTCAGGAAAATCCGCAGATAGAAGTGCATATGTCGATGGACGATCGAATGGTCGACCTGGTGGGAGAAGGTTTTGATATGGGCATTCGCATCGGCCAGCTCAGTGATTCCTCGCTGATAGCCCGCCCGCTCTCGCCATGCTCAAGCGTGTTGTGTGCCTCGCCGGAATATGTGCGCCAGTACGGCGAACCGCAAACGCTGGAGGATTTGCAGCACCATAACTGCCTGTTCTACTCGTATTTTCGTGGTGGCGCAGCGTGGAGTTTTACCGGGCCAAGCGGGCCAGAGCGCTTTATTCCGCGCGGTAATTACCAGGTTAACAACAGCGAAGTGCTCTATGAAGCGCTGCTGGCAGGAATGGGCGTGTGTCAGATGCCTAAATTTATCGTAGGTCCAGCGCTGGCGGACGGCAGGCTGGTGCCGCTGCTGCCTAATTACCATCTGCCGCTACATAACGTATTTGCCGTCTATCCGCAGCGGCGCTTTATGCCGGAGAAGATGCGCCTGCTGCTTGAGTTCTTCGCCCGCCAGTTCAACGAAACCTCGCCTTACCGCCTGACCTACGAAAGCTGACGCTGCTCAGTACGCCTTACGACGCAAACGGAAACCCTTCTTCAAGAATATCCATTAACTCCTGGATGCAGGACATGCCCGGCGTTTTCACTATCGCGGGGAAAAATACCTGCGGTGACGGAAACACCTCCAGTACATGGCAGTTATGGAGTTTTGTTGCATCCACCTCTGAGGATGGCAGGAGCGTCGCGCCCGCCAGCCCAGACTCCAGCCAGTCGAGGATAACGCCTGGCTGGGTGATGTGCATGATAACCTGAGGTGAAACGCCACCTTTGCGAAACTGATCGAGCAGCGATTCACAGCTGCCTTCGTCACAAGCACGATGCAACAGCACCAGCGGATAGTGCCCCAGCTCAAGATAAGGAAGCGGACCGACAGGCTTTTCGGGCAACAGCGTTTTGGCTATTACCGCCACCACGGTGACAGGCGCACACGCCAGCATATCGTAACCGTCGTGCTGTTGCGGCTGTTGAATAAGCGCAATATCAATAAGAGCATCATTCAATAATGACTTCAGATTGCTGGAATCAGAAACGGAAATATTTAATTCGACGTGGGGATTGCGCCGATGTAATTCTAAAAACAGCGGTTTGAAATAACACTGAAAAAGAGGCGTCAGGCCAATTCGCAGCAGGCGACTTTCACGCCGGGCGATTTGTACCGTTTCCCGCGTGGCATCTTCAACCTCGCGTAATATTTCACAGGCCTTACGATATAAATAATATCCAGCGTCACTGGGTTCAATACGCTTTCCGTTACGTAGAAATAGCGTGACGTTCAGTTCTTCTTCCAGCTCCTGAATGCGCTTACTGAGCGGTGGCTGGGCCATATTCAATACACGCGCGGCCTGGCTGATGGAACCTTGCTCCATCACTTTGCAAAAATATCTCAGCCTTTTTAAATCCATTAGCGAAGCCTCGTTATCCTGATGTTGCGCCAGAAATACAGATTATTTCATATCGTACCGGCAATATTCTGGTAGTAATAACCACCCGCAATGTTATTGCTATGTTTTTGTTTATTTAAAATCATGTTTTGTACTGCTGTGGCGTGTCACCCTGACGCACGTTACGTTTTAACTTACTGCATTTCTATCTGAGTGTTATAACGTAAACAATATTAATCTCAAAACATGCAGCGAATATGCTCTCACTGTAATAACAGCTTACCACTTATTTAGTGGAAAATATCATGACAAATAATCACAATAATGCGCAGGGCCGCAATTATGACGCACATTGTTCCCTCGAGTTATTCAGTATCCCTGCCAGAGGAACAGGTCTATACCTGTACCGACGTTGACCCGCATGCAGCATTATCTGGCATTTATCGCTACGCTGGCGCAGGCGGCAAGCTACAGGCCGCTGGTCATGGAAACTGGCGGGATTATTTTCCGCCGCTTGCGGCGCTGCGCCAGCGCCCGCCGAGCGCCGATGAGATTGTCACTCGCAGCGTGGCGCGTACGCTCGCGCTGTGCGGACTGGATGCAGAACCTATCCCACGCCGGGCGAAGGCAAATTGGCGCAACAGCACAAATAATAAACCGATGTCGCTGCGAACCTAATGGTACACTTTCCGATAACGGACTTTTTGGGGGCCTTACCCCACAATCAGGGAAAGTAACAGGAAAGAGACATGCTAATCGGTCCATATGTAAATGGGGTTGCGGTTATCATTGGCGGTATTGTCGGTGCAATGGCCGGCGGCAAACTGCCTGAACGAGTGAAAACCGCGCTACCTATGACCTTCGGGCTATGCTCGGTCGGGCTGGGGATTAACCTGGTCATTAAAGTGAAATTCATGCCTGCCGTGGTACTGGCAATGATTATCGGCGCCATCATTGGCGAGTTGTGTTATCTGGAAAAAGGCATTGGTAAAGCAGCAGGTTCCACGCGTGGGCTGGTAAACCGCTATCTGCCTGCGGTCGAAGGCATCAGCCATGAGGCCTTTACCGAGAAATTCGTTGCTATTCTGGTGCTGTTTTGCGCCAGCGGCACCGGTATTTTTGGTGCCATGCATGAAGGTATGACCGGTGACCCGTCCATTATTTATATTAAAACCGTATTGGATCTGTTCACCGCCGCGATTTTTGCCACCATGCTTGGCTATTCGGTCGCGACAGTAGGCATTCCTGTGGTGATTATTCAGGTGACGCTGGCGTGGCTGGCAGGCTATATCCTGCCGCTGACCACGCCCGATATGATGGCAGACTTCTCGGGCGCAGGCGGGCTTATCATGATTGCGACTGGCCTGCGCATCTGCAATATCAAGCTGTTCCCGGTTGCCAACATGCTGCCAGGGCTGTTTCTGGTGATGCCGTTTTCGTGGCTGTGGTATGTGTTGGTGGTGAGTTAAAGGACAGCGCTGCGGTAAGGTAGGTCGTTTAAGGTTTCCTGTGCGTTCCGTTCATCTGGCGTTGGGCGAAAAACGGAACTTCATTACCGGGGAACAGGGGAAGGGACGCATCCGCGCGTCCCTTAACAAGCCTTAAAGCCTCGCACTGAGAGAGTGTGCAAATTAACAGCAAGGCTGTCGCTGTTAGTTTCGTTTTAAGCGTGAATATGTATTTTCATTAATCAAACCGCCTAAACGCGCTGTTATTCGCCCTTTGCGTGCCAGTACGCCACAGCACGTAAAAGCTGCGGCTCAATTTCCGGCGTTTCAAAACGCGCGCTCAGACGTTTCACGACTTTGCCTTCACCGGTAATCCACAGGAAATAATCCTGCGCAGGGACTGCCAGCGTTGCCAGACGGTGGGCAATCACCTCTTCATCACCGCCAACCACCCACTCGATATTGAACGTCTTCAGGTGCTCAAGGTAAGCCTTACTGGCGGCATCCTTAATGCTGACGATAGCCGTAAGCTGCTCGGCAAAGCCAGCCACCTTTAGCGCTTCAAGCCTGCGGCGCAGTGCGGGCATGCCGGTTTCATCACACACATAAAGCTGCCAGCCGTAGCCTTCCGGTACAACCAGCGAGCCGCGCGGTCCACCGGTAAAAAGCTTATCGCCGGGACGTACCTGCTGTGCCCAGTTGCTGGCAACGCCGCCGTCGTGAATATAAAAATCGATGTCCAGTACCTGGCGTTCAGCGTTATACAGCGGCGTATAGTCACGCGACGGCGGACGCTCGTCGCTGTGCCAGACAATACCGTCATCGGTTGCCTGCGGTGGCTGGAAGGCTGCCGGATCGTCAGGAAAAAACAGTTTGATGTGGTCGTCAAAACCTGGGGAGCTAAAGCCTTCGAGCGCCGGGCCACCGACGGTAACGCGCTGGAATCCCGGTGCAATCAGCTCGCTGCCAAGCACCGTCAACTCGCGAAAACGTAGCTCGTTGCGCACACGGCGCGGATAGTTATCTTTATGTTCAGCCATCGTGGTTATCTCTGTTAAGTAAGCCTTCTACCGCCACCTGCCAGGCGCTGGCCGGTGACAAAGCCGTTTTCCATCAAAAAAAGATACGCTGAGGCCAGCTCGTCAATTGTTGCGAGTCGTCCCAGCGGGATCGTTTGTTCAAAGTGCGCGCGAGTCTGCTTCACCTGCGCCTGCGGGACGTCGCGCCAGAATGGCGTCAGCGTCCAGGTCGGTGCGACCGCGTTCACCCGCACGCGCGGCGCAAGCTCTGCCGCCAGCCCCTCCACCAGCGCATTAATACCAAGGTTACCCACGTAGCTCGCGCAGGCATGTTGGGCACGCCCGCCGGTCCCGGAGGTAAACACCAGACTGCCGCCGTCTCGCACCTTCTGGGCCGCCAGTTGGCCAATCAGCACGTTGGTTATGAATTTCGAATGGATGACGTGCTCAATGGTGGCAAGATCTGCCGTGGTAAAGCCGCCGCCCATCACATCACCCACCATCGACACCAGATGGTCAAACGGCGCAACAGCATGAAAAAACGCCCGCAGTTCATCTGTATTATGCGCATCCACCTGATGCGTAGTGACCGTTGCACCTGTGGCGCTCAGCGCCGTGCGGGCGTCAGTCAGCCGCTGCACGTTACGCCCAACCAGAATCAGCTGTGCGCCCTTCTCTGCCGCCATCTGCGCTACGCGCAGGCCAATGCCTGAACTGCCGCCTATCACTGCCAGCGTTTTATTTTGCCAGCTCTCCATCGCCTGCCCCTTACGCGCCGAGCGCGTCCGCTGCCGTGTGTGCTACCAACGAATCATTAGCGCCGTGCGCGCCGCTGACGCCCACGGCACCGATAATCTCACCGTTAAGTACAATGGGCACACCACCTTCCAGCGGCGTGACGTCCGGCGTTGCCAGAAAGCTCGGACAACCACCGTTGATAAAATCTTCAAACGCCTTTGACGGCGCACCAATCAACGCCGCAGTGCGCGCTTTTTCACAGGCGACTTTCACGGTCACCCCGCTGGCGCCATCCTGTTTTTCAAAAGCCACCAACTGACCGCTGGCATCCACCACCGCCACGCTGATTAGCCAGCCACGGCCTGTCGCCATCGTATGCGCGGCGGCAATCGCTTTTCTGGCTCCCGCCAGAGAGACCGTTTGTACGCTTCTTGAGACGGCTGCGCTTTGTGCATTCATCTTTGCGTTCCTTCATGATTAATAGATATATCTAAATACGGCAATAAAGATGATAATGATTGCTAATCATCGACGATGCAACTTCTTTTTAGACCGGCCACACCCTCGTCAGCACATAACGCAAAAGCAAAAATAACACGTTACTTATCAATCAAATAATAATTACCCTTACGATTACTCTTGCTAAACATTCGCATTAAGATATAAGTAGATATATCTAAATTAAACAGGAGTAAGACAATGCACGATAGACATCATCGTTTCTGCGGTGGATTTTTTCGGGGTCGTGACGACGCCATGCGCGGCCCACGCGGCGCAGGCCACGGTTTTGCGAGCGAAGACGAACGCGGCCATGGCGGGCGTCACGGCCGACGCCCGCGCTTCTTTGGCCACGGCGAGCTTCGCCTTGTGGTGCTGGATATTCTGGCGAAAGGCGACAGCCACGGCTATGAATTGATTAAAGCCATTGAGGAGCAAACCGGCGGTCACTACGCCCCCAGCCCCGGCGTGATTTACCCGGCGCTGGATATGCTGCAGGAGCACGGGATGATAACCATCAGCGAAGAAGGCGAAGGCGCTCGTAAACAACTGGCGATTACCGAGGAAGGCAGGCGCTGGCTGGAAGAAAGCCAGGAGCACCTGGAGCATATTCGCCAGCGCATGAAAGCCCGCGCCGTAGGCCTGGAACTGCGCAAAAACCCACAGATGAAGCGCGCGCTGGATAACTTCAAAGCGGTGCTGGATCTCAAGGTGAACCAGGGAGGCATTGACGATGCGCAGATCAAAAAGATCGTTGCCGTTATCGACAGAGCCGCGCTGGAACTGGCACAGCTGGACTGAGTTTTCACCACCGCTATAACGCACTCTCTGCAACGCCCCGCCTCGCCGGGGCGTTGTCACGTGAAACCCATCACATTCTTTGTTTCAGACCGCGCCAGCTTGCGCGGTTACGGCTACAGTGAACTCATCCGACCACTCATCATAACAATCATTCGGAAGACACTATGAGCTACCCGTCGCTATTCGCCCCACTCGATCTGGGGTTCACTCGCCTGAAAAACCGTGTCCTGATGGGCTCCATGCACACCGGGCTGGAAGAGCACCCGGACGGCGTGGCACGCCTGGCCGCTTTTTACGCCGAACGCGCACGCCACGGCGTGGCGCTGATTGTCACGGGCGGCATTGCCCCCTCACCCTCCGGCGTGGCCATTTCAGGCGGTGCTGTACTCAACCGGCCTGAACAAATAGAACACCACCGCCCGGTGACCGAAGCCGTACACCAGGCGGACGGTAAAATCGCGCTGCAAATTCTGCACACCGGGCGCTACAGCTATCAGCCGGGTCTGGTTGCGCCTTCTGCTCTGCGCGCGCCGATTAACCGCTTTACACCGCACGCCCTGAGCGAAGGCGAGATCCTGACACTCATTGATGATTTCGCCCAGTGCGCGGCGCTTGCCCGTGAAGCGGGCTACGATGGCGTGGAAATCATGGGCTCGGAAGGCTACCTGATTAACCAGTTCCTCGCAGCGCGCACCAACCAGCGTGACGACCGCTGGGGCGGCAGTGCGGAAAACCGCATGCGCTTTGCCGTGCATGTAGTGCGTGCGGTGCGCAAACGCGTGGGTCACGACTTTATTATTATTTACCGCCTGTCGCTGCTGGATCTGGTGGAGGGCGGCTCCAGCTTTGAGGAGACGCTGGCGCTGGCTAAAGCCATCGAGGGCGCAGGCGCGACGCTCATCAATACCGGCATTGGCTGGCATGAAGCGCGCATTCCGACTATTGCCACACCGGTGCCACGCGCCGCCTTTAGCTGGGTGACGCGTAAACTGAAAGGGCTTATCGACCTGCCGCTTATCACCACCAACCGCATCAACGACCCGGCAGTTGCCGAGGCGGTGCTGGCCGCCGGTGATGCCGATATGGTGTCTATGGCACGCCCCTTCCTGGCAGATGCCGAGCTGGTGAGCAAAGCCGCCAGCGGACGTGAAGATGAAATCAACACCTGCATCGGCTGTAACCAGGCCTGCCTTGACCAGATATTCGCAGGCAAAGTCACCTCCTGTCTGGTAAACCCGTTCGCCTGCCATGAGACCAAAATGCCGCTCACGCCTGCAACTGTGCGCAAAAATCTGGCGGTGGTGGGCGCGGGTCCGGCCGGACTGGCGTTTAGCGTCACGGCGCTGCAACGCGGCCACAGCGTGACGCTGTTTGACGCCAACCCCGTCATTGGCGGCCAGTTCAACATTGCCCGTCAAATTCCCGGTAAAGAAGAGTTCAATGAAACGCTGCGCTATTACCGCACCATGCTGGAAAAATGGGGAGCGACACAGCGCCTGGGCCAGACGGTCACGCCTGAGGACGTGGCCGGTTTTGATGAGGTGATTCTCGCCTGTGGAATTGAGCCGCGTATGCCCGCGATTGAGGGCATTACGCACCACAGCGTACTGAGCTATCTGGACGTGCTGCGCGATAAAAAACCCGTCGGCCAGCGTGTGGCCATTATTGGCTGCGGCGGCATCGGTTTTGATACCGCCATGTACCTGAGCCAACCTGGTACCGCCACCAGCCAGGACATTGCGGCGTTTTGTGCCGAATGGGGCATTGATACCGAGCTTGCTCACCCCGGCGGCCTGCTGCCCGGTGGCGCGAAGCCTGAACGCAGCCCGCGTGAGATCATCATGTTGCAGCGTAAAGACGGCAAACCGGGCGAAAATCTCGGTAAAACCACGGGCTGGATCCACCGCACCACGCTGCTCGCACGCGGTGTGAAAATGACCGGCAGTGTGGAGTACCTCAACATTGATGATGCCGGTCTGCATGTACGCATCAACGGTGAGGCACAACTGCTGGCAGTGGATAATGTGGTGATTTGTGCCGGGCAAGAGCCTAAGCGCGAGCTGGCACCGTTGCTGGGGGACGCGCGACCGGTGCACCTTATCGGCGGCTGCGACGTGGCGCTGGAACTGGATGCACGGCGCGCCATCGCACAAGGCACGAAGCTGGCGCTGGGGATTTAAGGCTAACAGGCACAAAAAAGGGGCCAAAGGCCCCTTTTTTTAGCGTTGCTTGCGGGTTTTCACCGCTTTTAGCACCACAAACTTATTATTCGTCGCCAGCGTCTCACAGTTGCCGAAAATCTTGCGCAGCTTGCGGTAATAGTCGAGATGGCGGTTGCCAACAATGCGCAACTCGCCGCCGTATTTCAGGCTACGTTTGGCGTCGTGGAACATCTGCCAGGCCACATTATCGGTAATGGCATGCTGCTGGTGAAACGGCGGGTTGCACAGCACCGCATCGTAGCGGTCATACTCATCACCGCTGAGCGCGTTGTTGACCTCAAAGCGACAGCGCGCCACATCCTGCGGCAGGTTCAGTTCCACGTTCATCTTGCTCGACGCCACCGCCATCGGTGACTCATCCACAAACGCCACCTGCGCCTGCGGGTTTTGCGCCAGCAGCGTCATGCCGATAACGCCGTTGCCGCAGCCAAGATCCACCAGTTCCCCGTCAAGGTTTTGTGGCAAATGCTGCATGAAAAAGCGTGCGCCAATGTCCAGCCCGCTGCGGGAAAACACGTTAGCGTGGTTGTGAATCGTCCAGGGCGTGCCATCAAGCGCCCAGCTTTCCGTTTCCGGCGCCTCATCCAACGGCGGGTTGGTGAACGTACAGTTGATAAGGCGCGCCTTTTTCCAGGCAAGCGTGGTGGTAGTCGGCCCAAGAATACGCTCAAACAGCGCCATGGTTGAATTGTGGATATCGCGCGCTTTGGCGCCAGCAATAATACGCGTTTGCGGGGTCACTACCTTGCGCAAGTCGCGCAGTTGCTGCTCCAGCAGCGCCAGCTGTTTCGGGATTTTAATCAGCACCAGCGCCGGTGCCGCAGGCAGCGGCGTCAGGCTGTCAAGCAACGTGACCTGATTGTCTTCATAACCGTTAAATTTCAGGTTGTGGAGTGTCGCCTGCTGGGCCATGAAAGAATCACCAATGCTCACCGGCTGGCGTTCAGCCAGCGCACAGGCCAGTGCGCCAAAGGCATCGTTAAAAATGAGCGTCAGCCCCTGCGTCTCGCCCACCTGCGACAGCAGGTATTCATCCGCCGCGTCCCACGCCTGTAACGGCGACTCATCATTGGTCACGGGGAAACGCTGTAACTCCAGCGTGCGTCCGCCTGTTTCAAACTGGCTCATTGGCCCTCCGGGATGCTAAAATTCGCGCGTTTTATCCCTTAATTACGCACAACAGTAAACCTTTTTTTCAGGCGGCGATGACAACTCTCACTTATTTACAGGGCTATCCAGAAACACTGCTGGTGCAGGTCAGAGCGCTGATTGAGCAACAAAAGCTCGGCGCGGTGCTGGCCAAACGCTACCCGCAAAGCCACACCATCACCAGCGACAGCGCACTGTGGGACTACACCCAGGCGCTGAAAAACCGCTATATGCGCAGCGCCCCGCCGGTCAATAAAGTGGCGTATGACAATAAAATTAAGGTGATGAAACACGCTCTGGGCCTGCACACCGCCATTTCCCGCGTGCAGGGCGGTAAGCTCAAGGCAAAAGCCGAAATCCGCGTTGCCACGGTGTTTCGCGACGCGCCAGAAGCGTTTTTACGTATGATAGTGGTTCACGAACTGGCACACCTCAAAGAAAAAGATCACAACAAAGCGTTTTACCAACTTTGCTGCCACATGGAGCCGGACTACCACCAGCTTGAGTTCGACACGCGTTTGTGGCTCCAGCACCGCGCCCTTAGTGCAGGCACTAGTGCGTAAGCGCCTTTTCCCCGCCGGATGTTTTGTGTTTTAGTAGGGGTGACTTTCCTGTAACCCTGAGAAGCATAATGAAAATAGTAACACTCGACGGCGACACCTTACCGGTCCCCCTTACCCAGCCTGACTGGTGCGATGAATGGATTTGGCGCGGCGACACCCGCCCGGAAGACGTGATTGACGCGCTGAAAGGTGCAGATATCGCCATCACCAATAAAGTTAAACTGCGTGCCGATGTGCTAAAAGCCCTGCCGCAGCTGCGCTATATCTGCGTGGCAGCCACCGGTTTTGACTGCGTAGACGTAAACTACTGCCGCGAGCACGGTATTGCGGTCAGCAACGTGCCAGGCTACTCCACGGTCAGCGTAGCCGAAGCGGTTATCGGCTACATCTTTGCCTTACGCCGCCATCTGGTGGAATACCACCAGCGCGCACTGGCCGACTGGCGCAGCGCGCCGCATTTTTGTATTCACGGCAGCCTGATTGAAGATATTGAAGGCGCAACGCTTGGAATTATCGGCAAAGGCGATATCGGCAGCGCGGTGGCGCGCAAGGCAAGCGCACTGGGTATGAAGGTGCTGTTTGCCGAGCGCAAAGACGCCACCGAGGTGCGTGACGGCTACCTGCCGTTTGACGAGGTGCTGGCACAAAGCGACATTCTTACGCTGCACTGCCCACTCTCAGCGCAAACCCAGCGGCTGTTCAACGCCGAGCTGTTTGCCCGCATGAAGCCCGGCGCGCTACTGATTAACACCGCACGCGGTGGCCTGATTGATGATGCCGCACTTGCCGATGCGCTAAAAAGCGGGCAGCTTGGTGGTGCTGCGCTGGACGTGCTGACTGAAGAGCCACCGCGTGCACCAACGCCGCTGCTGGCCGGTGATGTGCCAGGCCTGATTATCACGCCACACGTCGGCTGGGCCAGCCAGCAGAGCCTTAAAAACCTGATAGCCGGCCTGAACGCTAACCTGGCGGGCTGGTTTGCGGGCAGTATCCACAACCGCGTCGCCTGAGTGAAGGTCGCCGCGCGCGTTGGTGTTGCGCGGCTGACCTGCTACGCTCTCGTAGATACCCAGCATGGAGAACGCACTCGCTTATGATACGTTTCGCTGTTGTTGGCACGAACTGGATAACCCGCCAGTTCGTCGATGCCGCCCATGAGACCGGCAAATACCGTCTCACCGCCGTTTACTCCCGCACCGCCGAGCAGGCGCAGGCTTTTGCCAGCGACTATCCGGTTGAACACCAGTTCACGTCGCTGACGGCACTTGCCGAATGCGATGACGTTGACGCGGTTTACATCGCCAGCCCGAATTCGCTGCACTTTGCCCAAACCAGCCTGTTTCTGCGCCACAAAAAACACGTGATTTGCGAAAAGCCCCTGGCCTCAAACCTTGAGGAAGTCGAGCGCGCGATTGCGCTGGCAAGGGAGCACCAGGTGGTGCTGTTTGAAGCCTTCAAAACCGCGAGCCTGCCTAATTTCCTTGCCCTGCAACAGGCACTGCCCAAAGTGGGCAAGCTGCGTAAAGCGCTGCTTAACTACTGCCAGTACTCCTCGCGCTACCCGCGCTATCTTAATGGTGAAAACCCGAATACCTTTAATCCCGCGTTCTCCAACGGCTCTATCATGGATATCGGCTTTTACTGCCTTGCTTCAGCGGTCGCGCTCTGGGGCGAACCCCATTCGGTGCAGGCCAGCGCCAGCCTGCTGGCAAGCGGCGTGGACGCCCACGGCGTGGTGACGCTCCATTATGGCGATTTCGACGTGACGCTGATGCACTCCAAAGTCAGCGACAGCGCGATTGCGAGCGAAATTCAGGGCGAGGAAGGCGCACTGGTGATTGAAAAAATCTCCGAGTGCCAGCGCATCGCCTTTGTGCCACGCGGCGGCAAAATGCAGGATCTCAGCCAGCCGCAGCATATCAATACTATGCTCTATGAAGCCGAGGTGTTTGCCCGGCTGGTGGAGGCAGGTGAAGTGAACCATCCTGGCCTTTCGGTGAGCCGCAGCACGGCAAAACTGCTCACGGAAATCCGCCGCCAGACGGGCGTGACCTTTCCGGCTGATGATGTGTATGCCAGCCAGACTGTGTAAATAAGCAAAAAATGAGTAACGCCCGGTCTTGACCGTTCGCGAAGCCTGACATACTTTGTTACGGCAAAGGGGAGTAACTTCATCTGCCGGCCGATCGTCATTACGAAGCTCACGCTTCCGGTCACCGGGCAATGCGGACAGAATCTGAATCCGTGTTGTAAGTGAGACCTTGCCGGAAGGCGAGGTTTGCTTGCAGCACAGCAAAACGGCTGGCGCCTTCCGCGTTAGCCGTTTTTGTTTTCACAGGAAGCTGTTTATGAATACTGTCGGTACTCCTCTGCTGTGGGGTGGTTTTGCCGTCGTCGTGGTCATTATGCTGGCCATCGATCTTTTTCTTCAGGGACGACGCGGCAGCCACGCCATGTCGATGAAACAGGCAGCGATCTGGTCGCTGGTCTGGGTCACACTCTCACTTTTGTTTAACGCCGCCTTCTGGTGGTATCTGGCGACCACGCAAGGCCGTGCCGTTGCCGATCCGCAGGCGCTGGCGTTCCTCACCGGTTATCTCATTGAAAAGGCCCTTGCGGTCGATAACGTCTTTGTCTGGCTGATGCTGTTCAGCTATTTCGCCGTGCCTGCCGCATTGCAGCGCCGGGTGCTGGTGTACGGCGTGCTGGGCGCGATTGTGCTGCGCACGATTATGATTTTTGCCGGTAGCTGGCTGATTTCGCAGTTTGAGTGGCTGCTGTACGTGTTCGGCGCATTTTTGCTGTTCACGGGCGTCAAGATGGCGTTCGCGGGCGACGATGACGGCGAAGGCATTGGCGACAAACCTATGGTGCGCTGGATCCGCAATCACCTGCGCATGACGGACCGCATTGAAAACGAGCATTTCTTTACCCGCAAAAACGGCCTGCTGTACGCCACGCCGCTGCTGCTGGTGCTGATTCTGGTGGAGATTAGCGACATTATCTTCGCCGTAGACAGCATTCCGGCCATCTTCGCGGTGACCACCGATCCGTTTATTGTGCTGACCTCTAACCTGTTCGCCATTCTCGGCCTGCGCGCCATGTACTTTCTGCTGGCAGGCGTGGCAGAGCGCTTCAGTATGCTCAAATATGGCCTGTCGGTGATTCTGGTGTTTATCGGTATTAAGATGCTGATTGTGGAGTTCTACCACATCCCTATCGGCGTTTCGCTGGGTGTTGTTGGCGGCATTCTGGCGCTGACGCTCCTCATTAACGCCTGGGTGAATAAGCGCAACGACGCTAAAAACAACCCACGATAATGACTAAGGGGCGGTGAACGCCCCTTTCTTTTGCCCAACCTGCGTACAAATTGCGCTCAATTGTGTATCTTTGGTAAATAACAGGTTAAATAAAACACTTTTTGGAACAAATAACGCGGTCTGATCTTTTCGCTGGCGCGCATTTCCATATACTCAAAAGGCAAACACGTTTTCTTACACCTATACATATAAGCTAAAACGAATGCGGCAAGGAATGTCGCATCTGCCAATAACAGGAATGACAGGAGCCAGGAATGACAACACAGCAACGCTCTTCAAACCGACTGCTGGCGCGCCTTGCGCGCGGCAGCCTGGTCAAACAAATCCTCATCGGTCTGGTGCTGGGCATACTGCTCGCGCTGGTGTCTAAAGAGGCGGCAATTGCCGTTGGCCTGCTCGGCACGCTGTTTGTTGGCGCGCTCAAAGCCGTCGCACCGGTGCTGGTGCTGATGCTGGTGATGGCGTCTATCGCAAACCATCGTCAGGGCCAAAAAACCAATATCCGCCCCATTCTGGTGCTTTATCTGTTCGGCACCTTCTCAGCAGCACTGACCGCCGTGGTGTTCAGCTTTGCGTTCCCTTCCACGCTGAGTCTGGTGACCGGCGCAACCGACATCACGCCGCCTTCCGGCATTGTTGAGGTCATGAAAGGGCTGCTCATGAGCACGGTAGCAAACCCGTTCCACGCGCTGATTAATGCTAACTACATTGGCATCCTGGTCTGGGCGGTTGGTCTTGGCTTTGCACTGCGCCACGCCAATGAATCCACCAAAAACGTGGTGAATGACTTCTCTGACGCGGTGACGTTCCTCGTTAAGATGGTGATTCGTTTTGCGCCAGTCGGTATCTTCGGCCTGGTAGCCTCCACGCTTGCCGAAACCGGCTTTGGCACGCTGCTGGGCTACGCGCAGCTGCTGGTGGTGCTTATCGGCTGTATGCTGGTGGTAGCCCTGGTGATCAACCCGCTGCTGGTATGGTGGCAGATTCGCCGCAACCCGTATCCGCTGGTGCTGATGTGCCTGCGTGAAAGCGGCGTCACCGCGTTCTTTACCCGCAGCTCAGCCGCTAATATTCCGGTTAACATGAATATGTGCGAGAAGATGAAGCTGGACCCGGATACCTATTCGGTCTCCATTCCGCTGGGCGCAACCATCAACATGGCCGGTGCGGCTATTACCATTACCGTGCTGACGTTGGCGGCGGTTCACACGCTGGGCGTGCCGGTCGATGTACCGACGGCTCTGCTGCTTAGTGTGGTAGCGGCCCTGTGCGCCTGCGGTGCTTCTGGCGTGGCAGGTGGCTCGCTGCTGCTGATTCCGCTGGCGTGCAGCATGTTCGGTATCCCGAATGAAATCGCCATGCAGGTCGTTGCGGTAGGCTTTATTATCGGCGTATTGCAGGACTCCTGCGAAACGGCGCTTAACTCCTCCACCGACGTGCTGTTCACCGCCGCCGTATGCCAGGCCGAAGAAGAGCGCCTGGCAAAGGCTACCGTTAACAGCTAACCGCAGGCCTGCGTCGTGCAGGCCTTCAGGACGTTTAGCTCTCGCCCCTGCTGTCAGCAGGGGCGTTTTTTATAGATAACACTGTCGATACATCACGCCGACGCGCAGGCGTTTCATCACGGCGATGAAGGCTGGAAATCGTGCTACAACGTGACGCCGCTTTTAAAGATAGCCAGTTCACGAAAGTCATTGCGCTCGTTACAGGTCACGCTGCCGCTGGCAATCGCCGCAATCTCATCAATAAACTGTGCCAGCAGTTGCGCCATTGCCACGCCGTGCAGCAGCCTGCCTGCATCAAAATCAATCCAGTGCGGTTTTTTCTGCGCCAGTTCGCTGTTGGTGGCAATCTTGACCGTGGGCACGAAACCACCGTACGGGGTGCCGCGCCCGGTGCTGAACAGCACCATATGGCAGCCCGCGCCCGCCAGCGCGCTGGTGGCGACGGCGTCATTGCCTGGCGCACTCAACAGGTTTAGCCCCGGCGTTTTCAGGCGCTCGCCGTAGCGCAGCACATCCACCACCGCGCTTTGCCCGGCCTTCTGGGTACAGCCAAGCGATTTCTCTTCAAGCGTGGTAATGCCGCCAGCCTTGTTACCCGGCGACGGGTTTTCATAAATCGGCTGGTTGTGGGCAATAAAGTACTGTTTAAAGTCGTTTATCATCACGACTGCTTTTTCAAACGTTGCTTCATCACGACAGTGGCTCATCAGAATACGCTCGGCACCGAACATCTCCGGCACCTCGGTGAGCACCGTCGTGCCACCGTGTGCCACCAGATAATCCGAGAAATGGCCCAGCAGTGGATTCGCGGTGATGCCCGACAGGCCATCGGAGCCGCCGCATTCAAGCCCCACGCGTAGCTCGCTTAATAAGCCCGGCTCGCGCCTGTCATGGCGCATGGCGTCATACAATTCCAGCAACTGCTCAAGCCCGGCTTCGACCTCGTCGTCTTGCTGCTGGCAAATGAGAAAGCGCACGCGCTCAGCATTGAACTCACCGAGCGTTTCGCGAAATACATCAACCTGGTTGTTTTCGCAGCCAAGGCCAATTACCAGCACCGCGCCCGCATTGGGATGGCGCACCATATTTTGCAGCATGGTGCGCGTATTCAGGTGGTCATCACCCAACTGCGAACAACCAAACGGATGGCTGAACAGGTGCACACCGTCAATATCCCGCGCGCCTTCACTGTGTTTTAAAAACCGCTGCTGAATCTGGCGCGCAATGCCGTTAACACAGCCAACGGTTGGCAATATCCACAGTTCGTTGCGGATCCCCACTTCGCCATGCTCACGCCTGTACACCTGCACCTCGCGATTGGCCTCGCTGGCTGCGACAGCCGTGAGCGCAGGTTGGTAGCAATATTCATCCCGTTCGCTCAGGTTGGTACGTGCGTTGTGCGCATGAATATGCTCCCCGGGTGCAATGGCCGCCAGCGCGTGACCAATTGGCCAGCCATATTTCACAATACGCTCGCCCTGGGCCAGCGCATGCAGCGCGAATTTATGCCCGCGCGCCACTGGCTGACACAATACCAGGCTGACGCCGTCTTCTACTATTTGCGTTCCCTGTGGCAGGTCTTCCAGCGCCACGGCAACGTTATCCTGAGCGTTGATCCTGATGTATTGCATAGCTTCCCCGGTACGCTTTAGTTCAGTTCAATGGCGAAGTAATCGCGTGCGTTGTTAAAGCAGATGTTCTTCACCATGTCACCCAGCAGAGGCAAATCTGCCGGAGCTTCACCGTCCTCAACCCAACGGCCCACCATACGGCACAAAATACGGCGAAAATATTCGTGGCGCGTGTAGGACAAGAAGCTGCGGCTGTCGGTAAGCATGCCGACAAAGCGGCTTAACAGCCCAAGCTGCGCAAGCTGTGTCATCTGCCGCTCCATGCCGTCTTTCTGGTCGTTAAACCACCAGCCGGAGCCAAACTGCATTTTGCCGGTCACGCCTTCGCCCTGAAAGTTGCCCGCCATCGTGGCGATGACTTCGTTATCCCGCGGGTTCAGGCAGTAAAGTATGGTTTTTGGCAGCAGGTTTTCTTCATTCTGGCGGTTGAGCAGCTTCGCCAGCGCTTCGGCAAGCGGGCTATCGTTAATCGAATCAAACCCCACATCCGGCCCAAGCAGCCGGAACTGGCGCTGGCTCGTGTTGCGCAGGGCGCCGATGTGATACTGCTGCACCCAGCCGCGCTGCGCGTATTGCGCGCCCAGCCACACCAGTACGGCGGTTTTAAACTGTGCGGTTTGCTGCGCGTCTGGCATCACGCCAGACAGGCGGCGCGCGAGGATGGCGTCCAGCGCCGCCTCATCGGCATCGGCGTAAACCACCACGTCGAGCGCATGGTCGGCTACCTTGCAGCCGTGGGCAGCAAAGTGATCCAACCGCTTGCTGAGGGCATGTTGCAGGTCGCTAAAACGGCGAATCTCGGTATCCGATACAGCGGCAAGGGTGGTCAGGTAATCGACAAAACCCGGCTGCTCAATGTTGAACGCCTTGTCCGGCCGCCAGCTTGGCAACACTTTGATGTTAAAGCCGGTATCGGCGGCAATGGCAGCGTGATGCTCAAGGCTGTCAACCGGGCAGTCGGTGGTCCCCACCATTTTTACCTTCATCTGCTGCATGATGCCGCGCGCCGTAAACGCCTCCTGCGCCAGCAGCGCATTGCAGCGCGCCCAGATATCGTCAGCCGTTGCGGGCGACAGCAGCGTGTCGCGGATACCAAACGGACGTCTTAACTCAAGGTGTGTCCAGTGATAGAGCGGATTACCAATAGTGTGCGGCACGGTGGCCGCCCAGGCATCGAACTTCTCCCGGTCGCTGGCATCACCCGTGCACAGCCGCTCAGCCACACCGTTGGTACGCATCGCTCGCCACTTATAGTGATCGCCTTTCAACCAGATATCGTACAGGTTGTTAAACCGGGTGTTTTCGGCAATCTGCTGCGGTGGAAGATGGCAGTGATAGTCAAAAATGGGCTGATCTCTGGCGTATTCATGGAACAGCCGACGTGAAAATTCCGTATCCAGCAGAAAGTCTTCGGTCATAAAACGGGTCATTCTCCCCTCCTCTGACGGCATAGTCCGGTACATAACATTGAGTAATGACAGCAAAGTTATCACACCAATTAATCTTATCATCGCGAATTTTTGTGCCAGTCATCACAGTTCAGCACTGTCACTCCGTCTCACCTCCAACCTCAAAACGGCTGCAGAGCGCACCATCTGTAGGCTCAGGCGGCATTTTAGCTCTCTCTGCCCGGCTGCAAGCTTTTGTGATGGTATTCAACTTTTAAAGTTGTATGACAAGTTAAGGTTGTCGGCGTTGAAATGTACGTCTGCCCAGGGATGAACATACGGTGCAGAGCGTCGTATTGCGGAACGGATTCCGTTTTTTTGCCCGATTCAGGTAAGGAGAGATGGCGCCGCCGGGTGCCGTTTCAGCGCAAATTATGCACGCGGCAGGCTGCGGTTGCTGGCCCGCCGGTTTACTGGACAGAGGTCAGAATGCGTAAAATTAAAGGGTTACGGTGGTACATGATAGCGCTGGTGACGCTGGGCACCGTGCTGGGTTACCTGACCCGTAACACGGTCGCCGTTGCCGCCCCCACGCTCCAGGAGCAGCTGGGGATAACCACTCAACAGTACTCCTATATCATCGCCGCCTATTCCGCCTGCTACACCATGATGCAGCCGGTGGCAGGCTATCTGCTGGATGTGCTCGGCACCAAAATCGGTTACGCGGTATTTGCCGTCCTGTGGGCCGTTTTTTGTGGCGCAACGGCCATGGCCGGCAGCTGGGGCGGCCTGGCGCTGGCTCGCGGCGCAGTGGGTGCTGCCGAAGCCGCGATGATCCCGGCAGGGCTCAAAGCCAGTTCCGAATGGTTTCCGGCAAAGGAGCGATCCATTGCCGTGGGTTATTTTAATGTCGGATCGTCAATTGGTGCGATGATCGCCCCGCCGCTGGTGGTTTGGGCCATTGTCTGGCACAGCTGGCAAATGGCCTTCATCATTACCGGCGTGCTGAGCTTTATCTGGGCGATGGTCTGGCTGTGGCTGTATAAGCACCCGAAACATCAAAAACACCTGACCGACGATGAGCGCACCTACATTATTGGCGGCCAGGAAGCCCAGCATCAGACCAACAACACGCAAAAAATGTCGGCCCGGCAGATTATCCGCAATCGCCAGTTCTGGGGCATTGCGCTGCCACGCTTTCTTGCTGAACCCGCATGGGGCACGTTTAACGCCTGGATCCCGCTGTTTATGTTCAAAGCGTATGGCTTCAATCTTAAAGAGATTGCCATGTTTGCCTGGATGCCAATGCTGTTTGCCGACCTTGGCTGCATTATTGGCGGCTACCTGCCGCCGCTGTTCCAGCGCTGGTTTGGCGTTAACCTGATTGTGTCACGCAAGCTGGTGGTGACAATGGGCGCCGTGCTGATGATTGGTCCGGGCACCATTGGCCTGTTCACCAGCCCTTATACCGCCATCGCCCTGCTGTGTGTTGGTGGTTTTGCCCATCAGGCGCTGTCAGGTGCGCTCATTACACTCTCCTCAGACGTGTTTGGCCGTAACGAAGTGGCCACGGCCAATGGCCTGACCGGCATGGCCGCGTGGACGGCCAGTACGCTGTTTGCGCTGGTGGTTGGCGCGCTAGCCGACAGCATTGGCTTTAGCCCGCTGTTCGCCGTGCTGGCGGTGCTCGACCTGCTCGGCGCGGTGGCTATCTGGACCATCCTGCAAAACAAACCCGCATGCGAGGTGGAAAAAGAAGCGGCTGTCGCCGCCGTGGCATAACACTAAACCCGCACGCCGCCTGCGCCCTCAGGCGGCTTTTTTACGCCCTGGATGGAGCAGACTAAGAAAAAGTGGTATAACAAATCAGAGAATTCTTGCCACTACTGGAGCCAGGTATGGAACTCCCGGAACCCCGTCGCCTTTATCAGCAGCTCGCAAACGAGCTTAAGCAACGCATTGAAAACGGTGCTTATGCCGTCGGCGAAAAGTTGCCCGCCGAACGTGTCATCGCCGAAGAAAAAAACGTCAGCCGCACGGTGGTGCGTGAGGCCATTATCATGCTGGAGGTTGAAGGCTACGTAGAAGTGCGTAAAGGCTCCGGGATCCATGTGATGTCAAATCAGGCAAAGTACCACACAGTCCCTGACGAGCGCCTGGAATTCGCCAGTTTCGGCCCGTTTGAGTTGCTACAGGCCCGCCAGCTTATTGAGAGCAATGTCGCCGAGTTTGCCGCCACCCAAGTGACCAAGCAGGACATTGTGAAGCTGATGGAGATTCAGGAGCAGGCGCGCAACGAGAAATGCTTTCGCGACTCACAGTGGGATTTGCAGTTTCACGTGCAGGTGGCGCTGGCTACGCAAAACAGCGCGCTGGCCGCTATTGTGGAAAAAATGTGGACCCAGCGGGCGCACAACCCGTACTGGCAAAAACTGCACGAACACATCGATCTGCGTACCGTGGATAACTGGTGTGACGACCACGATAAAATACTCAAAGCCCTGGTGCGCAAAGACCCGCACGCCGCCAAGCTTGCGATGTGGCAGCACCTGGAAAACACCAAACAAATGTTATTTAACGAAACCAGCGACGATTTTGAGTTTAACGCTGACCGCTATTTGTTTGCTGAAAATCCGGTCGTGCACCTCGATCCTGAGGCCAATTCCCACAAATAACGCATCCTGAGCAGGTCAGTAAACCATGTATAGTGTCAGTGTATGTAAATAGCCTCGCCTCCTGTGCAGTGTGCAAGCAAAATCATCCCGCAGCAAATCACATTTATTGTGACGCTTGCCGTAGAGCTTTGTTACAATTAGATGCATTACTGGTAGATCTCCCTGAACCGGGTATCTGGTTCATCACCAACCCCGGCTGGCGTACCCAACAATACGGCTGCGAGTGCATCAACAAAGTGAAATACCGGTAGCCGCATTTATCCCCTGTTTCACCGCGCCCTGCGGTTGGTTTACCCGATGTGCCCAGGAAAAATGAATGGAACTTTTGACGCAACTGCTTAGCGCTCTTTGGAGCCAGGATTTTGAAACGCTCGCCAATCCCGCCATGATTGGGATGCTGTACTTTGTGCTGTTCATGATCCTGTTTCTTGAAAATGGCCTGCTGCCCGCCGCCTTCCTGCCAGGCGACAGCCTGCTGGTGCTGGTTGGCGTGCTGATTTCCAAAGGCGCACTGGGCTTCCCGCAAACCGTGATTTTGCTGACGATTGCCGCAAGTCTGGGCTGCTGGCTCAGTTATATTCAGGGCCGCTGGCTGGGTAACACGAGAACGGTGCAAAAATGGCTGTCTCACCTTCCGGCCCACTACCACCAGCGTGCACATCACCTGTTCCATAAACATGGCTTATCCGCACTCCTGATTGCCCGCTTTATCGCGTTTGTCCGCACGCTGCTGCCGACCATCGCCGGGATTTCTGGCCTGAGCAATACGCGTTTTCAGTTCTTTAACTGGATGAGTGGCCTGCTGTGGATTTTGATTCTGACCACCCTTGGCTATGTGCTGGGGAAAACGCCGGTCTTCCTTAAGTACGAAGATGAACTGATGGCCGGACTCATGCTGCTTCCAGTGTGCCTGCTGGTCTTTGGCCTGGTCGGCTCGCTGGTGGTGTTGTGGAAAAAGAAACACGCTAACCGGGGATAATGAGCACCATGCGCTTTCCGCACATCCTGCGTAATCTCATTCTGACAGCGCTTCTGGCGCTGACTGCGTTGCTGGCCTGGACGGCCCTGCAACGCCCGGAATCGACGCTGGAAATCCGCGCCACGCGGGCGGGAGTCAGCTCCCCGGACGGTTTCTATGTCTGGCACCATCTTGATGCCAACGGCATCCCTTTCAAAAGTATTACACCTCAGGGCAACGGGCTGGTGATTAAATTCGACTCCAGCGCCCAGAGCAACGCTGCTCGCGAAGTCCTCAACCGCACCCTGCCTCAGGGCTACATCATTGCCCAACAAGAAGACAATAGCGCAGCCCTGTCTCTTATCTCCCGTTTGCGCAATGAGCGCGACCACCTGGGATAGCCCTCTCTTTTTCTGAATTGTTTCAGTCTCTTTTGGGTTTTTATCCGAATCGGCTATGCTTAACGATGTCCGCCGTCTGACGATGCCGGACATTCACTGGAAAATACGGCCGCTTGCGCCGTTAACACAAAAGGAAGTTCTCGTATGAAAAACCGTATCGCTCTGGCAATCGCCTTCTTTTCTCTGTCCGCTGCTGTGCAGGCGGCAACATCGCCTTGTGAACAAAAAGCGAAAAGTATTGAAACCCGACTTTTTTTCGCTGAGAAGCACAGCAACAGCAATGAGATTGCCGGGCTGAAAAAAGCGCTTCAGGAAGTCCGCAGCAACTGTAACGATGCTGATGTTCTGGCCGAGCGCCAGAAAAAAGTGGCGGAAAAACGCGCAGACGTCGCTGAACGCCGCCAGGAACTGACGGAAGCCCAGGCCAAAGGCGATGCGAATAAGATAGCTAAACGCGAGCGCAAACTCGCTATAGCCGAACAGCAATTAAAAGCGCTAGAAGCCCAAAGCAACTAACGCAGGGCCCTTAACCCAGCAGGAGAAAATAACAATGGCAAAAGATACCGATGCTTTACGCGATGAACTGAAATCACTCGCGGACACGCTGGAAGAAGTGCTCAGTAACTCCGGCGATAAATCCAAAGAAGAACTGGATAAACTGCGCACCAAAGCGCAGCGCGCGCTTAAAGACAGCCGTCAGCGCCTGGGTGAAACCAGCGATGCCATTGCGCGCCAGACGCGCGAAGCCGCTGCTCGGGCCGATGAGTATGTCCACGATAATCCCTGGACCGGCATTGGCATTGGTGCTGCCGTTGGCGTAGTGCTGGGCGTTCTGCTGGCGCGCCGCTAAGTTATGGCTGCTAACCGCCAACACGAAGGTCCCGGCAAAAGCGTCCTGGGCATCGGGCAGCGAATCCTCACTATTCTGATTCAGATGGTGGAAACCCGCCTGCGACTGGCGGTGGTTGAGCTGGAGGAGGAGAAAGCCAACCTCCTCCAGATAATGCTGATGCTTGGGCTAACGATGATTTTCACCGCGTTCGGACTGATGAGTCTGATGGTGCTGATTATCTGGGCCGTCGATCCTCAGTACCGCCTTGCGGCGATGCTGGGTACCACGGCAACGCTGCTGATTCTGGCGCTGATACTCGGCGTCTGGACACTGCGCAAAGCGAAGCGTACCACGCTTTTACGCCATACGCGCCGCGAGCTAAAAAACGATCGCGAGTTGCTGGAGGATAAAAGTGAGTAGCCGTCAGGAGCGAGCGCACCGCACGGCAGACCTGCTAAGTGAAATCCAGCAGCAGCGGCTCGATCTGAACGCGGGCTGTCGTGACTGGCGTGATGCCACAACGCGGCTGGACCGCGGCTGGAACACGCTGCTTAACATGCGCACCTGGGCGATTGCCGGCAGTAGCCTGGTCGCGCTCTGGAGCGTACGCCATCCGCGCTTTTTACTGCGCTGGGGCAAACGCGGCGTAGGACTGTGGAGCACGTGGCGGGTGTTACGTAAGGCGCTGCGCAATATGCGTCGCTGACGCGACGAAGACGTAAAAAAACCGGCCCAACGGCCGGTTTTTTAATGCACAAATTATGCGCGGCGGGTCAGTAACCACAGGCTGATAAGCAGGAAACTGGCGCTGGGTAACAGCGCGCCGAGTAACGGCGGAATGTTGTATACCAGACTTAATGGCCCAAAAATCTGGTCCAGCACGTAGAACAAGAAGCCGAAGCTTATCCCGGTCACCACGCGCACGCCCATCGGCACGCTGCGCAGTGGCCCAAAGATAAATGACAACGCCATCAGCATCATCACCGCTACCGACACCGGCTGGAACACCTTGCTCCACATATTAAGCTGGTAGCGCCCGGAGTCCTGCCCGCTCGACTTCAGGTATTTCACATAGTTGTGCAAGCCGCTGATAGACAGCGCGTCCGGGTCGAGCGCCACGACACCGAGTTTATCCGGCGTCAGGTTGGTCTTCCAGGTACCTGTCACCGTCTGTTTACCGGTAATTTGTTTGCTGTCGCGCAGGTCTGACTCATCCACCTGGGAGAGTTTCCATACTTTGTCTTTGGTATCAAACTTTGCCGACGCCGCGTAACGCACGGTTTCAAGACGACGCTCAGGCGTAAAGCTGTAAATGCTGATACCCGCCAGCTCGTTGCTGGCCTTCACGCGTTCAATATAAACAAAATTATGGCCGTCTTTCGCCCACAGCCCTTGCTGAGTTGACAGCAGCGAACCGCCGTAAATCATCTGTGCGCGGTAGTTACGCGCCATCTGCTCGCCCGCAGGCGCCACCCACTCACCAATCGCCATGGTCAGCAGCACCAGCGGAATAGCCGTTTTCATGACGGAACCGGCCACCTGCATGCGGGTAAAGCCTGAAGCCTGCATCACCACCAGCTCACTGCGCTGGGCCAGCATCCCCAGTCCCAGCAACGCACCAAGCAGCGCCGCCATCGGAAAGAAAATCTGAATATCCTTCGGGATACTGAGCAACGTGTAGGTTCCTGCCCCCAGCGCGGTGTAGGCGCCCTTACCAGCACGTTTAAGCTCGTCGACAAATTTGATGATGGCAGAAAGCGACACCAGCATGAACAGTGTCATCATGATGGTGTTAAAAATGGTCTTCCCGATATAGCGATCGAGTACGCCAAAACCGAACATTATACGGTTCCTCTTTGCCCAAAGCGGGCGCGAAGTTTACGCATCGGCACCGTATCCCAGACGTTGAGCAGCACTGCCAGCGCCAGGTAAGACAGGTTAACCACCCATATCCACAGCACCGGATCCAGCTTGCCCTTGCCGCCGTTTGACTTAATAGACGTTTGCAGCAGGAAGAAGATGAGATAGAGCAACATGGCCGGCAGCATCGAGAGCACGCGCCCCTGGCGCGGGTTCACGACGCTAAGTGGCACCACCATCAGCGCCATGACGACCACGGCGAACACCAGCGTAATACGCCAGTGCAACTCGGCTTTTGCCAGGTCACTGGCATCAGCGGTTGACCACAGCGCACGCAGCTCCATCTGATCGGTGTTATTAGGGTCAAGCGCCACGGTCTGGTGGCCGACAACCGCCTGATAATCCTGGAAATCGGTAATGCGGAAATCACGCAGCAGCGCAGTCCCTTCAAAACGGGTGCCTTTATTGAGCGTGACTATCTGAGAGCCGTCTTTGCGCACTGAGATCTGACCGGAGTCAGCCACCACCACGGAAGGACGGGCGCTGCCTTTCGGGCGCAACTGTGCGAGGAACACATCGTTAAAGCGGCTGCCTTCCACGCCTTCAATAAACAGCACCGAGTTGCCGTCCGTTGACTGCTGGAACTGGCCCTGTGCCAGTGCCGCCAGACCGGGGTTGGCTTTGGCTTCTGCCATCACTTCATCCTGATGGCGCGACGACCAGGGGCTTGCCCACATCACGTTAATCAGTGCCAGTACGCCAGTGAACAGCGCAAGGAGCATCGCCGCCTTAATCAGCACTGCCCGGCTCAGGCCGCAGGCGTGCATGACGGTAATTTCGCTTTCAGTGTATAGCTTGCCAAAGGTCATCAGCAGGCCAAGAAACAGGCTGAGCGGCAAAATCAGCTGCGCCATTTCTGGCACACCGAGCCCCAGTAAAGACAAAACCAGATTGGTGGGTATCTCTCCGTCAACCGCTGCGCCCAGTATCCTGACCAACTTCTGGCAAAAGAAGATGAGCAGCAGGATGAACAGGATCGCCAGTTGGCTTTTGAGCGTCTCCCGGACGAGATATCTTATGATTATCACATTAAATACGCCTGTGAAAACGAGTCTTTTTGCAGGAAAATCGCTTGTTTCAACGCTTAAACGTCATTTATTCTCTTGAATCGTCGAAAACGCCGCTAAGATTACTATACTCAGCGATTCCGCGCTTCGGTTAAACAAGCCGATGGGCCGAAACCCGGTAACAGTATGCGTAAGATTAACACGAAGTCTGTGCATCAGCGGACAAGAGTTTAATTAAGCTGCCAATTCTAATCGCAGCCGTCATTGTTGTCTTTAAGATTCAGGAGCGTAGTTCATGGAGTTCAGTGTAAAGAGCGGAAGCCCGGAAAAACAGCGTAGCGCCTGCATCGTTGTAGGGGTATTTGAGCCGCGTCGCCTGTCCCCGATTGCCGAACAACTCGATAAAATCAGCGACGGCTACATCAGCGCGCTGCTGCGTCGCGGTGAGCTGGAAGGCAAAGCAGGCCAGACCTTGCTGTTGCACCACGTCCCGAACGTGCTCTCTGAGCGTATTCTGCTCATTGGTTGCGGCAAAGAGCGTGAGCTTGACGAGCGCCAGTATAAGCAGGTGATTCAGAAAACCATCAACACCCTTAACGACACCGGCTCAATGGAAGCCGTCTGCTTCCTGACGGAACTGCACGTGAAAGGGCGCAACACGTACTGGAAAGTACGCCAGGCGGTGGAAACCGCAAAAGAGACCCTTTACAGCTTCGATCAACTGAAAACCAATCGCGCTGAGCCGCGCCGCCCGCTGCGTAAAATGGTGTTTAACGTGCCAACGCGCCGCGAACTGACCAGCGGCGAACGCGCTATTCAGCACGGCCTCGCCATTGCCGCCGGGATTCGCGCCGCTAAAGATCTCGGTAACATGCCACCAAACATCTGTAACGCTGCCTATCTCGCCTCCCAGGCGCGTCAACTTGCTGACGCATACAGCCAGAACACCGTCACGCGCGTAATTGGCGAGCAGCAAATGAAAGAGCTTGGCATGAACGCCTACCTGGCTGTCGGTCACGGCTCCCAGAACGAATCGTTGATGTCGGTGATTGAATATCGCGGCAGCAGTGACCCGGACGCGCGCCCTATCGTGCTGGTAGGCAAAGGGCTGACCTTCGACTCCGGCGGTATCTCCATTAAGCCTGCGGCTGAGATGGATGAAATGAAGTACGACATGTGCGGTGCGGCGGCGGTGTACGGCGTGATGCGCATGGTCGCCGAGCTACAGCTCCCGCTAAACGTAGTGGGCGTGCTGGCCGGCTGTGAAAACATGCCCGGCGGGCGTGCCTATCGCCCGGGCGATGTGCTGACCACCATGTCCGGCCAGACCGTGGAAGTGCTTAACACCGATGCCGAAGGCCGCCTGGTACTGTGTGACGTGCTGACCTACGTTGAGCGTTTCGACCCGGAAGTGGTCATCGATATCGCCACCCTGACCGGTGCCTGCGTGATTGCGCTGGGCCATCACATCACCGGACTTATGGCAAACCACAATCCGCTGGCACATGAGCTTATCGGCGCGTCAGAGCAGTCCGGCGACCGCGCCTGGCGTCTGCCGCTTGGCGATGAATTCCAGGAGCAGCTTGAGTCAAATTTTGCCGATATGGCGAACATTGGCGGGCGCCCTGGCGGGGCGATTACCGCAGGCTGCTTCCTGTCGCGCTTTACCCGTAAATACGTGTGGGCGCACCTGGACATTGCGGGCACCGCGTGGCGCTCCGGCAAGGCTAAAGGTGCCACCGGTCGCCCGGTGGCGATGCTGTCGCAGTTCCTGCTCAACCGTGCGGGCATGAACGGCGAAGAGTAACCCGCGCCTTGCAGTAACCTGCACTAAACGGCGGCGTGAAAGCGTCGCCGCTTCAGATTCCTGACAAAGAAGGAAAAAGGCGTCTTCCCTTCTTTGTGGTTAGCAGGCAAAACTCACTGCGTTGATTTTCTTTTTTTTATTGAATGTCATCCATCCTGCTTACGGCAGGATGAGGTTTGTCATCCGTCTCAAACGGCGATGCGAAAGCGTCGCCGTTTTATGTTAAAGTTTGTGTTTCCCGTGCGGCCTGTGCCGCAGTCGCATTCAAAGAACCTGAGCCATGAAAAACGCAACGTTCTACCTTCTGGACAACGACACTGCCGCCGATGGCCTCAACGCCGTTGAGTTGCTGACGTGCGAGCTTGCCGCAGAACGTTGGCGTAACGGCAAACGCATTCTTATTGCCTGTGAGGACGAACAGCAGGCCATTCGGCTTGATGAAGCATTGTGGGCGCGGGACCCGCACAGCTTTGTGCCACACAATCTGGCAGGCGAAGGACCACGCGCCGGTGCGCCGGTGGAGCTGGCCTGGCCTGGCAAACGCGGCAGCAGCCCGCGCGACCTGCTGATTTGCCTGCTTCCGCAGTTTGCGGATTTTGCCACCGCTTTCCATGAAGTGATAGACTTTGTCCCTCATGACGACTCCCTGAAACCGCTGGCACGCGAGCGCTATAAAGCCTATCGCGTGGCCGGTTTTCATCTGACCACGGCCACCTGGGCGGCCCCGTAACGAATAGCAGAAATGGAAAAGACATATAACCCACAAGATATTGAGCAGCCGCTCTATGAGCACTGGGAACAGCAGGGCTACTTCAAACCCAACGGCGACACCACCCAGGAAAGCTTCTGCATCATGATCCCGCCGCCGAACGTTACCGGCAGCTTGCATATGGGTCATGCGTTCCAGCAGACCATCATGGACACCATGATTCGCTACCAGCGCATGCAGGGCAAAAACACGCTCTGGCAGGCAGGTACTGACCACGCTGGCATCGCTACGCAAATGGTAGTGGAGCGCAAAATTGCCGCCGAAGAAGGCAAAAACCGTCACGATTACGGTCGCGATGCCTTCATCGACAAAATCTGGCAGTGGAAGGCAGAGTCCGGCGGCACCATTACCCGCCAGATGCGCCGCCTCGGCAACTCCGTGGACTGGGAGCGTGAGCGCTTCACCATGGACGAAGGCCTGTCTAACGCGGTGAAAGAAGTGTTTGTTCGCCTGCATAAAGAAGACCTGATCTACCGCGGCAAACGTCTCGTTAACTGGGACCCGAAACTGCGCACCGCAATTTCTGACCTCGAAGTGGAAAACCGCGAGTCAAAAGGCTCAATGTGGCATATCCGCTATCCGCTGGCTGACGGTGCGAAAACCGCCGACGGCAAAGATTACCTGGTGGTTGCCACCACGCGTCCGGAAACCCTGCTGGGCGATACCGGCGTTGCCGTTAACCCGGAAGATCCGCGCTATAAAGATTTGATCGGCAAATTTGTAGTACTGCCGCTGATTAACCGCCGTATTCCGATTGTGGGCGACGAGCACGCCGACATGGAAAAAGGCACCGGCTGCGTGAAAATCACCCCGGCGCACGATTTTAACGACTATGAAGTCGGCAAGCGCCACGCGCTCCCGATGATCAACATTCTGACCTTTGACGGCGATATCCGTGAAAGCGCGCAGGTGTTCGACACCAACGGCGTGGAATCTGACGTCTACAGCGATGAGATCCCGGCACAGTTTCGCGGCATGGAGCGCTTTGCCGCGCGTAAAGCCGTTGTGGCTGCCGTTGATGAACTGGGCGTGCTGGAAGAAATTAAACCGCATGACCTGACCGTGCCTTATGGCGATCGCGGCGGCGTGGTCATTGAGCCGATGCTCACCGACCAGTGGTACGTGCGCGTCGCGCCGCTGGCGAAACCGGCGATTGAAGCGGTGGAAAACGGTGATATCCAGTTTGTACCGAAGCAATACGAGAACATGTACTTCTCCTGGATGCGCGACATTCAGGACTGGTGTATCTCCCGCCAGCTGTGGTGGGGCCACCGCATTCCGGCGTGGTACGACGCAGAAGGCAACGTGTTCGTTGGCCGCAACGAAGAAGAAGTGCGTAAAGAGAACAACATTGCCGCCGACGTGGCGCTGCGCCAGGACGAAGACGTGCTCGACACCTGGTTCTCTTCTGCACTGTGGACCTTCTCTACCCTCGGTTGGCCGGAAAATACCGATGCGCTGAAGACCTTCCATCCGACCAGCGTGCTGGTGAGTGGCTTTGACATCATCTTCTTCTGGATTGCGCGCATGATCATGATGACCATGCACTTCATCAAAGACGAAGACGGTAAGCCGCAGGTGCCGTTTAAGACTGTTTACATGACCGGCCTGATTCGCGATGACGAAGGCCAGAAGATGTCCAAGTCCAAAGGCAACGTTATCGACCCGCTGGACATGGTAGACGGGATTTCGCTTACCGACCTGCTGGAAAAACGTACCGGCAACATGATGCAGCCGCAGCTGGCCGAGAAAATCCGCAAGCGCACCGAGAAGCAGTTCCCCAACGGTATTGAGCCGCACGGCACCGATGCCCTGCGCTTTACGCTGGCGGCGCTGGCCTCTACCGGTCGCGACATTAACTGGGACATGAAGCGCCTTGAAGGCTACCGCAACTTCTGTAACAAGCTGTGGAACGCCAGCCGCTTTGTGCTGATGAATACCGAAGACCAGGACTGCGGCTTCCACGGCGGCGAGATGACGCTGTCGCTGGCAGACCGCTGGATTCTGGCGGAATTCAACCGCACCGTGAAGGCGTACCGCGACGCGCTGGACACCTACCGCTTTGATATCGCCGCCGGTATTCTTTATGAGTTCACCTGGAACCAGTTCTGTGACTGGTACCTGGAACTGACCAAGCCGGTGATGAACGGCGGTAGCGAAGCCGAACTGCGCGGCACCCGCAACACGCTGGTGACGGTGCTGGAAGCGCTGCTGCGCCTGGCGCACCCGATTATTCCGTTTATCACCGAAACCATCTGGCAGCGCGTGAAGACCATCAAAGGCATCAGCGCGGACACCATTATGTTGCAGCCGTTCCCGGCTTACGACACGGCACGTGAAGACGATAGCGCAACGGTGGATACCGAGTGGCTCAAGCAGGCTATTGTCGCCGTGCGTAACATCCGCGCTGAGATGAACATCTCTCCGGGTAAACCGCTGGCGTTGCTGCTGCGCGGTGCCAGCGCCGACGTGCAGCGCCGCGTGAGCGCTAACCAGAGCTTCCTGCAAACGCTGGCGCGCCTGGAAAGCATCACCGTGCTGCCTGCCGACGACAAAGGTCCGGTTTCCGTCGCCAAGATTGTTGACGGTGCCGAGCTCCTGATCCCGATGGCGGGCCTGGTCGACAAAGCGGCCGAACTGGAGCGCCTGACGAAAGAAATCGGCAAAGTTGAGATTGAGATCGGTAAGATTGAAAGCAAGCTCAACAATGAAGGTTTTGTGGCCCGCGCCCCGCAAGAGGTGGTGGCTAAAGAGCGTGAGCGCCTGCAGGGCTTCCACGATGCTAAAGCAAAACTGATTGAGCAGCAGGCGACCATCGCCGCGCTGTAATGCCCTCACCCTCCCCGCCCGGGGAGGGTTTTTCTCCTGCTGAGATATCCTCGCTTGCACCCGCGTGCTGGCGATGCTATTTAGTTCAATAACGTCTTTCGTTATAACCTACGCATTGAGTTTGCTATGAGCATTGCCACTCCGGTTGAATTGCAGATGCGCCGCCTGCGCATTGAAGACAATGCGGCTATCGCCCGCGTCATTCGCCTGGTCTCCGCCGAATTTGGCCTGACCGCAGATAAAGGCTACACCGTGGCCGACCCAAACCTTGATACGCTTTTTGATACCTACAGCCAGCCGAGCCATGCCTACTGGGTGCTGGAGCAGGCAGGCGAGGTGGTGGGCGGCGGTGGCATTGCGCCGTTGTCAGGCAGCGAGCCGGATATTTGTGAACTGCAAAAGATGTACTTTTTGGCGCAGGCGCGCGGTCAGGGCCAGGCAAAAAAGCTGGCGCTCACCGCAATGGCGTTTGCCCGCGAGCAGGGTTTTCGCCGCTGCTATCTGGAGACCACGGCAATGCTTAAGCAGGCTATCGCGCTCTATGAGCGTCTTGGCTTTGAACATATCAGCGAACCGCTCGGTAACACCGGGCACGTTGACTGTGAAGTGCGAATGCTGAAGGTGCTGTGAAAACGCAGGCGTCAGGCGCAGTGGCGCTGTAAATCGTTATACCTGGCGGGCTGTCAGGCGGTAAACAGGCGCTTGAGGTTATGCGCTGAGGGTAGCTAAGGCCGCCCGAATGACCACCACGCGACGTGACGGGAAAGACCCTGACTTTACCCTGAACTCCTGCGCTTTCCCGTGACAGTGAACGGCCTCAGGCTGTAGCACACTTTTAAGGCATAACCTCCCGACGTGGCGTATTTTGCTCTTCGAGCGCCACCGAAAGGCGAATAATTGATGCCGCTTTCGGAGCAGGCAGCGCCAGCACCCGCCGCCACAGGGTTTGCACGATGTTGCACACCTTACCTTCCTGTTGCAGGTTTTGCGCCTGCTGCGGCTTAGAAATCAGCTCCACGTCGCGGCCATATTCATTCACCAGCGCCTGTAGCACCGGCAGAAAATCTTTTTGCGCCTGCGCTCGCTCCTCATCCGTCATGGTATGGCTCTCAGGTCCGAGTGCCGCACGCATCATCTCGGCATCCACCTGCATGCGGTGCGAGGTGACCTCGGCCGGCAGGATCTCTGCGGCATTTACGCCGCCGCGCACCGCCGGAAACAGGAAGCGAAAACAGGCATCGTCGCTCTCTTTTTGCATGAGCACCGTTTGCTGCATGTTCGCCTGCATATAGCGGATGACGCTGGCATCCGGCGCACTTTGCAGGCGCTTCACCTGCAAGGCAGTGACCTGCGGCTGGAGTGCCGCCACTATCTGCTCGCCGCTGCGCCCTTCCTGCTCCAGCACCATCGCCTGCTTGCGCAGTTGGTCAAACAACGCGGGTTCCTGTTCACGAATCACCTGCAATATCGGCTGATGCGCCACTTCCACATCAAACGCCGCCTGCTCGCTTTGCACATCGCCACCGCTGCCCGGCGGCAAAAAACGGGGCACGTCCAGTGACTTCCATAGCACGAACGCCGCAGCCAGCACTACCGGCACCCAGGGCCAGCGTTTTTTACGCAACAGCGCCAGCGCAATAAGCAGCGCCGCGACGATATAAACAGCAAGGATAACGTACAGCCAGTTCATGCCACTCCCTCAATACAACAGCGGGAGAACACCTCCCGCTGCGCTAATTTTAGGGTATTTACGCGGGCGTGCCGCTGTGAAAACGGAATTCATCATCTGGAGACAGGATAAGCTCGGCCTCTGCCTTACCAATAGCGCGCACGCGCGGCGCAATATCCTCAGGGGAAATCTGCTGTGCAAGCGCCAGATAATCCTGATAATGGCGCGCTTCAGAGCGCAGTAGCGAGATGTAAAACCTCTCCAGCGACTCATCGAGATAGGGCGCCAGCGCCGCAAAGCGCTCGCAGGAGCGGGCTTCGATGTAGGCACCACAGATAAGTTTATCCACCAGCGCCACAGGCTCGAAGGTGCGCACTTCCCGCAGCAGGCCACGGGCGTAGCGGCTGGCAGTAATTTTTACATAAGGAATGTCGCGGGCAATCATCACCTCGCGCACCTGTAAAAAATGATGCAGTTCTTCTTTGATAAGCAGCACCATGCTGTCAATCAACGCCTGGCCCCAGGGATCGTCGGTTTGCGGCATAGCGTTTTTGCCAATGCGCTTATTGAGCGCGGCAATGTCCGGCTCCGGCCCGCCGCGAAAGGTGAACGCTTCGTAAGGTTTGAGCCACTCCAGCAACGTCTGCGCACCTGCTTTATCGGCCACATATTTACGAATCAGCAGCATGGCCGTCTGGGCCGCCTTCAGTTCGCAAATCATGTGGTCGGTCAGCAGCAGTGGCAAGTTTTCCGGGCGTCTGGCCTGTTCAATCCAGGCAGTCGGCGTAGCGCAGGGCAAAAAACTGAGAACGGGGGCAAGAATCTCCTGATGGGTCATCGCTCTTTCCTTAAATGCGGCGACGGGCGTCGCCGCATATCAACACGTTACGGCTTAGTGGCGCACGCCGTCGTCATCTTCGTCAACGTAGTCGTCATCATCCTCACCGTCTTCGCCATCTTCAAAGTAGGTGCCCCAGCCGTCGTACTCTACGCCGTATTTTTCCGCCACGTTCATCAGTTGCTCAACCTGAACATCAATAAGCTCAGCCTTAAGCGCACATTCGCTCAGTGCATCACAGCAGATAACGGTGTCGCCCTCTTCCACTTCCAGCTCTTCGGCGTCGGTCACTTCATAACCCAGTTTGAACACTTCTACGGCCAGTTTTTCCAGCGTTTCAAAGTCATCTGCCGAGAAATGGTGCTCGATGGTATACAGCGCATCCGGATCGCTGCCATCATCGAGAAGTTCTTCAATAATCAGCCGCGTTTCTTCGCGCTGCTCTTCCAGTAATTCCGGGTTTGCCATAGCGTGGTCCTCAGTGAGTGGCAGATACCGTTATTTTCACACACGCCCGTGATTGTCACCACCTTCCGAGGAAAAAGATTTACCATGGGGTTGAAAATGAATATTCATACAGATAGATTGAATTTAAATTCAACAATTAGCATGTGCTATGAGAGGCCAGAATGTCGATGTTCCAGCACCATTTCCTGAAATTACTGGATTTTACCCCCGCCCAGATCGCCGGGTTACTTACCCTCGCCGCGCGCCTGAAAAATGATAAAAAACAGGGCAACGAAGTGCAGCACCTCACCGGCAAGAATATCGCGCTCATCTTCGAAAAAGACTCAACACGCACACGATGCTCTTTCGAAGTTGCCGCATTTGACCAGGGCGCTCGCGTGACCTACCTCGGCCCCAGCGGCAGCCAGATTGGCCATAAAGAGTCCATCAAGGACACGGCACGCGTGCTGGGCCGCATGTATGACGGCATCCAGTACCGCGGCCACGGCCAGCAAATTGTGGAAACGCTGGCACAATTCGCTGGCGTGCCGGTCTGGAACGGCCTGACCAACGAATATCATCCTACCCAGCTGCTGGCGGATCTGCTGACCATGCAAGAGCATCTGCCGGGCAAAAACCTCAGCCAGATGACGCTCGCCTACGTTGGCGATGCACGCAATAACATGGGCAACTCCATGCTGGAAGCCGCCGCACTCACCGGGCTTGATTTACGGCTGGTGGCACCACAGGCCTGCTGGCCCGACGACGCGCTGGTGGCCGAATGCCGCGCGCTGGCCGAAAAAACCGGCGGGCGTATTACGCTTAGCGAAGATATTGCCGAAGGCGTTAAGGGTGCGGACTTTATTTATACAGATGTGTGGGTCTCAATGGGTGAAGCCAAAGACAAATGGGCAGAGCGCATCGCGCTGCTGCGCCCTTACCAGGTCAACAGCGCCATGCTTGCGCTGACCGGCAACCCACAGGTTAAGTTCCTGCACTGCCTGCCCGCGTTTCACGACGACCAGACCACCGTTGGCAAACAAATGGCGCAGGAATATGGGTTAGAGAACGGGATGGAAGTCACTGACGAGGTGTTTGAATCCCCCCACAGCATTGTGTTTGACCAGGCAGAAAACCGCATGCACACCATTAAAGCGGTGATGGTTGCAACCCTGGCACCGCAGGCCTGAACCCGCGTCCTCTCCCGGCGGGGGAGGACGCCTGTCTTATTTCACCCACAGTTTGATGATGGCTTTGCGCAGCCGCGCCGGTTCACCCACGGCGCACAGCGGTTTATGCACCTCACCAGGCCAGAAGATGACAAAATCGCCCTCATCGAGCACCAGCATTTTTTCCTGGCGTCCTTCTGCCTGGAAGGCAATGTCATTCTCTACCAGCCAGTCATTATCCGCTCGCCCGCCGGGATGGCAGCTGAACACCATGCCTTCGCAGCCACGCAGTACAACGTGAATGTCGAGGTAGTGCACGTGATATTCCGCCAGCCTCGCTTCCCTGGGCTCGGTCATATCCTCTGATATCTGCACATATAAACGATCGCCATCAATGCTATGCCGACCGGTAAAATTGTGATCCGTGATGTAATGCTTACATTCCTCAATGGCTTCACGCAAATAAACGGGTAGCCAGTGCAGAGGCGCATTAATATTGCCAACGATCATTTCATCTCCCTGTTATATTTATTTTTTATCAATAAATATTAAGTACTGCACGAAATACCTTATCAGCACCCATTAATAAATCTGAACAAAATTGTGCGCAATCCGCCTTTTCCAGATACATCTGTACCCAAAAGGCAATCGGTTGCTGGCTGAAAAAAACAGCGCATTTTTGCTTGATGTGATGAGCGGCATGCGTATAATTCCCGACAATTTGCCGGGAGGAAGCATGGTTCTGCGAGCTGGACAACACGTCACACCTCACCGCCTGAATACAGGCGCAGGCCTGCCGTTTTTCGCTCTCCCGCCCCTTTTCATTTCAAAAAAGCCCCTCATTGAGGGGCTTTTTTTTGTCCGCAACCGACCGGGTGGCGCGCGAACAGGAGAACACAATGGCTAATCCGCTTTACCAGAAACACGTGATTTCAATAAACGATCTGAACCGCGACGAGCTTGAACTGGTGCTGGCAACCGCCGCAAAGCTAAAAGCGAATCCGCAACCGGAACTGCTGCGCCATAAAGTGGTTGCCAGCTGTTTTTTTGAAGCCTCCACCCGCACCCGCCTGTCGTTTGAAACCGCCATTCACCGCCTGGGCGCCTCGGTGGTCGGTTTTTCCGACAGCAGCAATACCTCGCTTGGCAAAAAGGGCGAAACGCTGGCAGATACCGTTTCGGTTATCAGCACCTATGTGGATGCCATTGTGATGCGCCACCCTCAGGAAGGTGCAGCGCGTCTTGCAACAGAGTTCTCTGGCACAATTCCGGTGCTCAATGCCGGCGATGGCGCCAACCAGCATCCCACACAAACGTTACTCGACCTGTTTACCATTCGTGAAACCCAGCAGCGCCTCGACAACCTCAATATTGCCATGGTGGGCGACCTGAAATACGGGCGCACCGTGCATTCACTGGCCCAGGCGCTGGCGAAATTCAACGGCAACCGCTTCTTCTTTATCGCCCCCAACGCGCTGGCAATGCCGCAATACATTCTCGATATGCTGGATGAAAAAGGCATCGTCTGGAGCCTGCATGAGAGCATTGAAGAAGTGGTGCCGCAGGTCGACATTCTGTATATGACACGCGTGCAAAAAGAGCGTCTCGACCCGTCTGAATATGCCAACGTGAAAGCCCAGTTTGTCCTGCGCGCGGCAAGCCTCACCGACGCACGCGCCAATATGAAAGTGCTGCACCCGCTGCCGCGCATTGATGAAATCACAACCGATGTCGATAAAACGCCGCATGCCTGGTATTTCCAGCAGGCCGGTAACGGCATCTACGCGCGCCAGGCACTGCTGGCGCTGGTGTTGACTCAGGATTTGGTTCTGTAAGGGGAAAAACGATGACACACGATAACAAACTGCAGGTCGAAGCGATTAAGTGCGGCACGGTCATCGACCATATTCCGGCACACGTTGGTTTTACGCTTTTGACGCTGTTCCGCCTGACGGAAACCGACCAGCGCATTACCATTGGCCTGAACCTGCCCTCCCGCGAACAGGGGCGCAAAGACCTGATTAAAATCGAAAATACGTTTCTCACCGATGAGCAGGTTAACCAGCTGGCGCTGTACGCGCCTCACGCCACGGTAAACCGCATCGACGATTATGAAGTGGTAGGTAAAAGTAATCCGACGCTGCCAGAGCGCATTGAGAAGGTGCTTATCTGCCCGAACAGCAACTGCATCAGCCGCAGTGAACCCGTCGCCTCCAGTTTTGCCGTCAGGCAGCGCCACGACGCCATCACGCTTAAGTGCAAATATTGCGAGAAAGAGTTCTCGCATCAGGTGGTTCTGGCCGGCTGAGAGGCTGGTAATAGCCGACAGGCTCCTTATAATTGAGCGCAGCTTTTACACCTTTTTGGAGAAAATATGTCACGCGAAATCAGCACCACCAACGCACCGGCCGCCATCGGCCCGTATGTCCAGGGCGTCGATCTGGGTAGCATGATTATCACTTCCGGCCAGATCCCGGTCTGCCCGAAAACCGGTGACGTGCCGGACGATGTCACGGCGCAGGCGCGCCAGTCACTGGCAAACGTGAAGGCCGTGGTTGAAGCAGCCGGCCTGACAGTGGCCGATATTGTGAAAACCACGGTGTTTGTAAAAGACCTCAACGATTTTGCCACCGTGAACGCCGCCTATGAGGCATTTTTCACCGAGCATAACGCGCCGTTCCCGGCACGCTCCTGCGTCGAAGTGGCGCGTCTGCCTAAAGACGTGAAAATCGAAATCGAAGCGATCGCTGTGCGTCGCTAATCGATTCATAAAAAAACGAACGCATAATGCGTTCGTTTTTCTTATGAAATGCGTCAGGCCGCTTTATGCGGCTTTTTTTATGTGCCGCTGTTGCGTCCTACCGCACGCAGCAATTTCTCCAGCGGATAAACCACCGCAATCACCACTTCATCACGTACCTGAGCGGCTTCATCCAGCTGGTACTGCCACGCTTTACGTTGGCGCTCGCTGATGCTTTCGCCGCGCTCAACCAACTCCGTCAAACGTAGCCCCATCTCAGCCAGACGCTTTACATCCTCAACAACCGGCTTAAGCGGCTTGAGCACGTAATTGCCGTCAATCACTGACACGACATCGTCGGTGTTGTCGCGCCAGCGGGTAAACACATTACGCAACGCCTGCGCGCTGGCTTTGTCTTTACGCCCGGCCAACAGACGGTCTACCCAACCATCAATCTGGCGCACCGTCATGCTTTCGGCTGGCAGGCCATCTGCCAGCCGGTTGAGCGGTTCAAACTGATGATAATTTCCTGCCTGGTATTTCAGGTGATGGCGCGTGTAATACTGCGCAGGCTCCAGTGCCTGGGCGAGCACCTGCAAGGCCAGTACATCACCCGTACCGGCAAGGCGCGTCATATGAGCCTGCATCTGGCTGTACTGCTGAAGCCCTGCGGAAATCGTCGACCAGCCATCAACGCTCTGTAAACGCTGATACATGTTATCTACATCGTCAACATCTGGCTCTGACCACAGGCGCTCTGCCACCACAAAGGCGCGCGGCCACAGTTTGATATCAAGAATAGAACCGACAATGTTTTCTGCCCATAACGCTGCCTCTCCGCCGATGATATTTGTCATCTGCGAGGCCGCCGGAACGTTGGGCGCTAAGCCCACAGGCACGGACGACAGCTTGTTACCGCTCACCGGGTAACGCACATTTCCTACCAGGAAATAGCCGCTCAGGTCCTCTTTGTTCAGCGTCACCACCGGGCGCACGTCGCCCATCCAGGTATCGACGCTGAACGTCACCTGCTGGTCGTTAAGCCAGCGAATATCGCGCACTGCACGCCGCGATTTGCCTTTGAAATCGATAAATCCGCGCCACGCCTGGGATGCGGTCCCTTTCACCAGAGTGAAACTGCCTTCTACTGCACTGCCCTTAAGCCGCGGCATAGTAAACGCCCAACTCTGGGCGCTATCCTGCGCTGACAGTTTATCCACACCATTTAGCCCCTTTGGCAACGGCTCGTTACGATAGTGGTACGCAGCAGACTGCGGTTGGTCGAGATAAAAGCCGGTGGAGAGAATGCCGCGATAGCCCGCTTTAGCAATGCTGCCCAGTGCATCCTGTCCCTGCCAGGACTGAACCAGAATGCTCTTTGGCAGGTCCGGGTGAAAAATTTCATCCCAACCCACCATGCGGCGGTTATGTTTTTCCAGGATAGTTTCCAGCCGCTGGTTAAAGTAAGCCTGCAACGCGTGGCTGTCGGCGAGGTTATTCTCGCGCATAAAGGCCTGAATCTTTGGATTCGCCTTCCAGTGCGTATCGTCCACTTCATCGCCACCGATATGCAGGTAGCTGTCAGGGAAAATGGCAGCGACTTCACCCACAATGCTGTCGACAAACTGATAGACCGCTTCATTCGAAGGGTCCAGCACCGGCGTAAGTACGCCCCACTCGCGCTCCATTTCATAAGGGCCTGGCGCGCTCATTAACTCCGGATACGCCACGGCAATGGCCGAAGCATGGCCTGGCAAGTCGATTTCCGGCACAACACGAATGCCTAAGCGAGTGGCATAACGCACCACTTCTCGCATTTGTGCCTGGGTGTAGAACTGACCGTCGCTGGCTACATGCTGCAACTTTGGATAGAGGGCTGACGTGAAGCGCCAGCCCTGGTCGTCGGTCAGATGCCAGTGCAGCACGTTGAGCTTGGCTGCGGCCATGCCGTCAAGCTGGCGCAAAATAGTGCTGACGGGCAGGAAGTGGCGGGCAGAGTCCAGCAGTACGCCGCGCCAGGGAAAGCGCGGGCTGTCTTCAATAGTGAGATACGGAACGCTGACATCCTCCGCGCCCGGGCGAATAAGCTGCAGCAGCGTTTCCATGCCGCGCATTGCACCAAAGCGGGTCTGCGCGGTGAGCTTAATCCCCGCGGCAGTGATACTCAGGCGATAACTTTCATCACTATTCTCCTGCGGCTGCGGCGAGACCTTTTGCGCAATCTCAATGGAAATCGTGCAATGCTTTGTTGCCTCAGTCTGCGGCTTTAGCGTCCACCCCAACTGTAACGCGATGCGATGCCGCCAGCGGGCGACCTCCTCATCAAGCTGGTCGCCCTTGACCACAATTGATATTCCATTATCTAACACCAGACGCCCTTCTTCAGACGGGCGCTCTACCTGTGTTGGCCAGGGCATCAAAGGGAGATCTCCGGCAGGCGACGCCAGACCGGGAAAACTCATTGCCGCCCCACACAGCAGTACGGCATAACGCACTGTTTTAAACATGAAATGTACCTTCCTGGTGATAAGAAAATTCAGGTCATTCTGGTAACACGCCAGGACAAGTAGCGCAAACTGTGCAGCAGGACCCGGATCACATCCTGTCACATTTAGTCCTGTGGCGGGCCATAATCGCGACGGAGGTTTCCTTTTCAGGGCAGCCCTTGTACACCATTCGTCCAGGCTACAACCGCTACACAGCGATCGGCATGGTCCCGATACCACTTAATGCACCAGTGATTGCGAACAAGGACATAAATCACGGCATCATCCGCATCTAAAGCAAATAACCGACGCTTTCTCATTGCGGTTTATCGCCATTCCATTAGCCTGTAGCAGTCCCTTAACGTGCACCCAATACGTAGAAGAACTGAGCGCATGAGTAATCGTCTGACTATCAAAGATATCGCTCGCCTGAGCGGCGTAGGCAAGTCCACCGTTTCACGCGTACTGAATAACGAAAACGGCGTCAGCGAGGCCACGCGCGAAAAGGTACTGGCGATAGTCAACCAGAAGGGATTCTCCCCGTCACGCTCAGCCAGGGCCATGCGCAGCCAGAGTGATAAAGTGGTGGGCGTTATTGTCACGCGCCTGGACTCCCTGTCTGAAAACCTCGCCGTGCAAACCATGCTGCCCGCATTTTATGCCGCCGGTTACGACCCGATTATGATGGAAAGCCAGTTCTCTCTGACGCTGGTTGAAGAGCACCTGCGCATGCTGCGCCAGCGTAACGTTGACGGCGTTATTCTGTTTGGCTTCAGCGATATTCCGGAAGCCCTGCTTCGCCCGTGGCAACAAAGCCTGGTGATGCTTGCACGCGAAATCGAAGGGTTTAGCTGCGTTTGTTACGATGACCTGGGCGCTATCGCGCTGTTAATGGAGAGCCTTTACCGCCAGGGCCATCGCCACATCAGCTTTCTCGGCGTGCCGCACACGGACTCCACAACTGGCCTGCTGCGCCACAAATCGTATATGGATTTCTGCGCACGCCATAATCTGACGCCCCATTTCGCCCTGCCCGGCCTGACCATGAAACTGGGTTTTGAGCATGCTTCAGAAGTGCTTACGCCGCAAACCACGGCGCTGGTGTGTGCCACCGATACACTTGCCATTGGCGCCAGTAAGTATCTGCAACAGCAACAGCGCAACGGCATCCAACTGGCGAGTGTGGGCAACACACCGCTGCTGAAGTTTCTCTACCCGGAAACCATTACCGTTGATCCTGGCTACCCGGAAGCGGGCCGCCAGGCCGCTTCTCAGCTGATTTCCCGCATCAATACCAACGCAAATCCCGAACGTATCGTCATTCCCTCACGACTCGTCTAACGCCTTGCCAGGCGAGGCAAACGCACCGTATTTGTGATCGCTTTCCTGTTTCGGGAACGTTCCCATTTCGCGGGACAGCATTACAGGATAACGTCTCACCCAGAACAAAACCGTGGACCCTCCTTCCCCTCAGAATGGGAATTCATAATGAGCAAAATAAACCAACATGATATCGACAGGTTGATTGCGCTGGTTGGCGGGCGCGACAACATCGCGACCGTCTCTCACTGCATCACCCGCCTGCGCTTTGTGCTGAACAACCCCGCACACGCTAACCCGACAGAGATTGAAAACCTGCCAATGGTGAAAGGCTGCTTTACTAACGCCGGCCAGTTCCAGGTGGTGATTGGCACCAACGTAGGTGATTACTACAAGGCACTGCTGGCCACCAGCGGCCACAGCAGTGCAGACAAAGAACAGGCAAAGCTGGCCGCACGCCAGAACATGAAGTGGCACGAACGCTGGATTTCTCACTTTGCGGAAATTTTCTTTCCGCTGCTGCCCGCGCTTATCAGCGGCGGCCTGATCCTCGGTTTCCGTAACGTTATCGGTGATGTGCCGATGAGCAACGGCCAGACGCTGGCACAGATGTACCCGGCGCTGCAAACCGCTTACGACTTCTTGTGGTTGATTGGCGAGGCGATTTTCTTCTATTTGCCGGTAGGGATTTGCTGGTCGGTGGTACGCAAAATGGGCGGCACACCCATTCTCGGCATCGTGCTTGGCGTGACGCTGGTGTCACCACAGCTCATGAACGCCTATCTGCTGGGCAGCCAGGTACCGGAAATCTGGCACTTTGGCTGGTTCACCATTGAGAAAGTAGGCTATCAGGCGCAGGTGATTCCGGCGCTGATGGCAGGCCTGGCGCTCGGTTTTATCGAAACACGCCTCAAGCGCATCGTACCGGACTATCTCTATCTGGTGATTGTGCCGGTGTGCTCGCTGATTATTGCCGTGTTCCTCGCTCATGCCATTATCGGCCCGGTTGGTCGCGCCATTGGCGACGGCGTTGCCTGGGTGGTGCGCCACCTGATGACCGGCAGTTTTGCCCCGATTGGTGCCGCGCTGTTTGGCTTCCTTTACGCACCGCTGGTGATTACCGGCGTGCACCAGACCACGCTCGCGATTGATATGCAGATGATCCAGAACATGGGCGGTACGCCAGTGTGGCCGCTGATTGCGCTGTCGAACATTGCGCAGGGCGCTGCGGTGGTGGGCATCATCATTTCCAGTCGCAAAGACAAAGAGCGTGAGGTTTCTGTACCAGCAGCGATTTCTGCCTGGCTCGGCGTGACCGAACCGGCGATGTACGGCATCAACCTGAAATACCGCTTCCCGATGCTGTGCGCAATGATTGGCTCTGGCCTCGCGGCCCTGCTGTGTGGGCTGAGCGGTGTGATGGCAAACGGCATTGGCGTTGGCGGCCTGCCGGGCATTCTGTCCATCCAGCCGACCTACTGGCAGGTTTACTCAATGGCGATGGTCATTGCCATTGTGGTGCCGATGCTACTGACCAGCATCGTCTACAAACGCAAAGTGCGTCAGGACGCACTCCAGGCGGTGTAAGTTCGTTTTTTCAGGGCGTCGGTGACGCCCTTTTTCACCTCATCAGGACAGTGATTTATGCAGACAATTCCTCACTGGTGGCAGAACGGCACTGTTTACCAGATCTACCCGAAGAGCTTCCAGGACACCACCGGCAGCGGCACCGGCGACCTGCAGGGCGTGATTGAACGCCTCGACTACCTGCAAAAGCTCGGTGTGGATGCCCTCTGGCTGACGCCATTTTATGTGTCGCCGCAGGTGGATAACGGGTATGACGTCGCCAACTATACCGCCATTGACCCAACTTACGGCACGCTGGAGGACTTCGACAGACTGGTTGACGGCGCCCACCAGCGCGGCATGCGCATTATTCTGGATATGGTGCTCAACCATACGTCGACCCAACACGCATGGTTTCGTGAAGCACTGAACAAAGACAGTCCGTATCGCGCGTTTTATATCTGGCGCGATGGTACACCGGAGCAAGTACCTAACCACTGGCGGTCTAAATTCGGTGGCAACGCCTGGCGCTGGCACGCCGAAAGTGGGCAGTATTATCTGCACCTGTTCGCGCCTGAGCAGGCGGATCTCAACTGGGAGAACCCGCAGGTACGCAACGAGCTGAAAAAGGTCTGTGAGTTCTGGGCCGATCGCGGTGTGGATGGGCTACGTCTGGACGTAATTAATCTGGTGTCAAAAGACCAGCGTTTTCCGGAGGATGCGCCCGGCGCCGATGGCCGTCGTTTCTACACCGATGGGCCGCGTATCCACGAGTTTTTGCAGGAGTTCAGCCGCGATGTCTTTACCCCACGCGGCCTGATGACGGTGGGCGAAATGTCGTCAACGTCGCTGGAAAACTGTCAGCGCTACGGGGCGCTGGATGGCGCCGAGCTGTCGATGACGTTTAACTTCCATCACCTGAAAGTGGACTATCCGAACGGTGAAAAGTGGACGAAGGCACCGCCGGATTTTGTGGCGCTGAAAGCGCTGTTCAGCCACTGGCAGCGGGGCATGCACAATGTCGCGTGGAACGCGCTGTTCTGGTGTAACCACGACCAACCGCGCATTGTTTCACGCTTTGGCGACGAGGGTGCGCTGCGCGTACCGGCCGCAAAAATGCTTGGCATGGTGCTGCACGGAATGCAGGGCACTCCTTATATCTACCAGGGCGAAGAGTTGGGTATGACCAACCCGCACTATGGCAATCTTGCCGATTACCGCGATGTGGAAAGCCACAATATGTTTGCCGAGCTGAACGCCGCAGGGCGAGAGGCCGACGAACTGCTGGCCATCCTTGCCAGCAAATCTCGCGATAATGGCCGCTCACCCATGCAGTGGAACAACAGCGAGAATGCCGGTTTCACCACCGGCACGCCGTGGATTGGTCTGGGAGACAACTTCGATACTGTGAATGCGCAAGCTGCGCTGGCAGACCCGGATTCGGTGTTTTACGCTTACCAGAACCTAATCCGCCTGCGTAAATGCCACCCCGTCTTTACCTGGGGCGACTATCAGGACCTGCTGCCTGACCATCCGTGGCTGTGGTGCTACCGCCGCCAGTATCAGGGACAAACGCTGGTGGTGGCCGCTAACCTGAGCCGCGAAGCACAACGCTGGCAAAGCGAGATGACCGCCAGCGATGCATGCATTTTGATGAGTAACTACCCACAGGCACCCGCGCTGGCAGGCAGCCTGATGCTGCGACCGTTCGAAGCCGTATACTGGCTGGTAAACTAAAAAAACAGCGGGGCAATGCCCCGCTGCTTCTTTTTCCCACGAAAATCTCAAAATTTGACCAGTCAGTCATTTACGGTTTTTTTAACATTTCTCCCTCGGCCTTGCCCTGACAGGCACCCCAGATTTACTTTGTTCTGTATCAAAAAAAACGCAAACATGTTTGATGAAAATCACTACATATAGGCCATAAAATCCCACCCGACCCAATATATTGTATTACGCTTACTACCAGTCGCTTCGCAACGCTATCGTTTAAGCCAGCGGCTGTGGATAAATTTTGTCGATATCGGGTAAGCCACTGAATCATTGACACCAGTAGCTGGTAATTGATTTCCAGCTACTGTGTATAACCTGTTTGTTTTTGAGGGAGAGATCATGACACCGCATGTGATGAAACGGGACGGGTGCAAAACGCCTTTTGTTCCGGCGCGCATTAAAGAAGCCATTCTTCGTGCAGCTAAAGCAGCGGGAGTCGATGACGCAGATTACTGCGCCACCGTCGCAGATATCGTCAGCGCGCAAATGCAGGGGCTCACGCAGGTGGATATTAACGATATCCAGACCGCCGTGGAAAACCAGCTGATGGCAGGACCTCACAAACATCTGGCCCGTGCTTACATTGAATATCGCCATGACCGTGATATCGCCCGCGAGAAGCGTGGTGAACTCAACCGCGAAATCCGTGGGCTGGTGGAGCAAACCAACGCCGCGCTGCTGAACGAAAACGCCAATAAAGACAGTAAAGTGATTCCCACTCAGCGCGACCTGCTGGCAGGCATTGTCGCCAAGCACTACGCCAGGCAGCACCTGCTGCCGCGCGATGTGGTGCTCGCGCATGAGCGTGGTGAACTGCATTATCACGATCTCGACTATTCGCCGTTCTTCCCGATGTTTAACTGCATGCTTATCGACCTCAAAGGCATGCTGACCCAGGGCTTTAAAATGGGCAACGCGGAAATCGAGCCGCCGAAGTCTATTTCCACCGCAACGGCAGTGACCGCGCAGATAATTGCCCAGGTCGCAAGCCACATTTACGGCGGCACTACCATTAACCGCATTGATGAAGTACTGGCCCCGTTTGTGAGCGCCAGCTTTGAAAAACACCGCCGTATTGCCGATGAATGGCATATCCCGGATGCCGAAGGTTACGCCCGCTCACGCACTGAAAAAGAGTGCTATGACGCCTTCCAGTCGCTGGAATATGAAGTCAATACGCTGCATACCGCCAACGGCCAGACGCCGTTTGTTACCTTTGGCTTTGGTCTTGGCACCAGCTGGGAATCGCGCCTGATTCAAACCTCAATTTTGCGCAACCGCATTGCGGGTCTGGGCAAAAACCGTAAAACCGCTGTGTTCCCGAAGCTGGTCTTCGCCATTCGCGACGGCCTGAACCACAAGTTTGGCGATGCGAACTACGATATAAAGCAGCTGGCGCTGGAGTGCGCAAGCAAACGCATGTACCCGGATATCCTTAATTACGACAAAGTGGTGGAAGTCACTGGCTCGTTTAAAACGCCAATGGGTTGTCGCAGCTTCCTCGGCGTATACGAGGAAAACGGTGAGCAGATCCACGACGGGCGCAACAATATCGGCGTTATCAGCCTCAACCTGCCGCGCATTGCGCTGGAAGCAAAAGGCGACGAAGACCGTTTCTGGACCTTGCTCGACAGCCGCCTGGAACTGGCCAGGAAAGCGCTGATGACGCGTATTGCCCGTCTGGAAGGCGTGAAAGCGCGCGTCGCACCGATTCTGTATATGGAAGGTGCCTGCGGCGTGCGCCTCAAGCCAGACGACAACGTGGCAGACATTTTCAAAAATGGCCGTGCCTCTATCTCTCTTGGCTACATCGGTATTCACGAAACCATCAACGCCCTGTCTGGTGGCGAACACGTGTATGACAGCGAGCAACTGCGTGCCAAAGGCGTGGCGATTGTCGAACGTCTGCGCAGCGCAGTCGATAAGTGGAAAGAAGAAACGGGCTACGGCTTTAGCCTGTACAGCACGCCGAGCGAAAACCTGTGCGACCGTTTCTGCCGCCTGGATACCGCTGAATTCGGCGTGGTAGACGGCGTAACTGACAAAGGCTACTACACCAACAGCTTCCACCTCGACGTCGAGAAGAAGGTTAATCCGTACGACAAGATTGATTTTGAAGCACCATACCCGGCGATCGCCAGCGGCGGGTTTATCTGCTACGGCGAATACCCTAACCTGCAGCACAACCTGAAGGCGCTGGAAGACGTGTGGGACTACAGCTACCAGCACGTGCCTTACTACGGCACCAACACGCCAATTGATGAATGCTACGAATGCGGCTTCACTGGCGAGTTCGAGTGCACCAGCAAGGGCTTTACCTGCCCTAAATGCGGCAACCACGACGCAACCCGCGTTTCTGTGACTCGCCGCGTGTGCGGCTACCTCGGCAGCCCCGATGCCCGCCCGTTCAATGCCGGTAAGCAGGAAGAAGTGAAGCGCCGCGTGAAACATCTGGGTAATGGTCAGTTAGGCTGACTCAATCATCCATGATGTGACAACTTATCAGAGCCACCACTGGTCATTGGGTTTTGCCAAAACGTCTGGTGCTGTGGCAAGGCGGCAAGACTGTGAGTCCCCGGGAGCTTACATAAGTCAGTGACCGGGGTGAGCAGGCGCCGCCAACACCGCCACGGTGACAGACGTGAAATCAGCATAAGGTTTTGCCAAAACGTCTGGTGCTGTGGCAAGGCGGCAAGTCTGTGAATCCCCGGGAGCTTACATAAGTCAGTGACCGGGGTGAGCAGGCGCCGCCAACACCGCCACGGTGACAGACGTGAAATCAGCATAAGGTTTTGCCAAAACGTCTGGTGCTGTGGCAAGGCGGCAAGTCTGTGAATCCCCGGGAGCTTACATAAGTCAGTGACCGGGGTGAGCAAGCGCCGCCAACACCGCCACGGTGACAGACGTGAAATCAGCATAAGGTTTTGCCAAAACGTCTGGTGCTGTGGCAAGGCGGCAAGACTGTGAGTCCCCGGGAGCTGACAGAAGTCAGTGACCGGGGTGAGCAGGCGCAGCCAACACCGCCACGGTGACAGACGTGAAATCAGCATAAGGTTTTGCCAAAACGTCTGGTGCTGTGGCAAGGCGGCAAGTCTGTGAGTCCCCGGGAGCTTACATAAGTAAGTGACCGGGGTGAGCAGGCGCAGCCAACACCGCCACGGTGACAGACGTGAAGGCAAAATGAATTATCACCAATACTACCCCCTAGACGTGGTCAACGGGCCAGGTACGCGCTGTACGCTGTTTGTTTCAGGCTGCGTACATGAATGCCCTGGCTGCTATAACAAAAGCACCTGGCGGCTCAATTCCGGTCTGGCTTTCACGCCGGAGATGGAAACGCGCATCATTGCCGATCTTAACGATACCCGCGTTAAGCGCCAGGGACTGTCGCTGTCTGGCGGCGACCCGCTGCATCCGCAAAATGTGCCGGATATCCTGCGACTGGTGCAGCGCGTGCGCGCCGAATGCCCGGGAAAAGATATCTGGGTCTGGACCGGTTATAAGATGGACGAACTCAACGATGCGCAACGCGAAGTGATTGAGCTGATTAACGTGCTGGTAGACGGCAAGTTTGTGCAGGATTTAAAAGACCCGGCGCTTATCTGGCGCGGCAGCAGCAATCAGGTGATTCACCATTTACGCTAAATGGCAGGCGTTAATTTCATAAAAAAGAGGGCCTTTCGGCCCTCTTTCTTTTCTGACGTCAGCTATTTGTATACCGGCAGCAGGTCGAAGCTCGACAGTATGTGCACCAGCGCATTACCTGCACCAAACAGCAGAATCAGCGCAATCATGCCTTTGCCGCCCCAAACGCGAAAGCGCGGGCTGCCAAAACGCTGGCGCGACGCCCGCGCCAGCAGCGCCGGGACAATTGCCGCCCAGATAGTGGCCGCAAGCCCGGCATAACCGATGGCGTACAGAAAACCGTTCGGCCAAATAAGGCCGCCTACCATCGGTGGCAGGAACGTGATGAGTGCCGTTTTCAGACGGCCCAGCGGTGAATCATCAAACCCAAACAAGTCAGCCAGATAGTCAAACAAGCCCAGCGTGACACCCAGGAATGAGCTGGCCACCGCAAAGTTGGAGAAAATCACCAGCAGCAGGTTAAGCGACGGACTCTTCAGCACACCGCTCAGCGCCTGTACCAGCACATCAATGTTGCCGCCCTTCTCTGCTATGGCGATAAAATCCTGACGCGGAATGTTACCCATCGTCCCCAGCAACCAGATGACGTACAGGCCAAGCGCAATCAGTGTGCCCCAGACCAGGCAACGGATAATAATTTTTGGCTCGCGACCGTAGTACTTCATCAGGCTTGGTACGTTACCGTGATAGCCAAATGAGGCCAGGCAGAACGGTAGCGTCATCAGCAGATACGGCGCATAGCTCGGACTCTGTTCGGCTACGTTCATCAGCGTAGCTGGCTCCACATGGCCCAGCAGACTGCCAAACGTCAGAAAGAAGGTGATGACCTTCGCCCCCAGCACGATGGCCGTCATGCGGCTGACCGCTCTGGTACTCAGCCAGACAATAAAGGCCACCACCAGCGCAAACAAAAAGCCCGCCAGGCGTGGTGAGAAGCCAATGTCCATTTCACCCATTGTGTGATGAATGATTGAGCCACTGGCAGAAATGTAGGCGTAAGTGAGGATGTAGAGCACAAAGGCTATCGACACGCCGTTAATGACGTTCCAGCCCTTACCCAGTAAGTCACGGGTGATGGTGTCAAAGCTCGCGCCTGGCGCATAGTTTAGGTTGGCTTCGAGGATCATGAGCCCCGAATGCAGCATGCAAAACCAGGTAAAGACCAGCGCCGCCAGCGACCAGAAGAACCAGGCTCCGGACATCACTACCGGTAAAGAAAACATGCCTGCGCCAATAATGGTGCCGCCGATGATCATTACGCCGCCGAGTATGGACGGCGTGGGGCGGGTCGCTAAAACTGCTGTCATTACAATGTCCCTGATTTCAGTACAAAGCGCTCCAGTAGCGCCGATGGCACATTGTACCAGTACATGAGTACAAAAAGGATAAAAAAAGTCCCGATCGCCAGGACCGGGACTGTTTATTTTAGTTTACGGCGCGTAACGCCGAATTTTCACGCAATTATGAATCACCAAAGCGGCGACGGTTACCGTTGTCATCACGACGCGGGCCACGACCGCCTTCACGGCGCTCGCCGGAGAAGCGACCATTGCCATTTCCGCCTTCGCGACGCTCACCGCTGAAGCGACGACCTTCGCCACCACCGCGACGCTCGTTGCGCTCGCCATTGCCGAAGCTGCGGCCATTGCCGTTGCCACCGCCACGGCGCTCACCGCGCGGCTGTGCATCGCCCATAAGCTGCATATTCATCGGCTTGTTCAGGATGCGCGTGCGGGTAAAGTGCTGCAGCACTTCGCCCGGCATGCCTTTCGGCAGCTCGATAGTGGAGTGAGAAGCGAACAGCTTGATGTTGCCAATGTAGCGGCTGCTGATGTCGCCTTCGTTGGCGATAGCGCCCACGATATGACGCACTTCAACACCGTCATCACGGCCCACTTCAATGCGATACAGCTCCATATCGCCAACGTCACGACGCTCGCGGCGCGGACGATCGCTACGCTCACCGCGATCACCACGCTCGTGGCGGTCATCGCGATCGCGGAATTCACGCTTCGGACGACGTTCAGCAACCTGATCCGGCGGCAGGATCAGCGGGCGTTCGCCCTGTGCCATTTTCAGCAGTGCAGCGGCCAGCGTTTCAATATCCAGCTCTTCTTCAGAAGCCGGATGGATTTTCGCCAGCAACGCACGGTACTGTTCCAGATCGCTGCTTTCCAGCTGCTGCTGTACGCGACCAGCAAATTTCGCCAGACGGCGCTGACCCAGCAGTTCTGCGTTCGGCAGCTCAACTTCCGGAATGGTCAACTTCATGGTGCGCTCGATGTTGCGCAGCAGGCGACGCTCGCGGTTTTCAACAAACAGCAGCGCGCGACCGGCACGGCCAGCACGACCGGTACGACCAATGCGGTGCACGTAAGATTCAGCGTCCATCGGGATGTCGTAGTTAACCACCAGGCTGATGCGCTCAACGTCCAGACCGCGAGCGGCAACGTCGGTTGCAATCAGAATATCCAGGCGGCCATCTTTCAGGCGCTCCAGGGTCTGCTCACGCAGCGCCTGGTTCATGTCACCGTTCAGGGCCGCACTGTTGTAACCGCTACGCTCCAGCGCTTCGGCCACTTCCAGGGTCGCGTTTTTGGTACGCACGAAGATAATCGCGGCATCAAAATCTTCAGCTTCGAGGAAACGCACCAGCGCTTCGTTCTTACGCATATTCCACACGGTCCAGTAGCTCTGGCTAATGTCCGGGCGAGTGTTGATGCTGGTCTGGATACGCACTTCCTGCGGATCTTTCATGAAGCGGCGGGTGATGCGACGAATCGCTTCCGGCATGGTCGCGGAGAACAGCGCCGTCTGGTGCCCTTCCGGGATCTGCGCCATGATGGTTTCCACGTCTTCGATGAAGCCCATGCGCAGCATTTCGTCTGCTTCGTCCAGTACCAGACCTTTCAGGTTGGAAAGATCAAGCGTACCGCGCTTGAGGTGATCGAGCAGACGGCCCGGCGTACCTACTACAATCTGCGGCCCCTGACGCAGAGCGCGCAGCTGCACGTCGTAACGCTGGCCGCCGTACAGGGCCAGCACGTTAACGCCGCGCATATGTTTAGAGAAATCGTTGCAGGCTTCTGCAACCTGTACAGCCAGCTCGCGGGTCGGAGCCAGCACCAGGATCTGCGGGGCGCGCAGGTCCGGATCGATGTTGTTCAGAAGCGGCAGGGAGAATGCTGCTGTTTTACCACTACCGGTTTGCGCCATACCCAGCACGTCGCGGCCTTCCAGCAGATGCGGGATACAGGCAGCCTGGATCGGAGACGGTTTTTCGTACCCGAGATCGTTAAGTGCTTCAAGGATGGGAGCCTTCAGGCCCAGTTCGGTAAAAGTGGTTTCGATATCAGCCATGTAGTGCTAGTGCCTCAGTATCAATGGCGGCCAGTCTACATAACTCAACATGAAAATGATCTGCATTTTTCATCGAAAAGTGTGAACCGGCTCAAATTAGATGGATTGACGAACAAAAACGCCCTCACCTGTAAAGATGATGACTTACAAAGGGTTATGGGCTGATAGTGTCCGTCAGCTATTGCTGGTCCGATTCTGCCAGGTCGTCTTGCTCCTGGCCCAAGAGCGCTAATTCCAACAATGCATAACGGTGCTCAACGAAGTTGTGTACGTTGTTAGCGACCGCTAACTTGAACAGTGCCGTGGCGCTGCTCTTATCCCCCAGACTTAGGTAGTACTTACCTAAATAGAAGTTGGTTTCACTGAGATGTTCAGCGAGCGAGGTGTTATCCGTTGCGTCTGCCTTCAGGCGTTCCATCAGCGTGCTTTCGCTGATATCGCCAAGGTAGAATTCGACGATGTTCCATCCCCATTGCTCTCTGTCCGCTCGGTCAAGGCGCTGTTTGAGCATCGCCTTTGCCTGTTTCTCATCCAGCTTGCTTTCAACAAGCCAGAGCCACAGACTACGGAAAGGATCATTGGGATCGTCTTGATAAAACGCCAGCAGATCATCTTGCGCTAACCGGTAACGTCCGCCGTAATAGAGGGCGATACCGCGGTTCAGACGCGCGTAATTGTAAGTTGGATCAAGCTCAAGTACAGAATCAAACGCTTCATAGGCAGCATCAAAATTGCCTGCCTGCGTTAAATATATGCCTAAGTAATTGAAAACCTCAGGCATGTCCGGGCGAATCGCCAGTGCTTGCGAAAAATCGTTTCGCGCCAGCGCTCGCAGACCGAGACTATCATACAATACTCCGCGCTCATATAAAAGCTGTGCGCGTTCGTCATCGGTTAAAGCCCGACTGGCAAGGATCTGTTCCATGCGCGCAAGAATAACTTCCTGTTGCAGCGTCGGCTGCAGCGGCACGGCCAGTACTTCGTTTTTACGCCAGGCAGAATTATTGCCGCATCCTGCTACAGCCAGAACGGTCGCAACAAGACACCAGCGCAACAAAGGCTTCATTTCCCACTCCCGAAGACAACGATTGGATGAACGTCCTGTCCCCCGGCAACTACGCAGAACATCCTGTTCCACATGCAGGCTCTCTGCGAAAACCGCAGAGAGCCCGGGTAGCAAACCTTAATCTGCTTCAGGCGCAGCAGGCTGTGCAGCAGGAGACTGCTCAACCGCTTCCTTAATGCTCAGGCGAACACGACCCTGGCGATCGACTTCCAGAACCTTCACCGGCACTTCCTGACCCATCTGCAGATAATCGGTGACTTTTTCGACGCGCTTGTCAGCAATCTGGGAAATGTGTACCAGACCTTCTTTGCCGCCGCCGATAGCAACGAACGCACCAAAGTCCACAATACGGGTTACTTTACCGTTGTAGATACGACCCACTTCGATTTCGGCCGTGATTTCTTCGATACGACGGATAGCAAACTTCGCTTTATCACCGTCGGTCGCTGCAATCTTCACGGTACCATCATCTTCAATTTCGATAGTGGTGCCGGTTTCTTCGGTCAGGGCGCGAATAACAGAGCCGCCTTTACCGATAACGTCTTTGATCTTGTCCGGGTTGATTTTGATGGTGTGGATACGCGGTGCGAACTCAGAGATATCGCCACGCGGAGCGTTGATTGCCTGCTCCATCACGCCCAGGATGTGCAGACGTGCACCTTTCGCCTGGTTCAGCGCCACCTGCATGATTTCACGGGTGATGCCTTCAATTTTAATATCCATCTGCAGCGCAGTGATACCGTCGCGCGAACCCGCGACTTTAAAGTCCATATCGCCGAGGTGGTCTTCGTCGCCCAGGATATCGGACAGCACCACGAAGTTCTCACCTTCTTTCACCAGACCCATTGCGATACCCGCAACGGCGGCTTTGATAGGCACACCCGCATCCATCAGCGCCAGAGAAGCGCCACACACGGAAGCCATGGAAGAAGAACCGTTAGATTCGGTAATTTCAGACACGACACGTACGGTGTACGGGAAACGGTCTGCAGCCGGCATCACTGCCAGTACACCACGCTTCGCCAGGCGACCGTGGCCAATTTCACGGCGCTTCGGTGAACCAACCATGCCGGTTTCGCCGACAGAGTACGGAGGGAAGTTGTAGTGGAACAGGAAGCGGTCAGTACGATCGCCCATCAGTTCGTCGATATTCTGCGCGTCGCGCTCGGTACCGAGGGTTGCCGTCACCAGCGCCTGAGTTTCACCACGAGTGAACAGTGCAGAACCGTGGGTGCGCGGCAGTACGCCAGTGCGCACGTCCAGACCACGAATCATATCTTTTTCACGACCATCGATACGCGGTTCGCCTGCCAGCACGCGAGAACGTACCACGTTCTTCTCAATAGCGTGCAGGATGTCGCCCAGCTCGTTGTCGTCCAGCGCCTCGCCTTCCGGCTGCTCTGCCTGCAGTGAAGCGATAACTTCAGATTTGATAGCATCAATCTTCGCGTAACGTTCCTGCTTGTCGGTGATGCGGTAAGCATCGCTCAGGCGTGCTTCGGCCAAGGCCGCAACGCGTGCGTTGAGCGCGTCGTTTGCCGCTTCCGGCTGCCAGTCCCAGCGCGGTTTACCCGCCTGTTTTACCAGCTCGTTAATGTTCTGAATCACAACCTGCTGCTGATCGTGGCCGAACACCACAGCACCCAGCATCTGATCTTCGCTCAGCAGTTCTGCTTCAGATTCAACCATCAGCACCGCACCTTCGGTACCGGCAACCACCAGATCCAGTTTGCTGGATTTCAGCTCATCCTGGGTCGGGTTCAGCACATACTGATCGTTAATGTAGCCTACGCGCGCGCAACCAATCGGGCCGTTGAACGGAATACCAGACAGAGACAGTGCTGCTGAAGCACCAATCATAGCAACAACGTCCGGGTTGACCTGCGGGTTAACAGAAACAACCGTCGCGATAACCTGCACTTCGTTCACGAAGCCTTCCGGGAACAGCGGGCGAATCGGGCGGTCAATCAGACGCGCGGTCAGGGTCTCGCCTTCGCTTGGACGGCCTTCACGACGGAAGAAGCTACCCGGGATACGACCGGCAGCGTAAGTACGCTCCTGGTAGTTCACGGTCAGCGGGAAGAAGTCCTGGCCTGGCTTCGCTTTTTTAGCACCAACTACGGTGACGAATACCGCAGTGTCGTCCATGCTGGCCATCACAGCCGCAGTGGCCTGGCGTGCCATCATGCCAGTTTCGAGGGTGACAGTATGTTGACCATACTGAAATTTCTGAACGATCGGATTAAGCAAAATTTTATCCTTACTTATCAGTTGAACAGCGCGCCATGAAGGCGCGCTGTGGTCAATCTCCGATCCTGTTGCATCCTCGCGACTAATGACAATCCTTGATGGAATAAACAAGGTTTCTCATTAGCCGCGCGAATCCGTGCAAGCCAGGATCATATACAGCAACAATACATGAGTTTGCAGGTAATTGCTGCCGTTTGACTGAAAAAAGGGGCCTGAAGAGGCCCCTTTTCTGAAACTTGCGAATATTAGCGACGCAGGCCCAGACGCTCGATCAGGCTGGTGTAACGTGCTACATCTTTACGCTTCAGGTAGTCGAGCAGCTTACGACGCTGAGAAACCATGCGCAGCAGACCACGACGGCTGTGGTGATCTTTTTTGTGCTCTGCAAAGTGGCCCTGCAGGTGGTTGATCTGTGCAGTCAACAGAGCAACCTGAACTTCGGTGGAACCACTGTCGTTAGTACCACGACCGAACTCAGCAACGATTTTAGCTTTAGCTTCAACGCTTAGAGACATTTTTTGAACTCCAGATTTACAAATAAAAAGACAGGGTGCCGATCTCTAATTCAGCAACCCCAGGATAAAGCCGGGATATTCTACCTGTCGCCATTATTTATCGCAAGGCGGCGCTCGGGCTGGTGATTTAATTTACACGCGCACGACGCTACGGTTCATACCGCACTCAGTTATCTGCGTTAACGGTAGATGGCTGGGAGGTGATGCAACAGCGAGCAGGAAAGCAAAAAAGGAAATATCAGCGGAGAGCAGAACGCTCTCCGCCGTTAGCGTTATACACCTGGCGGATATTCCACCACCAGGCGACGCGGCGCAACACGACCTTCATCGTCGATTTGCGCCATACCGATAAACTTGCGCTCCTCGCCTTCGGTCACACGCACCAGCCCTTCGGTCGGCACGCCGTTAGCACGCACCGGGTTGCCGTTTTTGAAGTACACGGCCACTTCCGGGAGCAGGTTCACCACCGGGAAATCCGCGGCCGGGCTGTCCATTGGCATCAGCAGAGGATCGAGCAGGTCTGCTGGCGCAATCTCCTGTTGCTCGGCCTGTTCAACCAGCGCGGCCAGCTGCTCCAGCGTCACCATACGCTCCACCGGGTAGCGGCTGACCGCCAGGCGACGCAGGAAAATCACGTGCGCACCACAACCGAGCTTCTCACCCAGATCGTCAATGATCGTGCGGATATAGGTGCCTTTCGAGCAGTGAATTTCCAGTTCCAGCTCATCACCTTCATGGCGAATAAACAGCAGCTCGTACACCACAATCGGGCGCGCCTCGCGCGGCACGTCAATGCCCTGGCGCGCATACTCGTACAGCGGCTTGCCCTGGTATTTGAGCGCCGAATACATTGACGGCACCTGCTGCGTTTCGCCACGAAAAGAGTCCAGCGCGGTCGCCAGCTCCTGCGCGGTGAAATTGACCGCACGCTCCTCAACTACCTGCCCGTCGGCATCGGAGGTATCGGTGCGCTGGCCAAGGCGGGCAATTACGCGATAACGCTTGTCCGAGTCCAGCAGATACTGGGAAAACTTGGTGGCTTCACCCAGGCAAATCGGCAGCATGCCGGTTGCCAGCGGATCCAGCGCGCCGGTATGTCCGGCGCGGTTGGCGTTATACAGGCGTTTGACCTTTTGCAGCGCGTCGTTTGAAGACAGGCCTTGCGGCTTATCCAGCAACAGCACTCCGTGAACGTCGCGACCGCGACGACGAGGACGGCTCATCAGTCCTCCTTGCCGCCATCTTCGGAGTCAGCACGGCGCTCTTCGTCGTGTTTCACTACGCTGGAAACGAGATTGGACATGCGCATCCCTTCTACCAGCGAGTTGTCGTAGAAGAACGTCAGTTCCGGCACGATGCGCAGGCGCATCGCCTTGCCAATCAGCGTGCGGATATAGCCCGCAGCATCACGCAATGCCTTCAGGCCTTCGTTGATAGCCGCTTCGTCGCCGTCGTTCAGGAAGGTGACATACACTTTGGCGTAAGCCAGGTCGCGGGACATTTCCACGCCAGACACGGTAGTCATCAGCCCCAGACGCGGATCTTTGATTTCACGTTGCAGGATAAGCGCAATTTCTTTTTGCATCTCCTGCCCAACGCGCTGCGCGCGGCCAAATTCTTTAGCCATAATAAATTCTCCAGACAAACAGGGGGGCCGAAGCCCCCCATAATCACACTGTTCTGCCGACGATTAGTCGATAGAGCGCTGAATTTCGATAATTTCGAAGACTTCGATCATATCGCCACTGCGCACGTCGTTGTAGTTCTTAACGCCGATACCACATTCCATACCGTTACGCACTTCGTTGACGTCATCTTTGAAGCGACGCAGGGATTCCAGCTCGCCTTCGTAGATAACCACGTTGTCGCGCAGTACACGAATCGGGTTGTGACGCTTGACCACGCCCTCGGTCACCATACAGCCGGCAATAGCGCCAAACTTCGGAGACTTGAACACGTCGCGCACTTCGGCCAGACCGATAATCTGCTGTTTGTATTCCGGTGCCAGCATGCCGCTCATTGCTGCTTTCACTTCGTCAATCAGGTTATAGATGACGGAGTAGTAGCGCAGATCCAGGCTTTCAGCTTCAATCACGCGGCGCGCAGAGGCGTCAGCACGTACGTTAAAGCCCACCAGGATGGCGTTGGATGCCGCAGCCAGCGTGGCGTCGGTTTCGGTGATACCACCCACGCCAGAACCGATAATCTTCACCTTCACTTCGTCGGTGGAGAGTTTCAGCAGCGAGTCGGTGATAGCTTCCACAGAACCCTGAACGTCGGCTTTGAGCACGATGTTCACTTCGGACACTTCGCCTTCGGTCATGTTGGCGAACATGTTTTCCAGTTTCGCTTTCTGCTGGCGAGCCAGTTTCACTTCGCGGAACTTGCCCTGACGATAGAGCGCCACTTCACGGGCTTTCTTCTCGTCACGAACCACGGTCGCTTCATCACCCGCAACCGGAACGCCAGACAAACCGAGAATTTCTACCGGAATTGAAGGACCGGCTTCAGTGACTTCCTGACCCAGTTCGTTACGCATTGCACGAACACGGCCATATTCGAAGCCACACAGCACGATGTCGCCTTTGTGCAGGGTGCCTTCACGCACCAGTACGCTGGCTACCGGGCCACGACCTTTGTCCAGGAAGGATTCGATAACAACACCGCTTGCCATACCGTTACGCACCGCTTTCAGCTCAAGAACTTCAGATTGCAGCAGAATCGCGTCGAGCAACTCATCAATACCGGTACCGGCTTTCGCAGATACGTGTACGAACTGGCTTTCACCGCCCCACTCTTCCGGAATGATGCCGTACTGTGCCAGCTCATTCTTAACGCGGTCCGGATCGGCTTCCGGCTTATCAATCTTGTTAACGGCAACCACCACCGGCACTTTCGCCGCTTTCGCATGCTGAATAGCTTCGATAGTCTGCGGCATCACGCCGTCGTCTGCCGCAACAACCAGCACAACGATGTCAGTTGCCTGCGCACCGCGTGCACGCATCGCGGTAAACGCGGCGTGGCCTGGGGTATCCAGGAAGGTGATGCTGCCGTTGTCGGTCTGTACGTGGTAAGCACCAATGTGCTGAGTAATGCCGCCCGCTTCGCCAGAGGCGATTTTGGTGGAACGGATGTAGTCAAGCAGAGAGGTTTTACCGTGGTCAACGTGACCCATGATGGTCACAACCGGCGCACGCGGCTCAGCCTGAGCACCGGTATCACGGTCACTCATTACCGCCTCTTCCAGCTCGTTTTCACGACGCAGGATAACCTTGTGACCCATTTCTTCGGCAACCAGTTGCGCGGTTTCCTGGTCGATCACCTGGTTGATGGTGGCCATAGCGCCCATTTTCATCATCGCTTTGATGACCTGGGAACCTTTTACCGCCATTTTGTTCGCCAGTTCGGCAACGGTGATGGTTTCGCCAATCATAACGTCACGGTTGACCGCCTGAGCCGGCTTCTGGAAGCCCTGCTGCAGGGTACTGCCGCGACGGTTTTTGCCACCTTTGCCGCCGCGTACGGCCGCACGGGCTTCTTCACGGTCAGCTTTGGTTTCGGAATGCTTGTTGCCTTTCTTCGGACGCGGGGCTTTCGCAGTACGGCCACGACCACGGCCACCTTCCACTTCACGATCGTTCTCATCTTCTGCCTGACGGGCATGCTGAGAAGTCGTAACGTGGTAGTCGCTGTTGTCTTCTTCTTCGGCCGGTTTCACCCATTCAGGGCCGCCAGCTTCAGCCATACGACGTGCTTCTTCAGCCACACGACGCGCTTCTTCTTCGAGCTTACGACGCGCTTCTTCTTCCGCTTTACGCTTCAGTTCAGCCGCATCTGCTTCACGGCGAGCCTTGTCAGCCTGCACCGCTTTGTTTTCTACATCAGTTTGTTGATTGCTCACTTTGTCTTTTTCCGCAGCCTCGCGCTTGGCTTTATCAGCGGCTTCACGCTTGGCTTGTTCTTCAGCTTGACGCTGGGCTTTCTCTGCAGCCTCGCGTTTAGCAGCTTCTTCTGCTTCGCGTTGGGCCTTCTCTTCCGCGTCACGCTTCGCCTGTTCTTCCGCGGCGAGACGCTCAGCCTCAAGCGGATCACGTTTCACAAAGGTGCGTTTTTTGCGGACTTCAATCTGCACCGACTTGCTTTTGCCGCCGGTACCAGGAATGTTTAAGGTGCTGCGCGTTTTGCGCTGCAACGTTAGCTTATCCGGACCTGAACCATGTTCACGGTTCAGGTGCGTAAGCAGTGTTTGTTTCTCTTGCGCTGTGACAGAGTCATCAGCCCCTTTCGGGATGCCTGCATCAGCGAATTGCTGTACCAGGCGATCCACGGAAGTCTGAATCTCGGCGGCCAGCGCTTTTACGGTTACATCAGTCATGCTGTTCCTTCCTGCTACAGTTGATTACGCGTCGTCGCCGAACCAGCAAATGTTGCGGGCAGCCATAATAAGTTCGCCCGCCTGCGCGTCGGTAAGACCTTCAATATCAGACAGGTCATCAACGCCCTGCTCAGCCAAATCTTCCAGCGAGCAGACACCCTGTGCGGCCAGTTTAAAGGCCAGGGCACGATCCATCCCTTCCAGGTTAAGCAGGTCATCCTGTGGCTTGTTATCGCCAAGGCTCTCTTCCTGGGCCAGGGCCAGCGTAGTCAGCGCGTTCTTGGCACGATCGCGTAATGCTTCCACAGTCGGTTCATCAAGGCCGTCAATTTCCAGCAGCTCTTTCATTGGCACATAGGCCAGTTCTTCGAGCGTGGAGAAGCCTTCTTCTACCAGAACCGTGGCGAAGTCTTCGTCAATATCGAGATACTTAGTAAAGGTATCAATCGCCGCGTGCGTCTCTGCCTGGTGTTTTTCCTGCAGATCGTCAACGGTCATCACGTTAAGCTCCCAGCCGCTCAGCTGAGACGCCAGTCGCACGTTCTGGCCGTTACGACCGATAGCCTGAGCCAGATTGCCCGCTTCTACCGCGATATCCATCGTGTGTTTATCTTCGTCAACCACGATAGACGCCACGTCCGCTGGTGCCATCGCGTTGATGACAAACTGCGCCGGGTTATCGTCCCACAGAACGATGTCGATACGCTCACCACCCAGCTCCGTCGAAACGGCCTGAACACGCGCACCGCGCATACCCACACAGGCACCGACTGGGTCAATGCGCTTGTCGTTGGTTTTCACAGCAATCTTGGCGCGTGAACCCGGATCGCGGGCGGCAGCTTTGATCTCGATAACCTCTTCCCCGATTTCCGGCACTTCGATGCGGAACAGTTCAATCAGCATCTCCGGCTTGGAACGGGTAACAAACAGCTGTGCACCTCGTGCTTCAGGGCGTACAGCATACAGCACACCGCGGATACGGTCGCCTGGGCGGAAGTTTTCACGCGGCAGCATGTCTTCACGCAGGATAACCGCTTCAGCATTACTGCCAAGATCCAGCGTAATGTTATCGCGGTTAACTTTCTTCACCACACCGGTGATGATTTCACCTTCACGATCGCGGAACTGATCGACCACCATTGCACGTTCGGCTTCACGTACTTTCTGCACGATAACCTGTTTTGCCGTCTGGGTGGTGATGCGGTCAAAGGTGACCGACTCAATCTGATCTTCAACAAAATCGCCAAGACCCAGGTTCGGGTCTTCAAACTGCGCGGCTTCGAGGGTGATTTCGCGGGTCGGCAGGGTCACTTCTTCAACAATCAACCAGCGACGGAAGGTGTCAAAGTCACCGCTTTTGCGGTCAATGCTGACGCGAACGTCGATTTCCTGCTCGTATTTTTTCTTGGTTGCCGTCGCCAGAGCACTTTCCAGCGCTTCAAAAATCTTTTCGCGCGGCACCGCTTTTTCGTTAGAAACTGCTTCAACAACAGCCAAAATTTCTTTGTTCATCGGGGGCTTGGCCTCAATCCAGACTGTTAAAAGTGGGGTACCAGATTCGCCTTCTGAATATTGCTCAGCGCGAACACTTCATCTTTGCCTTCAACCGCCACGGTTATCATTTCACCGTCAACGGCTTTAATCACGCCCTGCCATTTACGACGGTTCTGAACCGCCATTCGCAGTACGAGGCTTACCTCTTCGCCGATGAAGCGGGTGTAGTGCGCGGCACTGAACAGCGGACGTTCGAGGCCAGGTGAGGAAACTTCCAGGTTATAAGCGACAGAGATAGGATCTTCGACATCCAGGACTGCGCTAACCTGGTGGCTAACGTCAGCGCAATCGTCAACGTTGATGCCATCTTCACTATCAATATAGATGCGCAGCGTCGATGTGCGACCCCGAACGAATTCGATACCGACCAGTTCGTAGCCCAGCGCTTCAACGGGCGCTGTCATCAGCTCTGTTAATTTCTGCTCTAATGTGGACAAATCCACCCCCAGGACATAAAAAAAGGGCCAAAAGCCCAGTTATTCTCACGTCAGATAACAAAAAACCCCGATAAATCGGGGCGTTATATAACTGAACCCTGTATACCTTCCAGGAGAATTTTTTTCAAATTCCCATGTGACGCCAGAATACCGGTCTTCACAGTATATTTGAAAATGAACTCTCAGGGAAAGTGGTTGCGGGGGCCGGATTTGAACCGACGACCTTCGGGTTATGAGCCCGACGAGCTACCAGGCTGCTCCACCCCGCGTCAGAAACGTGGCGTATCGTACACCTACGTTGGTAAAAATGCAAATTTTACCGGGATTTGGTACCGAGGACGGGACTTGAACCCGTAAGCCCTATTGGGCACTACCACCTCAAGGTAGCGTGTCTACCAATTCCACCACCTCGGCACTTTTTACGACGTCCGACAAGCCTGTGCCGGACTGAAGTTGACTCTTACGTCTTACTGCGGGATGTCGCTGGTCGGCTGAGTCGGCGCCGTCTGCTGAGTCTGTTCAGTTTTAGGCTGAGTCAGATTATCCCACTCGCTTCCTTTGCTGGTTTTGTTGCTGTTCAGGTTACCCAGCACGAGGCTGATGATAAAGAACAGTGTCGCCAGAATCGCAGTGGCACGGGTCATGAAGTTCCCGGAACCGCTGGAACCAAACAGCGTGGCTGATGCGCCTGCGCCGAAGGATGCTCCCATGTCAGCGCCTTTACCTTGCTGCAGCATGATCAGGGCTACAAGCGCCACTGCTACAATAAGGAAAATAACTAAAAGAGCTTCGTACATAATCGACCTGTTCCTTGCGGTATTACCGCGACCTGTGCTTCCACCAAGCAATAGTGAAGAGTATTTCTGTTCCCCACTGAAGCGGGTCTGAATACTATCCAAAGGTGTTGCCCTGTGCAAGGGCAATTTATTCGCTTCGTATCGATTGCGGAAAAAAACACCATTTCCGCCGGAAGTTGATGAAAGAAAAGGCGGCAATGCCGCCTTTTTCACCATTTGCGCCGGAAAATTATCAGACTGATTTTACTGCATCGGCAATACGGTTAGCAAAGGCAATGACCTGTGCTTCGTCTTCGCCTTCCACCATGACGCGAATCAGCGGCTCGGTGCCGGATTTACGCAGCAGCACGCGACCACGCTTGCCAAGCTCCGCTTCCACCGCGGCAGTGGCCTGCTTCACCGCGTCGGATTGCAGCGGATCGTCACTACCTGCGGTAAAGCGCACGTTGACCAGCACCTGCGGGAACAACGTCATACCGCTACACAGGTCCTGGAGGCTCATATCGTTACGCGCCATTGCGCTCAGAACCTGTAATCCCGCCACAATGCCGTCGCCGGTCGTGGTTTTATCAAGCAGAATTACGTGACCGGAGTTTTCAGCACCAATGCGCCAGCCTTTCTCCTGCATTTTCTCCAGCACATAGCGGTCACCCACTTTTGCACGTTCAAACGGAATACCCAGCTGCTTGAGCGCCAGCTCCAGGCCCATATTGCTCATCAGCGTACCCACTGCACCACCGCGCAGCTGCCCCTGGCGCAGACCTTCGCGGGCGATGATGTAGAGAATCTGGTCGCCATCGACTTTATTCCCTTCGTGGTCAACCATCATCACGCGGTCGCCGTCGCCATCAAACGCAATACCGAGATCAGCCTTCTCTGCCAGCACACGCTCCTGAAGAAGCCCAACATCCGTTGCACCACATTTATCGTTGATGTTAACGCCGTTTGGCTCACAGCCAATAGCAATAACCTGTGCACCCAGCTCGCGCAGGACATTCGGCGCGATGTGGTAAGTCGCACCGTTAGCGCAGTCGACAACAATTTTCAGTTTGTTGAGGCTCAACTCGTTCGGGAACGTGCCTTTACAGAATTCAATATAGCGGCCCGCGGCATCCACAATGCGGCTGGCTTTACCCAGCTGAGAGGAATCCACGCAGCTAATGTCTTTTTCAAGCTCAGCTTCAATGGCATCTTCTACAGAATCCGGCAGCTTAGTGCCGTCGATTGAGAAAAATTTAATGCCGTTATCGTAGAACGGGTTATGTGAGGCTGAAATCACAATACCCGCCTCAGCACGAAAAGCGCGGGTCAGGTAGGCGACCGCAGGCGTTGGCATGGGACCGGTAAACGAGGCAGACAAACCTGCCGCCGCAAGCCCTGCTTCCAGCGCAGATTCCAGCATATAGCCTGAAATGCGGGTGTCTTTACCGATAATCACCTTGCGTGAACCGTGACGAGCCAGCACCTTCCCTGCGGCCCAGCCCAGCTTCAGAACAAAGTCGGGGGTTATCGGGGAGTCGCCAACGCGCCCGCGAATACCGTCAGTGCCGAAATATTTATGGTTACTCATAGCGTTTATTTTCCTTCGCAGAAAGTGTGGCCTCTACCACGCGTATCGCTTCTACCGTTTCTTTGACATCGTGTACGCGGATAATTTGCGCACCCTGCATTGCCGCAATGACCGCGCAAGCAAGGCTGCCGCTCAAACGCTGGTTTGGCCCGACGTTCAACAGCTGGCCGACCATAGATTTACGCGACATTCCCACCAGCAAAGGCAAGCCAAAACGGTGGAACGCTGAAAGTCGGGCAAGAAGCTCATAATTATGAGCCAGATTCTTACCGAAACCGAATCCGGGGTCGAGCAACAATTTATCTTTTGCGATGCCAGCGGCCTCACAGCGCCCGATCTGCTCAATAAAGTAGCGTTCTACCTCAGCAAACACATCCTCATAGTGCGGTGCCTGCTGCATGGTCCGTGGCTCACCCTGCATATGCATCAGGCACACCGGCAGTCCGGTGGCGGCCGCAGCCTCCAGCGCGCCAGGCTCGCTGAGTGAGCGGATATCGTTGATGATGTGCGCCCCGGCACGTGCACTTTCCCGAATCACCTCGGCTTTGGAGGTATCAACGGAAATCCAGATCTCAAAGCGTTGCGAAAGTGCTTCTACGACGGGAATCACGCGCTCCAGTTCTTCCTGAGTGCTCACTTCATCTGCGCCCGGTCGCGTTGACTCTCCTCCCACGTCAATGATGGTTGCCCCGGCGTTGATCATCTCATTAGCGTGGCGCACAGCATCAATGAGTTGATTATGCCTGCCGCCATCGGAAAACGAGTCTGGCGTGACGTTGAGAATGCCCATCACATGCGGATGGGACAGGTCCAGAATGGAGCCCTGGGCAGAGAGTTTCATCAAGATTCCTTGTAATGATTCGCGAAGATGAATATGAGGCCGGGTGCGCTGTGGGCGGCCTCATAAAGTATGCCGGGTTGAGATAAAAACAAAAACCCCGGGATAGCCCGGGGTTTGGTTATTAACGCTGTCATCAGATGACTTATTTATCGCCCAACTGTTCGGACATGGTGTTGCCCGGGTTTGGCGTACGCGGTTCATCAACCGGACGCGGCGCCTGCGGCTTGCCGTTATCGTCAGAGTTGTTTGATGAAGCGGGATCTTCCCAGCCAGCTGGCGGACGCACTTCGCGGCGCGCCATCAAATCATCAATCTGCGGGGCATCGATGGTTTCATACTTCATCAGCGCATCTTTCATGGAGTGCAAAATATCCATGTTGTCGTTCAGGATCTGACGAGCGCGATCGTAGTTACGCTCAATCAACAGCTTCACTTCCTGATCGATGATGCGGGCCGTTTCATCAGACATATGCTTGGCTTTCGCCACGCTGCGACCGAGGAATACTTCGCCTTCTTCTTCCGCGTACAAAAGCGGTCCCAGCTTCTCAGAGAAGCCCCACTGGGTCACCATGTTACGCGCAAGGTTGGTCGCTACTTTAATGTCGTTTGACGCACCGGTAGACACATGCTCAACGCCGTAGATTATCTCTTCTGCCAGACGGCCGCCGTACAGCGTCGAGATCTGGCTTTCCAGCTTCTGACGGCTGGCGCTAATCGCGTCGCCTTCAGGCAGGAAGAAGGTCACACCCAGCGCACGACCGCGCGGAATAATCGTCACTTTGTGCACCGGATCGTGCTCCGGTACGATACGCCCGATAATCGCATGGCCTGCTTCATGGTAAGCGGTCGATTCTTTCTGCGCTTCCGTCATCACCATAGAGCGGCGTTCCGCACCCATCATGATTTTATCTTTCGCTTTCTCAAACTCAACCATGGATACCACGCGCTTGTTGCCACGTGCGGCAAACAAAGCAGCTTCGTTCACCAGGTTCGCGAGATCGGCACCCGAGAAGCCCGGCGTACCGCGCGCGATGATTGCAGCGTCGATATCCGGTGCCAGCGGCACGCGGCGCATGTGAACTTTAAGAATCTGTTCACGACCGCGTACATCCGGCAGACCTACCACAACCTGACGGTCGAAACGACCTGGACGCAGCAGCGCCGGGTCAAGTACGTCAGGACGGTTGGTCGCGGCAATGACGATAATGCCTTCATTGCCTTCAAAACCGTCCATCTCAACCAGCATCTGGTTCAGCGTCTGCTCACGTTCATCGTGACCGCCGCCAAGGCCCGCGCCACGCTGGCGGCCCACGGCGTCGATTTCATCGATAAAGATGATGCAAGGCGCAGCCTTCTTGGCCTGCTCGAACATGTCGCGCACGCGGGACGCGCCCACACCCACGAACATTTCAACGAAGTCAGAACCGGAGATGGTAAAGAACGGTACTTTGGCTTCACCTGCAATGGCTTTTGCCAGCAACGTTTTACCGGTACCCGGAGGACCGACCATCAGCACGCCTTTAGGAATTTTACCGCCCAGCTTCTGGAAGCGGCTCGGCTCACGCAGGTATTCAACCAGCTCGGCCACTTCTTCTTTCGCTTCGTCACAGCCTGCAACATCAGCAAAAGTGGTCTTAATCTGGTCTTCAGTCAGCATGCGCGCCTTACTTTTACCAAACGACATGGCACCTTTGCCACCGCCGCCCTGCATCTGGCGCATAAAGAAAATCCAGACCCCAATCAACAGCAGCATCGGGAACCAGGAAATGAAGATAGAGGCCAACAGGCTCGGCTCTTCCGGCGGCTCACCCACCACTTTGACGTTTTTAGTCAAAAGGTTATCAAGCAACTTGGGATCGTTTACCGGGATGTAAGTCGTGTATCGGTTACTGTCTTTCTTGGTAACGTTGATTTCACGTCCGTTGATACGCGCTTCGCGAACCTGGTCCTGATTGACTTCTTGCAGGAAGGTAGAGTAATCCACCCTACGGCCATTTGACTCGCTGGGCCCAAAGCTCTGAAACACCGTCATCAGCACAACTGCGATGACCAGCCAGAGTATTAGGTTTTTCGCCATGTCACTCAAGGGATTAACCTCATATTACAACTGTGTTAAAAACAGCGTCAGGATACTATATCCCCATCTTCTTTCAAGCGGCCAGAGCAGGCTGCATGATGTCCATTGGTTATAGTTTACGCCCGGTCGCTACAATATACACTTCACGTGAACGCGCACGCGAAGAGTCCGGTTTACGAACTTTGACCTTCGTAAACAGGGAGCGAATTTCCCGCAGGTATTCATCGAAACCTTCGCCCTGAAACACCTTCACTAAAAAACTGCCACCCGGCGCCAGTACGTCACGACACATTTCGAGCGCCAGCTCGACCAGATACATGGCTCGCGGGATATCCACCGCGGGCTGCCCGCTCATATTCGGAGCCATATCTGACATGACAACCTGCACCTTGCTTTCACCGACGCGTTCCAGCAGCGCCTTCATGACTAATTCATCACGAAAATCGCCCTGAAGGAAATCCACACCGACGATGGGATCCATAGGCAAAAGATCGCATGCGATAATACGGCCGTTCCCGCCAATCTGGCTTACCACATACTGCGACCATCCACCGGGTGCAGCACCAAGATCAACAACGGTCATTCCAGGCTTAAAAAGCTTGTCACTTTGCTGTATTTCATCAAGTTTAAACCAGGCACGAGAGCGGAGCCCTTTTTTCTGTGCCTGCTGAACATATTTATCGCTAAAGTGTTCCTGAAGCCAGCGACTGGAGCTGGCAGAACGCTTTTTACCTGTCATTTCACATTCCATCCGGGTTCATCGCAGGCCACAGCGTAAAGAAAGCATGCCGCCTTGGCTATAGTAGGGAGATGGCGGTAGAATGAACCGTTTTCAATCCCAACGTAAGCAAAAATATACGATGAATCTGAGTACTAAACAAAAACAGCACCTCAAAGGTCTGGCACATCCGCTTAAGCCGGTCGTCATGCTTGGCGGAAATGGTTTGACCGAAGGGGTACTGGCCGAGATTGAACAAGCGCTTGTGCACCATGAGTTAATCAAGGTGAAAATCGCCGCGGAAGACCGCGAAACTAAAGCCCTGATCGTGGATGCCATCGTGCGGGAAACCGGTGCCTGTAATGTCCAGGTCATCGGTAAAACGCTCGTACTCTACCGTCCTGGTGAAGAGCGTAAAATCTCGCTTCCTCGCTAAGAAAACCCTTTCAGGCGGGCTTCGGACCGCCTGCGACAGCGTATTCTTGCCGAAGTGCATGCAACATGCCATGCGCTCCGGGCTGTTAAAAGGCCGCTATGCGGCCTTTTTCTTATCTTTACAAAACGTTTCTGGCAGCAAAAAAACGCAAATCAGAGATACTCGACGCTAACAATTTCGTATTCCACTTCGCCGCCAGGCGTTTTAATCACGACTACATCGTCCACTTCTTTACCCACCAGACCACGTGCGATGGGCGAGTTCACAGAAAGCAGATTTTGTTTAATATCCGCTTCATCATCGCCCACGATGCGATAGGTTTGTTCTTCTTCACTATCAAGATTTAAAATCTTAACCGTCGCACCAAAGATAACGCGGCCATTGTTGGGCAGTTTGGTCACATCAATGACCTGCGCGTTGGAAAGTTTACCTTCGATATCCTTGATTCGCCCTTCACAGAAGCCCTGCTGTTCGCGTGCGGCGTGATATTCAGCGTTTTCTTTCAAATCACCGTGTTCACGCGCTTCGGCAATGGCCGCGATGATCTCAGGACGACGGACGGATTTCAGGTGCTCCAGCTCTTCGCGAAGTTTTTCAGCACCACGTAAGGTCATCGGAATAGGTTGCATAGGTTATACCTCTTAAACTGTCCTGTTGAGAACTGCAATCCGCAGCTGGCATCAACGCCGGTCCGGTAAACACATAAATTGCCGGACAAGAAACAAAAGAAAACTGACCCGGGAGCAAAGCCCCAGGTCAGTGATAATTTTTCAATTTGATACGCATTTTAACCCGAAGTTCCATGGGGGTCATCGTTTACTTTGCGGTGCAAAGCGCCTTAGTATGACCGCTCGTTTCCCAGACGTAACTGCGAGTTTTATGCGATTTTCCCGTTTTATCATCGGATTGACCAGCATTTTCACCCTGAACGCCCAGGCCGCCAGCGTGGACGAATACATTACACAACTCCCGGCAGGCGCTAACCTGGCGCTACTGGTACAAAAAGTGGGCTCACAAAGCCCGATAGTGGATTATCACGGTCAGCAGATGGCATTGCCGGCCAGTACACAGAAAGTGATTACCGCGCTTGCCGCCCTGCTGCAACTGGGGCCGGATTATCGCTTCACCACCACGCTGGAACGTAAGGGAAACGTTAAAGACGGCGTGCTGGACGGCGATTTGATTGCCCGCTTCACCGGCGATCCGACGCTTAAGCGGCAAAATATCCGCAATATGGTAACCGAGCTAAAAAAGTCCGGTGTGCAGCAAATCAAAGGCAATATCCTGATAGATACCTCGGCTTTTGCCAGCCACGATAAAGCGCCCGGTTGGCCATGGAACGACATGACCCAGTGCTTCAGCGCCCCGCCCTCTGCTGCCATCATCGACCGTAACTGTTTCTCGGTTTCGCTCTACAGCGCGCAGCAGGACAACCAACCGGCTTTCGTGCGCATTGCGTCTTATTACCCGGTCACGGTGTTCAGCCAGGTGCGCACGTTATCGCGCGGCTCTGCCGAAGGCCGTTACTGCGAACTGGATGTCGTCGTTGGTGACCTCAATCGCTACACCCTTACCGGCTGTCTGAGCCAGCGTAGCGACCCGCTGCCGCTTGCCTTCGCCATCCAGGATGGCGCAGGTTATGCAGGTGCGATTATCCGGGATGAGCTTAAACAGGCGAACATCAGCTACACTGGCACCACGCTTCGCCAGACGCAGGTTAGCGAGCCTGGTACGGTTATCGCCAGCACCCAGTCAGCGCCACTGTACAACCTGCTGCGCATCATGCTTAAAAAATCAGACAACATGATTGCTGATACTGTTTTTCGCACCATCGGTCGTCAGTTTTACGGTGTTCCGGGTACCTGGCGCTCAGGTTCAGACGCCGTGCGCCAGCTGCTGCGCCAGAAAGCAGGCGTTGATCTTGGCAATGCTATCGTGGCTGATGGCTCAGGTCTCTCGCGCCATAACCTGATTTCCCCTGCAACGATGATGCAGGTATTACAGTACATTGCCGCTAACGACAGCCAGCTTAACTTTATCTCTATGCTGCCGCTGGCAGGGCACGACGGCTCCCTGCAGTACCGTGCTGGTCTGGACCAGGCGGGCGTTAATGGGAAGGTATCGGCGAAGACAGGTTCGCTACAGGGCGTCTATAATTTGGCTGGCTTTTTAACAACAGCCAGCGGTCAGCGAGTGGCATTCGTGCAGTATTTGTCAGGCTACGCTGTGGAACCGGCGGATCAACGCAACCGGCGCGTGCCACTGGCGCGTTTTGAGAGCCGCCTTTACAAGGACCTTTATAACAATAACTAACCCTATGAAACTACTCATTGTCGAAGATGATTTACTGCTGCGCGAAGGGCTGGCAAAAGCACTCAGTAATGAAGGTTATGCCTATGACTGTGCCTCAACCGCCGCCGAGGCCGATGCGCTGATACAAAGCGGCGAATACGGCCTGACGATACTCGATCTTGGGCTACCGGATCGCGATGGCACCACTCTGCTTGCCCAGTGGCGTCGCCGCGGTCTTAAACAGCCGGTACTGATCCTGACTGCACGTGATGCGCTGGAAGACCGCGTTGCCGGGCTTGATGCTGGCGCAGACGACTATCTGGTCAAACCGTTTGCGCTGGTCGAACTTCAGGCGCGCGTGCGTGCGCTGATACGCCGCGGTCAGGGTCACAGCGATAACCTGCTACAACTGGATGATATCGATCTTAACCTGGAAACCCACCAGGTCTGGCAGCAGGGCCAGCCGGTTGAAGTCACCCCGAAAGAGTTTGCCCTGTTGAGTCGCCTTATTATGCGCGCAGGCCAGAATGTCCACCGCGAAACGCTCCAGCAGGATCTGTACAGCTGGCAGGACGATCCTGGTTCGAATACGCTTGAAGTCCATATCCACAACCTGCGCCGCAAACTCGGTAAAGACAGGATCAAAACCGTGCGTGGCGTCGGCTACCGGCTGGAGAAGGCGCAGTGAACAGCATGCGCAAGCGCCTGATGCTAATGCTGGCGACGATCCTGCTGTTTTTCCAGCTCGTCAGCGTCATCTGGCTGTGGCACGAAAGCCAGGAGCAGATTGGTTTTCTGGTGAATGAGACCATATCTGCCAAAGCCCGTAACGAGCATGTTGAGAAAGAGATCCGTGAGGCCATCGCCTCGCTGCTGGTCCCTTCGCTGGTCATGGTGGGCTTTACGCTGTTCTTTTCTTTCTGGGCCGTCACCTGGATTACGCGCCCGCTTAACCGCCTGCGCATAAGCCTTGCCAGCCGCTCGGCCGATAACCTCTCACCGTTGCCGATGTACTCGCCTATGGAAGAAGTGGCTGCGGTCACGCTCAGCATTAACCAGCTGCTGTCCCGGCTTGATCACACCATTCAGCAGGAGCGCCTGTTTACCGCCGACGCAGCCCACGAGTTGCGTACGCCGCTTGCCGGTATCCGTTTGCATCTTGAACTGATGGAGCAAAGCGGCACGCCACAGGCCGGGCAACTGATTGAGCGCATCGACAGGCTGATGCATACCGTTGAACAGCTACTTATGCTGTCACGCGCCGGGCATGCGCTGGCAAGTGGTCACTACATGACAGCCAGCTGGACACAGACAATTATCGCGCCGCTGAAAATGGAACTGGAAGAAATGGTGAGCCAGCGCGGGCAACGGATAGCCTGGCCCGATGAGGCTGCGCTCAGCGCGCAGGGTGATGCGGTGCTGTTGCGACTGATGCTGCGTAACCTGCTGGAAAACGCCTCACGCTACAGCCCGGAAAACAGCACGATTGAGGTTCACCTTGGCAAAGAGAATGACGGTGTCCGCCTGAGCGTGCTCGATAGCGGTCCTGGTATTGATGAAAATCAACGCCTTAGCTTACTAGATCCTTTCCGGCGCATGGATCAACGCTATGGTGGTGTCGGGCTAGGGCTGAGCATTGTGCAACGTATCGTCCAGTTGCATCACGGCGAACTGCGTCTGGAAAACCGCAGTGGCGAAAGCGGCCTTGATGCTGGCTGCTGGTTGCCGGAAACCATGACGCAGTAAAGTCCGTACTGCCACATTCGCGGGAAAAGCTATGCAACGTGGCTTTTGTACACCACTTCAGGCATGACTGTTTAGCACTGGACTGCGGGTGCCATAACCTCCGTAGCCTGAGAGCCACAAACAAAAACCCCCGCTCGCGGCGGGGGTTTGAAGCGACTGACTTAGCGCTTGTAGATGAATTCAACACCTTCTTCGTCGTCTTCATCCCAGTCGTCGTCCCAGTCTTCATCTTCTTCTGCGGCAACCTGTGCCTCTTCCAGTTGCTGACGATGGTAGTCATCCCACATGAATTCGACTTTCTCAGGCTGCTTCGCCTCTTCGTCTTTCTGCAGCGGGTTTTCGATGATGAAATTCATCACGTCCCAGCACAGCGCATTTACGCCGTCGCGGCTGGCCGCAGAAATCAGATAGTGCTTACCTTCCCAGCCCAGAGCGTCAGCGATTTCCTTCGCTTTCGCCTCGGCCTCTTCACGGTCCATCAGATCGATTTTGTTAAACACCAGCCAGCGCGGCTTTTCAGCAAGCTTGCTGCTGTATTTTTCCAGTTCACCGATAATGATCCGTGCATTTTCCACCGGATCCGATTCATCAATGGGCGCCAGATCGATAAGATGCAGCAACACGCGGCAGCGCTCAAGATGCTTCAGGAAGCGGATCCCAAGCCCGGCACCGTCGGCAGCCCCTTCGATAAGGCCAGGAATATCGGCCACCACAAAGCTCTTCTCGTTATCCATACGCACCACACCAAGGCTCGGCACCAGCGTGGTAAACGGATAGTCTGCCACTTTTGGCTTGGCAGCTGACACCGCGCGGATAAACGTTGATTTACCGGCATTCGGCAGCCCGAGCATCCCCACATCCGCCAACAGCATCAGCTCCAGCAGCAGGTCGCGCTTGTCGCCCGGCGTGCCCATCGTTTTCTGACGCGGCGTACGGTTTACGGAAGATTTAAAACGGGTGTTGCCCAGTCCGTGCCAGCCGCCCTTCGCCACCATCAGACGCTGGCCGTGGCGCGTCAGGTCACCCATCGTTTCACCCGTGCCCTGGTCGATTACGCGCGTTCCCTGTGGCACTTTAATGGTGACATCTTTGCCACGCTTGCCGGTACAGTCGCGGCTCTGGCCGTTCTGCCCACGCTCAGCGCGAAAGGACTTTTCAAAACGGTAGTCAATCAGCGTATTAAGGTTTTCATCAGCCTCAAGCCACACGTCGCCGCCGTCGCCGCCGTCGCCGCCGTCAGGGCCACCTTTCGGAATGTACTTTTCCCGACGAAAGCTCACGCAACCATTGCCGCCGTCTCCTGCTACCACCAGAATCGACGCTTCATCAACAAACTTCATCTTACTCTCCGTAAATCATTCGCCCGAATGGGGCACGGCCACGACCGTTTTATCTTTGCGCCAGCGTCCCCACAGGCGATGGCCGATAGCGGAATACATCGCGCCCGATACCACCGCAAATGCGCCTGAAAGCGCCAGCAGATTCAGCATCGGTCTGGCAAAAATGTCGGGCCAGGCAAGCGACAGCAAATCAGAAAACAGCAGCGTAAACAGCGGCGTGAGCGTAATCAGTGCACTCACCTGCGCCGCCTGCCAGCGTGCCATTGCTTCTGCCAGTGCGCCGTAGCCCACCAACGTATTGAGGCCGCAAAAAATCAGGCAGGCCAGCTGCCAACCGTCAAGCTGCATGATGACCGCAGGCTTCGCCAGCGGCAGCAGCGCAATAGTACATAAAGTGTACAGCAAAAAGAGGATCTGCGGCGAGGCAAGTCGGCGCAGCAAAATCTTCTGCGCCACCCCGTAGCTGACCCAGACGCAGGCTGCGCCCACGCCAAAAATAACGCCCCAGGTGTAATCCGTAAGCCTGGTGAAGATCTCCACCAGACTTGCGTTAAAGAACATCACCAGCCCGCACAGCAGCATCACCGCACCCACAACCTGAGTGCCTCGCATGCGTTCTTTGAGGATTAACACGCTGGCTATCATCATCCCTACCGGCGACAACTGGCCAATCACCTGCGAGGCCGTCGGGCTTAAATATTGCAGGGATGAACTGAACAACAGGAAGTTACCAAACAGCCCGCCGGTGGCAATGAGCAGCAGAATCAACCAGCGCGGCTTGCGAAACATGCCTATGGGCGGCAGGCGGCGCTTAAAGGCGAGGATTAACCCAAGCCCGACGCCCGCCATCAGAAAGCGATAAAACACCACCGTGGGCGGCTCCATGACCGTCAGCACCTGCTTCATGGCAATGGGTAATGCACCCCAGCACATGGCCGTAATGAGCGCCAGAACAATGCCAATACTCGCCTGCTGTTTCACACGTCTGCTCCCGCCATAAATTCTCCGGCTTCAGAATATAAAAAGCCCCGCACTGGTGCGGGGCTCCTTGTCCGTTACCGGGACTCGAAAAACTTATTCAGCAACGATGCTGACAAATTTACGGTTTTTCGGGCCTTTCACTTCAAACTTGACTTTACCGTCAGCCAAAGCGAACAGAGTATGGTCCCTGCCGAGGCCTACGTTGCTACCAGCGTGGAATTTGGTGCCACGCTGACGAACAATGATGCTACCCGCCAGAACTGCTTCACCGCCGAAACGTTTTACGCCCAGGCGTTTTGCTTCTGAATCGCGACCGTTACGAGTTGAGCCGCCAGCCTTTTTGTGTGCCATGTTAGTGTGCTCCCCTTACGCGCTGATGCCAGTGATTTTCACATCAGTGAACCACTGACGATGGCCCTGCTGCTTACGATGGTGTTTACGACGACGAAACTTAACGATTTTAATTTTCTCGCCACGACCGTGAGCAACGATTTCAGCTTTGATTACGCCGCCATCAACGAAAGGAACGCCGATTTTGACTTCTTCACCATTAGCAACCATCAGAACTTCGGTGAATTCAACGGACTCACCAGTTGCGATGTCCAGCTTTTCCAGGCGAACGGTCTGACCTTCGCTTACTCGGTGTTGTTTACCACCACTTTGGAAAACCGCGTACATATAAAACTCCGCATTCCGCGCATGCCCTGTTGTGTGATTCAGGCAGCGCTATAAATATTCACAATAGGGCGCGAATATTACGCAAATCGTGGAGCTTTGACAAGTCCGATTGTGAGTCCGCGCAGAAAAAAAACACAACGTTTATCTGGCGCGTTTTTTCGGTACAATCTGAGCTACATTTACCATCCGTAACCCTTTCATTACCCATACGGACTTGTGGTCAACAGCACGATAGCCAGACTTTTGCGATGAATTTAGAAAATATTAATCAGTTAACCGCGCAAGACATGGCGGGTGTTAATGCGGCGATTCTTGAGCAGCTTAATTCCGACGTTCAGCTCATCAATCAGTTGGGGTACTACATCGTCAGCGGCGGTGGCAAACGCATCCGTCCAATGATTGCCGTGCTGGCGGCACGCGCGCTTGGCTATGAGGGCACGGCACACGTCGGCGTAGCAGCGCTGATTGAATTTATCCATACAGCAACGCTACTGCACGATGATGTCGTTGATGAGTCCGACATGCGCCGTGGCAAAGCCACCGCCAATGCCGCTTTTGGCAACGCCGCCAGCGTGTTGGTGGGGGATTTCATTTACACGCGCGCGTTTCAGATGATGACCCGCCTGGGTTCACTCAAAGTGCTGGAAGTGATGTCAGAAGCGGTCAACGTCATCGCGGAAGGCGAAGTGCTCCAGTTGATGAACATCAACGATCCGAACATCACGGAAGAAAACTACATGCGCGTGATTTACAGCAAAACGGCGCGCCTGTTTGAAGCCGCTTCGCAGTGTTCCGGTATTCTCGCTGGCGCAACGGCTGAGCAAGAGAAGGCCCTGCAAGACTATGGCCGCTATCTCGGCACTGCTTTTCAGCTGATTGACGACCTGCTGGATTACAGCGCCGACGGCGAAACACTTGGCAAAAATGTGGGTGACGACCTCAACGAAGGCAAACCGACGCTGCCGCTGCTGCACGCCATGCATAACGGCACGCCTGAGCAGCAGAAGATGATTCGTGAAGCTATCGAGCAGGGCAACGGCCGCCACTTACTGGAACCGGTTCTGGAAACGATGGCCACCTGCGGTTCACTGGAATGGACCCGCCAGCGCGCAGAAGATGAAGCCGATAAAGCCATTGCAGCCCTGGCAGTGCTACCGGACTCCCCTTATAAAGAAGCCTTGACTGGCCTCGCCCACATCGCCGTTCAGCGCAGTCATTAATCCTTTTATTACCCGCACGCGGGCAGCGTGCGGGGCCTGTCCTGTCATTTCATCCTGTTTTCACAACCTTTGTGTAATAACACACAATCCTGTCATTTACTGGAAACAACAAGAACCATTAAGATACAATCGTGTTATAAAAGGTTCCCGAACAGGAATCCTGACGCTGATATGACAGGGAGAAAAAATGGAACGTCAATTTGTCGACTGGCATCACGCTGATATTATCGCCGCGCTGCGAAAGCGCGGAACGTCGCTGGCTGCGGTGTCCCGCAGTGCCGGTCTTAGCTCTTCCACACTTGCCAATGCGCTCACGCGCCCCTGGCCTAAAGGCGAACAGTTGATCGCCCAAGCGATCGGCGTCGATCCCTGGGTTATCTGGCCTACTCGTTATTACGATCCCGTGACGCACGAGTTTATCGACAGACGTCAGGCGATACGCCAGCGCTCATAAAAAAACCGGGGCATGCCCCGGTTTTTGTCTCGTTCCCGCTTATTCGCCGGAAATACGCTCAATGTTAGCGCCCATCGCCCGAAGCTTGTCTTCAATGCGATCGTAACCCCTGTCGATATGATAAATCCTGTCGACAAGCGTGGTGCCCTGCGCAATACAGCCTGCCAGCACCAGGCTTGCAGATGCGCGAAGATCGGTTGCCATGACCTGCGCACCAGAAAGCTCTTCCACGCCGTGGCAAATCAGGGTGTTGCTTTCAATTTCAGCGCGAGCCCCCATACGAATCAGCTCCGGTACGTGCATGAAGCGGTTTTCGAAAATGGTTTCGGTAATCACGCCGGTGCCTTCTGCCACCATATTCAAAAGCGACAGTTGTGCCTGCATATCGGTCGGGAACCCCGGATGCGGTGCAGTACGTACGTTAACCGCTTTCGGGCGCTGGCCGTGCATATCAAGGCTAATCCAGTCTTCACCTACCTCGATATCAGCACCGGCTTCACGCAGTTTGGCAAGCACCGCATCCAGCGTGTCCGGGCGCGCATGACGGCACAGTACTTTACCGCGCGAGACCGCAGCCGCCACCAGGAAGGTCCCGGTTTCGATACGGTCCGGGATAACACGCCATGTCCCGCCGCCCAGGCGCTCAACGCCTTCAATCGTGATGCGGTCAGTGCCCATACCGGTTATCTTTGCGCCAAGCGTGTTGAGGAAGCCTGCGGTATCAACAATTTCCGGCTCGCGCGCGGCGTTTTCAATAATGGTGGTGCCTTCGGCAAGCGTTGCCGCACTCATGATGGTCACGGTCGCGCCCACGCTCACCTTGTCCATGACGATATGCGCACCTTTCAGACGACCTTTCACCGATGCCTTAACGTAGCCTTCTTCCAGTTTAATATCGGCACCCAGCTGCTCAAGGCCGCTGATGTGCAGATCCACCGGACGCGCGCCAATAGCACAGCCGCCTGGCAGTGATACCTGGCCTTCGCCAAAGCGCGCCACCAGTGGCCCCAGCGCCCAGATGGACGCTCGCATGGTTTTCACCAGATCGTAAGGCGCGCAAAACACATTTACCTGGCTTGCATCGATATGCACCGAACCGTTGCGCTCCACTTTCGTGCCCAGCTGGCTGAGCAGTTTCATGGTGGTGTCGATATCTTTAAGTTTGGGAACGTTCTGAATCTCTACAGGCTCTTCTGCCAGCAGTGCGGCAAAGAGGATAGGCAGGGCTGCGTTCTTCGCCCCGGAGATTGTCACTTCACCACTCAGCCGGGTCGGCCCCTGTACGCGAAATTTGTCCATTCAACTGCTCTCTAAATAGTGTCAAACGCTACCGGCAATGCGCCCGTAGCTTAAAAGCCGTTCAGTTTCCGATCGCGCTCCCATTCAGAAGGCGTATAGGTTTTGATGGAAACGGCATGAATACGGTTGTCGGCGATGAACTCCATCAGCGGCGCATACACCGCCTGCTGTTTCTTCACACGGCTCATCTCGGCAAACATATCGCCCACCGCGATGACCTGAAAATGACTACCATCGCCAGAGACATAGACTTCTTCGAGGGGCAGCGCGTTCATCAGCACTGTCTGAATTTCATGATTTTCCATGGAAAGTATTCATCGGGATTGTGGAATCAGCATCACATCTTAGAGGAAAGTGGCGCGCGCTTAAACAAGCAAAACGGCCCAGGCGATAATTCACCCGGGCCGTGCAGATAACATGCTGAAAATTCAGGAAACCAGCGGAAACGCGGCTTCAGGCAGATTGTAGAGGCTCGCAAGCGTGCGAACGCTTGGACTGGCGCCGCTGATCCGCACGTTCACGCCGAGCGACACCAGCTGTATCAGTAGCGCAAGCCCGGCGGTATCTACGCGCGTCAGACCACTCAGATCGATACGCGCAAGCCCAGACATTAGCACGGCACGCTGCTGCCAGAGCGGCGCCAGCGTTTCGTGCTCGAGTATTCCCTGCAAATGCAGCACATCACCGTCGCGCGTCCAGCGCAGTTCGTCGGCCATTACTTGCTCTGTTCCAGAGTGATCGGCTGGCGGGAAATGGCTTTAAGCTGCTCGGTCAGACCATCAATACCTTTGGTGCGCAGCAGGTCGCTCCATTCGTTCTGCTTGGTGGTAATCATGCTGACGCCTTCAGCAATCATGTCAAACGCCTGCCAGTTACCGGTCTGGGTGTTTTTACGCCACTGGAAATCCAGGCGTACCGGCGGACGGCCGTTTGCGTCAATAATCGTCACGCGGATTGCCACGATGTTTTTATCACCCAGCGGCTGCTCAGGTGCAATCTGGTAAGTCTGACCGTGGTACATCGCCAGCGCCTGACCATACGCCTGCTTCAGGTACTCGCGAAATGCCGCAAAATAGGCTTCACGCTGCGCAGGCGTGGCATCTTTATAGTAACGCCCCAGCACCAGCGCACCCGCATATTTCACCTGTACGTAAGGTAGCAGTTCCTGGTCAACAATGTCGCGCAGCGAGTTCGGGTTCTGGCGAATCTGCGGCTGCTCGCTCTTCAGGCGACTAAAAGTCTTCTGCGCGGCTTCGTTCATCATGGCATAAGGATTAGACTGATCGGCAGCCATTGCCAGCGGAGCAACCACCAGCATGGCGACCATTAATAAACGTTTAAACATAGCTCTCTTCTCCAGTAATCAATGCGTTGCGTCGGGCTGTACCTGCGCCCCATTATTCTCTACCGGATGCGCGTTGGCATCGTGTGAATTCTTATTCTGGTCGTCAGTATTGCTCTTATAGAGGAACTGACCAATCAGGTCTTCCAGCACCATCGCCGATTTCGTGTCCTGAAGGGTATCTCCATCCTTAAGGATAGCGGTTCCGAGCTCCGGGTCTTCAAAGCCCATATTCAGTGCCAGATACTGCTCGCCCAACAAACCTGAAGTACGGATAGCCAGTGAACTGGTGTCCGGGATGTGATTGTATTTTTGCTCAATCTCCAGCGTCACACGCGGCAGGTAGGTTTTCGGGTCCAGCTCGATATCGCTGACGCGGCCAATAGTTACGCCGCCCACGCGCACCGGGGAACGCGCCTTCAGCCCACCGATATTGTCAAACGTGGCATATAACCGGTACGTAGGTTCATTGCTGATGGCGCTTACGTTCGCCACTTTCAGACAAAGGAAAACTACCGCGGCCAGCGCAACCAGCATGAACGCCCCGACCCAAATCTCAAATTTCTTCGTATGCATGAATTCAATTCCCGAACATCAGTGCAGTCAGTACAAAATCCAGTCCCAGCACCGCCAGCGATGCATGTACCACAGTACGCGTGGTGGCCCGGCTGATTCCCGCGGAAGTCGGTACCGCGTCATAACCATTGAACAGCGCAATCCAGGTGACCGTGATGGCGAAGACCACGCTTTTAATCACACAGTTCACCAGATCCATTTTCCAGTCGACGGCGCTTTGCATCGCTGACCAGAAGAAACCGCTGTCGATACCTTTCCAGCTCACGCCAACCAGCGCGCCGCCCCAGACTCCCACGGCGACAAAAATAAGCGACAGCAGCGGCAGTGAAATAACGCCTGCCCAGAAGCGCGGTGAAATCACGCGGCGCAGCGGGTCAACCGCCATCATCTCCATGCTGGAGAGCTGCTCCGTCGCCTTCATCAGGCCAATTTCTGCCGTCAGTGCTGAACCCGCCCGCCCGGCAAAAAGTAATGCGGATACCACCGGTCCCAGCTCACGCAGAAGCGACAGCGCCACCAGCATACCGAGGCTGGTTTCTGCGCTGTAAGTCGTGAGCACCAGATAACCCTGTAGCCCCAGCACCATGCCAATAAACAGGCCAGAAACGATGATGATAAGCATCGACAGAACGCCGACGTTGTAGAGCTGTTTGACCAACAGCGGCGAGTGCTTGCGAAACTCAGGCCGCCCGATAATGGCATTAAACAGCATGAAACCGGCGCGGCCAAAGGATGCACAGGTTCGCAACCCGCGGTGCCCCAGTGACGCCAGTGCGTTGAAAAGCATGAGTGGCTTAACTCCCTGTTCCAGTGAGATCGTGTTGATAGTCCCCGGCCGGATAACGAAATGGCACCGGGCCGTCTGCGATGCCGTCAAGGAACTGGCGCACCCGCGCGTCGCCATTGTTCTCAAGGTCATGCGGGCTGCCCTGCGCCACAATGTGCTGGTCAGCAACGATGTAGGCGTAATCGGCAATGCTCAGGACTTCCGGTACGTCGTGCGATACCACAACGCAGGTCACGCCGAGCGAACTGTTCAGCTCAGAAATCAGCTTCACCAGCACGCCCATCGTTATCGGATCCTGACCGACAAAAGGCTCATCGAACATAATGAGGTCCGGCTCCAGCGCAATCGCGCGGGCCAGTGCGGCACGGCGCGCCATGCCGCCGGAAAGTTCAGAGGGCATCAACTGTGCCGCGCCCCGCAGCCCCACGGCTTCGAGCTTCATCATCACCGTGCTGTGCAGCAGCGGTTCTGGCAGGCGCGTATGTTCACGCAGCGGCCAGGCCACGTTTTCAAATACCGTCAAATCCGTAAACAGCGCGCCAGACTGAAACAGCATGCTCATACGCTTGCGCACCTGAAACAGACGCGAGCGCGACATGGCTGGCACATTTTCGCCGTCGAACAGGATTTCGCCGCAGTCTGGCTGAATTTGCCCGCCAATCAGGCGCAGCAGTGTCGTTTTACCAATGCCCGACGGGCCCATTATCGCGGTAATCTTGCCGCGCGGCACTGAAAGCGAGATATCGTCAAAGATACGTCGCTCTCCCCTGGAGAAGGTCACTCCCCGCACTTCGACCAGATTCGTCTGCGTCTGGCTCATCAATCTTCTCTTCCATTTAATGAGAATACGCGCCAGGCCCCTATGCCTGACCATAAACACACCATTTTTACAGAATAAGTACTTACTCCGTTAGCGAAAGCTGGCATTTGTTTTACTTTTGCCCCGCTTAAAGTCAAAATTAAGAATTCCTCGTAATGAATCAGAATCCAGGCGTGCCCGGTGCTTTCAAGCCAGTGGAGCGGCGATTATACCTGACGAAAGGATCTGGCATGCTTTTAGCAACGGCGCTGTTAATAATCGGTTTAGTAATGGTAGCTTACGGCGCAGACCGGCTCGTGTTCGCCGCTGCCATCCTGTGCCGCGGCTTTGGCATCCCACCGCTAATTATCGGTATGACCATCGTCAGCATCGGCACATCGCTGCCAGAAATTATCGTGGCTACCGCCGCCGGCCTGAATGGTCAGCTTGATTTGGCCGTGGGAACCGCCATTGGTTCCAATATCACCAATATTTTGCTGATTCTCGGCCTTGCCGCCTTACTGAGTCCTTTTGTCATTCATTCCGATGTCTTACGCCGCGAATTGCCGTTAATGTTGATCATGAGCCTGCTGTGTGGCGCCCTTCTGTGGGACGGCAGCCTGGGCCGCATGGACGGCCTACTGCTGCTGCTCACTGCCGTGATTTATTTGCTGATTACCGTTAAGATTGCGCGGCTTGCCGAACGCCAGGGCAGCGACTCGCTCACGCGTGAGCAGTTGGCCGAGCTACCGGGCGAAGGTAGCCAGCCGGTAGCCTTTCTCTGGCTGGCGGTCGCACTGGTGATAATGCCGGTCGCGACACGGATGATTATTGATAACGCCACCGTGCTGGCGAACACCTTTTCGGTGAGCGAGCTGATTCCAGGGCTGACGATTGTCGCCATCGGCACCAGCTTACCGGAACTGGCAACGGCGATTGCTGGCGTGCGTAAAGGCGAGAACGATATCGCTGTCGGCAATCTTATCGGCTCCAACATTTTTAATATCGCGATTGTGCTCGGTCTTCCGGCGCTGCTTTCTCCTGGTACCTTTGACCCGCAGGCGGTGACAAGGGACTACGGCGTGATGCTGGCAGCCAGCGCGATTTTCGCCCTGCTCTGCTGGCGACGCCCACAGGGCATCGGCCGACGCGCCGGGGCGTTGTTAATCTGTGGTTTTATCGCGTGGCTTCTGGTGGTGTTTATCACCGCCTCGCACTCCATAGGGTAAACTGGGAAAGATTATGTCGCACATTGCATTGCCGCCAGATTTTGACTTCCAACTGGCAGGAAAAGACGTGTTGAATATTGAGCGTGAAGGCTTAGCCCAGCTCGATCAATATATTAACGAGGATTTCTCACGTGCCTGTGAGATGATGTTTCATTGCCAGGGCAAAGTCGTGGTAATGGGCATGGGGAAATCCGGCCATATCGGGCGCAAAATGGCCGCCACGTTTGCCAGCACGGGCACGTCGGCGTTCTTTGTTCACCCTGGAGAAGCCAGCCACGGCGACCTGGGGATGGTCACGGCGAAGGATATCGTGATTGCCATTTCCAACTCCGGCGAATCCAATGAAATACTTGCGTTGATCCCGGTGCTTAAGCGCCTGCAGGTGCCGCTTATTTGCATCTCCAGCCGCCCGGAAAGCACCATGGGCCGCGCGGCGGATATTCACCTGTGCGTGAAAGTCCCGCAGGAAGCCTGCCCGCTGGGCCTGGCACCCACCACCAGCACGACAGCAACGCTGGTCATGGGTGATGCGCTGGCGGTGGCGCTGCTCAAAGCGCGCGGTTTTACCGCAGAAGATTTTGCGCTGTCGCATCCCGGTGGCGCACTGGGTCGCAAGCTGCTGCTGCGGGTTAACGACATTATGCACACCGGTGACGAAATTCCGCGCGTGGGTAAAGACGCGACGCTTCGCGACGCGCTGCTGGAAATCACCCGTAAAAACCTTGGCATGACGGTTATCTGTGATGATGACATGAAAATTGCCGGTATCTTTACCGACGGTGACCTGCGCCGCGTGTTCGATATGGGCGTTGACCTGAACCACTTACGCATCACGGATGTGATGACCGCAGGCGGTATCCGCATTCGCCCCGGCACACTCGCGGTGGATGCCCTGAACCTGATGCAGTCACGCCATATTACGGCCGTTCTCGTCGCCGATGGCGACCAGCTGCACGGTGTGATACATATGCATGATTTACTGCGCGCAGGCGTGGTCTGATTTTAAGGATTATTGTTAATGAGCAACCCGCAAGCGATGCTTCCGACCTGTTATGGCCCGGTGAGCGCGCATGTTATGGCGAAGGCGCGGGATATTCGCCTGCTGATCCTCGATGTGGACGGCGTAATGTCTGACGGCCTTATCTACATGGGCAACAGCGGAGAAGAACTGAAAGCGTTTAACGTGCGTGACGGTTACGGCATCCGCTGTGCGCTGACAAGCGATATCGAGGTCGCGATCATCACCGGTCGCAAGGCAAAACTGCTGGAAGACCGCTGTGCGACGCTCAAGATTACGCACCTGTATCAGGGCCAGTCCGACAAGCTCATCGCTTACCGCGAACTGCTCGCCACGCTCGCCCTTGAGCCGCACCAGGTCGCCTATGTGGGTGATGACCTGATTGACTGGCCAGTTATGGCACAAATCGGCTTGAGCGTGGCCGTTGCTGATGCGCATCCGCTGTTACTGACGCGCGCAGACTACGTCACCCGCATTGGCGGCGGGCGCGGCGCGGTACGTGAAGTGTGTGATTTACTGCTGCTGGCGCAGGGCAAGCTTGATGAGGCCAAAGGGCAATCTATATGAGTAAAACAAGGCGCTGGGTAATCATCCTACTGGCACTGGTGGCGCTGATTCTTATCGGCATCAACCTGGTCAATAACGACGATAAAGCCCCGGTAGCGCAGAACACCAGCGAGCCCACGTACAAAAGCGAAGACTCCAGTACCGTGGTGTATAACCCGTCTGGCGCGCTTAACTACCGTCTTATCGCCCAGCACGTTGAATACTTTTCTGAATCTGCAACGTCATGGTTCACCAAACCGGTGATGACCGTGTACGACGCAGATAAAATCGAAACCTGGGCAGTCAGCGCCGACCGCGCAAAACTGACCGAAGATCGTATGCTTTATCTGTATGGCAACGTCGAGGTTAACGCCCTGACAGCCGAAGCACAGCTACGTAAAATTACAACGGACAACGCTCAGGTAAATCTTGTGACACAGGATGTCACCTCAGAAGATCTTGTCACGCTGTACGGAACCACATTTAATTCTCAAGGGTTGAAAATGCGTGGCAATTTACGCAAAAAAACGGCCGAGCTGATTGAAAAGGTTAAAACCTCCTATGAAATTCAGAATAAATAAACACAGCCTTAATTTCGTCATGGCCGGTACGCTTTTCGCGGCCTCGTTGCCTGCCCTCGCCGTCACCGGCGACACGGACAAGCCGATTCATATTGACTCTGACCAGCAGTCGCTGGATATGGACAGCAACGTTGCCACCTTTACCGGCAACGTGGTGGTCACGCAGGGCACCATTAAAATCAACGCCGATAAAGTGGTGGTCACCCGTCCAGGCGGCGAGCAGGGTAAAGAAGTGGTCGAAGGCTTCGGCAAACCGGCCACCTTCTACCAGATGCAGGACAACGGCAAGCCGGTCAAAGGCCATGCCAACAAAATGCGCTATGAACTGCAAAATGATTACGTGGTGCTAACCGGTGACGCGTGGCTGGAGCAGCTTGACAGCAACATCAAGGGCGACAAAATCACCTACCTGGTGAAAGAGCAGAAAATGCAGGCCTTCAGCGAGAAAGGCAAGCGTGTCACCACGGTTCTGGTGCCGTCTCAGCTCCAGAATAAAAACAACTCTGGCCAGAAGAAATAATCCGGTATGGCAACTCTCATAGCAAAAAACCTCGCCAAGGCCTACAAAGGCCGCAGGGTGGTTGAAGATGTCAGCCTGACGGTGAAGTCGGGCGAGATTGTGGGGCTGCTTGGCCCAAACGGCGCGGGTAAAACCACCACGTTTTACATGGTTGTGGGCATCGTGCCGCGCGATGCGGGCAACATCATCATTGATGAAGAAGACATCAGCCTCCTGCCGCTGCACGCGCGTGCGCGCCGCGGTATCGGCTACCTGCCGCAGGAAGCCTCCATCTTTCGCCGCCTGAGTGTGTACGACAACCTGATGGCCGTGCTGCAAATCCGTGACGATTTGACCGAAGAGCAGCGAGAAGACCGCGCGAAAGAGCTCATGGAAGAGTTTCATATCGACCATCTGCGCAACAGTCTCGGACAGTCGCTGTCGGGCGGTGAACGCCGCCGCGTGGAAATTGCCCGTGCGCTGGCCGCCAACCCTAAATTCATTCTGCTCGACGAACCGTTTGCTGGTGTTGATCCCATTTCTGTTATCGATATCAAGCGTATTATCGAACACCTGCGCGACAGCGGGCTGGGCGTGCTGATAACCGACCATAACGTGCGTGAAACGCTCGCCGTGTGCGAACGCGCCTATATCGTGAGCCAGGGCCACCTTATTGCGCACGGCTCGCCAGACGAAATACTCGCGGACGAACAAGTTAAGCGCGTGTATCTTGGGGAAGAGTTCAGACTTTGATAGGGTATCGTTGTGTGGCACGTTAATCGCCACACTCCGACGCGGCCCTTCACGGAGTGTTATTCAACAGGGAAGCGATTGACTGGCACGACTTCTGAGGAATTTTGCTCTGAATATGAAGCAAGGTTTGCAATTAAAGCTGAGCCAACAGCTTGCCATGACGCCGCAACTGCAACAGGCCATTCGTCTGTTGCAGCTGTCTACGCTGGAGCTTCAGCAGGAGCTACAGCAGGCGCTGGAAAGCAATCCGCTGCTCGAGCAGACCGACCCTCACGATGAAATCGACACCCAGGAAACGCCGGACCGAGAAGCTCTCGACAGCAGCGAAGCGCTGGAGCAGCGCGAAATGCCCGATGAGTTACCGCTCGATGCCAGCTGGGATGAAATCTACACTGCCGGAACGCCTTCCGGCAGCAGCACCGATTACCTCGACGATGAGCTACCCATTTACCAGGGCGAAACCACCCAGTCGCTTCAGGACTATCTGATGTGGCAGGTTCAGCTCACACCCTTCTCGGATACCGACAGGGCCATCGCCACCTCCATTGTCGATGCTGTTGACGACACCGGCTACCTGACGGTGCCGGTCGACGATATTCTCGAAAGTATCGGCAATGATGACGTCACGCCAGAAGAAGTCGAAGCGGTGCTTAAGCGCATCCAGCGCTTTGACCCGGTCGGCGTTGCCGCCCGCGACCTGCGCGAATGCCTGCTTATTCAGCTCTCCCAGTTCAGCCCGCAAACGCCATACCTGACACAGGCGCGCCTTATCATCGCCGATCATATCGATTTGCTGGCCAACCACGATTTTCGCTCGCTGATGCGCCTGACGCGCCTGAAAGAAGACGTGCTTAAAGAAGCCGTCGCGCTGATTCAGTCGCTCGACCCGCGTCCGGGCCAGTCGATTCAGACCGGCGAGCCGGAATATGTGATTCCCGACGTGCTGGTGCGTAAGCACCAGGGATGCTGGAGCGTTGAGCTTAATAACGACAGTATCCCGCGCCTTAAAATCAACCAGCAGTATGCCGCCATGGGCGCGGGTTCACGCAATGACGCCGACAGCCAGTTCATCCGCAGCAACCTGCAGGAAGCGAAGTGGCTGATAAAAAGCCTTGAGAGCCGCAACGACACGCTGCTGCGGGTGAGCCGCTGCATCGTTGAGCAGCAGCAGGATTTTTTTGAGCACGGCGAAGAACAGATGAAACCGATGGTACTGGCCGACATAGCCCAGGCCGTCGAGATGCACGAATCCACGATTTCACGCGTGACCACGCAAAAATATCTTCATAGCCCAAGGGGCATTTTTGAACTGAAGTATTTCTTTTCCAGCCATGTTAATACCGAAAGCGGTGGCGAAGCCTCCTCTACGGCGATTCGTGCGCTGGTGAAGAAACTGATAGCTGCGGAGAATCCCGCCAAGCCGCTAAGCGACAGCAAGCTCACCACCCTACTTTCCAGCCAGGGAATTATGGTGGCGCGCCGAACTGTTGCGAAGTACCGAGAGTCTTTATCGATTCCTCCGTCAAACCAGCGCAAGCAGCTGGTATGACCCAACCTGATAAGGAAGACACTTATGCAGCTCAATGTTACTGGACAGAACGTCGAAATTACCGATGCCCTGCGCGAGTTCCTGGACAAAAAATTCGCCAAGCTGGAACAATATTTTGAACGGATCAATCAGGTCTATATTGTGTTGAAAGTGGAAAAGGTGACGCATGCTGCGGATGCCACGCTGCACGTCAACGGCGGAGAGCTGCATGCCAGTGCAGAAGGTCAGGATATGTATGCCGCCATCGACGGCCTGATCGACAAGCTGGCCCGTCAGCTAAACAAACATAAAGACAAATTAAAACAACACTGATAATCCGGACGTTTGCGCGCTGTGACGTTGGTCCGGCGCGCAAAACTCAGGTGAAATTATGATGAATAATGATTCGGCTCTGCAATTGAGCAATGTTCTTAACCAGGAATGTACCCGAGCTGGCGTCCACTGCCAGAGCAAAAAGCGCGCGCTGGAAATTGTCAGCGAAATGGCTGCAAAGCAGCTGGGGCTCGCCCCGCAGGTCGTTTTCGAAGCTGTCCTGACCCGTGAGCGCATGGGCAGTACCGGCATTGGTAACGGCATTGCTATCCCACATGGCAAACTGGAAGAAGATACGCTCAGAGCTGTCGGGGTGTTTATTCAGCTTGAAACCCCGATTGCCTTTGATGCTATCGATAACCAACCCGTCGATTTATTATTTGCACTACTGGTACCCGCAGATCAAACTAAAACGCATCTGCATACGCTGTCGCTGGTGGCGAAGCGCCTGGCCGATAAGAATATCTGCCGCCGCCTGCGGGCGGCCCAAACCGATGAAGAACTGTGGCAAGTCATCACAGAAAATACAAACGACAGTGAATAAATTCGGCCGCGCCCGGGGTGTGGCTTAATCAGTGGGGAGAGACTGTACATGGTGCTGATGATTGTCAGCGGTCGCTCGGGTTCAGGGAAGTCTGTAGCGTTGCGGGCCCTGGAAGACATGGGGTTTTACTGCGTGGATAACCTGCCGGTGGTGCTACTGCCGGAACTGGCCCAGACGCTGGCCGAGCGTAAAATTTCTGCCGCGGTCAGTATCGACGTGCGCAATATGCCGGAGTCTCCTGAGATTTTTGAACAGGCGATGGGCAATCTGCCGGATTCGTTTTCACCGCAGCTGCTGTTTCTTGATGCTGACCGCAATACGCTGATTCGCCGTTACAGCGATACGCGCCGTCTGCATCCGCTTTCAAGCAAAAACCTGTCGCTGGAAAGCGCTATCGACCAGGAGAGCGATCTGCTGGAGCCGCTGCGTTCACGCGCCGACCTGATTATCGACACCTCCGAAATGTCGGTGCATGAGCTGGCGGAAATGCTGCGCACGCGCCTGCTTGGCAAGCGCGAACGCGAACTGACCATGGTGTTTGAATCGTTTGGCTTTAAGCACGGTATCCCTATTGATGCCGACTACGTGTTTGATGTGCGCTTTTTGCCAAACCCGCACTGGGATCCGAAGCTGCGCCCGATGACTGGCCTTGATAAGCCCGTTGCAGCCTTCCTAGACCGGCATACGGAAGTTCACAACTTTATCTACCAAACCCGCAGCTATCTTGAACTGTGGCTGCCAATGCTGGAAACCAACAACCGCAGTTATCTGACCGTGGCCATTGGTTGTACCGGTGGTAAGCATCGTTCTGTTTATATTGCTGAGCAGCTAGCCGATTACTTCCGCTCGCGCGGTAAGAACGTCCAGTCCCGCCACCGCACGCTGGAAAAGCGCAAAACATGACCGTCAGACAAACCGTCGAAATCACCAACCGGCTGGGCATGCATGCCCGCCCGGCTATGAAGCTGTTCGAACTGGTGCAAAGTTTTGATGCGGAAGTGCTGCTACGTAACGAAGGCGGCACCGAAGCCGAAGCCAGCAGCGTGATTGCGCTGCTGATGCTGGACTCGGCGCAAGGCGGGCATATTGAAGTAGAAGCAAGCGGCCCGCAGGAGCAAGAGGCGCTCGACGCGGTTGTCGCACTATTTAACGCCGGGTTTGACGAAGACTAAGCTGCCTTTGCCCTGCCCGTCTTTGCAGACCCGCGCGTCCAGAACTGACCCACGCTAAACCCACAGTGTCTCGCAATACCTGACGCACAGCCGCCACGGCGTAAGGCGCACAGCGACTGGCGCTCAGCGCTTTCACTGCGGCGATGAATCAGTACAAACGGTGCTGCGCCAGAAAGCGCTCACCACCAAGCTGGCGCATCTGGCGCAAAATCCACTGCTGGCGCGACAACACATAGCCGGAAGGCGCATTCACTTTAAAGCGAATCGGGTTTGGCAGCACAGCGGCCAGCAGTGCGGCTTCTGACTGACTCAGGCGGCTGGCGGGTTTATGGAAATAGTGCTGCGCGGCGGCTTCCACACCAAAGATCCCATCGCCAAATTCGGCAATGTTCAGATAGACCGTGAGAATGCGCCGCTTACTCCAGACCAGCTCCATACCGGCCGTCAGCCCTGCTTCCAGCCCCTTACGTAACCAACTGCGCCCGTCCCACAACAGCAAATTCTTGGCTGTCTGCTGTGAGAGCGTGGAAGCGCCGCGTATTCGCGTCCCCTCGCCGCTGCTCTCCAGCACCTTCTGGATTGACGCCACATCAAATCCCCAGTGGTCTGGGAAGGTCTGATCTTCTGCGGCCACCACCGCCAGTGGCATCCAGGGCGAAATCTGGTCCATGGCAACCCAGTCGGAGTGCGCGACATAACTAAAGTCACCACGCAGCCACGCGCTAACCTGGCGCTCGGCCATGACCGCCGAAAACGGCACCGGCAGAAAACTGAACAGCACAATGCCACCGCCCCAGATAACCACCAGCGCCAGCACAATACGCAGCAGCCAGCGCCTGAACCATGCTTTCATCCCTGAACGCCGTTTACCCATCCGCACAGAGCCCCAGCACCCGTGCCACCAGCTTCTCAATACCGTCTGCGGCTTCATCAATACGCTGTGCCAGCATATAAGCCGGGGTTGTCACCACTTTCTGCTCATCATCAACCACGATGTCGTCCACCGGGCATGGAACATGCTCGCCGCCCATTTCTTCAATCACGTCGGCGGTGTCGACATCTGTCCCGATGGTCAGGCGCAGCGGAGTTTGCAAAATCACAGGCAGCAAGGCAGGCGCGATACAGATAAAGCCAAGCGGTTTACTCGCCGCGTGGCAATCACGCGCAAGCTTCACCAGATCAGGCTCAACCGTACAAGCGCTGCCCTGAGAGGCAAAGTTACTCAAATTTTTTGCTGCACCAAAACCGCCGGGAACAATCAGTGCATCCAGCTCCTGCGCGTTGGCACTGGCGAGAGGCTGAATCGTGCCGCGCACCAGCCGTGCCGCCTCAATCAGCACATTGCGGCTTTCTGCCATCGGCTTGCCCGTCAAATGATTGATTACATCTGCTTGAGTTTTATCCGGTGCAAAACACACCGCCTCGGCGCCATTTCGCGCAATCGCCAACAGCGTAATGACCGTCTCATGGATTTCCGATCCATCGAAAACGCCGCATCCACTTAGAACTACGCCAATTTTTTTCACGTTATCATTCCTTTTTGCGAATCAGCCCCAAAAAAGTAATTTTATTAATAAGAACGCTATGCTTCACATATTTTACTGATTCAGGTAACAAAGCGCGGAAGATTTGCTATCTTATTGCCTGAGCAAAAACACTTCCTTATGCACTGCCGCTTATTTCTCCTCATAACATAAACAGGCGGTGTAACGATTTCCCTGGTGTTGGCGCAGAATTCGCGCACCCCGGCTTAGCCGGGGTCATTTTTTTGGCGCGCTGTTCACCCACGCTTTCAGCACTTCCACATCGTGCTTCCACTCCTGCTTGAGCTCTTCAATCCAGTCCCCTACGTTGTCCCACCAGGCTGGAAGCTCCGGAGACTGAATTTGCTGTGCCACCTGTTGCAGATGCCGTAAACCAACGGAACCGGCAGCACCTTTAATTTTGTGCCCTTCCTCAACAATGCCTTTACTGTCACGCGCCGTCAGGTTGGATTCCAGCACGCTCAGATAACCCGGCATCATTTTCTCGAACATCGCCAGGCCATCGACTATCAGCTTTGGCCCAACCAGTTCCATATACTGCTCCAGCATATCGACATCGAGCAGCGCTTCATGCTTGCCTGCGTGATGATGCACCGCTGACTCCGCACCCCCTGGTTGTGCACCCGCGCTGGCTCCCCAGAACTTTTTAATCCTCGCCGTCAGCGCAGGCACCGCCAGCGGTTTGCTCAGTACGTCATCCATACCGGCATCGAGGTACTCTTTTTTGTCTTTAAGTACGTTAGCCGTCAGCGCAACCAGCGGCGGTAGCGCCTCTTTGTCGAAACGATTATGCAGCTCGCGAGCAATGTCCAGCCCGGTCATATCCGGCAGCTGGATATCCAGCAGCACCAGGTCGAACTCGCCTGGCGTGAACATCTCCAGCGCCTGCTTGCCGGTCATGGCCACTTCCACGCTATTGCCCAGTTTTTCCAGTACCGAGCGTGCCACAATCACATTAAGTTCGATATCTTCAACCAGCAGCACGTGCAGCGCCGGTAACGGTAAATCATCGTCTTCGAGCGTATCTTCTACTTCCTCTGCCACACGCGGCGCATGTACCGTCAGCGTGAAGGTCGAGCCTTTACCGGGCTTGCTGACAACCGAGATGTCCCCGCCCATGTTTTTTGCCAGCCGACGCGAGACCGCAAGTCCAATACCGGTTCCGGTCGCCGGTTTGCCGCCACGATTATCCGTGACCTGGTAGTACATGGCAAAAATCTTATCCAGTTCTTCGCCTGGAATGCCAATCCCCGAATCTTCGACGTCAAAACACAGCATGCTGTTATGCTCGTAGCGCACCCGCACGACTACCTGGCCGCTTTGGGTAAATTTCACCGCGTTGCTGATGAGGTTCCAGAGGATCTGACGCAGACGCGTTCCGTCGGTAATGACCTTATGCGGCAGCGGTAATGCAGGCTCCAGCATAAAGCGCAGCCCTTTTTGCTGCGCCTGCAAGCCTGAAAGGTTTTCAAGATCGGCAAGGAAGCTGGTGAAATCCAGCGGCTGGTTATCAAGTTGCACACGGCGGCGTTCAATTTTGTCCATGTCGATAATATCGTTGAAGATATTACCCAGCGTGACCGCCGAAACATGGATAGTTTTCAGGTATTTTTCCTGCTCCTGCGTAAGCTCGGTATCGAGCAAAATACGGCTCAGGCCGACAATGCCGTTGAGCGGCGTACGCAGTTCGTGGCTGATAGTCGAAATAAAGGTCGTTTTGTCGCGGCTGGCACGTTCCAGTGCGTCCTGATAGCGTTTGCGCTCGGTGATATCGCGCCCAAAGCCCATCAGACCGTGGCGCTTGCCCACGCGGTCGTAATACGGCACTTTGCGGATTTCAAAGCAGGCCTTGCGGCCATCCGGGTAATCCAGCCACTGCTCATACGCCAGCGACACATTGTGGCGAAACACCTTCTCATCCGTTTCTACCACCTTCTGCGCAATTTCTTCTCCGTAGACATCAAGCGGCTTCAGGCCGATAAGCTGCTTCTCACTCTTGCCGGTGAGCAATTCCATGGCGCGGTTACAGCCGGAAAATTCCTTATCTTCATTGCGGTAAAACACCAGGTCCGGTGAAGCATCAAGGAAAGAGCGTAGAAATGAGGACTGCTGCTCGAGCAAAATCTGGGTTGCCTCACGCTCCTTCACCTCAACTTTTAGCTGTTCCAGCGTAGCGTGGCGCTCAGCCTCCGCTTTTTCGCGATCGGCAATTTCCTGATTAAGCTGTGCGATATTGTCTTTTAGCTGCACGTTGAGCGTTAAATCACGCTCGCGCATCTCTTCAAGTTTTTCCACCAGCCGTGAAAGCCGCTGGCGCGACTCCTCAAGCTGCTCAACCACCACCGACAGGAAATAAACGGCCCAGGGCGTAATCAACAGGCCAAAAAAGATGGAGCGGATAACGTCAATGCTGTCGACCTGGCCCCTGAGCAGCATGGTCACCGCCATCTGCACCACCATCGCCAGCACCACCAGCGCCAGCGCCAGTAGCAGTGAGAAGCGGACAAGGCCCAGCTTCATCATTAAGTCGACATAATACTGAGCCAGTTTCCTGATTTGCTTCATGGAGATTCCTTTGCAGCGTAATAAACCTGAACCGCAGGTGAAGAGAGCAACCATTCTGAACGGGCATACCGGCGCGCAGACCGCCATCGCCCGTTGCCTGTGTTTATGGTGCGCCAAAGATGCGCATAAACGTGATTCAGAATGCCCGCAAGAATGGCGTTACCGGCCAGACTCTTAGCCCTCAATCATATACTCAAAATAAGATGAGTTGCAGGAGAGGAGCAAGAACGTGCGGCGTGTGGCAAGAAAACGCTGCGACGAGCGTCGTAAAAACGCCCCCACGCTCACACTCAGGAAAGTTAGCGGTTATTCAGGAAGTTGCCAGGCGCGCTCCAGCGCTGAACCCTGCGCACCGTGCTGTTGCAGCCAGCGGTCAAGTTCGACCATGCCGGTCCAGCGGTTTTCACACCAGGCTGGTGCCAGCAGCGTCGGGCGGCGCGCGCTGGCAGAAATACGGTGATACACCACCTCCGGTGGCGTATGGCGAATCATCTCACCGGCAATTGCGGTGTAATCGTCAAGCGTAATCGCCGCGAGTCGGCCAGCCTGCCAGGCTTTCGCCATCGTGCTGCCCGTGACAATGTGCAGCGGATGCAGTTTGATACCATCAACGCCGGTTTCAACGACGTTATTGAGCGTGTCCATACAGGCGGCCTTATCTTCGCCGGGCAGGCCAACAATAAGATGGCTACACACTTTCAGGCCGCGCCCGCGCGCCCGGCGCGTTGTTTGCTGGTAGCAGGCAAAGTCATGGCCACGGTTGATGCGGTGTAGGGTTTTATCCTGCGCGCTTTGCAGGCCCAGTTCCAGCCAGACTTCATAGCCCTGTTCCCGGTACTCACTAAGCAAATCAAGCACACTTTCTGGTACACAGTCCGGGCGCGTGCCAATGCACAATCCCACAACGTCGGCCAGGCTCACCGCCTCTTTATACATATTCCTAAGCACCTGCACTTCTGCGAACGTGCTGGTGTAAGCCTGGAAATAGGCCAGATAACGGTTGGCACGGTTAATACGCCCGGCCTGACGCGCCAGTTGCTCGCTGATGGAACGATGCTGCTCGGCCTCATCAGCAAAGGATGCAACGTTGCAGAAGGTACAGCCACCGCGCCCAATGGTGCCGTCGCGGTTAGGGCAGCTAAAGCCGCCGTGCAGCGTCAGCTTATGGACTTTTTCTCCATAGCGACGACTCAGATCGCCGCCAAACATATTGACTAATTTTTGTAACTGCATAATCTGTTGGACCGGCCCGCAAAAAGGGGCCCAGCCTGACACTTCCGTGCTTTTGCGGCGATGACCTGGATCAATCGCCCGCCCCGCAAATGATATGCATATTCATTCATCATAAACGCAAACTCAGTCACATCATCCGTGATTACTTTTACTTATACTCCCTCCGACTAAATAAAGAATTTATGCGCCGCTGAAAAACAGAACCATACTGCAACCTTAAGACACAAAGCAGCATAAAAAACTACATAATATTGCGCCGTCAGAATTCCCTCATATTATCCCCGCTTTTAGACAGTGAGACAGATCACATTATACGCAGCGGGAAATGGGCGTACTTTTCGAATCAAAATCCAATAAAAGTAATAATAAACAACAAGATAAAAATAAAAAGATAACATCACCGACCAATAAGGTGAGCATTTGACCTGTGTGCGCTTTCCCGATAAGTTGGAATTTCGCTGGAAGCTATCTCGATGGAGGCTCTCTCCATCATACTTATGCAGTAATTAAAGATTCCCCCTAAGCAAGTCCTCAATACTTGTATAACCGCTGCGAAGGTCTCAGGGAGGGTGAAACGGATGCGTGTGAGCTGCACTTTCAATCCGTCGCCTTGCCCTCGCTGCGCCCGCGCGCAATCGGTATCGGGAATCCCGCAGAGCCTGGGGAGGTTCACTGATATGTTGTACGATAAATCCCTTGAGAGGGATAACTGTGGTTTCGGCCTGATCGCCCACATAGAAGGCGAACCCAGCCACAAAGTTGTGCGCACGGCCATTCATGCACTGGCCCGTATGCAGCACCGTGGCGCCATCCTTGCCGATGGCAAAACCGGCGACGGCTGCGGCCTGTTGCTGCAAAAACCCGACCGTTTCTTCCGCCTGGTCGCCGAAGAGCGCGGCTGGCGTCTGGCCAAAAACTACGCCGTCGGCATGATCTTCCTGAGCAAAGATAACGACGCTGCAAGCGCCTGCCGTAAAATTGTCGAAGAAGAATTACAGCGTGAAACGCTGTCTATTGTCGGCTGGCGCGAAGTACCAACCAATACCGAAGTCCTCGGTGAGATTGCCCTTTCCTCCCTGCCCCGCATTGAGCAGATTTTTGTCAACGCCCCGGCGGGCTGGCGCCCGCGCGATATGGAGCGCCGCCTGTTCATCGCCCGTCGCCGCATCGAAAAGCGCATTGAAGAGCGCGATTTCTATGTATGCAGCCTGTCGAATCTGGTGAACATTTATAAAGGCCTGTGCATGGCCGCCGATCTGCCGCGCTTTTATCTGGATCTCGCGGATCTGCGTCTGGAATCGGCGATTTGCCTGTTCCACCAGCGTTTTTCCACCAACACCGTGCCACGCTGGCCGCTGGCACAGCCGTTCCGCTATCTGGCGCACAACGGCGAAATCAACACCATCACCGGCAACCGCCAGTGGGCGCGCGCCCGTACCTATAAATTCAAAACGCCGCTGATCCCTGATTTGCAGGACGCCGCGCCATTTGTCAACGAAACCGGTTCAGACTCCAGCTCGCTCGATAACATGCTGGAACTGATGCTCGCAGGCGGTATGGATATCGTGCGCGCCATGCGTCTGCTGGTACCGCCTGCCTGGCAGAATAACCCGCAGATGGACCCGGAACTGCGCGCCTTCTTTGACTTTAACTCGATGCACATGGAGCCGTGGGACGGCCCGGCAGGCATCGTCATGTCTGACGGCCATTTCGCAGCCTGTAACCTCGACCGCAACGGCCTGCGTCCGGCGCGCTACGTTATCACCAAAGACAAACTCATCACCTGCGCCTCTGAAGTGGGCATCTGGGACTATCAGCCAGACGAAGTGGTGGAAAAAGGCCGCGTCGGCCCTGGTGAGTTGATGGTGATTGATACCCGCAGCGGCCGCATCCTGCATTCGGCAGAAACGGACAACGATCTTAAGAGCCGTCATCCGTATAAAGAGTGGATGGAAAAGAACGTGCGCCGCCTGGTGCCGTTTGAAGACTTGCCGGACGAGCGCGTCGGCACGCGTGCGATGGATGACGACCTGCTGGCAAGCTACCAGAAGCAGTTCAACTACAGCGCCGAAGAGCTGGATACCGTTATCCGCGTGCTGGGCGAAAACGGCCAGGAAGCAACCGGCTCTATGGGTGATGACACGCCGTTTGCCGTGCTCTCCAGCCAGCCGCGTATTATTTACGACTATTTCCGCCAGCAGTTTGCCCAGGTCACTAACCCGCCTATCGATCCGCTACGTGAAGCGCACGTGATGTCGCTTGCCACCAGCATCGGGCGTGAAATGAACGTGTTCTGCGAGGCCGAAGGCCAGGCGCACCGCCTGAGCTTCAAATCGCCCATTCTGCTGTACTCCGACTTCAACCAACTTACCACGCTTGAAGAAGAGTATTACCGCGCCGATACGCTGGACATTACCTGGGATGTTACCCAGTCTGACCTTGAAAGCACCGTCAAAGCGCTGTGCGATGAGGCCGAACGTATGGTGCGTGCAGGCACCGTGCTGCTGGTGCTGTCTGACCGCAACATTGCCAAAAACCGCCTGCCGGTTCCGGCCCCAATGGCGGTCGGCGCAATTCAGACGCGCCTTGTTGAGAAAAGCCTGCGCTGTGATGCCAACATCATTGTTGAAACCGCCAGCGCGCGCGATCCGCACCACTTCGCCGTGCTGTTAGGCTTTGGCGCAACGGCGATTTATCCGTACCTGGCCTACGAAACGCTGGCGCGCATGGTGGATGCAGGCACGATAGCCAAAGACTACCGCGCGGTGATGCTGAACTATCGCAACGGCATCAATAAAGGCCTGTATAAAATCATGTCCAAAATGGGCATCTCGACCATCGCGTCCTACCGCTGTTCGCGCCTGTTTGAAGCCGTGGGCCTGCACCGTGAACTCTCAGATTTGTGCTTCCAGGGTGTGGTCAGCCGTATTGGCGGTGCCAGCTTCAGCGATTTCCAGCAGGATTTGCTGAACCTGTCGAAGCGCGCCTGGCTGGTGCGTAAGCCACTGGATGCCGGTGGTCTGCTCAAATACGTGCACGGCGGCGAATATCACGCCTATAACCCGGACGTGGTGCAAACCCTACAAAAAGCGGTGCAGAGCGGTGAGTACAGCGACTATCAGCAATACGCAACGCTGGTCAACGAGCGCCCGGCAGCGACGCTGCGCGACCTGCTGGCGCTAAACCCGCAGGGTGAAGCCATCAGCGTGGAGCACGTCGAGCCTGCCAGCGAACTGTTCAAGCGTTTTGATACCGCAGCAATGTCCATTGGCGCACTCAGCCCGGAGGCGCATGAATCACTGGCCGAAGCCATGAACAGCATCGGCGGATTCTCTAACTCCGGTGAAGGCGGTGAAGATCCGGCGCGCTACGGCACCAACAAAGTCTCGCGCATCAAGCAGGTTGCCTCAGGCCGCTTCGGCGTCACCCCGGCTTACCTGGTTAACGCTGATGTTATCCAGATTAAAGTCGCCCAGGGTGCGAAGCCTGGCGAAGGGGGCCAGCTGCCGGGGGATAAGGTCACGCCGTACATTGCCAAACTGCGCTATTCGGTGCCGGGCGTGACGCTGATTTCACCGCCGCCGCACCACGATATTTACTCTATCGAAGACCTGGCGCAGCTGATTTTCGACCTCAAACAGGTGAATCCGCAGGCGATGATTTCCGTGAAACTGGTGTCTGAGCCTGGCGTTGGCACCATCGCCACGGGCGTTGCCAAAGCCTACGCCGACCTGATAACCATCGCCGGTTACGATGGCGGCACCGGGGCCAGCCCGCTGACCTCAGTGAAATACGCAGGTTGCCCGTGGGAACTGGGGCTGGTAGAAACCCAGCAGGCGCTGGTGGCAAACGGCTTGCGCCACAAAATTCGCCTGCAGGTTGACGGTGGCCTGAAAACCGGTCTGGATATCATTAAAGCCGCCATCCTCGGCGCAGAAAGCTTCGGCTTTGGCACTGGCCCAATGGTGGCACTGGGCTGTAAATACCTGCGCATCTGTCATTTGAACAACTGCGCAACCGGTGTCGCAACCCAGGACGACAAGCTGCGTAAAAATCACTACCACGGCCTGCCGTTCAAAGTGACCAATTACTTTGAATTTATCGCCCGCGAAACCCGTGAGTTGATGGCGCTGCTGGGCGTGAAGCGGCTGGTGGATTTAATTGGCCGCACCGACCTGCTCAAAGAGCTCGAAGGCTTCACCGCCAAACAGCAGAAGCTTGAACTGTCAAAGCTGCTGGAAACGGTTGAACCGCTGGCGGGCAAGGCGGTGCACTGCACCGAGAGCAACCCGTCATTTGATAACGGTGAGCTGAACCGCCAACTTCTCAAGCAGGCACAGCCGTTTGTTGACGAGCGCCAGAGCAAAACGCTGTGGTTTGATATCCGCAATACCGACCGCTCTGTCGGTGCCACGCTGTCTGGCTACATCGCCAGCAAGCACGGCGACCAGGGGCTGGCGGCTGACCCGATTCGCGCTCACTTTAGCGGTACAGCCGGGCAGAGCTTCGGCGTGTGGAACGCAGGCGGTGTTGAGTTGTTCCTGACCGGGGACGCTAACGACTACGTTGGTAAAGGCATGGCGGGTGGCCTTATTGCGGTGCGCCCACCGGTTGGCTCGGCGTTTCGCAGCTGTGATGCCAGTATCATCGGTAACACCTGTCTGTACGGCGCGACCGGCGGGCGCCTGTATGCCTCAGGCCGCGCGGGCGAGCGCTTCGCGGTGCGTAACTCCGGCGCGATTACCGTCGTTGAAGGCATCGGTGATAACGGCTGCGAGTACATGACCGGCGGTATCGTCTGTGTGCTCGGCAAAACGGGCGTTAACTTCGGTGCAGGCATGACCGGCGGCTTTGCTTACGTGCTCGACGAGGACGGCGAGTTCAACAAACGCGTTAACCCGGAACTGGTAGAAGTGCTGGGCGTTGAAGAACTGCCCATTCACGAAGAGCATCTGCGTGGTCTTATCACCGAGCACGTGCAGCTTACCGGCTCGCAGCGTGGCGAAGAGATCCTCGCCAACTGGCCGACATTTGCCGCGAAGTTTGCGCTGGTGAAGCCAAAGTCCAGTGATGTCAAAGCGTTGTTAGGTCACCGCAGTCGTTCCGCAGCCGAGCTGCGGGTGCAGGCACAGTAAGAGGTTGTTATGAGTCAGAACGTATATCAGTTTATCGACCTGCAGCGCGTTGATCCGCCAAAGAAGCCGCTCAAACTGCGTAAAATCGAGTTTGTCGAAATTTATGAACCGTTTTCCGACAGTCAGGCAACCGCGCAGGCAGACCGCTGCCTGTCCTGCGGCAATCCGTATTGCGAGTGGAAATGCCCGGTGCATAACTACATCCCCAACTGGCTGAAGCTTGCCAACGAAGGGCGCATTATTGAGGCTGCGGAGCTGTCTCACCAGACCAACACGCTGCCGGAAGTTTGTGGCCGCGTGTGCCCGCAGGACCGCCTGTGTGAAGGTTCCTGCACGCTAAACGACGAGTTTGGCGCGGTCACCATCGGCAATATCGAGCGCTACATCAACGATAAAGCGTTTGAAATGGGCTGGCGTCCGGACCTGACCGGCGTGAAGCAAACCGGCAAACGCGTGGCAATTATTGGCGCGGGTCCTGCCGGGCTTGCCTGCGCCGACGTGCTGACGCGCAACGGCGTGAAGGCGGTGGTGTACGACCGTCACCCGGAAATCGGCGGCCTGCTGACCTTTGGTATTCCGGCATTTAAGCTCGAAAAAGAGGTGATGACGCGACGTCGTGAGATCTTCACCGGTATGGGCATTGAGTTTCAGCTCAACACCGAAGTCGGCAAAGACGTGGCGCTGGATGCGTTGCTTGGCGAGTACGATGCGGTATTCCTCGGCGTAGGCACCTATCAGTCCATGCGCGGCGGGCTGGAAAATGAAGATGCGCAGGGCGTGTTCGACGCGCTGCCGTTCCTGATTGCCAATACCAAACAGTTGATGGGCTTTAAGGCCGATGTTGATGAGCCGTACATCAGTATGGAAGGCAAGCGCGTGGTGGTACTCGGCGGTGGTGATACCGCGATGGACTGCGTGCGCACCTCGGTACGCCAGGGCGCCAACCACGTTATCTGCGCCTATCGCCGCGATGAAGAGAACATGCCCGGCTCACGCCGCGAAGTGAAAAACGCGCGTGAAGAAGGTGTGGAATTTCAGTTCAACGTACAACCGCTGGGCATTGAGGTTAACGGCAACGGGCGCGTGAGCGGCGTGAAGATGGCTCGCACAGAAATGGGCGCGCCGGATGACAAAGGCCGCCGCCGTGCGGAAATCGTCCCTGGTTCTGAGCACGTGGTACCTGCCGACGCCGTCATTATGGCGTTTGGTTTTCGCCCACACGCCATGAACTGGCTGGAGAAACACAGCGTTGAACTGGACTCTCAGGGACGCGTCGTCGCACCGGAAGGCAGCGAAAACGCGTTTCAGACCAGCAACCCGAAGATCTTCGCCGGTGGCGATATCGTGCGCGGCTCAGATCTGGTGGTGACCGCCATTGCCGAAGGCCGTAAGGCGGCTGACGGGATTATGAATTACCTGGAAGTGTGATTGCGGATAACAGCCGCCAGCAGGCGGCTGTTATCGAGCGCTCTTCCTGTCTAAGCCTGAGCCACAAAAACAAAAGGGGAGCGATAGCTCCCCTTACTCGTTGTTGTCCCAGTCATTATCCGCGCCGCGATAACTGGCGCAGCGCACGACTTATCGTGACGTTGTCTCCTTGAGCAGTTTATCAATACAGCCTGGTGCCGCCGGATACTTAGCACAATCAGCCTGTACCGGCGTTTCGCTTCGCGGCGTACCGGCGGGTGCCCAGCCGTAATCTACCATCAGCGCCCGGTAAACCTGATTGGTGACATAGTTGTCCTGATCCATTGAGCGGCCAAAGAATGGGCTTATGTACTCCCACACGATTTCACCTTTGGGCGTGACCTGGAACAGGCGCCCGCTCTGCCCTTCATTAATGAGTGTATTACCGTTTGGCAGCCGCTGGGCGTTACTGATAAAGGCGCTGTAGAAACTCCAGACCGGCAGGCCAGACTGCTCTGCGGTATATTCCCAGACAATCTGCCGGGACTGCGGATTGACCTCAATCACGCGCGAGGCTGAGAAAAAACCCTGTTGCGACGGCGGGAAACCGGCGTTGCCCTGGTTATCAAATATCAGAATGTTTCCCGCCCCCGGCAGACCTTTGCCAATCATATAGACATCGTGCGCGCCAATGGTTTGGTCCAGCATCCTGGGCAGCGGCGAGCCCATCTTCAGCGGCGGCAGCACAGGCCCGATGCGCCAGACCACACGGCGAGTTTGCTTATCAATAATGGCAGCGACGTTACCGTTGCGTGAATTGACCAGAATATTATCAGGCGCAAAGCGGCTGTCGCCTTCGTCATACCAGTGGTTTTCACCGAGCGGTGCAGCGGTATTGAAATGCAGGAAATCGGGATCGCGGGTCTTTTTAATCGCCGCAATTTGCTGCTTGCTAAATCCAAGCTGGTTGATGCTGTCGGCCGCAGACCAACGCCAGATAGTGCGGCCATCTGGCGTGATTTCCTCAACGCCGTTATCAATCACCCGGTAGCTAAAGCCCGGAATGCGGCGCAATTTTGCCGTCATGAGCAGCGTGTTGCCATTGGGGAGCCTGCGCATATCGTGATGCTGATGCAGCGGTGCCAGCTGACTACCGTAGCGCCAGACTACCTTGCCCTCCCAGTCCACTTCACCCACGGAGGCATTAAGCATGCCGTTGCCCGGATTCGCCAGTTTGTCAGGGCTCTGACGCCGCTCCAGCTGGACCAGTACACGGCCCTGCGAGGCATTGTCGACAATAGGCCACGGCGGGAAGCTCTCGTACCTCCAGCGGTGCACTTCGTTGCCATTCATATCAATCAAGTGAGTCTGGCGGTCGCCGCCGGGGAATAACACATAGCCGTTCCAGGCTTTTTCGGGGTTGTAGTACGTCGTCCCAACCGGGAAACTGCCAGGTAGCGCCAGTGCCGGTGCAGAAATCATCAGCCCGCAGGCGGCTAACAGCGTGTATCCGGCGTTTTTTAACGTTGGGTTCGTCACGTTATCTCCTCCTCGCTTGCGCTTTATGAATCAAAGACTAATACACGAATCGGGATAATGCGGCGCAGAAAAACACATTCCAGGCATTCAGGTCAAAAGCAGGGCAAAAAAAACGGAGCCTGCTGGCTCCGTTAGATTATTTTACGACTCTGAGCGTCGGACGCCCACCGCGCGGCGGTGGCGGTTCGTCATCCGGATCGTTATCGTCATTCTGATCCGGGCGATCGCCGTCGATAACCGACATCAGGTTACCCGGCTCCTCTTCGCCGGATTCCAGCAACTCCGGAACCTCTTCGTCGTAGCCCGTTTCCGGCTCAAACATGGTTCCAGCGCCGTTTTCACGCGCATAAATTGCCAGCACGGCAGACATGGGCACGTTAACCTGGCGCGGCACACCGCCAAAGCGCGCGTTAAAACGCACTTCGTCGTTTGCCAGATCCAGATTTCCCACGGCACGCGGCGCGATGTTGAGCACTATCTGCCCGTCACGAGCGTACTCCATCGGCACATTGACACCCGGCAACGTCACATCCACCACCAGGTGCGGCGTGAGCTGGTTATCCAGCAGCCAGTCATAAAACGCGCGCAGCAAATACGGACGGCGCGGCGTCAGCTGCGAAATCTCCATCAGCCTTAGCCCCGGCCCTGCAGACGCATTTCACGCTCAGGCTCAGTCAGCGACGCCAGGAATGAATCACGCTCAAATACGCGAGTCATATAGCCTTTAAGCTCTTTTGAACCTGCTCCGCTCAGCTCAATGCCCAGTTGCGGCAAACGCCACAGCAGCGGTGCCAGGTAGCAGTCAACCAGACTGAATTCATCACTGAGGAAATACGGCTTCTGGGTGAAGACCGGCGCAATCGCCAGCAACTCTTCACGCAGCTGCTTACGCGCTGCTTCCGCTTCCTGATTGCTCCCGTTGCGAATGACATTCATCAGTGAATACCAGTCTTTTTCAATACGGTGCATATAAAGGCGACTTTCACCACGCGCTACCGGGTAAACCGGCATCAGCGGCGGGTGCGGGAAACGCTCATCAAGGTACTCCATGATGATGCGGGATTCCCACAGTGTCAGTTCCCGGTCAACCAGGGTGGGTACGCTCTGGCTCGGATTAAGATCGATCAGGTCCTGAGGGAGGTTATCCATCTCAACGTGCTCAATCTCAAAGCTGACGCCTTTTTCGGCCAAAACAATACGTACCTGATGGCTATAGATATCAACAGGACCAGAAAACAGAGTCATTACCGAACGTTTGTTGGCAGCGACAGCCATGACAACCTCCAGGTATATTCAGAAAAATACAGCTGCCAGTCGCAACCAGCACCGGCGTATTTAAGCGCCCTTCCCTGTCAGTAACCCTGTAGCACGTCTCATGTGTGGCAAAACGTGAACAGTTACCGGCATTTGGGCAGAAAATTGGATGATAGTTTACCAGATTTTACGCAACATGTGGGGAAGGGATTTGCGGATTTGATGCAAAAGCGCGATGGTTTGCACGAAAAGCACGTCTATCAGCAAAACTCCTCACCACAAAAAACCCGGCGCTGAGGCCGGGTTTTTCCGCAAATTGTACAGAGACAATTAACGTTTGGAGAACTGCGGACGACGACGTGCTTTACGCAGACCGACTTTCTTACGTTCAACCTGACGCGCGTCACGAGTGACGAAGCCAGCTTTACGCAGTTCGGAGCGCAGAGACTCATCGTACTCCATCAGAGCGCGGGTGATACCGTGACGGATCGCACCTGCCTGACCAGAGATACCACCACCTTTAACAGTGATGTACAGATCCAGTTTCTCAACCATCTCTACCAGTTCCAGCGGCTGACGAACTACCATGCGGGCAGTTTCGCGACCGAAGTACTGTTCCAGAGAACGCTGGTTGATAATGATTTTACCGTTGCCCGGTTTGATGAACACGCGAGCGGCGGAGCTTTTGCGGCGACCAGTGCCGTAGTATTGATTTTCAGCCATTGCCTGTAATCCCGATTAAATGTCCAGAACTTGCGGTTGCTGCGCCGCATGATTGTGCTCGTTACCTGCGTAAACTTTCAGTTTACGGTACATAGCACGGCCCAGCGGGCCTTTCGGCAGCATGCCTTTAACCGCGATCTCAATCACACGCTCAGGACGGCGGGCAATCATCTCTTCAAAGGTCGCTTCTTTGATACCACCGATGTGGCCAGTGTGGTGATAGTACATTTTGTCAGTACGCTTGTTACCGGTTACGGCAACTTTTTCTGCGTTCAGAACGATGATGTAATCGCCAGTATCAACGTGCGGAGTGTATTCCGCTTTGTGCTTACCGCGCAGGCGACGAGCCAGTTCGGTAGCCAGACGGCCCAGAGTTTTACCGGTCGCGTCAACAACATACCAGTCGCGTTTTACGGTTTCTGGTTTAGCTGTAAAAGTTTTCATTAAAAGCTTACCCAAATATAAGTTACACGTTGGTGAACACCCAAACGTTTCAAATCAGTTGAGGTTCACACGACATTGTCCAGTAAACCTACCCCCTCGGATAGTTTCCACCGGCACTCTAAAGTTTCGGGAAAAAAACTTTGTTGTAACGTGGGGTCGCAGGATTATAGAGAAGTCACAGATAAAGATCGACCCCTTTTTACGGCGAACCGCGAGTTACCTGCACGCACCGGGCTTTACCGGGCAGACGCGGCAGATAACGCGACACAGCGGGCCGATATGCCAGGCCAGTGAGACGAGAAGAAAGCAGTGCGCACGACCAGCAAGTGAAAACTCAACCAACTCGCTTTACTGTCACTGCTACACAACTGTCGCTACAACACACCTTTCTCAGCCCGCAGAGCCGATACCTTAAATAAGTCGTGCAACAAAAAGGCGGCAAGCGCGCGAGACCCAAGAGCGGACTTAAGTCAGTAAGCGAGCGTGCAAGTGCAGCCAACGCGCCTGTAGTGCGAAGTATGACGGGTAACCGGCATCATCAAACGTTATTGGCGCAGCCTGTGTGGCTACGGCCGGCGCTTTGCGTCATTCCTGCCCGCAACGACAAATCCTTTACAGCCCGCAGAGCCGATACCCTAAATAATTCGTGCTACAGGAAGGCGGCAAGCGCACGAGACCCGGGAGCTTACTGAAGTAAGTGACCGGGCGAGTAAGTGCAGCCAACGCGCCTGTAGTGCGAAGTATGACGGGTATCAGGGCATATGGGGGAGATTGAGATAATCTTCGCTCTGCATCTCCTGCAAACGCGACAGGCAGCGCTGGAACTCGAACTTCAGCCGCTCCCCATTGTAAATCTCAAGCAGCGGCGCCTGCGCCAGCACCACCAGCTTCACGTGGCGCTCATAAAACTCATCCACCAGCGCGATAAAGCGCCGCGCCTCGCTTTCCATCAGCGGCGTCATGACCGGCACATCGTAAAGCAGCACGGTATGAAACAGGCGTGAAAGCGCAATATAGTCATGCTGGCTGCGGGCATCCACGCAGAGCGTGGCAAACGTCACCGCCAGCGTCTGGTTAGCGCTGGCAGAGACCGGCAGCGGACGGTGATTGACTTCCAGCGTTTCAGGCTGCTGTTCAGGCGTCCCTGCCAGCGCCTGCCATAGCTTCGCCATCTGCGCTCGGGTGTCATCATTTACTGGCGCCAGCCACAGGTGCGCCTGGGTCAAGGTGCGCAGGCGATAATCAATGCCCGCGTCTACATTCATCACGTCACAATTGTGCTTAATCGCCTCAATCGCAGGCAAGAAACGCGCACGCTGCAAACCGTTACGATATAGCTGGTCCGGCGGGATGTTCGATGTGGCAACAAGCGTAATGCCGCGCGCAAACAAGGCCTGCATCAGGCTCCCCAACAGCATGGCGTCGGTAATATCGGAGACAAAAAACTCATCAAAGCAGATAACGTCCGTCTGCGCCTTAAACCCATCGGCCACAATCTCCAGCGGATCGCTGTGGCCTTGCAGTGCGGTCAACTCCTCATGCACCCGCAGCATAAAGCGGTGGAAATGCAGCCTGAGCTTGCGCTCGCCCGGAATACTCTGGAAAAACATATCCATCAACCACGTTTTACCGCGCCCTACCCCGCCCCACATATACAACCCGCGAACCGGCTCGGCACGCTCACTGGCGCGTTTACCAAGCAGCTTGCCAAAGCGCGCCATCAGCCCACCGTTGGCGGCAGGTGTTGGGTTATCTCTGGCGGTTAACTCCTGCCAGATAAGGTTGAGGCGGGAGATGGCTTCCCGCTGGACGTCGTCAGGTTGGTAGCTGCCCTCGCTGAGGGCCTGTTGGTAGCGCGATGTCGGAGAAAGGCTTTGCATGGTGTTATTGTCGTTCTATTTAAGTGAGTTACTGCCGTTAGCAATTGGCGAAAAAAAGTCCGTTCTACATTAAGCGATGTGTGCGCAGGATTCCACTTCTGGTGGATTAACAGTTATAGTGGCTAACAGGCAGAGGCTCGGGCAAACGTCCGGTCCTAAGCACCCTACGGAACAACAAAACAATGGGAGTCGTTCATGACCTGGGAATACGCGTTATACGCTGTCGTTGGTTTAGTCGTCGGCATCATTATCGGCGCTGCTGCGATGCGTTTTGGCAACCGTAAACTACGCCAGCAACAAGCCCTGCAGTATGAGCTGGAGCAGAAAAAGGCAGAGCTGGAAACCTGGCGCGAAGAACTGGTCGGTCACTTTGCACAGAGCGCTGAACTGCTCGACAAAATGGCCCAGGATTATCGCCAGCTTTATCAGCACATGGCCAAAAGCTCCAGTACTCTGCTGCCGGAACTGTCAGCAGAGACCAACCCTTTTCGCCATCGCCTGAGTGAATCCGAAGCCGGTAACGATCAGGCTCCGGTGCAGATGCCGCGCGATTATTCAGACGGTGCCTCCGGCCTGCTGCGCTCAGACAGCCGCCGCCGCGATTGATACACCGTTCAACGGGGCGCCATGCGCCCCGATTTTTTCTCTGCCGCAGGTCGGCAGGTTCTTAAATCCAGGTTACGGGATATTTTACCGATGAATAAACCCACACAGCTTTTCAGCGCGCTGGCGCTGAGTATTGGATTGACGTTGTCGGCAACCTTACCTGTGCACGCTGCACTGCCACAGGAGGTTCCAGGCCAACCCGCTATGCCAAGCCTGGCACCCATGCTGGAAAAAGTGCTGCCTGCGGTCGTCAGCGTCAAAGTGAAAGGCTCTGCTGCACAGGCGCAAAATGTGCAAATTCCACCTGAGCTGAAAAAGTTCTTTGGCGAGCAGTTCGGCCAGGGACAACCCCGTGAATTCGAAGGCCAAGGCTCCGGCGTCATTATCAACGCCGAAAAAGGCTACGTGCTGACCAACAATCACGTTATCAACAAAGCCGAAAAAATCTCCGTACAACTTGGCGATGGCCGAGAATTTGACGCCAAACTCATCGGCAGCGATGAGCAAAGCGACATTGCCCTGCTGCAGCTGCAAAACGCCACAAAACTCACCGAAGTCAAATTCGCCGACTCCGACACACTGCGCGTTGGCGATTTTGCCGTGGCTGTAGGTAACCCGTTTGGTCTGGGCCAGACGGCCACCTCCGGCATCATCTCCGCACTGGGTCGCAGCGGCCTCAATCTCGAAGGGCTGGAAAACTTTATCCAGACAGATGCCTCAATTAACCGCGGCAACTCTGGCGGCGCGCTGATTAACCTCAACGGCGAGCTTATCGGTATCAATACCGCTATTCTGGCTCCTGGCGGTGGCAACGTGGGCATCGGCTTTGCCATTCCGTCCAACATGGCACAAACGCTGGCTAAACAACTTATCCAGTTTGGTGAGGTGAAGCGCGGCCTGCTTGGCGTACGCGGCACCGAAATGAGCGCGGATATCGCCAAAGCATTTAATCTCGACGCCCAGCGCGGCGCGTTTGTCAGCGAAGTGCTGCCAAACTCTGCCTCCGCCAAAGCGGGTATTAAGGCAGGCGATGTGATTACCTCACTTAACGGTCGCTCGCTCAGTAGCTTTGCCGAACTGCGCTCGCGCATTGCCACCACTGAACCCGGCACCAAAGTGAAGCTGGGTCTGCTGCGTGATGGCAAACCCATGGATGTTGAGGTGACACTGGATAACAACGCCTCATCCTCCTCCAGCGCAGAACTTATTATTCCGGCACTGAAGGGCGCCACGCTGAGCGATGGGCAGTTAAAAGACGGCACTCAGGGCATTAAAGCGGATGCCGTGGCGCAGGGCAGTACGGCGGCGCAGGCGGGGCTACATAAAGGTGACCTGATTGTTGGCGTTAACCGCGAGCGCGTGCGCAGCATTGCTGAGCTACGTAAAAAGCTGGAATCCAAACCGGATCTTATTGCACTGAATGTGATCCGTGGCTCGGAAAACCTTTATCTGCTGCTGCGTTAACGTAAAATTCAGCGGACATCCACATGTGATGTCCGCTGAACTCATGCTATTCTGCCTGCGTTCTCCCATTTGGTCATTTCGTATCCATGCTTCTGAAACTGTTACGTCCGCTTATCGTCGGATTGATTGTTGCGGGGCTGCTGCTGGCCTTTGTCCCTTCTCTGCGCCAGCAGAGTCCGTTTGCCGTGCCGCAAAGTTACAGCGCAGATGAAACGCCGGTAAGCTACAACCTGGCGGTTCGCCGCGCGGCGCCTGCCGTGGTAAACGTCTATAACCGTGGCGTAAACACCTCATCTCGCAACCAGCTGGAAATTCGTACGCTTGGCTCCGGCGTTATCATGGACGACCGCGGCTATATCGTTACCAACAAGCACGTTATCAACGATGCGGACCAGATAATTGTTGCCTTGCAGGACGGGCGCATTTTTGAAGCCCTACTGGTTGGCTCTGATGCGCTCACTGACCTGGCCGTACTAAAAATTAACGCCACAAACCTGCCCGTCATTCCCATTAACGCCAAACGCACACCGCACATTGGCGACGTGGTGCTGGCCATCGGCAACCCCTATAACCTCGGCCAGACTATTACCCAGGGCATTATCAGCGCCACGGGCCGCGTGGGGCTGAACCCTTCAGGGCGGCAGAACTTCCTGCAAACCGATGCCTCCATCAACCGCGGCAACTCTGGTGGTGCGCTGGTGAACTCGCTGGGTGAATTGATGGGGATTAACACGCTTTCCTTCGATCAGAGTAACGATGGCGAAACGCCAGAAGGGCTGGGCTTCGCCATTCCGATGCAGCTTGCCACCAAAATCATGGACAAGCTCATTCGCGATGGCCGCGTAATTCGAGGCTATATCGGTATTACCGGACGTGATAGCCCATCAATCCATGGTCCCGGCGCGGGTATCGACCAGATTCAGGGCATTATTGTCAATGAAGTCGCCCAGGATGGTCCAGCTGCACGCGCAGGCATTCAGGCCAACGACGTGATTGTCTCGGTTAATAACAAACCGGCAATTTCTGTGCTTGAGACGATGGACCAGGTTGCTGAAATTCGCCCCGGTTCGGTTATCCCGGTTGAAGTGATGCGTGAAGACAGCAAGATGACGTTCCAGGTCACCATTCAGGAATACGAATTCAGTAGCTGAGGGGTTCCCTGAAAAAGGCCGCGCAAGCGGCCTTTTTTATTGCCCGAGCCTCGTCCAATAGCCTTGAGATGTTCCTGGCTTAAATCGGGAGAACGAGTTCGCTGACGGGCGGGTATGACTATTACCAGAACGCACTGGCAGAGCGGATAAACGGTATCCTGAAAAATGAAATGAGTTGTTACACTCCTGCCCGGTGCAGGCCCGCAAGAAGGTAAAAGAGTCAGTGGCAATTTATAAGCATGAAAGGCCACACTGGTCCTGAAAGACACAACGCCCGATGATGTTCATCAGGCGTTTTACAGGCAGAAACGGTCAACCTGTATCAGGACTCGTCACCGCACGCTTCTGGTAGCCAGTGTTCTTGTGCAGCAAAAAGAAGACGGTGCAGGCGTGCTTACCCGCAGAGCACCGTGAAAACCCACGGCACGCACGTTTCGCTCATCACGACCACCAGAAACAGAAAAGCCGGAACGCAGGTTCCGGCTTTTGGCTTCAGAACATTGTGCAATTATCTGGCAACAAACTCTTCGCCCAGCGCGATATCTTTTTTCAGGGTATCAAGCATCTCTGTCAGCGCTTTTTCTTCAAACGCGCTCAGCTTACCGATGTCGCGACGCTCAGCCACGCCGTCTTTACCCAGCAGCAGCGGCTGGGAGAAGAAGCGAGCGTATTGACCATCGCCTTCAACGTAGGCGCATTCCACCACGCCCTGTTCGCCCTGCAACGCACGCACCAGAGAAAGACCAAAGCGTGCCGCAGCCTGGCCCATAGACAAGGTTGCAGAACCGCCACCGGCTTTTGCTTCCACCACTTCTGTACCCGCGTTCTGGATACGTTTGGTCAAGTCAGCCACTTCCTGCTCGCTAAAGCTCACGCCCGGGATCTGCGAGAGCAGCGGCAGAATGGTCACGCCAGAGTGGCCACCGATAACCGGCACTTCCAGCTCGGTCGCCTTCTTGCCTTTAAGCTCGGCAACAAAGGTGTTAGAGCGGATAATATCCAGCGTTGTGACGCCGAACAGTTTGTTCTTGTCATACACGCCTGCTTTTTTCAGCACTTCTGCTGCAATCGCAACCGTGGTGTTCACCGGGTTCGTGATAACGCCAATACAGGCTTTAGGACAGGTTTTGGCAACCTGCTCAATCAGATTTTTAACGATACCCGCGTTGACGTTAAACAGGTCAGAGCGATCCATACCCGGCTTACGGGCAACACCTGCCGAAATCAGCACCACGTCGGCACCGTGCAGCGCAGGCGTCGCATCTTCGCCGGAAAAACCTTTTACTTTCACATCGGTCGGGATGTGGCTCAGATCCACTGCAACACCGGGCGTTACGGGAGCGATATCATAGAGGGAGAGTTCTGAACCTGAGGGCAGCTGGGTCTTTAAGAGAAGGGCCAGCGCCTGGCCAATACCGCCAGCTGCGCCGAGGACTGCAACTTTCATCCTAAACTCCTTATTATGGTTAGCTAAGTCTTGCCGGTATTTCTGGCTGTGGCGGGCGACCATAATCTACGAAGCAGGTAATTACAATCCTTGCAAACCTGTAATGCGAAACAACGCAATAACTTAGCTGCAATCCTGCTCTCATCCTGGCGTGAAAATCAGCGCTCACCACACTGCTTGCCTGAAAAACAGGCGGGTGATGGTGGCTACATTACACCCGCAGCGGCTGGCAAAACAACCTCATTTCCATAACATTTTGTTAACTTTGATCGCAGCCACATTTCTTACTTGCAAGGGCCGCAAACAGCTACACTCACTAACGGAAAAAGTATATCTGGCACTTTCAGGAACCTTCTCAGGCCACCGTAGCGTGTTTATTAACGGCAACTTTTGCTAAAATCCCGCGCTTTCTCCTGAATTCGCCCCGCTTTTCGGGTCAGATTTGCATAAAAATGCATCTAAATGCATAATAATGTGGCGTATGCCGTTTAACAGGTAACTACCTATGCGAAGTTCCTCAAAGCAAGAAGAATTGGTGAAAGCGTTCAAGGCGCTGCTTAAAGAAGAAAAATTCAGCTCCCAGGGTGAAATTGTTCAGGCGTTGCAGGAGCAGGGCTTTGACAATATTAATCAGTCGAAAGTCTCTCGTATGCTGACCAAATTTGGCGCTGTACGCACGCGTAACGCGAAAATGGAAATGGTGTACTGCCTGCCGGTTGAACTCGGCGTTCCGACAACGTCCAGCCCGCTTAAAAACCTGGTACTGGATATTGATTACAACGCAGCCGTCGTCGTCATCCACACCAGCCCCGGAGCTGCACAGCTGATTGCCCGCCTGCTGGACTCCCTTGGCAAGGCTGAGGGTATTTTGGGTACTATTGCCGGTGATGACACCATATTTACCACGCCTTCGCGCAACTTCACGGTTCAACAGCTTTACGAAGCCATTCTGGTGCTGTTCGAACAGGAACTGTGATCTCCCGCCGCCCGCAAGGGCGGTGCCTTTATGTCTATGATTGATAGCGTCACGCCCCTTTCACGCCAGAACCTCCCTTCTTTAACGTCTCAACCTCTCGCTTTCCTGGTTCCTCAGCTCCTCAGCTCCTCAGCTCCTCAGCTCCTCAGCTCCTCAGCTCCTCAGCTCCTCAGCTCCTCAGCGTGAGAGTAGCCTTATTTTTTGCTTCTCAACCAAACGCACAATTTGTTCAATTTTTGTATCCATATGATTTTAATGGAAAATAATTTAATTACAGCAATAAAAACCACGTTTTAATAACCAGGTGGAATAAAAAAATCATTCCCAAAGAACAAAGTTTCATTGGGTATAATTTGTGAGGTATTAATTTCATTCGTTATTAGTGTATACTTGATTTTGTGATGAGGGTCACACTACAAGACCCGAACAAACAAACATAAAAGAATACGACGAGGTGAATACCATGAACATTAAAACTACCGTTACCGCTTTAAGCCTGATGTCTGTGCTGTCATTTGGCGCTTTTGCAGCAACCTCCATTAACGCCGAGCAAGCGCAGGGTCGCCAGGAAATGGGTTCCATTTCCGTGAGTGAAGTAGGCGGCGCACCGATGGATATGCAGCAGGAACTGAGTAAAAAAGCCGACAAAGCGGGCGCTTCTGCTTATCGCGTTGTTGAAGCACGTACTGGCGACTCCTGGCACGCCACGGCTGAACTGTACAAATAATTGCCTTACGGCAGAAAAAAACTCTCTGGTGCAGTCATTATTTGTTCCGGTGGCCTCATAAACAAAAATCGCTTTTTAGCCCTGACCGCCACCGGGCATTAAAAAAAGGAATAACCATATGAAAACTATCGCAACTCTCGCCGCTTTCGGTCTCGCTTCTGTGATGTCTTTTGGTGCCAGCGCGGCAGCGCATCAGGTCAGTGCAACAGAAGCGCAAAACCTGCAATCAATGGGCAGCATTTCTGTGTCTCAGGTTGGCAGTGCGCCGATGGATATGCAGCAAGAACTGAGTAAAAAAGCGGAGAAAGAAGGTGCCTCGGCTTACCGTGTTATTGAAGCACGTACCGGCGGCAGCTGGCATGCCACAGCAGAACTGTACAAATAATCCCTCGTCGTCGTTAACTGACGACTTGCCCCCGCGGATGCGGGGGCTTTTTTATGGCTTTTCAGATACGTTAAAGCGCAACTGCCCTTCCAGCTCTTCCTCCGCCTCTTCAAACAGCAGAATCAGCGCGCCAAAACGTCTGCGCGCAGGCTCTGAGAGATGGGTAAAAACGATTTCCTGCGGCAGCGGTATGCCCCCACTCATCACCACATCCCAGAGCGTATCCAGATCGCGGATAGTGCGATGTGCCAGCCCAAACGCCCCGGAAAAGGCACGGTAAAAATCCTCTTTTGATGCAATATGCTGAAAGTCGAAGGTCGATATATTCATGAACAGCCGCTCTGTGACGGGGCTGGAACGCCCCCTGATACTAAAGCCCACCGAGATGTAACGTTTTCACCTCAAGGAACTCCTCAAGCCCCAGCACCGAACCTTCGCGCCCCAACCCTGATTCCTTCACACCACCAAAAGGTGCCAGTTCGGTAGAAACCGCGCAGGCGTTGATGCCTACCATGCCGCTTTCCAGCTGCGACGCAACACGGAACACCCGTTGCAAATTCTGCGTATAAAAATAGGCTGCCAGCCCGTAAGGCGTCGCATTGGCGCGCTCAATAACTTCCTCTTCCGTTTTAAAGCGCAGGCAGGCCGCCACAGGACCAAATGTTTCTTCCTGGGCCAGCAGCATATCGTCACGGGCATCTGCCAGTACGGTTGGCTGCCAGAAGTTGCCGCCCAACGCGTGCGGTTTACCGCCCGCCAGCACGCGCGCGCCTTTACTGAGCGCATCGTCCACGTGCTGCTGCACTTTTTTCACCGCCGCAGGCTCAATCAACGGCCCGACAACGACGCCCTCTTGCGTACCGTCGCCTACCTTAAGCTGGTTCACCGCCTCGGCAAGCTGGTTCACGAAGCGGTCATAAATCCCGTCCTGAATAAAAAAGCGGTTAACGCTCACGCACACTTGTCCGGCGTTGCGGAATTTGTTGGCAATCGCCCCTTCAACCGCCGCATCAAGGTCGGCATCGTCAAAAACGATATAGGGCGCGTTACCGCCAAGCTCAAGAGACACTTTTTTCACCGTGTCGGCCGCGTTGCGCATCAGCGTTTTGCCCACTTCGGTAGAGCCGGTAAAGGAAATTTTGCGCACTGCGTGGCTTGCCATAATCGCATCGCTGATTTGCGACGTATGCCCGGCCACGGCGTTAAGTACGCCGTCTGGTACGCCCGCCTGCTGTGCCAGCGCCAGCAGCGCAAACGCGCTCAGTGGTGTGTTGTTCGCAGGTTTGATAACGCCTGTACAGCCCGCAGCCAGTGCCGGACCCAGCTTGCGGGTCAGCATCGCCATAGGGAAGTTCCAGGGCGTGATGGCCGCAACCACGCCGATTGGTTCGCGGGTGGCAAGAATGCGCGTACCAGATTGCGCTGGTGGGATGATTTCACCGTTGGCTCGTTTTGCCTGCTCGGCAAACCACTGGATAAAGCTTGCCGCGTATTCCACTTCTCCCGCCGCCTCTTTTAACGGCTTGCCCTGCTCGGCGGTCATCAACTGCGCCAGCCAGTCTTTGTTGTCGATAATCAACTGATACCAGCGGTTAAGGATTTCGCTGCGTGCTTTCGCCGTCTTTGCTCGCCAGCCGGGAAAAGCACGTGCGGCAGCGTCAATGGCCGCCTGCGTCTCCTGTTTACCGGCTTTCGCCACTTTTGCAATCACCTCGCCAGTGGCGGGATTGAGGACGTCAAACGTCTCCTCAAGCGCGTGCCATTCGCCGTTAACCAGATAGCCGGTGCGCAGCAGCGCGTGCTCCGTCAATGTTGCCTGTGCCATATTCTCCTCCTGACTGATAGCGCCGTGGTCTGGCTGTAAGTATAGAAAAGCCGACGCAGAGCGTCGGCGTTATCAGTTTTCGGTGAGGGCGTGTTTGTATGTATTGAGGATATTGGTCAGGCGCTCAACCGGCTCAGTGACCTGGAGCGGTGCATCCCAGTAGTGCAGTTTCTGCTGGTAAACGACCAGCTCATCAAGCAGCGTCTGAAAGCGCAGGGCGCGCTTCTCATCACTACTGGCGCTGATCACGCGGTCGGCAGTCTGGCGTAACTTACGGTGGAAGGCTGACAGGTCATCGTTGACCGGTATAGGTGCGTCGCGCAGGCGCTGGTGAGCAATAATCAGCGTCAGCGCCAGGCGAAATTTGGCGATATCGCCGGGGAATTTGTTCAGCAGTAAAAACAACTGGTGGTACAGCGCAGGCAGGTGGTTCTCTTTGCGCCGTGCGGTGTTAGTGGTCATTGCCGATACCGCTGCCGACACAAACTGGTTGAGTAGCGTGCGGCCAGTGCGCTCGCGCGAGTTATCGCGAATCAGCAGGATAACCATCATTGCCAGCACCACGCCCACCAGCTGACCCAGAGCGCTGTCGAGGAAGGTGCTGAATTGAAAAGTCATAGGATTATCCAGCACCAGGATGTTGATAGTACCCGCCAACGCACCAAGCGAGCCGAGACGCCGCTTTTGTACTTCAATGCCGATAAAGAACGCCAGCAGCGCCAGGCTGATGCACAAGAGCAGCATACTTTGCTGGGTATTGGGCATGACCACCAGAAAATAGAAAGCACCGATCGGTAGTGCGGCCAGCATGCCGTAGACAAAGTCCAGCGCCACCATTTTAGGGTTGGGCAGGCGCATCGCCAGTGAGGTCACGACCGCAATCATCACCATGGCCGCGCTGCCGGAGGTCCAACCGGTCCACAGCCAGAACAGCGTGCCGAGAATACAAGAGACGGTGGTGCGCCAGAAGTTAATCATGGCGTGATGGCGTTCGGCTGATTCCGGCCTCACTACAGCTTCGCCGTTTAACACCTCTTCTTCTACCGCGCTGATGCGCGTGTTGCTGACCACGCCACGCTTAATTAGCAGATAACGGGTGGCTGCCCCGACCCAACTGTAGAGCGTCACTGGCGTGCCGTGCTCTCCGGTCCAGGAAAAGATACGGCGGATACGCTTAAGGTGCTTGTGGACATCCGTGGCCGTTTCCACGGGTTCCGCGAACAGTTCGCGAAACTCGTCGGCAATCGCTTCTGGGCGCGTGTTCTGGATCAAGAAGGTTTCACAGGCCTGGGTAATCATGGTCAGCGACAGCGTGTTAATGACGGACAAACGACGGTTAGCGCGCACCCAGCGCGAGGACTCCATATTCAGGTTACTCTGCATGCCCTCCAGCGCGGCCGTGCGGCGCACCAGCCCGCTCCAGGCCTTGTCCACTTCCTCCCGGTTTTCATGCGCGATGCACAACTGCATTAGCCGGTATTGATCCACCAGAAGCGCATCCAGCTCTTTGTCGATCTCCTGCTTAATCGATCGCGGAGAGAACAGCAGATCAGCCACAATCGCGCACACGATCCCGATAACTATCTCGCTACAGCGCTCAATGGCGAACTGCGGCGTGGTCAGCGGCGCGTGCTCAATGCTGATGATGATAATGAGTGCGGTATAACCGGAAAGCCCCCACGCATAGGAGTTCTCAACGCGCACCAGTGAGGAAATCCAGGTACAAAACCCCGCCCAGATACAGGCCACCAGCAGCATGACCACCGGCGCACGGATGAGCGAGGTGATAATGATAAGCGCACCAATACAGCCAATAAATGTGCCTATGATGCGCAGCATCCCGCGGTAGCGAATGGCGCCGGAGTACGGCTCACCGCCAGCGGCAAACGCCGGGCCCGCGGCGACCAGTGCTGCCGTCATTACCGCCCAGCGCGGTGTTTCCAGCTGGAAGTGGAAGCCGACAAACAGCGCCAGCACCACCGCGCAGGCAAGCTTGGTCGCAAAGCGCAGATGCAGACGGGAGATGGCGAAAGAACCCATATCAATCAACCAAATTCACGCAGGCGGTGCATGAGTTTCATAAACGGCGACATATCTTCACGGGCGCGGTCTTTGCCGGTGACAACCACCGTCGCCGTGGTCCCCGACGGATAGAGATTACCCGTTTGCTTATCCAGTCGGATACGTACCGGCACGCGCTGGGCCAGGCGTACCCATTCCAGGTTCGAGTCCACGGTTGCCATACCTTTGCTGTCGCGCGTGCTGCTGGCATTCGTCACGCCCGCAGCCACGCTCTCAACAGTGCCGGTCAGCACATCATTGCCGCCAAGTGGCGTGATTTCTACGCGGTGGCCGGGGCGCACGCCGTCAAGTTTGGTCTCTTCCATATAGGCGAGCACGTAGAAGGTGTCTTTTTTCACCAGCGCCACCGCCGTCGCGCCACGGGTGATGAACTCACCGGCGTAAACATTGAGGTTGGTTATCCAACCGTCGGCTGGTGCGCGAATCACTGTACGCTCAAGATCCAGTATTGCCAGTGAGCGCGTAGCCTGCGCTCTGGCCAACTGGTGCTGCGTGGTTTGCAAATCGTTGTTGGACTGATCGATTTCCTCACGCGACATCGCCTGTATACCTAAGCGATTACGACGCCCGGCTTCGCGGCGTTTTTCACTGACCAGCGACTGGTAGTAGCCTACATCGGCGTCGGCCTGAGCCAGCGCCTGCTGGTAGCGCGGCTGATCGACGGTGAACAGCACGTCGCCTTTTTTCACCAGCTCATTGTCATGTACGTTGACGCTGGTGATAAGCCCGGCCACATCCGGCGCGATAGCCACCACATCAGCGGTAAAGCGCGCGTCGCGCGTCCAGGGCGATTCGGTGTAAAAGCTCCATATACGAAAAATAGCGATGAAGGCAATCAGTACCAGCACCAGCGTAATCGCGGTGCGGGAGATTTTTCTTGTTAGTGTTTTCACATCAACCTCAGACAAACAGGCGCGAGACAAGCCAGAAAAGACAGCAGTAAAGCGCCGTATTGAACAACGCCGGATGCCAGACGAAGTCGTAGATCCCTGTAGGGGTAAGCAAGCTCCTGACCAGCCAGAACAGCGCCAGCGACAGCAGCAGCTCAACGAATATCGGTGGGAAGGACAGGCCAAACACCACGATAACCGGAAATAAGCTCATGTTAATCCTGGAAGAGAAGCAGGTGACAGTTTCTTGTTAACCACTCACCACAGCTTAATAATGGCCTGGATTGGCCGGGCGAGAGTGCGGTGTTGGTTTTGTTAATAATAATATATTACCGTAACTGTGAGCGTGTTATCTATAATGTGTGATCTAAATCACTTTTAAGCCAGAGTGAACAATGGAACGATTAAAACGCATGTCGGTGTTCGCAAAAGTGGTCGAACACGGCTCCTTTACGGCGGCCGCAAGACAACTGCAAATGAGCGTCTCTTCCATCAGCCAGACCGTGTCGCGCCTGGAAGACGAGTTGCAAGTTAAGCTGCTTAATCGCAGCACACGCAGCATTGGCCTGACCGAAGCCGGAAAAATTTACTACCAGGGCTGCCGTAAAATGCTGCACGAAGTGCAGGATGTACACGAACAGCTTTACGCTTTTAACAATACCCCGACCGGAACGCTGCGTATCGGCAGTTCTTCAACCATGGCACAAAATGTGCTGGCTGGCATGACCGCCGATATGCTCAAAGAATACCCTGGCCTTACCGTTAACCTGGTGACCGGCATCCCGGCACCGGATTTAATTGCTGACGGTCTGGACCTGGTGATTCGCGTGGGTACGCTTCAGGATTCGAGCCTGTTTTCGCGCAAGCTCGGCGCGATGCCAATGGTGGTATGCGCAGCAAAAAGCTATCTGGTGCAATACGACGCCCCCGAAAAGCCCGCCGACCTGGCCAACCATACCTGGCTTACCTACAGCGTGCGCCCCGACAACGAGTTTGAGCTTATCGCACCGGAAGGCATTTCCACACGCCTGACGCCGGAAGGTCGCTTTATCACTAACGATCCGATGACGCTGACGCGCTGGATCTCCGCCGGCGCCGGGATCGCCTACGTGCCGCTGATGTGGGTTATCGATCAGGTTAATCGTGGTGAGCTGGAGATCCTGCTGCCGCGCTATCAGTCCGATCCTCGCCCGGTGTATGCGCTGTATACCGAAAAGGACAAGCTGCCGCTGAAAGTGCAGGTGTGCATCAACTATCTGACCGATTATTTTGTCAATGTGGCGAAGCTCTACCAGGACATGCGTGGGCACAGCGGCAGTCTGGTGGAAGGATAATCCCCTCGCGGGCGCGAGGGGACGGAAAATCAGGCGGTGCCGCCCACGGTGAGATTATCGACCTTCAGCGTCGGCTGACCGACACCGACCGGCAGGCTTTGTCCTTCTTTGCCGCACACACCCACGCCGTTATCCAGACGCAGATCGTTACCGACCATCGAGATTTGTTGCATGGCTTCAATGCCTGAGCCAATCAGTGTTGCCCCTTTCACCGGCTTAGTGACTTTCCCGTTCTCAATCAGGTAAGCCTCAGAGGTGGAGAACACAAACTTGCCGGAAGTAATATCCACCTGACCACCGCCGAAGTTCGGTGCAAAAATCCCGTAATCAACGGATTCAATGATTTCCTGCGGCGTGGATTTCCCGGCCAGCATGTAGGTGTTGGTCATGCGCGGCATCGGCAGATGCGCATAGGACTCACGGCGGCCGTTGCCGGTTGGCGCCACGCCCATCAGGCGCGCGTTAAGTTTGTCCTGCATGTAGCCTTTCAGCACACCGTTTTCGATCAGTACGTTGTACTGGCCCGGCACGCCTTCATCATCAATTGAAAGAGAGCCACGGCGGTTTTGCATGGTGCCGTCATCCACCACGGTACACAGCGAAGAGGCCACCAGTTCACCCACTTGCCCACTAAATACCGACGTACCACGGCGGTTGAAATCGCCTTCCAGGCCGTGGCCGACCGCTTCATGCAGCAGCACGCCCGGCCAGCCTGCGCCCAGCACCACCGGCAGCGTGCCGGCCGGTGCCGCAACGGCAGAGAGATTGACCAGCGCCATACGCACGGCTTCTTTCGCCCAGGCATCGGCGCGCACGTCGCCGTCTTCTACGGTCTCAAGGAACCATTCATAGCCGAAACGACCGCCGCCGCCGCTGGAGCCACGCTCGCGCTTGCCATCCTGCTCAACCTGCACACTCACCGACAGGCGCACCAGCGGGCGCACATCTGCCGCGAGAGTGCCGTCGGTAGCGGCGACCAGAATCAGTTCATAAACCCCGGTCAGGCTGACGTTGACTTCCTGCACGCGGCTGTCGGCGGCACGCGCGGTTGCATCAACGCGCTTGAGGATATCCAGCTTCTCTTCACGCGTCAGGCTGGTGAGCGGGTCAACAGAGGTGTACAGGGATTTATGTGTCACTTCGCCCAGCGCACGCGCGCGACCTTCGCCCTGCTCCAGAACAATGCTGCGCGCGGCATGCGCACTTTGCTCCAGCGCCTGCAGGTTAATCTGGTCGGCATAGGCAAAGCCGGTTTTCTCGCCGCTGACCGCACGCACGCCCACGCCCTGGTCGATGTTGTAAGAGCCGTCCTTGATAATGCGGTCTTCTAATACCCAGGACTCGTGGTAGCTGGACTGAAAATAGAGGTCGCCGTAGTCAAGACGGCGCTCGGAAAGTTGCCCAAGAATGGAAAACAGATCCTGATGGCTCAGGCCGTGCGCCCCGAGCAGTTGTTCACTAACCAGCGTCAGACTCATTATTCATTACTCATTCGTTTTATTGTCCCAGCGATGGGGTATCTGGTGAGCCTGGGATAATCCGCGGCCCACGTCAACTTAAAGCACGCGCGCCCAGGCATTTTGCCGCGCTTTTTTACATGCTGCGCGCGCCACAAGGTATGTGGGCGGCAGGGCGTTAACCGCCCGCCGCCCCGAAAAAAGCGTGAGTTAACTCGTCACGCCGACACTATTTTGCACCGCTCTCGCGCGGCTGACGTAACACTTCATTAATCTGCGGCTGGTCAATCGGCCCGGTGATGCGATAGCGCAGCACCGAAATTTTGCTCCACAGCGGCCCCAGCACCTTGCTGGCGGCAAACACGGCTGCGCCAACTATCGGGTTTACCGCAAAGGCCGCTGCCACGCCAACGGTTGCAGAGATTTCGGGTGCCACGACGGCCTCAACATTCAACTCGCGCCTGACCAGATTGACGGTGCCTTTCATGGCAATATCGGCCTCCAGCCCATCTATCAAGGTATCGTCAGTGTGCAGGATGCCGTCCTTTATCCAGGCGTTACTGCGGATACCATCAAAATAGAAGCCATCGCCAAAGGTGTCGCTGAAGTCAAAACGCAGCTTGCGCATTAGCGCATCAAAACTCAGCAGGCGCAGCACCTGGCCCGCGTGGCCGGTTCCCAGCTCGGCAATTTCACCTTTGCCGAGGCTGCCACGTAAAATGCCGTTCAGTGAAGCCTCTTCTGGCTTCCAGGGCGCGTTGCGCCAGTGCAGATCGTAATCCACATCGAACGAAGAACCCTGAATGGGGCTGTTCGCACCAAAGAAATTCACCGCAGAATCAATGCGCTTGCCTTTAAGTTTGCCCTTAAGCGACGTGCGCTGGCCGTCAGTACGGTTCACCCATTCGCCGTCGGCATTAAGCCGCGCAAAACCGGTATCCAGCACGCCGTTGCTAAGTTTAAGCGTGTCGCCGTTTATCGTAATATCGGCATCCACGCGCCCGTATTTTTGCCCCCACAACCAGCATTCCGCACAGCGCAGCGCCAGATTCGGCCAGCCGCTAAAGTCCACCCGCGCGTTGCTCGCAAATACAGACGGCGTGGCGCTGTTGGCGGTACTGTCCTGCGTCGGGTTGTAATAGAGATATTTAATATCCGCCTGCCAGGTTGCGCTGTCGTTCATGGTCAGCGTGCCGTTAAGCTCGCGCCCCTGCACACTCACGCGCGTACCGCCGCTTACAGGCTGCGACACCAGGCTCAGGTTGTTCCAGCGCTGCCCACCGAGCGTCAGCGCTGGAGTACGCAGTGTGACGGCCTGTGGCAACTGGGTACTGTTACTCACTTCCTGCGCCGCGCCCTGCTGAAACAACGCCAGCCATTCACCACCGTCAAGTGGCGGCAGGTTCAGCTCAATGCCGCTATTTTGCGGCAGCGCTGGCTGTGTTTTGCTGTCTGTCACCCAGATGGCGCGGTCGAGACGTAATTTTTCGCCCAGCAACCAGCGGCTGTTGAAACGCCCGCTGTCGCCCGCGCGCGCGGTGAGATCAAAATGCTTCAGGTCGCCTTTGGCAACCACATTGACCGGCAGCGCGGCACCCGCTGCTTTTGCCAGCGGTGAAGGTAAGTGACTGCTCACATTCTTCAGGTCGCCGTTCAGTTCAACGTTATAGCTGGGGCTTGCGTGATAAGGCAGGTCGATGGCCACGTTGCCTTTCCACGGTACGCTGCCTTTGAGTGCTTTATTTACCGGCGGCGGCAGAACGCCGGTCGCCGCAGGCTGCCAGTTGCCGTTGAGGTTAACCCCCACCTGATAGACCTTAGGCCCTTCATGCGTGGTGAAATCGAGATTCAGCGGCTGATTGAACCAGCGCGCCGTCAACGGTTTGCTGACAAGGTTGCCATTTTCAAAGCTGAAGCTGCCGCTGAGGTTTTCGAGCGTGCTGTCGATGGGTTTAATCAACAGCGAGTTGTTGCGAAGCTGTACATCACCTTTAGCCGTGACCTGCTCGCCGTCCAGCGGAATATCAAGATGTAAGCGAGCGCTCACATCACCGCCAATTTGTAGCTCATCAAGCGCGGCGGCAAGTGAGTCATCCAGCGGCGTGTCTTTAAAGTACGGCCCAACCGCGCCGCCAGGGCCATTAATATCGGCATCAATGAGTAGCTTTTCACGGGCATAATCGGGAATCGCGGCGGCCAGGTTCGTGGCCTTCACGCCGCCGAGCATCACTGCGGGTGCCTTCATCCACAGCCCGTCATTGAGAAAATCGAGCTCAATGTCCAGGTTTTGCAACGCAGGCCAGTCGGGCTGGAAGGCAAAGGTGGCGTTACGCAGCGGCACCAGCACTTCAAACTGCCCTTCATTGTGCTTGTAGGGGAATAATTTAGGGTTGCCGCCGTAGACCAGCGTGGCGTTATCCACCTGGCCTCCCTGGATAGCACCGCTGAGGTAATCCACCAGCTTTTTACCCATCAGGTTTTCCGGGAAATAGCGCCATGCCTGACCGGCATCGGTGGTGCGGATACCGGCGAGAATGCCCAGCCACGGTACATCATCTTTTGGCTGAACATAGCGAAAATCACCGCTGGCCCGCACGGCGTTGGCCTGCACGTCAATATTTTTACCGGCGAGGCTAAAGCCGCGCTCATTGTTGCGCCAGTCAACCGTCGCCTTCCCGGAAGCAATTTCCAGCGGTGCAGGAAACACACCGCTGTAAGGCATGCGCGCATTTTGCATCGCAACGTCCAGCTGCCCGTTTTCCACGCTGCCGCTGACGCTGCCCGCCAGGTGCTCCACTCCGGGCAGCAGCTTCCACTGCCGCCAGGTAACGTTTTGCCACTGCCCTTGCAGGCGAGTTTTCTGCGGCTGGCTAAGGGGAATATCCAGCGCCAGCGCCGCCACCTGTCCCCGCGGCTGCATGGTCTTCCAGATTTCACTTGCCCGCGGCGCAAATTTTTCTGCCACAGGCAGCAATGGCCCCAGTTTCTCCAGCTGCATATTGCTGGCGCGCACGCGCAGTTCCTCACTGCGCTCACCATTTGGGCCTCCAGCCTGCTGTGCCGGGAGCCAACCCAGCGTCAGTGAGCCTCGCGGCCACTTTTGCCCATCGATGGCAATGCGCGTATCCGGCACGGCAACCTGCCAGCCACCGTCCATTTTGCTGACGTGCGCGGTGAGATTATCAACCGTCAGACGGTATGCCTTGTCGCTCCCCGGCCAGCTGGCTCCGCCCTGCTTTAGCCACAGGTCGCCGCCGCTCGGCACGCCCCTTTCCACCTGCATCCAGCCTTCCAGGCTAAAACGTGCATCACTGAGCTCAATTTTTTCATTCAGCCAGCGGCTCAGCCATGGTGTGACGTCGATATTGTCTGCCTGCATCCACACCGTACCGTTGCTCAGTAGTCCCTGCTCGTCACGCAGGTCCAAACGCATGCGCACATTGCCATGCTGGCCGGTAAAACTTGATAAGCTGATTTGCCCTTCGGCACGGTGGCGGTTGCGGCTGTTGAGCCAGGTAAGCTGAGGGATGGCAAGGTCGGCGCGCTGGCCGGAGGGCGTAACGAAGCTTACGTTGCTGTCGCGCAGGTCGAAATGGTCAAACTGGTTAAGGAACAGGTCGGCAATGCGCCCGGGCTCAATCTCGCCGTCGCTGTTTTGCTCAAGCGGCTCGTTGATGTGCATGCGTAGCTGGTAAAAGGTGAGATCGCGAAACTGCCAGCGCAGGTGCAGCAGGCTCTGCCAGATATCAAGCGCCAGCGTGATGCGCCGGACTTCCAGGCTGCCGCCATCTTTAAGACCGGTACGCAGATTGCGCACGTCCAGCGTCGGGCCAAAATTCTGCCAGGCAGCATCAACACGCTCAACAGAAACCGGCACGCCCGAAGCACGCTCAATTTTCTCCACCAGCGCAGGTCGCCACGTATTGAGATGCGGCAACAGCAAACGCAAGCCGCTCACCAGCAGCGCGACAACCACCACCAACGTTGCGCCTGTGAGTAGCAGTATGCCCGGCAGTCGCCTCACCCTTGTACTCCTTGTCTGCGGCAGCGCCGCACTACATCATGACGACGTCAAACTGCTCCTGATTGTAGAGCGGTTCAATCTGAACTTTGACTTGCTTACCTACGAAGATTTCAACTTCTGCCAGCGCATGGGACTCTTCACCTTTTAGCGCTTCAGCAACTGTGGGAGAAGCATAGACCAGGAAACGATCGGTATCGTAGGCATGATGCACACGGACAATTTCTCGCATGACTTCATAGCACACGGTTTCAACCGATTTGACCGTGCCGCGGCCGTGGCAGGTCGGGCATTCGTGGCACAATACGTGCTCCACGCTCTCGCGCGTGCGCTTGCGCGTCATTTCCACCAGACCAAGCTGTGAGAAGCCGTTGATGCTGGTCTTGACGCGATCTTTACTCAGCGCCTGTTCCAGCGAATGCAGCACCCGGCGGCGATGCTCGTCACTGCTCATGTCGATAAAATCGATGATGATGATGCCCCCCAGATTACGCAGACGCAGCTGGCGCGCAATCGCCTGGGTTGCTTCGATATTTGTGTTAAAAATCGTGTCATCAAGATTGCGGTGGCCAACAAACGCACCGGTATTGATATCCACCGTGGTCATCGCCTCGGTCTGATCGATGATGAGATAGCCGCCGGATTTCAACTCAACCTTGCGCTCCAGCGCACGCTGAATTTCGTTTTCAACATCATACAAGTCGAAGATAGGCTGACGACCGCTGTAGTGCTCAATTTTATTCGCCATCTCCGGGATGTATTCGGAGGTGAATTCCAGCAGCATGTCATAGGTCAGGCGCGAGTCCACGCGGATGCGGTCAAGTGAGGCATCGGCAAAGTCACGCAGCACGCGCTGTGCTAATGCCAGCTCGCCATAAAGCTTATAGCGCGTCTGGTTGCGCTTTTTACGCTCCATGACTTTGTGCCACACGCGCTTAAGGTAAGCGGCGTCTGAACTCAGCTCTTTCGCACTGACGCCCTCGGCTGCGGTGCGGATGATAAAACCGCCCTGATCGTCGCAGTACTCCGCCACAATCTGCTTGAGGCGCTCGCGCTCTTCTTCGCTTTCAATACGTTGGGAAACGCCCACGTGCGACGCACCGGGCATAAAAACGAGGTAGCGCGAGGGCAACGTGATGTCGGTGGTAAGGCGAGCCCCCTTGGTGCCGAGCGGGTCTTTGACCACCTGCACCATCAGATCCTGGCCCTGACGCACCAGTTCGGAGATATCGCGTACGGTGAAGTTTTTCTGCTCATCCCCGGCCACGCATTCGGTGTGGGGCATGATGTCTGAAGCATGTAAGAATGCGGCCTTATCAAGACCAATATCTACAAATGCCGCCTGCATGCCCGGCAGAACCCGGCTGACACGACCTTTGTAGATATTGCCTGCGATCCCTCGCCGCGCTTCGCGCTCGATGTGAATTTCCTGGAGGATCCCGCCGTCAATATAAGCCACCCGCGTTTCAGAAGGGGTGATGTTTACTAACAATTCAGCCGTCATGTTGTCCTCGTTCATCACGCAATGCGTGAAAATGGCTCAGCAACTCCCAGGTTTCCACCAGCGGCAAACCTACGACGGCATGATAACTGCCGTTTATTTTTCTGACAAAGCAGCCTCCGAGCCCCTGGATACCGTACGCCCCCGCTTTATCTAGCGGTTCACCGCTGGCAACGTAGTGGGCAATATCCTGCTCTGAAAGGAGGCGAAACGTCACGTCTGTCACCACCAGGCAATCCAGCTGCTGTTGCCGGTCGGCAACCGCGACGGCGGTCATCACCTGATGCGTTTGCCCCGACAGCTTACGCAGCATGTCGGCAGCGTGTGCCTCATCACGTGGCTTTTCAAGTACTTCGCCATTCAGGATAACTATGGTATCTGCGCCAAGGACCGGCAAGTCATTGTCCGCTAACGCAACGCCCGCCTGCGCTTTATCCTGCGCCAGGCGCAGGACATAGTGTTGAGCGCTTTCACCCGCGCGCCGCACTTCTTCCACACCAGGAACGATGCGCGTAAAACTCACGCCAAGCCGTGTGAGCAGCTCCTGGCGGCGCGGTGAACCTGAAGCAAGCCAGAGAGTGAACATAAGAGACCTTATTGCACGGAGAACTGCTGGCGAATTTTACGCATCAGCAGGAAAAGCCACGGCCAGAGTACGCCATTTACCAGACTGCTCCAGAGTACTTCCGGGCGAAACGACACGTTAATGACTAAGAACTCGGCCCAGAAGACGATGACATCGGCGGCAAGTGACAGCACCATGACCAGCAGTGCCTGCTGCCAGAGTGCCAGATTGCGCATCAGCTGAAACTTAAGCGCCACCAGGTATGCCACGATACTGATAGCCAGCGCACGCACGCCAAGCGTCGAACCGCTGATAAGATCAAGCACCGCCCCCAGCAGAAAACCCGTGCCGACGTTTATCCGATGCGGCAACGCCAGGATCCAGTAGATCAGAATCAGCAGCACCCAGTTCGGCCGGAAAACAATAATCTGTTCCGGCCAGGGCATGACCTGGAGTAATAACGCGACCAGGAAAGAAAGCCAGATGACCCAACGGCCCTGGCTACGATAGCTTGCCACTAGCGACCTCCCTGCGGCGCAAGCGTCGCTGGATTCGTTGCTGGCGCAGGCAACACGGGCGGCACACCATCCGGCGGCATCGCCATGCCGGTCGCAGGCGCAGGCATCGGTGCGGGCGGCCCCATCGCATCTGGTGCAGGCAGTACCTGCGGCATCATCTGCATCAGGCGTTCGTTCGCCACGCGATGCACGTCTTCCGGCGTCATTGGGTTAAGACCCTGTCTGTCGGCCCCCCACAACAACAGCAAATAGCGCAAACGCTGCAAGCCTGCTGTCGGACGCGCCTGGATAACCGTGTAAGCACGCTGGTTATCCACACGCACGGATGACACCACGCCCACCGGATAACCTTCCGGGAAGCGGCCACCCAGACCGGATGTGACCAGCACGTCACCCACACGGATATCAGTATTTGCCGGCAGATGCTCTAACTGCAGATCGTCAGTACAACCGTTACCGGCCGCGATGACGCGAATGTCGTTACGCAGTACCTGAATAGGCAGCGCGTGTGTGGCGTCGCAAATCAGCAGCACCCGGCTGGTGAGTTTGGCTACGGCGACCACCTGGCCGACGACGCCTTTATCACTGATAACCGGCTGGCCTTCATAAACGCCATTCACGCTGCCTTTATCAATCACCACCTGATCGCTGTAAGGATCGTTAACGGTGGAGATGACCTGGGTAACCATCTTCTGCTCGTCCTGACGCAGCGGTGAACCCAGCAATTCACGCAGGCGCGCGTTCTCCTGGCGGTACTGACCCAGCATCATCAGCTCGCTGTTTTTCAGCAACAGTTCCTGGCGCAGTGCCCGGTTTTCCTTTTCCAGACGATCGCGGGTCGAGACTGACTGAGACACACTGTCGAGAAGTTCGCGTGGGCCGTTGGAGATAAAATAGAAAGGGCTGACGGCCGTATCCATGTACGTTCTGATTTGGCTGAACGTACCCAGACGGCTGTCGGCAATAATCACGCCGAGCGCCACCACTACCGCCAGAACAAGGCGAATCTGTAGCGATGGACCACGGCTAAAAATTGGCTTCATAGGCTGTGCGTTTCCCGGATCCGGAAAAGGGGGCCGAAGCCCCCTTCCTGCAGCGACAAATTACTCTTCGCTGAACAAGTCGCCGCCGTGCATATCAATCATTTCCAGCGCCTTACCGCCGCCGCGTGCTACACAGGTCAGTGGATCTTCTGCCACAACCACCGGAATACCGGTCTCTTCCATCAGCAGACGGTCAAGGTTACGCAGCAGCGCACCGCCACCGGTCAGCACCATGCCGCGCTCAGAGATATCGGATGCCAGCTCAGGCGGGCACTGCTCCAGTGCAACCATTACCGCGCTCACGATGCCGGTCAGCGGCTCCTGCAGCGCTTCAAGAATTTCGTTCGAGTTCAGGGTAAAGCCACGCGGTACCCCTTCAGCCAGGTTACGGCCACGCACTTCGATTTCGCGGACTTCGTCACCCGGATAGGCAGAACCGATTTCGTGTTTGATACGCTCAGCAGTCGCTTCACCAATCAGTGAGCCGTAGTTACGGCGCACGTAGTTGATGATGGCTTCATCAAAGCGGTCACCGCCGATACGTACAGAAGAAGAATAGACCACGCCGTTAAGAGAGATAACCGCGACTTCGGTTGTACCACCACCGATATCCACAACCATTGAACCGGTCGCTTCAGAGACCGGCAGGCCTGCGCCAATTGCCGCCGCCATCGGTTCTTCAATCAGGAAAACTTCACGTGCGCCTGCGCCTTGCGCAGATTCACGGATAGCACGGCGCTCAACCTGAGTAGCGCCCACCGGCACACATACCAGCACGCGCGGACTTGGGCGCATGAAGCTGTTGCTGTGAACCTGCTTAATGAAGTGCTGCAGCATTTTTTCAGTGACGAAGAAGTCAGCGATAACGCCGTCTTTCATCGGGCGAATGGCTGCAATGTTACCCGGCGTACGGCCAAGCATCTGCTTTGCGTCATGGCCCACGGCCGCTACGCTTTTTGGGGAACCCGCTCTGTCCTGGCGAATGGCAACCACTGAGGGCTCATTCAGTACAATGCCTTGTCCTTTAACGTAGATAAGGGTATTCGCGGTACCCAGGTCAATGGACAGGTCGTTAGAAAACATGCCACGAAATTTTTTAAACATACTAAGGGATAATCCTGAAAGCTGGGGCGGAAAACAAAATCCGCTTACTTTACCAACCACGCGAAGCAGCGACAAGGCGCAAAAAACGTTCTGCTCCGGTGAAAAATAGTGCGGTTTATGTCACCCGTTACACTCAGACACACTCTTCATCAGAGAAATGAAGAAAAAGGCGATGAGTAGTACAACGTCCTGTGCCCGGTAACCGTGGGTTGCCATAAACCCGCGTCTCTAATCAATACTGCGATGTCGCCGGCAGGCACAAAGCCCCCTTATGATGCAGCGCGCAACATTCTACGTGAAAACCAGCCAAACGACAGATTAAACAGGGTATCTGTGCGAATATTTTTTCACGTTGCTGTCAAGCGGACGGGAGCCCACAAAGAAATCGCCCTGCGCACCGGAAACACCCTTTTCAATCAGCATCAGCCATTCGCCCCGCGTGCGGGTTCCCGCTGCCACGACTCTGGCACGCGTACCGCTGCAGGCCTCCACCAGGCTGCCCACCAGCAACTGGTTCTCGGTACGCCTGTCAATATTACGCACCAGCGCCGGATGTAGCTTAATCAACTCCGGCTCTAACTCCTGGATATACGCTGTGCTGACCAGCGTTAATCCCGCCTGCGTCACGGCGACTCGCGGACCGAGCGCTTTTATCAGGCGAATGACAGGCTGTAAACGGCTGATATGTTGACAAACATCATCCTCTGCAAGTTCAAAAAGAATTCGGCTTCGGAGCGTTTTTTCATTCTGCATGAGCGTGTCACGCAGCCAGCGCTGGAACGGGCGACGCAGCAGCGACTCAACCGTTACCGGAATGGCCAGCGTTTCTTCCGGCCAGAAGCGCAGCAGCGGAATGATGCGCGAAATCAACAGTCGATCATACTGCTCTGCCAGACCGAACTGTTGAACCAGCGGCATATATTCCGCTGGCAGCACTTCCTGCTCGCCATCAAAGATGCGACACATAATCTCGCGGTGATGCACCAGACCATCGCGCATGACGGCGGGTTTTTGATACAAACGCGGGCCGCCGCGTCGCATCATATCTTCAAGCATGGTGCGCCATTTCACATTGCCACGGCCTTTATCCGGCTGCGCACGGCTGTATACCGCCCAGCCGTTACTGCCCTGAAGCACCGCGTTGCGCGCCGCTTCCTCGGCGTGTTCCATCACCTGCTCCACCGTCTGGCCGCTGTTCCAGGTACAAATACCGATATGCAGCATGTCATGACGGTCAATCATGCGGGTGGACGGCAGTGCATCCAGCGAATTCAGCAACTGGCCGGCAATACCATCGGCATCTTTGAGCGTACTGTGCGGCAGCAAAACGGCGAAGTCGCTCTGGTAATAGCGTGCCAACAGCGCGCCAGGGTAACGCATAATAAAGGTAGAAAGCAGGTTAATGAGTGAGTAAAGATAATCTTCAACTGCACCGCGTCCCCAGGTTTCTCGCAGGATGTCGAAATCTGGCAGGCGCAGCATCATCACCACGCCATGCGTGCCCACCTGTTCGTGGTCTTCAAGCAGTGTGGCAAGCTGGTTTTCGAAAAAAAGCCGGTTATTAAGGCCGGTTTGCGCATCCTGAGCGGCATAGGAGCGAATAAGCGTACCCACGCGGCTGCGCTGCTCGCTGGCATGCTGAAGCTCTCTAAGCAAAATATCCAGCGCGCTGCTGGTGCGGGCGGGCCATTCATGCACTGAGCCCGTGACCTCTTTACCACGCTCGCCATTAAGAATGCGTGTGGCACGATTATCTAACAATTCCAGCCCGGTAAACTGCCGGCGAACCCAGTGCGAGGCGCACAGCACCATAGCAATCATCAACAAAATAGCGACAGACAAGGGCGCGGTAGTCACCAGCGAGTGGAAATAGTCATTGATAGGGTCACGGTAGACAATTTCGATAATAAAGCTGGGGTGTTTTATCAGGCGGGTAGTGTGCGTGCGGGTAATATACTGCTGCTTAACATGGAGATAGCTCGCCTTAAGCTCATGGTTCAGAACAACCGTTTTTCCTGAGGTTATCGTCACGCGCGAGATATCGAGCGGCAGCATCACAGGATTGAGCAATTCCCCCATTTGCTGCGGGGAATGAGTGAGCAGATCGATGTCCACCAGCGTCACGACAGCATCAATACGCTGCCCTACCTTTTCGTGGATAGACTGGTAGAAACTCCATGACGCCCCAAGCAGCGTGACAAAGATAGCCATCCCCGTCAGCAACGCCGCAAAGGCAGTAATTCTCGTCGTTAAGCGCATCCTTGTGTTAACTCCGTAGGATAATTTGGATCTGCGACACGTCACTGTGCCCCGGCACAAATCCGTTAGTCATAAAGTAAGCACTAACTCATATGCAGTGCGAGTACTGTATCAAATTTAATGTAAACGACTGTGTACTTTCTTGCGCAAATGAGAATTTTCGCCAATTGATACGAGTATAGTAGTGAAAACAGTTCATCCGAAAGCATTTATCCCCTTCAGGAGAATTTCTATGCAGGCATTGATCCTTGAGCAGCAGGACGGCAAAACTCTGGCAACGCTACAGCCGGTGGACGAAACCCTGTTGCCGGAAGGCGACGTTACGGTCGAAGTCGACTATTCAAGTCTCAACTTTAAAGACGCGCTGGCGATTACCGGTAAAGGCAAAATTGTGCGCCAGTTTCCGATGGTGCCTGGCATTGATTTCGCAGGCCTGGTGCGCCATAGCGAAGACCCGCGCTTTCATGTGGGACAAAACGTGGTGCTGACTGGCTGGGGTGTGGGCGAAAACCACTGGGGTGGCCTGTCCGGGCTGGCTCGGGTCAAAGGTGACTGGCTGGTGCCACTGCCTGAAGGATTAAATAGCCGCCAGGCGATGATTATCGGCACAGCCGGTTTCACCGCCATGCTGTGCGTGATGGCGCTTGAAGACGCCGGTATCACGCCGCAAAGCGGCGATGTGCTCGTGACCGGTGCCAGTGGCGGCGTGGGCAGCACCGCGGTTGCGCTGTTAAGCGCCCTCGGTTACACGGTTGTGGCCGCCTCCGGTCGCGCCAGCACGCACGATTATCTGCGCCAACTCGGCGCCAGCCGCATTGTTGGGCGCGATGAATTTAGCGATGCCAAACCGCTGGAAAAACAGCTCTGGGCCGGCGCCATCGACACGGTTGGCGATACCGTACTGGCAAAAGTGCTGGCGCAAACGCAATACGGTGGCTGCGTCGCCGCCTGCGGCCTGGCGGGTGGATTTGCACTGCCAACCACGGTGATGCCGTTCATTCTGCGCAATGTGCGGTTGCAGGGAGTGGATTCCGTCATGACGCCAACCCCGCGCCGCCTGGCCGCCTGGGCGCGCCTGGCTCGCGACCTGCCACACCGTTTTTATCAAACCGCGACAACAGAAATCGGCCTTGAACGCGCCGCGGAATACGCAAGCGCTATTATGGAAAACCGCGCACAGGGCCGTACGCTGGTGAAAATAAAACGCTAAACCCTGCTTGTGTTCATCTCTTTCTTTTTAACTTATGCATAATACTTATCAAACATTCCTGTGATGAGTATGGGTTATGAAGAAAAAAGTGCTTACCGAGGCGGATGTTACCGCTGAGGCGGTTTTTCTGATGCAGCGTCGCCGGGTGCTTCAGGCACTCGGCATCAGCGCGGGCACAATGATGTTGCCCGCCGCTGCCCACGCCGACCTGCTTTCCTGGTTTAAGGGTAATGACCGCCCGCCTGCACCGGCAGGTAAAGCGCTCAACTACACTATGCCACCGATGTGGCAGACCGAACTACCGCTGACGCCGGAAAACAAAGTCACGGGATATAACAACTTCTATGAATTCGGCTTAGATAAAGCCGATCCGGCAGCCAATGCCGGGATACTGAAAACCGATCCCTGGCAATTAACCATAGAAGGCGAAGTCGAAAAACCGCTCACCCTCTCTCACGACGAGCTGACCACACGCTACCCGCTTGAAGAGCGCATTTATCGCCTGCGTTGCGTTGAAGCCTGGTCGATGGTGATTCCCTGGACGGGATTTTCCCTACATAAACTGCTTAAAGACGTCGCCCCCACCAGCAAAGCCAAATACGTTGCCTTTCAGACGTTGTTTCGCCCCGAAGAGATGCCGGGACAGAAAGACCGTTTTATTGGCGGCGGTCTGGCTTATCCCTACGTCGAGGGGCTGCGTATTGACGAAGCCATGCACCCACTAACCCTGCTGGCCGTTGGCGTGTACGGCAAGGCGCTGCCGCCGCAGAACGGCGCACCGGTGCGGCTGATAGTTCCCTGGAAATATGGCTTTAAAGGCATCAAGTCCATTGTCAGCATCCGGCTGCAGGAGGAACGCCCACCGACCACCTGGAACCTGTCGGCACCCAATGAGTACGGTTTTTACGCCAATGTGAACCCGCATGTCGATCATCCACGCTGGTCGCAGGCAACCGAGCGCGTGATTGGCGCAGGCGGTATTCTTGACGTGAAACGCCAGCCCACGCTGCTATTTAATGGCTATGCCGACCAGGTCAGCGCCCTGTATCGCGGTTTGAATTTGCAGGAGAACTTCTGAGTGCGCATTACAGCAAAACAGGTTGTCTGGCTAAAAGTCATCCTTCATCTTGCCGCATTTCTGCCGATGTTATGGCTGTTCTATGCCGCAAACCAGGGGCTTTTCAGCGCGGACCCGGCCAAAGATATTCAACACTTTACCGGCAGAATGGCGTTAAAGCTGCTGCTGGCATCGCTGCTTATAACGCCACTGGCACGTTACGCGAAGCAGCCTCAGTTAATCCGTGTGCGCCGTCTGCTGGGACTGTGGTGTTTTGCCTGGGCAACGCTGCATTTGACCAGCTATGCCCTGCTGGAACTGGGTCTTAATAACCTGGCGCTGCTGGGTCGCGAGTTGGTGAGTCGCCCTTATTTAACGCTGGGGATTATCAGTTGGGTGCTGCTACTGGCACTGACACTAACCTCAACTCAGGCGGCACAGCGAAAACTGGGAAGAAACTGGCAAAGATTGCATAACGTCGTCTATCTGGTCGCGATACTGGCCCCTGTTCACTATCTGTGGTCGGTCAAAGTATTATCCCCCCAGCCGCTCCTGTATCTGCTGGCAGCACTGGTGCTTTTGGCCCTGCGCTATCGCAAATTCCGCGGCTGGTGGCGCTAATTGACTCTACGACGCCACAGCCGTAGTCCTCTTATTTTGTACTGATAATCATGTTACGTGGTTGATCATCTTCCCTGATAAGACCAGTATTTAGCAGCTATTTGCGCTGAAGTTATTATAATGTGCCACTTCCGGGTTTGTGCCTCACATTTTCATCCCGTCCGGGGGTGACAATGCGGTATCGAAGGTATATTTTGTCGTATCAACGAGAATTGCAGGAGATAACGTCACGATGGCGGATAAGTTGCAAATTTTGCTTTTGAACGGGCCGAACCTTAATATGCTCGGCACTCGTGAACCGGAGAAGTACGGCACAATGACTTTGTCCGATATCGTTTCTGGTTTACGCGCACAAGCAGAAGCGCTGAATGTGTCGTTGGACCACCTGCAGTCCAACGCGGAACATGTGCTGATTGACCGCATTCATCAGGCTAAAGGCAACGTTGACTATATCCTGATTAATCCGGCCGCTTTCACGCACACCAGTGTCGCGCTGCGTGACGCCCTGCTGGCAGTTGAGATCCCGTTTATCGAGATTCACCTGAGCAATGTGCATGCACGAGAGCCTTTCCGTCATCACTCATATCTCTCTGATATTGCCACTGGCGTCATCTGTGGATTAGGCGCTGATGGCTATTCCTGGGCACTCCAGACGGCGGTGAAACGCCTGTCACATACCAACTAAACAAAGAGTACGGAACCCCAAATGGATATTCGTAAAATTAAAAAGCTGATTGAACTGGTTGAAGAATCAGGCATTGCAGAGCTGGAAATTTCTGAAGGTGAGGAGTCAGTACGTATCAGTCGCGCGGTCCCGAATCAGGGCATCCCGATGATGCAGCAGGCCTATGCCGCACCCATGATGCAGCCGCAGCTGGCAAACGCCGTTGCCCCTGCCACCACGCCTGTCATGGAAGCCCCGGCAGCCGCCGCGGCAGAAATGAGCGGTCACCTCGTTCGTTCTCCGATGGTTGGCACCTTCTATCGCACGCCAAGCCCGGAAGCAAAAGCCTTCGTTGAAGTTGGCCAGAAGGTCAATGTTGGCGACACGCTGTGCATCGTTGAAGCAATGAAAATGATGAACCAGATCGAAGCCGATAAAGCCGGCGTGGTGAAAGCCATTCTGGTAGAAAGCGGTCAACCGGTAGAATTTGACGAGCCGCTGGTCGTCATCGAGTAACGAGGCGCGCCATGCTTGATAAAATTGTTATCGCCAACCGTGGTGAAATCGCTCTGCGTATCCTGCGTGCCTGTAAAGAACTGGGCATCAAGACCGTTGCGGTACACTCCACGGCAGACAGAGATCTGAAACACGTGCTGCTGGCAGATGAAACCGTCTGCATCGGCCCGGCTCCGTCGGTCAAAAGCTATCTGAATATCCCGGCGATTATTTCGGCAGCCGAAATCACCGGTGCCGTCGCTATCCACCCGGGCTACGGTTTTCTGTCCGAAAACGCCAACTTCGCTGAGCAGGTTGAGCGCTCAGGCTTTATCTTTATTGGCCCGAAAGCCGACACCATTCGCCTGATGGGCGATAAAGTGTCTGCGATTACCGCCATGAAGAAAGCCGGCGTACCGACCGTTCCAGGCTCCGACGGCCCGCTCGGCGACGATATGGATGCTAACCGCGCCCATGCTAAACGCATCGGCTACCCGGTTATCATCAAAGCCTCCGGCGGCGGCGGCGGTCGCGGTATGCGCGTTGTGCGCAGCGATGCCGAACTTGCCCAGTCCATTACCATGACCCGTGCGGAAGCCAAAGCCGCGTTTAACAACGACATGGTGTATATGGAGAAGTACCTGGAAAACCCGCGCCACATCGAGATTCAGGTGCTGGCAGACGGCCAGGGCAATGCCATCTACCTGGCAGAACGCGACTGCTCCATGCAGCGCCGTCACCAGAAAGTGGTCGAAGAGGCACCGGCACCGGGTATCACACCAGAACTGCGCCGCCACATCGGTGAACGCTGTGCGAAAGCCTGCGTGGACATTGGCTATCGCGGTGCGGGTACGTTTGAGTTCCTGTTCGAAAACGGTGAGTTCTACTTCATTGAAATGAACACCCGTATTCAGGTTGAACACCCGGTAACCGAAATGATAACCGGCGTGGACCTGATTAAAGAACAGCTGCGCATCGCTGCAGGCCAGCCGTTGTCCATCAGACAGGAAGAAGTCGAAGTGCGTGGTCATGCGGTGGAATGCCGTATCAACGCCGAAGACCCGAACACCTTCCTGCCAAGCCCGGGCAAAATCACCCGCTTCCACGCGCCTGGTGGTTTTGGCGTGCGCTGGGAATCGCATATCTACGCTGGCTATACCGTGCCGCCGTACTACGATTCAATGATAGGCAAGCTTATTTGCTACGGTGAAACCCGCGACGTGGCGATTGCCCGCATGCGCAACGCGCTGCAGGAGCTTATCATCGATGGCATCAAGACTAACATCGACCTGCAAATGCGCATTATGAGTGACGAGAACTTCCAGCACGGTGGTACCAACATCCACTATCTGGAGAAAAAGCTCGGTCTGCATGACTAAGCTTTGATCATTCTCTACCAGGGCCGGTCTTCCGGCCCTTTCTTTTTTCTCCTACAATCGCCGCTTTAGCTGATAACCCGGGAAACAATAATGGATAACCGTTTTGTTCAGGCCCACAAAGAGGCGCGCTGGACGGTATGGCTGACATTGCTCTACCTCGCAGCCTGGATTGCTGCGGCCTGGATTCCGGATGCCAGTATCGGCCCAACCGGCCTGCCGCACTGGTTTGAAATGGCCTGCCTGCTGGTACCACTGATTTTTATTCTGCTTTGCTGGCTGATGGTGCGCGTGTTGTTCCGCGATATCCCGCTGGAGGATAGCCATGCAGACTGAAGTCATCCTGCCGCTGATTGCCTATTTACTGGTGGTGTTTGGCCTGTCGGTCTGGGCGATGCGACGGCATGAGAAAGGCAACTTCCTCAACGAATATTTCCTCGGCGGCCGCTCAATGGGCGGTTTTGTGCTGGCGATGACGCTGACGGCAACCTATATCAGCGCCAGTTCGTTTATTGGCGGGCCAGGTGCTGCCTACAAATACGGTCTTGGCTGGGTGCTGCTGGCGATGATTCAGCTACCTGCCGTCTGGCTGTCGCTTGGCGTGCTGGGCAAGAAGTTTGCCATCCTTGCCCGGCGCTATAACGCGGTCACGCTTAACGACATGCTTTATGCCCGCTACCAGAGTCGACTGCTGGTATGGCTGGCAAGTCTGAGCCTGCTGGTTGCGTTTATTGGTGCGATGACCGTGCAGTTTATTGGCGGGGCACGCCTGCTGGAAACGGCTGCGGGCATACCTTATGAGGCTGGGCTGCTGATTTTTGGTATCAGCATCGCGCTGTACACCGCATTTGGCGGCTTTCGTGCCAGCGTACTGAATGACGCCATGCAGGGAATGGTCATGCTTATCGGCACTATTTTGCTGCTGGTCGGAATTGTCCATGCCGCAGGCGGGCTAAGCAGTGCCGTTAATACGTTGCAACAAATCGACCCTAAACTTGTGACGCCACAGGGCGCGGACGATATTCTGTCACCGGCGTTCCTCGCCTCTTTTTGGGTGCTGGTCTGCTTTGGCGTGATTGGCCTGCCGCACACGGCGGTGCGCTGCATCTCTTATAAAGACAGCAAGGCGGTGCACAGCGGTATTATTATCGGCACCATCGTAGTCGCCGTGCTGATGCTGGGAATGCATCTGGCGGGGGCGCTGGGGCGCGCAGTCGTACCAAATCTGGCGATCCCGGACCAGGTTATCCCAACGCTGATGGTTACCGTGCTACCGCCGGTGGCGGCCGGTATTTTCCTTGCCGCCCCCATGGCGGCGATTATGTCGACCATCAACGCACAGTTACTGCAATCCTCCGCGACAATCGTGAAGGATTTATGGTTAAACCTGCACCCGGAAGACGAACGCAACGAGAAGCGCCTCAAACGTATGTCAGCCGTGATTACGCTCGTACTGAGTGTTCTGCTACTGCTCGCGGCCTGGAAGCCACCACAGATGATTATCTGGCTTAATCTGCTGGCCTTTGGCGGGCTGGAAGCCGTATTCCTGTGGCCGCTGGTGCTCGGCCTTTACTGGGAGCGCGCCAATGCGTCGGGCGCGCTAAGCGCAATGATAGTCGGCGGCGTGCTGTATGCGCTGCTTGCTACTCTGAAAGTGGAGATTCTGGGTTTCCACCCTATTGTGCCGTCGCTGTTATTGAGCCTGCTGAGTTTTCTTATCGGTAACCGCTTTGGCCGCGCGCCCAATCCGGCGCCACTTCTTTCATCTACAGACAAATAAAGAGTTTTGCTATGCCATGGATTCAACTGAAAATTAATACCTCCGGTGCAAACGCCGAAGAACTGGGCGATGCGCTGATGGAAAGCGGGGCCGTTTCCGTCACCTTTCAGGATACCCATGACACGCCGGTATTCGAACCGCTGCCGGGCGAAACTCGGCTGTGGGGCGACACTGACGTTATCGGCCTGTTTGACGCCGAATGGGACATGAAAGCGGCGGTTGCCGAGCTGGAGCAAAGCCCACTGCTGGGTGCTGGCTTCCATCACAAAATTGAGCAGCTTGAAGACAAAGACTGGGAGCGCGAGTGGATGGAAAACTTCCACCCGATGCGTTTTGGTAAACGCCTGTGGATTTGCCCAAGCTGGCGCGACGTGCCGGATCCCACAGCCGTGAATGTCATGCTGGACCCGGGGCTGGCGTTCGGCACCGGCACGCATCCCACCACTTCACTGTGCCTTGAATGGCTCGACGGACTCGATCTCGCCGGTAAAACCGTTATCGACTTTGGCTGTGGCTCCGGGATCCTTGCCATCGCCGCACTGAAGCTGGGTGCCGCTCGTGCAATCGGTATCGACATTGATCCTCAGGCCATTCAGGCCAGTCGTGATAATGCACAACGTAACGGCGTTGAAGACAAGCTGGAGCTATATCTGCCGGCTAATCAGCCCGACACACTCAGCGCTGACGTAGTCGTTGCCAATATCCTTGCAGGCCCGCTGCGCGAGCTGGCACCGCTCATCAGCGTATTGCCAGTACAGGGCGGCCAACTCGGCCTGTCCGGTATTCTGGCAAGCCAGGCAGCAAGCGTCTGCGAGGCTTATGAGACGGGCTTTGCGCTTGACCCTGTAGCAGAAAAAGAGGAATGGTGCAGAATTACCGGAATAAAAAAATAAATATCAGAAAAAAGCGGCTTAAATTAGCCGCTTTTTTTGTGTGATTTGGGTCACTCTTTTTGGCCAATGAGTTTTATAATCATTCCCGACATAACCTGTTGAATAGCATGGTTATAAAAACAACAATATTCAAGGGATGAATAAAAATGGTCAATAAGCTTAACGGCATTATGCTAACGCTTGCACTGCTGCCAGCAGTCGCCAGCGCTTCTCACTGGGGATATGAAGGCATTGAGTCACCAGAGCACTGGGCTGAACTCAATAAAGACTGGGAGCAGTGCCAGAAAGGCCAGAACCAGTCTCCCGTAGACATTCGCCAGACCTTCCAGGCCCATGTACGCCCACTCAAAACCTTCTACACCAGCAGCCCGGACTTATTACTCAATAACGGTCATACCATCCAGGCAACATGGAGCGACGAAGACAAAGCCAGCTACATCAAGCTTGATGATGAAAAATTCACGTTGAGACAGTTTCACTTCCACGCGCCGAGCGAAAACACGGTTAACGGGAAGCACTACCCTCTGGAAATGCACCTGGTGCATCTGGACGACGACGGTGAAGTCGCCGTTGTAGCCGTGATGTTCGAAGTGGGAGCAGTAAACACGGAGCTGGAGAAATTGTGGAAGGTTATGCCCGACCACGCCGATAAAAGCTCACCGCTACCCATTAACATTGACGTCAATAAGCTGCTACCGAATGATAAAACGCACTGGCGCTTTACTGGCTCTCTGACAACGCCGCCATGTACTGAAGGCGTTCGCTGGGTTGTACTGAAGCATCCTCTGACGGTCTCGGCACAGCAGCTGGAAAAATTCACCTCGGTAATGCATCACGCCAACAATCGTCCTGTGCAAAAACTGCATGGCCGCATGATCCTTGAGTAAGCTGATTTGGGGCAGGACCGGGTCCTGCCTCCCTCTGCCAGAAACAGCATAAATCACCAATACGTAATACAAATACTCTAAATTCAACCCTATTTATTAGCATAAAATCCCGCATAAATCGCAAGTGACAGCTTTCCTGATAATCAAATGATGAAAAAAATAAAAGAGCACAAAATAACCACATTTTTTTAATTACATGATTAATAAGCATTATTATCCAGTGCATTGTACCAGGGAGCGGTTTCATTGATCTGTGACAGCTGATTGTTCAAAGTTTGGCCTTTCATCTCGCGCAAAAAATGCGTAATATACGCCGCCTTGCAGGCATATATGGTCATTTCTTAACTCATGCGCATTGGACAACACCAGCTCAGAAATCGCCTGATTGCAGCGCCCATGGCAGGGATTACCGACCGGCCATTCAGGACGCTGTGTTATGAGATGGGAGCCGGTCTGACCGTTTCAGAGATGATGTCGTCAAACCCTGAAGTTTGGGCCAGCGATAAGTCACGTTTACGAATGGTGCATGTCGATGAGCCAGGTGTGCGAACCGTGCAAATTGCCGGTAGCGTACCTGAAGAAATGGCCGAGGCCGCCCGCATAAACGTCGCAAACGGCGCTCAGATTATTGATATCAATATGGGCTGCCCGGCTAAGAAAGTGAATCGTAAACTGGCTGGTTCTGCCCTTTTGCAGTACCCGGAACAGGTGAAAAGGATCCTCACCGCTGTTGTCGGGGCTGTGGACGTACCTGTCACGTTGAAGATTCGCACAGGCTGGGATCCCGAGCACCGTAATTGCACGGAGATTGCCCAACTGGCCGAAAACTGTGGCATTCAGGCTCTGACCATTCATGGTCGTACACGAGCCTGTTTGTTCGGGGGCAACGCGGAATACGACAGTATTCGGGCAGTTAAGCAGTTGGTGTCCATTCCGGTTATCGCGAATGGCGACATTACTGACCCGCTAAAAGCCAGAGCCGTGCTCGACTATACAGGGGCAGATGCTCTGATGATAGGACGCGCGGCTCAGGGAAGACCCTGGATCTTTCGGGAAATCCAGCATTATCTGGACACGGGTGAGCTGCTGCCCCCCTTGCCAATGGCAGAGGTTAAGCGCTTACTTTGCGCGCACGTTCGGGAACTTCATGCCTTTTATGGCGATGTGAAAGGTTACCGAATCGCACGTAAACACGTCTCCTGGTATCTCCAGGAGCACGCACCCAGTGACCAGTTTCGGCGCACATTCAACGCCATTGAGGATGCCAGCGAACAGCTGGAGGCGTTGGAGGCATACTTCGAAAATTTTGCGTAAACAGAAATAAAGAGCTGACAGAACTATGTTCGAACAACGCGTAAATTCTGACGTACTGACCGTTTCTACCGTTAACTCTCAGGACCAGGTAACTCAAAAACCCCTGCGTGATTCGGTTAAACAGGCACTGAAGAACTATTTTGCTCAACTGAATGGTCAGGATGTTAATGACCTGTATGAGCTGGTACTGGCTGAAGTAGAACAGCCCCTGTTGGACATGGTGATGCAATACACCCGTGGCAACCAAACCCGTGCAGCCCTGATGATGGGCATCAACCGCGGTACGCTGCGTAAGAAACTGAAAAAATACGGCATGAACTGATTCCAGTTTACTGTCGCAAAAAAGGCGCTAACCGGCATGGGGAAGCGCCTTTTTTATTACCTGTATTTTTGTCTTTATGAAACGCCTTTTAGTTGCCAGTGATGTACTCCATATTCATCTGCCTATAACTCGCTAAGAGCGATTCTGCAACCAGCCCGATAGCAGCCACTTACGTTGTCTGCCCCGGCCCCGGGTAAGAACCGCATGCTCAGATATTTTCCTGTCCGGCAGACGAACATACTTCATCGCAGTAAAAGACTGGCCCTGTGCCAGGGTCATATACGGCTCGCTTATTATCAATACCTGCAACGTGACTATCTTTTCTACATAAAGCCCGTGTATTGTATCTTTTCTAACGGGCGCTTAATTTGCCGCTATTTCTATTCACAAGTCATATGATCTGCTATAACTGTCTTACAGATTACTCTGTATTTATCACTTCCTTCATCATTTCTTCTTAATTCTCTCCTGGCTATGTCATTCCTTCACCATTTTTACAAATGACATGAATTGATATTATTGATTACTGAGCAGTATAAAAGGCGAGTGGTAACATTAATAAAGTGCACCACAGCTGTCTGGCTATATTGGTTAGCCGTGCTCTGGGTGCTTATCTATGAGGTATTATTTATGAAACAGATCATCGTCGTGACGCTGCTGTCTACGCTGCTGGCGGGATGTGCGCATGACTCTCCCTGCGTGCCCGTCTATGACGACCAGGGCCGGTTAGTGCACACTAATACATGTATGAAAGGCACAACTCAGGACAACTGGGAAACGGCGGGTGCGATTGCAGGTGGTGCCGCGGCACTGGCAGGACTAACACTCGGCATTGTTGCACTTACTAAATAGTTATTCAGGCGAGCATTACCGTGCTCGCCTGGTGGGTATCTATTCCTTTACCCGGAAGTATTACGATAGCAGTATTATTTATTCACCCTGGACAGTTAAAATATCTAATTCTTCAACTTGCCCCCGGCTCTCATTTAACAATCATTCACCTCGTTATAAAACCGTATCTTTCGGCTACCCGCATTTTGTCCTGGCTAATATTAATATCCTCTATATTTAAAGGTAACCGCCTGCAAACTGAGGTTCGCTTTCCCCTGTCAGGCAATGATCTGCTACTACGACTCAACCTCTTATTTATATCTCTTTGAAAACGGCGTGGCTTACATAGAACGGAATGGAGCAATGTTATTTTTTGTTGAGAGCGGCAGACGAGATATTTAAATAAGATTCAGAGGCAAGTTCTGGCAACAGATGCGTCAACCGGACACAGGAAGCAGTACACAGTGCTGGCTACCTGGACAATCGTATTATCTTGTTGCCCTGCGGACAGCAAAAAGCCCTGTACTTGCATGCAGGGCTTTGGCTTGATTTGATGCCTGGCGGTTATGGCGGGCGTCCTGCCCGCCGCCCTTCGGGCCGTTGTTGCGCAGCTCCCGGCAAATTTGTCCTGCACAGGAGAGCACTCACCGACAGACGACAGATAAAGCAAAAGGCCCAGTCTTTCGACTGGGCCTTCGCCTGATTTGATGCCTGGCAGTTCCCTACTCTCGCATGGGGAGACCCCACACTACCATCGGCGCTACGGCGTTTCACTTCTGAGTTCGGCATGGGGTCAGGTGGGACCACCGCGCTAATGCCGCCAGGCAAATTCTTTTCTAAGTGCCGAACTTTAACCGAAAAAGTGGTGCTGATACCCAGAGTCGAACTGGGGACCTCACCCTTACCAAGGGTGCGCTCTACCAACTGAGCCATATCAGCACGCTTAATTTGATGCCTGGCAGTTCCCTACTCTCGCATGGGGAGACCCCACACTACCATCGGCGCTACGGCGTTTCACTTCTGAGTTCGGCATGGGGTCAGGTGGGACCACCGCGCTGTCGCCGCCAGGCAAATTCTGTTTCACTTACCGTTGTGCCTTTCGCACAACCATAAGCGCTAATCCATGAACAAAGCTGAAAATCATCTTTCTCTCAAACCCAAAACACCTTCGGCGTTGTAAGGTTAAGCCTCACGGTTCATTAGTACCGGTTAGCTCAACGCATCGCTGCGCTTACACACCCGGCCTATCAACGTCGTAGTCTTCAACGTTCCTTCAGTGGACTCAAGGTCCAAGGGAGAACTCATCTCGGGGCAAGTTTCGTGCTTAGATGCTTTCAGCACTTATCTCTTCCGCATGTAGCTACCGGGCAATGCCATTGGCATGACAACCCGAACACCAGTGATGCGTCCACTCCGGTCCTCTCGTACTAGGAGCAGCCCCCCTCAATTCTCCAGCGCCCACGGCAGATAGGGACCGAACTGTCTCACGACGTTCTAAACCCAGCTCGCGTACCACTTTAAATGGCGAACAGCCATACCCTTGGGACCTACTTCAGCCCCAGGATGTGATGAGCCGACATCGAGGTGCCAAACACCGCCGTCGATATGAACTCTTGGGCGGTATCAGCCTGTTATCCCCGGAGTACCTTTTATCCGTTGAGCGATGGCCCTTCCATTCAGAACCACCGGATCACTATGACCTGCTTTCGCACCTGCTCGCGCCGTCACGCTCGCAGTCAAGCTGGCTTATGCCATTGCACTAACCTCCTGATGTCCGACCAGGATTAGCCAACCTTCGTGCTCCTCCGTTACTCTTTGGGAGGAGACCGCCCCAGTCAAACTACCCACCAGACACTGTCCGCAACCCCGATAAGGGGTCTACGTTAGAACACCAGCCATTAAAGGGTGGTATTTCAAGGTTGGCTCCACGCAGACTGGCGTCCACGCTTCAAAGCCTCCCACCTATCCTACACATCAAGGACCAGTGTTCAGTGTCAAGCTATAGTAAAGGTTCACGGGGTCTTTCCGTCTTGCCGCGGGTACACTGCATCTTCACAGCGAGTTCAATTTCACTGAGTCCCGGGTGGAGACAGCCTGGCCATCATTACGCCATTCGTGCAGGTCGGAACTTACCCGACAAGGAATTTCGCTACCTTAGGACCGTTATAGTTACGGCCGCCGTTTACCGGGGCTTCGATCAAGAGCTTCTCCTTACGGATAACCCCATCAATTAACCTTCCGGCACCGGGCAGGCGTCACACCGTATACGTCCACTTTCGTGTTTGCACAGTGCTGTGTTTTTAATAAACAGTTGCAGCCAGCTGGTATCTTCGACTGACTTCAGCTCCACCCGCAGGGGCTTCACTTACACATCAGCGTGCCTTCTCCCGAAGTTACGGCACCATTTTGCCTAGTTCCTTCACCCGGGTTCTCTCAAGCGCCTTGGTATTCTCTACCTGACCACCTGTGTCGGTTTGGGGTACGATTCGTTGTTACCTGAAGCTTAGAGGCTTTTCCTGGAAGCGGGGCATCTGTCACTTCAGCACCGTAGTGCCTCGTCATCACGCCTCAGTGTTAAAGCAAACCGGATTTACCTGGAATGCACACCTACACGCTTAAACCGGGACGACCGTCGCCCGGATGACATAGCCTTCTCCGTCCCCCCATCGCAGTAACACCGAGTACGGGAATATTAACCCGTTTCCCATCGACTACGCCTTTCGGCCTCGCCTTAGGGGTCGACTCACCCTGCCCCGATTAACGTTGGACAGGAACCCTTGGTCTTCCGGCGTGCGGGTTTTTCACCCGCATTATCGTTACTTATGTCAGCATTCGCACTTCTGATACCTCCAGCAACCCTCACAGGCCACCTTCGACGGCTTACAGAACGCTCCCCTACCCAACAACACCTAAGTGTCGCTGCCGCAGCTTCGGTGCATGGTTTAGCCCCGTTACATCTTCCGCGCAGGCCGACTCGACCAGTGAGCTATTACGCTTTCTTTAAATGATGGCTGCTTCTAAGCCAACATCCTGGCTGTCTGTGCCTTCCCACATCGTTTCCCACTTAACCATGACTTTGGGACCTTAGCTGGCGGTCTGGGTTGTTTCCCTCTTCACGACGGACGTTAGCACCCGCCGTGTGTCTCCCGTGATAACATTCTTCGGTATTCGCAGTTTGCATCGGGTTGGTAAGTCGGGATGACCCCCTAGCCGAAACAGTGCTCTACCCCCGAAGATGAGTTCACGAGGCGCTACCTAAATAGCTTTCGGGGAGAACCAGCTATCTCCCGGTTTGATTGGCCTTTCACCCCCAGCCACAGGTCATCCGCTAATTTTTCAACATTAGTCGGTTCGGTCCTCCAGTTAGTGTTACCCAACCTTCAACCTGCCCATGGCTAGATCACCGGGTTTCGGGTCTATACCCTGCAACTTAACGCCCGGTTAAGACTCGGTTTCCCTGCGGCTCCCCTATACGGTTAACCTTGCTACAGAATATAAGTCGCTGACCCATTATACAAAAGGTACGCAGTCACACCCCGAAGGATGCTCCCACTGCTTGTACGTACACGGTTTCAGGTTCTGTTTCACTCCCCTCGCCGGGGTTCTTTTCGCCTTTCCCTCACGGTACTGGTTCACTATCGGTCAGTCAGGAGTATTTAGCCTTGGAGGATGGTCCCCCCATATTCAGACAGGATACCACGTGTCCCGCCCTACTCATCGAGCTCACAATCTGTGTATTTTCGTGTACGGGAGTATCACCCTGTACCCTGCGACTTTCCAGACGCTTCCACTAACACACAAACTGATTCAGACTCTGGGCTCTTCCCCGTTCGCTCGCCGCTACTGGGGGAATCTCGGTTGATTTCTTTTCCTCGGGGTACTTAGATGTTTCAGTTCCCCCGGTTCGCCTCATTAACCTATGGATTCAGTTAATGATAGTGTGACAGGTCACACTGGGTTTCCCCATTCGGACATCGTCGGTTATAACGGTTCATATCACCTCACCGACGCTTTTCGCAGATTAGCACGTCCTTCATCGCCTCTGACTGCCAGGGCATCCACCGTGTACGCTTATTCGCTTAACCTCACAACCCGAAGATGTTTCAAAACATCATCGTGTGTGAGCTTGAGAGACCCATATAAACGGTTAAACCGTCTATGGATTTTCAATTTTCAGCTTGTTCCGGATTGTTAAAGAGCAAATATCTCAAACATGACTCGAAAGCCAGTTTTGAGATATCGGTTGGCAACATCTTTCACTTGTCACCAGGCAGGTTGGCGTCCCCTAGGGGATTCGAACCCCTGTTGCCGCCGTGAAAGGGCGGAGTCCTAACCGCTAGACGAAGGGGACACGAATAGTGTCACGACTTCGCAGCCGTCCTGCTCATTATTTTTTCATCAGACAATCTGTGTGGACACTGCGAAGACTGTATCTTTAAGGTAAGGAGGTGATCCAACCGCAGGTTCCCCTACGGTTACCTTGTTACGACTTCACCCCAGTCATGAATCACAAAGTGGTAAGCGCCCTCCCGAAGGTTAAGCTACCTACTTCTTTTGCAACCCACTCCCATGGTGTGACGGGCGGTGTGTACAAGGCCCGGGAACGTATTCACCGTGACATTCTGATTCACGATTACTAGCGATTCCGACTTCATGGAGTCGAGTTGCAGACTCCAATCCGGACTACGACGCACTTTATGAGGTCCGCTTGCTCTCGCGAGGTCGCTTCTCTTTGTATGCGCCATTGTAGCACGTGTGTAGCCCTGGTCGTAAGGGCCATGATGACTTGACGTCATCCCCACCTTCCTCCGGTTTATCACCGGCAGTCTCCTTTGAGTTCCCGACCGAATCGCTGGCAACAAAGGATAAGGGTTGCGCTCGTTGCGGGACTTAACCCAACATTTCACAACACGAGCTGACGACAGCCATGCAGCACCTGTCTCACAGTTCCCGAAGGCACATTCCCATCTCTGGGAACTTCTGTGGATGTCAAGACCAGGTAAGGTTCTTCGCGTTGCATCGAATTAAACCACATGCTCCACCGCTTGTGCGGGCCCCCGTCAATTCATTTGAGTTTTAACCTTGCGGCCGTACTCCCCAGGCGGTCGATTTAACGCGTTAGCTCCGGAAGCCACTCCTCAAGGGAACAACCTCCAAATCGACATCGTTTACGGCGTGGACTACCAGGGTATCTAATCCTGTTTGCTCCCCACGCTTTCGCACCTGAGCGTCAGTCTTTGTCCAGGGGGCCGCCTTCGCCACCGGTATTCCTCCAGATCTCTACGCATTTCACCGCTACACCTGGAATTCTACCCCCCTCTACAAGACTCTAGCCTGACAGTTTCGAATGCAGTTCCCGGGTTGAGCCCGGGGATTTCACATCCGACTTGACAGACCGCCTGCGTGCGCTTTACGCCCAGTAATTCCGATTAACGCTTGCACCCTCCGTATTACCGCGGCTGCTGGCACGGAGTTAGCCGGTGCTTCTTCTGCGGGTAACGTCAATTGCTGAGGTTATTAACCCCAACACCTTCCTCCCCGCTGAAAGTACTTTACAACCCGAAGGCCTTCTTCATACACGCGGCATGGCTGCATCAGGCTTGCGCCCATTGTGCAATATTCCCCACTGCTGCCTCCCGTAGGAGTCTGGACCGTGTCTCAGTTCCAGTGTGGCTGGTCATCCTCTCAGACCAGCTAGGGATCGTCGCCTAGGTGAGCCATTACCTCACCTACTAGCTAATCCCATCTGGGCACATCCGATGGCAAGAGGCCCGAAGGTCCCCCTCTTTGGTCTTGCGACGTTATGCGGTATTAGCTACCGTTTCCAGTAGTTATCCCCCTCCATCAGGCAGTTTCCCAGACATTACTCACCCGTCCGCCGCTCGCCGGCAAAGAAGCAAGCTTCTTCCCGCTGCCGCTCGACTTGCATGTGTTAGGCCTGCCGCCAGCGTTCAATCTGAGCCATGATCAAACTCTTCAATTAAAGTTTGATGCTCAAAGAATTAAACTGTTAGTTCGTAATGAATTAACTGTTGTTCACTCTTGAGACTTGATATTCATTTAGCGTCTTTCGACGTTGAGATATCAGTGCCTCGAGTGCCCACACAGATTGTCTGATAAATTGTTAAAGAGCAGTGCGACACGGCGCTGGGCCTGCTGTCGCGAGGTGGCGTATATTACGCTTTCCTCTTTCAGAGTCAACCCGTTTTTTCAGGGTTTTTCTCCTTGTTGATTCAACCTGTTTCGTGAAGTGATTCACGTTGTCGTGTCAACGGAGGCGCATTATAGGGATCCCATTTTTTTGCACAAGCGTTTTTTCGATCTTTTCTTTCAAGTGGTGATTTTTCATGCTTATGGTGGAATTCCTGTACGATCCGGGCACTTTTTTCTACTTTTTAGCCTTGTCGCCGCCCTGAAAAACGGCCACTGTCACGTTTTCGTAATTAAGAGCGAGGTGATTTATGGCAGAGGTTCTTCGCCCCTATAAAGAATGTTTTCCCACTCTTGGGCAACGCGTCATGGTCGACTCCACCAGCGTGGTTGTTGGTGACGTACGTCTGGCTGACGATGTCAGCATCTGGCCGCTGGTCGCCATTCGCGGCGATGTTAACTATGTCAGTATTGGTGCACGCACCAATATTCAGGATGGCAGCGTCTTACACGTTACGCACAAATCGTCTTCTAACCCTCAAGGTTACGCGCTGATTGTTGGGGAGGATGTCACTGTGGGACATAAAGCCATGCTACACGGTTGTACTATTGGTAGCCGTGTTCTGGTTGGCATGGGGTCTATCCTGCTGGATGGCGCAATAATAGAAGATGATGTGATGATAGGTGCTGGCAGTCTTGTTCCACCGGGAAAGCGGCTGGAAAGCGGCTGGCTCTATATAGGTAGCCCGGTAAAACAAGCTCGCCAGCTTACGCAGGCAGAGCTTGAGGGCCTGAAATACTCTGCCGACAATTATGTACGCTGGAAGAATGATTATTTAGATCAGGATAGCCACAGCCAACCCGACTCATCTTCTTCCTGATGACGGATGCGCCGCTCTGCCTCTTCTTCCAGATCCCAGCGGTTGTGGCGAAACAGTGTAAGCGGCGATTCGCCTGCGCCATAGCGCGCCACCAGTGTTTCACCACGAATTGCGCAGGTCAGTTGCATGCCAGCGACCAGAGCCGGGAAGCAAACTGCTTCCCGATTTTCATCCCAGCTTTCACGCTCGGGAAACTGAATGGCCTGATTCACTGCGCCATTTCCTGCTTAAGCGCATTTATCACCGGTTCAGTCTGTGGCAATACACCATGCCACAACAGAAATGCATGTGCAGCCTGCCCAACCAGCATCCCCAGTCCATCTGCATAATGCTGTACGCCGTTTTGCACACACCACGCAAGGAATGGCGTGAGCCCTTTTTGATAGAACATATCGTAACAACGCACACGTTCACTCAGTAGCGAAACCGGTATTGCCGGTACGCTGCCGTCGAGACCACTGGAGGTTGCATTGATAATCAAATCGAATTCATGGCCTTCAAGCTCATCCATAGATAACGCACTTACGCTGCCGGTGTGGCTAAAAAGCGCCGCCAGTTGCTGCGCACGCGACACAGTTCGGTTGGTTACAGTGACAGGACAATCAAGTGAAAGCAGTGGCAGCAACGCACCGCGCGCGCCGCCGCCGGCGCCCAACAGCAAAATACGATAGCCTGGCCGTATCAGGCTCAGACGTTCAAGATCGCTGAGTAACCCAATACCGTCAGTGTTGTCGCCCAGCAAGCGACCATCATCAAGATGCTTGAGCGTATTAACGGCTCCCGCCAACGCCGCACGTTCAGTGAGTTCATCTGCTCGTGCAAACGCCTGCTCTTTAAAAGGCACGGTAACATTGGCCCCCTTACCTCCAGCAGCAAAGAATGCATCAAGCGTTGGAACAAAATCGCCAACAGGCGCCAGAACACGCCCGTACGGATGAGCGATCTTCGTTTGCTGCGCAAACATCTGGTGGATAAAAGGCGACTTACTGTGTTGAATCGGATTACCAAAAACGGCAAATGTATCCATTGTTTACCCCTGGCGGAACAGCTCACCGGTTAAGGCATCGCGAATTTCTGAAGGATTCTGGCGACCTCCGGTTTCACCAGCCAGCACCGGAAAATCCGCGCCAAACTGCACAAGAACCTCCTCGGCTGAACGGCACGGAGGTAAACCAGTTAAATTAGCACTGGTCGATACCAACGGCTTACCCCAGGCCTCGCACAGCTTCACAACCAGAGGTTGATCCGTTACGCGCACAGCCAGAGAATCAAAACGCCCGGTCAGCCAACGTGGCGTGGTTGGCTTTGCCGGAAACACAAACGTGACCGGCCCCGGCCAAGACGCGAATACAGCATGGCGCTGCGCTTCACTCAGAGCACGATCATCAATGTAAGGTTTAAGCTGCTCGAAGCTTGCAGCAATCAAAATCAATCCTTTTTCTACAGGACGCTGTTTGAGCGTTAACAATCGACTGACGGCAATTTCACTATCAGGATCACACCCCACGCCAAACACGGCTTCTGTAGGATAAGCGATAACATGTTGTTGTTTGAGGAGCGCGACAATCTCCTCAAGAGACGTTACAGAAAGGTCATTATTCACAGGATTGTTGGGCCGGAACCGGCTTTCCACATTGTTTACTCGCACAGTAGAGTCTGGCTCCATGGGCGGTTTTCTTTTCAATAAGCAGCGGATAATGACATTCAGGACACTTACCCACTACCGGTTTAAAGTTAACGGCAAACTGGCACTCAGGGTAGCGATCGCAGGCATGAAATGTTTTGCCATAGCGTGAGCGACGCTGCACCAGATGACCTGTACGACACTGCGGGCAAGCAATCGTCGTCGTATCTGGTTTATCGACAAGTTCTGTATGCCCACATTCGGGATAATGGCTACAGCCGATAAACATGCCAAAACGGCCCTGGCGTAATACCAGTACCTCACCACATTCCGGGCACACCTGCCCTTCCAGTACTTTAACAATATGCCCATCAGCCTGGTTTTTCAGCGGGCGGATATAGTCACATTGTGGGTAGTGGGAGCAGCCCAGAAACGGTCCGTGTTTTCCGGAGCGTATAACCAGCTCCGCCCCACACTGGGGGCAGAGCTCATTTTTACGCACCTCAAAAAGTGCAGCCTTTGTCATAATGCTTCATACACTGCCGCGGCTAGTGCATCATGCCCTCATTAACTTCAAAAAGGAGTTCTTCCATTTGCTGATAGGCGTTTTCACATCCAGGAAGATTAAACAATACCATTAGTACGACCCACTTCAGATCTTCCAGATCAAACTCGTCAGTATCAAGCGCCATAATGCGCTCAATGACCATTTCGCGGGTTTCGAGGTTCAACACCTGAATCTGTTCCAGAAACAGTAAGAATCCGCGGCAGCCAGCATCCAGCCGGTGGCTTTCTTCAGGAGTGTAAATGCGCATGGAAAGAGGATCGGCGGCTAGCTGCATCGGTGCGACCAGCCCATCCTGATAATCCGCCAGTTTCTCCAGCCACACCAGTGCGTTGTAAATGTCTTCCCGATCAAAACCCGCGTCAGTAAGATCGCGCGTCAATTTATCCTGATCGACATGCATCTCTGCTTCTGTGTGGATGTAGGTTTCAAATAAGTACATGAGTACGTCGAACATGGCTTGCCCTCCTCAATCGGACATAGCCGCCGGGTACAGCTGCGATCCATCCTGCTAACTCCAGTTCAAGTAGTTGGGCTACCGTCTCTGGCACAGGTTGGCCGGCACGTTCAGCGACGACGTCAACAGGTGTAACCTCATCTCCTACGTTAGCCAACAGGTCTGCAAATGGCAATGGTGGCAGCGCCATATCTGGAGAATTATTGTCCGTTTCGGGGGCATTTCTGAGCCAGTTCAGCTCGTTTTGCCAATATTCGAGAATATCCTCTGGTGAGGTTACGGGTACAGCGCCCTGCTTCATCAACCAGTGCGGGCCTTCACTGCCAGGACTCCCTATTGCTCCTGGTATGGCAAAAACATCCCTCCCTTGCTCCAGAGCATGACGCGCAGTGACAAGGGAACCGCTACGAAGCGACGCTTCCACAACCAACACACCGCGGGATAAGCCGCTGATTATTCTGTTACGACGAGGAAAGTTTCCGGGCCAGGGCGGCGTTTGCAGCGAAAATTCAGACACGATTGCACCACCGTTCTCAACTATCTCTTCTGCGAGCCGCCGATGGCGGTGCGGATGGATATGATGTATGCCGCTGCCCAATACTGCTATCGTTTTCCCCCCGGCGTTGAGCGCTGCCCGGTGCGCCACACTATCAATACCAAGGGCAAGACCACTGGTAATGGTCAGCCCAGCGGCGGCAAGCGTCTGGGTAAAGAGACGCCCCCAGCGCTCTCCATACCAGGAGTGGGCCCGATTCCCAACAACAGCAAGCTGTGGCGATGTAAGCTCACTGATAGTCCCACGCACAAACAATGCACCAGGAAACCAGGCGATAGACTTTAGTGCTGGTGGATAATGCGCATCCATCACCGTCAGCAAATGGTTTCCCGGTGTCGCCAGCCAGCGCTCTGCGCGCTCAAGTTCTGCCTCCGAAACCCCGTAAAACTGCCTTTGCTGAGTATCGTTTAATTGCGCATCATGCAGGCTATGAGCAATATCGCGGCCTGACAGCAAATGCTGTTCAGCTGCCTTTTGCATCTTCTCACCACGAAGCCTCTGAACAGCCATTAAACGCAGCCAAAACTCCTCTTTACGCACCGCAATCTCCCTGCCGCAGGCCTCAAATTCGCTTATTGTAGTTGGTTTGTGATGCTGTCAATCAGGGGGGGATTTGTCTAGAATAGAGGGTATAAACTTTTTAACTACTGAACACAGTTCCAGGTATCTATGGCAGTTTTGCAGGTATTACATATTCCCGACGAGCGGTTACGCAAAATCGCAGCGCCGGTCAAAGAAGTCAATGCAGATATTCAGCGTATCGTCGATGATATGTTCGAAACCATGTACGCTGAAGAAGGCATTGGCCTTGCCGCAACGCAGGTGGACATTCATCAGCGCATCATCGTTATTGATGTGTCAGAAAACCGTGACGAGCGCCTGGTACTGATCAATCCTGAGTTGCTGGAAAAAAGTGGCGAAACCGGCATTGAAGAAGGTTGTCTGTCAATACCTGAGCAGCGTGCCCTTGTTCCACGAGCTGAACGCGTCAAAATCAGCGCACTCGATCGCGATGGCAAACCCTACGAGCTTGAGGCCGATGGCCTGCTGGCTATCTGCATCCAGCATGAAATGGATCATCTGGTGGGTAAACTTTTTATCGATTATCTGTCGCCGCTTAAACAGCAGCGTATTCGTCAAAAAGTCGAAAAACTGGATCGCATGAAATCGCGAGCCGCAGGCTAAGTAACAAGGATTAACGTGTCCGAGTCTCTACGCATTATCTTCGCTGGCACTCCTGACTTTGCAGCGCGTCATCTTGACGCGCTGCTTGCTTCACAGCATCAGATCGTTGGCGTCTTCACGCAACCCGACCGCCCCGCAGGTCGTGGTAAAAAACTCATGCCCAGCCCGGTTAAGGTGCTTGCACAGGAAAACGCTTTACCTGTTTTCCAGCCCGCCTCTTTACGACCTGCGGAAAATCAGCAGCTTGTTGCCGATCTTAACGCCGATGTGATGGTCGTCGTGGCTTATGGTCTGATTTTACCTAAAGCTGTGCTGGAAATGCCGCGTCTGGGCTGCATTAATGTGCACGGCTCACTACTGCCACGCTGGCGCGGTGCGGCACCTATCCAACGCTCTTTGTGGGCAGGCGACACCGAAACCGGTGTGACCATTATGCAAATGGACGTAGGCCTGGATACCGGAGATATGCTGCACAAGCTGGCTTGCCCGATTACGCCAGAAGATACCAGCGCAACACTTTATGACAAGTTAGCCGAGCTGGGCCCACAAGGATTGCTTACCACACTCAGCCAACTTGCGAATGCCGGGACAACACCTGAAGTTCAGAATGAAGCCCTGGTAACCTATGCTGAAAAACTGAGTAAAGAAGAAGCCCGTCTTGACTGGTCTCTACCTGCAGTTCAGCTAGAGCGCTGTATTCGCGCGTTCAATCCCTGGCCCATGAGTTTTTTCATGATTGATGAGCAGCTAGTAAAAGTCTGGCGTGCCTCTGTCATCGAGAAACCATCTACGGCTGCTCCGGGGACCATCCTTGATGCCGGAAAACAAGGTATTCAGGTGGTGACGCAGGACGGCATACTCAATCTGGAAATACTTCAGCCCGCCGGAAAGAAAGCTATGCCAGCGCAGGACTTACTTAATTCGCGCCGCGAGTGGTTTACTCCCGGTAATGTCATTTCCTGAATCAGGTATTTCTTCGCCCGGTTTACCGGGCATTTTTATTTTATGCAGGGTTAAACCCTGCCTGTGGCCATGAAAAAACACATTAATCTTCGCAGCATTGCGGCACAGGCCGTTGAACAGGTGGTTGAACAAGGGCAGTCGTTGAGTAATATCCTGCCGCCACTGCAGCAAAAAGTCTCAGATAAAGACAAGGCACTGCTTCAGGAACTGAGTTTTGGCGTGTTGCGTACGCTGCCTCAGCTTGAGTGGCTGGTGAGCCAGCTGATGTCACGCCCGATGACGGGTAAACAGCGCTCACTTCATTACCTGATCATGGTCGGCTTCTATCAACTGATTTACACCCGAATTCCCCCGCACGCAGCGCTCGCTGAAACAGTCGAAGGCGCTGTTGCATTGAAAAAAATGCAGTTTAAAGGGCTGGTTAACGGTGTATTGCGTAATTTCCAACGCCGTCAGGAAGAGCTACTGGGTCAGGCCTCGCAAAATGAATGTCACTGGATGTTCCCCGACTGGCTGCTGACGCGCCTGCGCAAAGCTTATCCGCTGAAGTGGCAGAGCATTGTTGAGGCCAGTAATCAGCGCCCGCCTATGTGGTTGCGCGTTAACCGCCAGCATGGCAGCCGCGACGCATGGCTCACACGGCTGCGCGAGCATGGCGCAGAAGGCCTTACGCACTCCCGTTATCCTGATGCTGTGCGCCTTGAGGCCCCATTACCCGTTCATGCCCTGCCCGGCTTTGAACAAGGCGATGTCACCGTTCAGGATGCCTCTGCACAAGGCTGTATTACTTATCTTGATCCTCAGGATGGAGATTCCATTCTCGATCTGTGCGCTGCTCCTGGCGGTAAAACTACCCATATTCTTGAAGCAGCTCCTCAGGCAAGCGTGCTGGCGGTTGATGTTGATACTCACCGCCTTAAGCGCGTGCATGAAAACCTGGGCCGCCTTGGTATGAATGCAGAGGTCATAGCTGGTGATGGTCGTTTTCCTGAGCAGTGGTGCGGTGACCGTCTGTTTGACCGTATCCTGTTAGATGCACCTTGCTCTGCTACCGGTGTAATTCGCCGCCACCCGGATATCAAATGGTTGCGTCGCGACAGAGATATTATCGAGCTAGCGCAATTGCAGAGGGAAATTCTTGACGCAATCTGGCCACACCTGAAATCGGGCGGCACGCTGGTCTATGCAACCTGTTCTGTCCTGCCAGAAGAAAATAAAGAGCAGGTTTCAGCCTTCCTGAAGCGCCACAACGACGCAAAACTTGCCGATACAGGCACGCTGGACTGTCCGGGAATACAGAACCTGCCCGCACCGGAAGAAGGTGACGGTTTCTATTACGCTAAGATCATCAAGGACTGACCACAACGCGGTCAGATATCACGGCATAAACAAAGCGACATATCATGAAGATAATCATTCTCGGTGCAGGCCAGGTTGGCGGTACTCTGGCGGAAAACCTGGTCGGTGAAAACAACGATATTACCGTGGTGGATACCAACGGCGATCGTCTGCGCAGCCTGCAGGATAAATTTGATTTGCGGGTAGTGCAGGGGCATGGCTCACATCCACGCGTATTGCGTGAAGCCGGCGCCGATGATGCAGATATGCTGGTCGCCGTGACCAGCTCTGATGAAACCAACATGATTGCCTGCCAGATAGCGTATTCGTTATTCAATACGCCAAGCCGTATTGCCCGTATCCGCGCACCAGAATATGTTCGTGATGCGGAACGTATCTTTACGCCAGAAGCGGTGCCGATTGACCATCTGATTGCACCGGAACAGCTGGTCATAGACAACATTTATCGCCTGATTGAGTACCCAGGTGCTCTGCAGGTGGTAAATTTTGCTGAAGGCAAAGTCAGTCTTGGCGTTGTAAAAGCCTACTACGGCGGGCCGCTGGTCGGTAATGCGCTCTCCACAATGCGTGACCACATGCCACATATTGATACCCGCGTTGCGGCCATTTTCCGCCACGACAGGCCGATTCGGCCTCAGGGCTCAACTATCGTTGAAGCTGGCGATGAAGTCTTCTTTATCGCAGCATCACAGCATATTCGTGCTGTGATGAGTGAGCTTCAGCGCCTGGAAAAGCCGTACAAACGCATTATGCTGGTTGGCGGTGGCAATATCGGGGCGGGGCTGGCACGACGTCTTGAAAAAGATTACAGCGTTAAGCTGATTGAGCGTAACCAACAACGTGCCGCCGAGCTGGCTGAAATGTTGCAGGACACTATCGTTTTCTACGGTGATGCATCCGATCAGGAACTGCTCTCTGAAGAGCACATCGAACAGGTCGATTTGTTTATTGCCGTCACTAACGATGATGAAGCCAACATCATGTCAGCAATGTTGGCCAAAAGGCTGGGGGCTAAAAAGGTTATGGTGCTGATTCAGCGCCGTGCTTACGTTGACCTGGTACAAGGCAGCGTTATTGATATCGCCATTTCCCCGCAACAGGCAACGATTTCAGCACTTCTCAGCCATGTACGTAAAGCCGATATCGTCGGTGTATCTTCACTGCGCCGTGGTGTAGCGGAGGCTATTGAAGCCGTGGCTCATGGGGATGAAAGCACTTCACGAGTAGTTGGACGCGTCATCAGTGAAATTAAACTCCCCCCGGGAACAATTATCGGTGCAGTTGTGCGCGGTAATGATGTCATGATTGCCAATGATGACCTGCGTATTGAGCAGGGAGATCACGTCATCATGTTCCTTACAGATAAGAAATTCGTATCTGATGTTGAGCGTTTGTTCCAGCCAAGCCCTTTCTTTCTGTAATAGCTCAGGCAGAGCACTACTCTGCCTGAAAATTCAGCACTACCCTAATCCCATGAACATTAAAGGGATTACCTCAATCCTTTTAAGTTAGCCGTAATGGCAAACAGCGCATCATTTGTTAAACTTACACTGTTAAGTTTACACACGGAGTAGCTGAAAAATGAGTTTTCTTAAAGAGTTTCGCGATTTCGCGATGCGCGGCAATGTGGTCGATCTGGCTGTCGGTGTCATCATAGGTGCAGCTTTCGGTAAAATTGTTTCATCCCTGGTTGCCGATATCATCATGCCGCCACTCGGGCTGCTGATTGGTGGGATAGACTTTAAACAATTTGCCTGGACACTGCGCCCTGCAGAAGGTGACATCCCCGCCGTAGTGATGAATTACGGTATATTCATTCAGAATATTTTTGACTTTGTGATTGTTGCGTTGGCGATTTTCGCAGCAATTAAACTGATGACGAAACTGCGTAAGAAACAAGAAGAACCTGCAGCAGGGCCAACGAATCAAGAGGTGCTTCTGGGGGAAATTCGCGATCTGCTCAAAGAGCAGAATAATAAACGCGTTTAATCAGGCGACACAACGCAGAAGGCCAGTGGTAAAAAAGCAATTTGCTTGTTTGCCACTGGCCTCCTGGTAGCCTTTACCACCATGTTTTGCCTTACGTAGAAAGCTTCCTTTCCCTTTCTTATTTTTTTCTACTCGCTGACGAAACAGCGGATCATGAAGCAGGGCTTCAATCGCATTGTCCTGAATTCTACCTCGGGTATGTTTGTAAGAGCTCATCGCATTTCCTCATGTATTACGCGCCGCGAGTCTAATCCTCCACGACTAAAAAATCAACGCGCGGCTCCTTGCTCAAGAGCTTCAAGAATTGAGCAGTAAACGCTACTGTGCGCTGTACCACAGCAGGCATCATTAAGCCTTTTAAGTGAATTGCGCATTTCCTGTAGCTCCGCAATCTTACTTTCCACTTCTGCCAGTCTGGCCTGTACGATACCTTTGGACTCCTGACAGGTATGATGAGCAGGATCAACGCGAATTGAAAGCAGCTCAGCAATGGCCTCCAGTGTAAAACCTAGCTGGCGCCCATGACGAATAAATTGCAAACGCCGCAGGTCTGCTTCGTCATATAAACGAAAACCGCCCTCGGTACGAATATCATGGGACATCATCCCAAGTTTTTCGTAATAACGAATAGTATCTGGCGTCACTTCTGCCAGTTTTGCAAGTTGGCCAATGCGATACACAGGTTATTCCTCATCAATTCGGTTGAACAGTCTGTCGGCGTATTCACCATGCAGAAAATTCGTACTCAATCCAGCCTGGCGCAGCCGCAACTCAAGTAATGCCAGGCGCTTACTCAGTGCCTGATAGTCTGGGTGTTGTTCCTGAACCGAACGCAACAAATCCTGAAGCTCCAGTGCCTCTTTACGTGTTTCCAGTTCCGGCGGTAAACAACCTGCATTTTTAAGCAGGCGATAACCTGCCCGAAGCTCCACTGGAATGAGCGAATCATCATCCAGCACCAGCGGCTCACCACACCCTGGAAGGTTATCAAATGCTCCGTCACGCAGAGCATCTTCAATATGGCGTTCAGCCCACTGGTCAATTATCCACATTACATCCTCCCATACCTACCAGTAAGGATACGAGTAATTCAGCACAGAGAGGAGTATTAGAAATAAAAAAACCCGCCGAAGCGGGTTTTTTATATTGCTGCAGATTACTCTGCTGCTTCTGTTTGCGGCTCAGGGCGATCAACCAGCTCGATGTAAGCCATCGGAGCATTGTCACCTGCGCGGAAGCCACACTTCAGAATGCGAGTGTAACCACCTGCGCGGCTCGCGAAACGCGGGCCCAGCTCGTTAAACAGTTTTGCCACGATCTCGTTATCACGAGTGCGGGCGAATGCCAGACGACGATTAGCAACGCTATCAGTCTTGGCAAGAGTAATCAGCGGCTCAACTACGCGACGCAGCTCTTTCGCTTTCGGCAGGGTCGTCTTGATGATCTCATGACGAACCAGAGAACCTGCCATGTTGCGGAACATAGCCTGGCGATGGCTGCTGTTGCGGTTCAGTTGACGACCACTCTTACGATGGCGCATGACCTTATCCTTCTCAGTAAAACCTTAACCTGTGATCCGGTTACTCGTCAGCAATGCTTGCCGGTGGCCAATTTTCCAGGCGCATGCCCAGAGAAAGACCACGTGAGGCCAGCACGTCTTTAATCTCAGTAAGAGATTTTTTACCCAGGTTAGGCGTTTTAAGCAGCTCAACCTCGGTACGCTGTACCAGATCACCGATATAGTGGATAGCTTCTGCCTTGAGGCAGTTAGCAGAGCGGACAGTCAATTCCAGATCGTCAACAGGGCGCAGCAGGATCGGATCGAATTCTGGCTTCTCTTCTTTCACTTCCGGCTGACGTACATCACGCAGGTCAACGAAAGCTTCCAGTTGTTCGGCCAGTATGGTCGCCGCACGACGAATCGCCTCTTCAGGATCGATTGTGCCGTTGGTTTCCATTTCGATGACCAGCTTGTCCAGGTCAGTACGCTGCTCTACGCGTGCCGCTTCAACATTGTAGGCAATACGCTCTACAGGGCTGTAGCAAGCATCGACCAGCAGACGACCGATTGGGCGCTCATCTTCTTCCGAATGAATTCGGGCAGAAGCCGGCACATAACCACGACCGCGCTGAACTTTGATACGCATGCTAATAGATGCGTTTTCATCGGTCAGGTGGCAGATCACATGCTGCGGCTTGACGATTTCGACATCACCGTCGTGGGTGATGTCGGCTGCAGTCACAGGGCCAATGCCAGATTTATTCAGAGAAAGAATAACTTCGTCTTTGCCCTGAACTCTTACCGCCAGCCCTTTCAGGTTGAGCAGGATTTCCAGGATATCTTCCTGGACACCTTCTTTGGTGCTGTACTCATGAAGTACACCATCAATCTCAACTTCGGTCACCGCGCAACCCGGCATTGATGAAAGCAGAATACGGCGCAGTGCGTTACCCAGAGTATGGCCAAAGCCACGCTCTAAAGGCTCAAGGGTCACCTTGGCGTGCGTCGAACTCACTTGCTCGATATCTACCAGGCGCGGTTTTAGAAACTCTGTCACAGAACCCTGCATTGTGTCCTCTCTTTGGTACTAAGCTTTACTTGGAGTAAAGCTCGACGATCAGGTGTTCGTTAATGTCCGCAGACAGATCGGAACGCTCAGGTTTACGTTTGAACGTACCTTCCATCTTGCCAGCATCAACTTCCAGCCAGGTTGGCTTTTCACGCTGCTCAGCCAGCTCAAGAGCGGCTTTCACGCGAGACTGCTTTTTGGCTTTCTCACGGACGCTAACAACGTCGTTCGGTTTAACCTGATAAGAAGCGATGTTAACAACACGACCGTTTACCATAACCGCTTTGTGGCTAACCAGCTGACGTGCTTCTGCACGAGTGGCGCCGAAGCCCATACGGTAGACTACGTTGTCCAGACGACCTTCCAGCAGAGCCAACAGGTTTTCACCGGTGTTGCCTTTCAGACGTGCTGCTTCTTTATAATAGTTACGGAACTGACGCTCCAGCACACCGTAGATACGGCGAACTTTCTGCTTTTCACGCAACTGCACACCATAGTCAGACAGACGCGGTTTACGCGCACCGTGCTGGCCAGGAGCTTGTTCAATTTTACACTTGGTATCAATCGCGCGAACGCCAGACTTCAGGAACAGGTCTGTACCCTCGCGACGGCTCAGCTTGAGCTTAGGACCCAAATATCTTGCCATTTTCTTTCTCCAACATTCCTAAAAACGGGCGTTATACGCGACGTTTTTTCGGCGGACGACAACCGTTGTGAGGGATCGGAGTCACATCAGTAATATTAGTGATGCGGAAACCAGCGGCGTTCAGAGCACGAATAGTAGATTCGCGACCCGGACCCGGTCCCTTAACCATAACTTCGAGGTTCTTGATACCGTAGTCTTTTACGGCTTCAGCGCAACGCTCTGCTGCAACCTGAGCTGCAAACGGAGTGGATTTACGCGAACCACGGAAACCGGAACCACCGGCAGTTGCCCAACCCAGCGCATTACCCTGACGATCGGTAATTGTTACGATGGTGTTGTTGAAAGAAGCATGGACATGTGCCACGCCGTCAGAGACTTGCTTTCTTACACGTTTACGTGCACGAACTGGTGCCTTTGCCATTATTCAATCACCCCGATTATTTCTTGATCGGTTTGCGCGGACCCTTACGGGTACGAGCATTGGTCTTGGTACGCTGACCGCGAACCGGAAGACCACGACGATGACGCAAACCACGATAGCAACCAAGGTCCATAAGACGCTTGATGCTCAGGGTAATTTCACGACGCAGATCGCCTTCTACAACGAACTTACCAACTTCGTCACGCAGCGTGTCGATCTGTTCTTCAGACAGCTCACTGATCTTAACATCTTCAGCGATACCCGCAGAGGCCAGAATAGCCTTGGAGCGAGTCTTGCCGACGCCATAGATCGCAGTTAATGCGATTACAGCATGTTTGTGATCAGGAATGTTAATGCCTGCTATACGGGCCACTATGCACTCCTATAATTTGATATGCACGCCCCATACTGAAAAGCCCGTTTTCAGGATACTCAAATGGAAACGTACAGACATACAAAAGATTGGCTGGCTAATCTAGCCAGCTCAACCCAACTTTGCAAGAAAAATATGCGAGATAAATCAGCCTTGACGCTGTTTATGCTTCGGCTCGGCACTGCAAATCACGCGGATGACGCCATCACGCTTAACGATTTTGCAGTTACGGCACATTTTCTTGACGGAAGCACGAACTTTCATTTTTACTCTCCGTAACTTCTCAGGCACCTGTCGGCCTTAGCCTTTGAGGTTAGCCTTCTTCAATGCAGACTCATACTGACTGGACATCATCAGAGTTTGCACTTGAGCCATAAAGTCCATAATCACGACAACAACGATAAGCAACGAGGTCCCACCAAAGTAGAACGGCACTTTCATTGCATCACGCATGAACTCCGGGATCAGGCAGATAAAAGTAATATAGAGCGCGCCGACCAGAGTCAGACGGGTCATTACTTTATCGATGTACTTCGCCGTTTGCTCTCCCGGACGAATTCCTGGTACAAATGCACCGGACTTCTTCAGGTTCTCTGCTGTTTCACGCGGGTTGAAGACCAACGCCGTGTAGAAGAAACAGAAGAAGATGATTGCAGACGCATAGAGTAACACATAAAGCGGTTGCCCAGGCTGCAAATACAGCGAAATTGTTGTCAGCCAGTTCCAACCAGTACCGCCCCCAAACCATGACGCGATGGTTGCCGGGAACAGAATAATACTGGAAGCGAAAATCGCCGGGATTACACCAGCCATATTCACTTTCAGCGGTAAATGTGTGCTCTGTGCAGCATAGACACGGCGACCCTGTTGACGTTTCGCGTAGTTCACCACAATGCGGCGTTGACCACGTTCAACAAAGACAACGAAGAAGGTCACTGCGAATACTAATACTGCAACCAACAGCAACAGAAGGAAGTGCAGGTCGCCCTGCCGCGCTTGCTCGATGGTATGGCCAATGGCCGACGGAAGACCCGCAACAATACCTGCGAAGATTATGATTGAGATACCGTTACCGATACCGCGCTCAGTAATCTGTTCACCCAGCCACATCAGGAACATTGTCCCGGTGACCAGACTCACAACAGCGGTGAAATAGAATGCAAAGCCTGGGTTAATGACCAGGCCTTGCATGCCAGGCATATTCGGCAAACCGGTAGCAATACCGATCGACTGGAATATCGCCAACACCAACGTGCCGTAGCGGGTGTACTGGCTAATCTTACGACGACCAGACTCCCCTTCTTTCTTCAGTTCTGCCAGGGTGGGATGAACCACCGTCAGCAGCTGGATAATAATAGAAGCCGAAATGTACGGCATAATACCCAGAGCAAAGATAGAAGCACGGCTCAGAGCACCACCAGAGAACATGTTAAACATTTCAATGATGGTGCCACGCTGTTGATCAAGCAGTTTGGCAAGAACAGTGGCATCGATACCAGGGATCGGAATAAAAGAACCAATGCGGAACACGATCAGCGCACCGATTACAAACAGAAGTCTGCGTTTCAGTTCGCCGAAACCGCCCTTAGCACTTTGAAAATCTAATCCTGGTTGCTTTGCCATCTGCTACTTATTCCTCGATTTTACCGCCAGCAGCTTCGATAGCAGCACGAGCGCCTTTGGTGACACGCAGACCGCTAACGGTTACCGCACGAGTTACCTCGCCAGACAGGATCACTTTCGCGAACTCAATCTGAATACCGATAATGTTAGCTGCTTTCAACGTGTTCAGGTCAACTACGTCGCCTTCCACTTTAGCGAGATCAGACAGACGAACTTCTGCAGTGACCATCGCTTTGCGAGAGGTGAAGCCGAATTTCGGCAGACGACGATACAGCGGCATCTGGCCACCCTCGAACCCGCGACGTACGCCACCGCCAGAACGAGACTTCTGGCCTTTGTGACCACGACCACCGGTTTTACCGAGGCCAGAACCGATACCACGACCCAGACGCTTACCTTCGCGCTTAGACCCTTCGGCCGGAGACAGAGTATTTAAACGCATCTCTTACTCCTCAACTTTAACCATGTAGGAAACCGCGTTGACCATACCACGAACAGCGGGAGTATCCTCGCGCTCAACGGTATGACCAATACGACGCAGACCCAAGCCAAGCAGTGTTGCCTTGTGTTTCGGCAAACGACCGATTGCGCTGCGGGTTTGAGTGATTTTAATAGTCTTTGCCATGGTCAATTACCCCAGAATTTCTTCAACGGATTTACCACGCTTGGCAGCGACCATTTCTGGGGACTTCATGTTCTCCAGACCATCGATAGTTGCGCGAACTACGTTGATCGGGTTGGTGGAACCATAGGCCTTAGCCAGAACGTTATGAACCCCAGCGACTTCCAGAACGGCGCGCATTGCACCACCGGCGATGATACCGGTACCTTCGGAAGCCGGCTGCATGAACACGCGAGACCCCGTGTGCACGCCTTTAACAGGGTGCTGCAGGGTGCCGCTGTTCAGCGCGACGTTAATCATGTTGCGACGGGCTTTTTCCATCGCTTTCTGGATCGCTGCCGGAACTTCGCGCGCTTTACCGTAGCCAAAACCTACGCGACCGTTACCATCACCCACTACAGTCAGTGCTGTGAAGGAGAAAATACGGCCACCTTTTACAGTTTTAGATACACGGTTTACCGCGATCAGCTTTTCCTGCAGTTCGCCAGCTTGTTTTTCGATGTGAGCCATCTTACACCTCTACCTTAGAACTGAAGGCCAGCTTCACGGGCAGCATCTGCCAGTGCCTGGACACGACCATGATATTGGAAACCGGAACGGTCAAAGGAGACATCTTTGATGCCTTTTTCCAATGCGCGTTCAGCAACAGCTTTACCTACAGCTGCAGCGGCATCCTTGTTACCGGTATACTTCAGTTGCTCAGCGATAGCTTTCTCTACAGTAGAAGCGGCTACCAGAACTTCAGAACCGTTCGGGGCAATTACCTGGGCGTAAATATGACGCGGGGTACGATGTACCACCAGGCGAGTTGCGCCAAGCTCCTGGAGCTTGCGACGTGCGCGGGTCGCACGACGGATACGAGCAGATTTCTTATCCATAGTGTTACCTTACTTCTTCTTAGCCTCTTTGGTACGCACGACTTCGTCGGCGTAACGAACACCTTTGCCTTTATACGGCTCAGGACGACGGTAGGCGCGCAGGTCAGCAGCAACCTGGCCGATCAGCTGTTTATCAGCGCCTTTCAGCACGATTTCAGTCTGAGACGGGCATTCTGCTGTGATCCCAGCCGGCAGCGCGTGTTCAACAGGGTGAGAGAAGCCCAGAGACAGGCTTACTGCATTCCCTTTGATCGCTGCACGATAACCTACACCAACCAGCTGCAGCTTCTTAGTGAAGCCTTCGGTAACACCGATAACCATTGCATTGAGCAGTGCACGAGCGGTACCCGCCTGTGCCCAGCCGTCAACAAAACCGTCGCGCGGACCGAAGGTCAGTGCGTTATCGGCTTGTTTAACTTCAACAGCATCGTTGATAGTACGAGTCAGCTCGCCGTTTTTACCTTTGATCGAAATAACCTGACCGTTGAGTTTTACCTCTACGCCTGCAGGAATAACGACCGGTGCTTTAGCAACACGAGACATTGATTTCCTCCAATTAGGCTACGTAGCAGATAATTTCGCCACCAAGACCAGCCTGGCGCGCTGCACGATCGGTCATAACACCTTTAGAGGTAGAAACGACAGCGATACCCAGACCGGCCATAACTTTCGGCAGCTCATCTTTTTTCTTATAGATGCGCAGACCAGGACGGCTGACTCGCTGAATGCTCTCTACCACAGCCTTGCCCTGGAAATACTTAAGAGTCAGTTCCAGTTCAGGCTTGATGTCGCCTTCAATTTTAAAATCTTCAATATAACCTTCTTCCTTCAGCACGTTGGCAATTGCCACTTTCAGCTTGGAGGAAGGCATGGTGACCGCAACTTTGTTCGCGGCCTGACCGTTACGGATACGGGTCAGCATATCCGCGATCGGATCTTGCATGCTCATCTGTCTTTACTCCCGTGATTCAATTGGTGACAATTACCAGCTAGCCTTTTTCAGACCCGGAATTTCACCGCGCATAGCGGCTTCACGGACCTTAATACGGCTCAACCCGAACTTCCGCAAAACACCATGCGGACGACCAGTTTGGCGGCAGCGGTTACGCTGACGAGACGGGCTGGAATCACGCGGCAGACTCTGCAGCTTGAGAACGGCGTTCCAACGATCTTCATCGGAAGCGTTCACATCAGAGATGATCGCTTTCAGTTCAGCGCGTTTAGCGAAGTATTTTTCAGCCAGAGCGACGCGTTTTACTTCGCGTGCTTTCATTGATTGCTTTGCCATGAATGTAACCCTGGTTTACTTGCGGAACGGGAAGTCAAAGGCAGCCAGCAGAGCACGGCCTTCATCATCGGATTTCGCAGTGGTGGTGATGGTAATGTCCAGACCACGCACGCGATCGACTTTGTCATAGTCGATTTCCGGGAAGATGATCTGCTCACGGACACCCATGCTGTAGTTACCACGACCGTCGAAAGACTTAGCGGACAGGCCACGGAAGTCACGGATACGCGGTACAGCAATAGAGATCAGTCGCTCAAGGAACTCCCACATGCGTTCGCCACGCAGAGTTACTTTACAGCCGATCGGATAGCCCTGACGGATTTTGAAGCCTGCAACAGATTTGCGTGCTTTGGTGACCAGCGGTTTTTGACCGGAGATTGCTGCCAGGTCAGCTGCTGCGTTATCCAGCAGTTTCTTGTCAGCGATCGCTTCACCAACACCCATGTTCAGGGTGATCTTCTCGACCCGAGGGACTTGCATGACAGAATTGTAGTTGAACTCAGTCATGAGTTTTTTAACTACTTCGTCTTTGTAGTAATCATGCAGTTTCGCCATCGTACTACTCCAAATTACTTGATAGTTTCGCCACTAGATTTGAAGAAACGGACTTTTTTTCCGTCTTCGAATCTAAAGCCTACACGGTCCGCCTTACCGGTTGCCGCGTTGAAGAGTGCAACGTTAGAAAGCTGAATAGCCGCTTCTTTTTCAACGATGCCACCCGGTTGGTTCAGAGCCGGAACCGGCTTCTGGTGTTTCTTAACCAGGTTGATACCTTCAACAATGACCTTACCAGAAGTCAGGACATTTTTTACTTTACCGCGCTTACCTTTATCTTTGCCGGTCAGCACGATAATTTCGTCATCACGACGGATTTTCGCTGCCATGTTCGCTCCTTAGAGTACTTCTGGTGCCAGAGAGATAATTTTCATGAACTTTTCGTTACGCAGTTCACGAGTTACCGGCCCAAAAATACGCGTACCGATAGGCTGCTCGCTGTTATTGTTCAGAATAACGCATGCATTACCATCGAAGCGAATGACAGAACCGTCCGGGCGACGAACGCCCTTCCTGGTGCGCACCACTACCGCCTTCAGCACATCACCTTTTTTGACCTTACCACGCGGAATTGCTTCTTTGATGGTGATCTTGATGATGTCGCCGACGCCTGCGTAGCGACGGTGCGAGCCACCCAGAACCTTGATACACATTACGCGACGTGCGCCGGAGTTGTCGGCGACGCTCAGCATAGTCTGTTCCTGGATCATTTAGTGCTCCGCTAATGTCAACTACTACTTCGGGACCCAAAATCTGGGTCGTTATAAATCCCCCATAGTCGAGGGCGCGGCATTATAACACCGGCTCCTGAATATGGGTAGAAAAAATAAACGGCCCATCGCTGGGCCGTTTATCTGTTGAGAAGACTGTACTAAATTACAGTACGGCTTTCTCTACAACACGAACGAGAGTCCAGGACTTAGTCTTGGACAGCGGACGGCATTCACGGATTTCAACCTTGTCGCCAATACCGCATTCGTTGTTCTCGTCATGGATGTGCAGCTTAGTCGTACGCTTAATGAATTTACCGTAGATCGGGTGTTTCACAAAACGCTCGATAGCAACAACAGCAGATTTCTGCATCTTGTCACTAACAACACGACCCTGCAGAGTACGGATTTTATCGGTCATTACGCACCCGCCTTCTGAGTCAGTAAAGTCTTAACGCGTGCGACATCACGACGCACTTGCTTTAACAGGTGAGTCTGTTGCAGCTGGCCACTTGCCGCCTGCATACGCAGGTTGAACTGCTCACGCAGCAGGTTAAGCAGCTCGGTGTTCAGCTCTTCAACGCTCTTTTCACGCAGCTCTTTTGCTTTCATTACATCACCGTCTTAGTTACAAAGGTGGTTTTGATCGGCAGTTTCGCTGCTGCCAGCTTGAATGCTTCACGGGCCAGCTCTTCCGGTACGCCGTCCATTTCATACAGGACTTTACCCGGCTGAATCAAGGCAACCCAATACTCCACGTTACCTTTACCTTTACCCATACGCACTTCAAGCGGCTTTTCGGTGATCGGTTTGTCCGGGAATACACGGATCCAGATCTTACCCTGACGCTTAACTGCACGGGTCATAGCACGACGTGCTGCTTCGATCTGACGTGCAGTCAGACGACCACGGCCAACAGCTTTCAGACCGAAAGTGCCGAAGCTAACATCCGTACCCTGCGCCAGACCACGGTTGCGGCCTTTGTGCACTTTACGGAATTTTGTACGCTTTGGTTGTAACATCAGCGACGCTCCTTATTTACGGCCTTTACGCTGCTGCTTTTTCGGTTGAGCAGCCGGTTTTTCCGGTTGTTCAACAGCAGCCATACCACCCAGGATCTCACCTTTGAAGATCCACACCTTAACGCCGATTACACCGTAAGTGGTGTGCGCTTCAGAAGTGTTGTAGTCGATGTCAGCACGCAGGGTGTGCAGCGGAACACGACCTTCACGGTACCATTCGGTACGTGCGATCTCCGCGCCGCCCAGACGGCCGCTAACTTCTACTTTGATACCTTTCGCGCCCAGACGCATTGCGTTCTGTACAGCACGCTTCATAGCACGACGGAACATCACACGACGCTCCAGCTGAGAAGTGATGCTGTCAGCAACCAGTTTTGCGTCCAGTTCAGGTTTACGCACTTCGGCGATATTGATCTGAGCAGGAACGCCAGCGATATCCGCTACGACCTTGCGCAGTTTCTCAACGTCTTCACCTTTCTTACCGATAACGATACCCGGGCGAGCGGTGTGAATGGTCACACGAATGCTCTTAGCCGGACGCTCGATAACGATACGAGATACAGACGCTTTTGCCAGTTCCTTCGTCAGGTACTGACGTACTTTAAAGTCGCTGTCCAGGTTGTCAGCGAATTCTTTGGTGTTCGCAAACCAGGTAGAGTTCCATGGTTTTACAATACCCAGGCGAATACCATTAGGATGTACTTTCTGACCCATTGCTAGTCTCCAGAGTCTCAGCGATCGGACACAACCACAGTGATGTGGCTGGTGCGCTTCAGGATGCGATCTGCACGACCTTTAGCACGCGGCATAATGCGTTTCATGCTCGGGCCTTCGTCGACGAAAATTTTCGCGACTTTCAGATCGTCGATGTCAGCGCCATCGTTGTGTTCAGCGTTAGCAATGGCAGATTCGAGAACTTTCTTGACCAGTACAGCCGCTTTCTTGTTGGTGTAGGTCAAAATGTCCAGAGCCTGCGACACTTTCTTACCGCGGATCAGGTCAGCCACAAGGCGAACCTTCTGAGCGGAAGAACGAGCATGGCGATGTTGAGCTAAAGTTTCCATCTCTTCCTCCTCTCTTAGCGTTTCTTGGCTTTTTTATCAGCCGCGTGGCCGCGGTAAGTACGGGTCGGTGCAAATTCACCCAGCTTGTGACCGACCATTTCGTCGGTGACGAATACCGGAACGTGCTGACGACCATTATGGACAGCGATGGTCAAACCGATCATGTTCGGAAAGATCGTTGAACGACGGGACCAAGTGCGCAGGGGCTTCTTGTCTCCGCTTTCCACCGCTTTCTCTACCTTCTTCAGCAAGTGCAGGTCAATAAAAGGACCTTTCTTGAGAGAACGTGGCATGGCTTATCCTCTAAAATTATTTTTTGCTACGGCGACGTACGATGAATTTATCAGTACGCTTGTTGCTGCGGGTCTTCTTACCTTTGGTCTGAACGCCCCACGGAGTTACCGGGTGCTTACCAAAGTTACGACCTTCACCACCACCATGTGGGTGGTCGACTGGGTTCATCGCAGTACCGCGAACGGTAGGACGAACACCACGCCAGCGGCTTGCACCTGCTTTACCCAGAACGCGCAGCATATGCTCAGCGTTGCCGACTTCGCCCAGTGTTGCGCGGCAGTCAGCTTCAACTTTACGCATTTCACCAGAACGCAGACGCAGGGTCACGTAAGTACCGTCGCGAGCAACGATCTGTACGTAGGTACCAGCAGAACGAGCCAGCTGACCGCCTTTACCCGGCTTCATTTCTACGTTATGAACAGTAGAACCAACCGGGATATTGCGCATCGGCAGGGTGTTACCTGCTTTGATTGCAGCATCAACGCCAGACTGAATCTGGTCGCCAGCTTTCAGGCCTTTAGGGGCCAGGATGTAGCGGCGCTCACCGTCTTTGTACAGAACCAGCGCGATGTTCGCGGAGCGGTTCGGATCGTACTCAAGACGTTCAACAACAGCCGGGATACCATCTTTGTTGCGTTTGAAGTCAACGATACGGTAAGCCTGCTTGTGGCCACCACCGATGTGACGAGTGGTGATGCGACCATTGTTGTTACGGCCACCGGATTTGCTGTTTTTTTCCAGCAACGGAGCAAAAGGTTTGCCCTTGTGCAGCTCAGGGTTGACCACTTTAACGACGTGGCGACGACCCGGAGATGTCGGTTTACACTTAACAACTGCCATTGTATTACTCCTCCGACTTACTCAGCGCCGCCAACGAAGTCCAGGTTCTGGCCTTCTTTCAGGGTGACGTAAGCTTTTTTCCAGTCGCTACGACGACCGATACGCTGTCCGTGACGCTTAACCTTACCCTTAACAACCAGGGTACGGACGTCATTGACTTCGACTTCAAACAGTTTCTGCACAGCAGCTTTGATTTCTGCTTTGGTCGCGTCTTTAGCAACTTTGAGAACGATGGTGTTGTTTTTTTCCATCGCGGTAGACGCTTTTTCAGAAACGTGCGGTGCGCGCAGCACCTTCAGCAGACGTTCTTCACGAATCATGCCAGCATCTCCTCAACTTGCTTAACAGCATCAGCAGTCATGACAACTTTGTCGAAGGCGATCAGGCTAACCGGGTCGATGCCACCGGCGTCACGTACGTCAACCTTGTGCAGGTTACGCGCAGCCAGGAACAGGTTCTCGTCCAGTTCACCGGTCACGATCAGCACATCTTCCAGCGCCATGTCTTTCAGTTTCTGAGCCAGCAGCTTGGTTTTCGGTGCTTCTACAGAGAACTGCTCGACAACGATCAGACGATCCTGACGTACCAGCTCGGACAGGATGCTTTTCAGCGCGCCGCGGTACATCTTTTTGTTAACTTTTTGACTGTGGTCCTGCGGACGTGCAGCAAAGGTCACGCCACCAGAGCGCCAGATTGGGCTCTTGATGGAACCAGAACGCGCACGGCCAGTACCTTTCTGGCGCCACGGCTTTTTGCCGGAGCCAGTGATTTCGGCACGGGTTTTCTGCGCGCGAGTACCCTGACGGGCACCTGCAGCGTAAGCAACTACAACCTGGTGAACCAGCGCTTCGTTGAAATCACGACCGAAGGTAGTTTCGGAAACAGTCAGCGCGCTCTGCGCGTCTTTCAGTACTAATTCCATTGCTATCTCCTCACGCCTTCACAGCTGGTTTAACGATGAGGTCGCTACCGGTTGCACCCGGAACAGCACCCTTAACCAGCAGCAGGTTGCGCTCAGCGTCAACACGTACTACATCCAGGCTCTGAACGGTTACACGCTCATTACCCAGGTGACCTGCCATTTTCTTGCCTTTGAACACTTTGCCCGGAGTCTGGTTCTGACCGATAGAACCCGGAACGCGGTGAGACAAGGAGTTACCGTGAGTCGCGTCCTGGGTACGGAAGTTCCAGCGCTTAACGGTACCGGCGAAACCTTTACCTTTAGAGGTACCGGTTACGTCAACTTTTTTAACGTCTGCGAACAGCTCAACGCTGATGCTCTGACCAACGGTGAAATCTTCACCCTCTGCCAGACGGAATTCCCACAGACCACGGCCAGCTTCTACGCCAGCTTTAGCGAAGTGACCCGCTTCCGGTTTGGTTACACGGTTTGCTTTTTTAGCACCCGTAGTAACCTGGATTGCACGGTAACCATCGTTAGCCAGGTCTTTAACCTGAGTAACGCGGTTTGCTTCAACTTCGATAACGGTTACAGGGATAGATACGCCTTCTTCAGTGAAGATGCGGGTCATACCCACTTTTTTACCGACTAAACCAATCATTGTTTCAACCTCTCAATCGCTCAATGACCTGATTAACCCAGGCTGATCTGCACGTCTACACCGGCAGCCAGATCCAGACGCATCAGAGCATCAACGGTTTTCTCGGTTGGCTCAACGATGTCAACCAGACGCTTGTGAGTGCGGATTTCGTACTGATCGCGCGCGTCTTTGTTAACGTGCGGGGAGATCAGAACAGTGAAGCGCTCTTTGCGGGTCGGCAGCGGGATCGGACCGCGAACCTGCGCACCAGTGCGCTTGGCAGTCTCGACGATTTCCGCAGTTGATTGATCGATCAGACGATGATCAAACGCTTTAAGGCGGATACGGATTCTTTGGTTCTGCATGAGACCAGAGCTCCAATTATTTATAGACGAAAAGAATTACTCCTCGCACCCATTACGATTGATGGGGGAGTGTAATCGTTCACTTACGTAGTCCCCCAATTGGGGACATTGTTTGGCAGCAAAATCACCGCCCGGGTTGCAGTTGAACCCACCGTCATTTACTGACAGCCCGCGCATTATACGCAAATCTGGCAGCGAAGCAAGCGGTGGTCATTTAATAATCACAATGATGGTCGAGACGAGAAGGAGGTATGTGGCGGATGTGGGCGAGGTCGAAAACGCAAAGCATTAAATCGGCAGGAGCCTTCCCCTGCCGGCACACGGTTACGAGGCTTCTCTCAGCTGGGACTGAATATAATTCTGCAAGCCAATCTTCGTTATTAAATCAAGTTCAGTCTCAAGCCAGTCGATATGGTGCTCTTCTTCAGCAAGAATATTTATCATCATATCGCGACTGACGTAATCATGAACACTGTCGGCATACGCAATCGCCTCACGTAAATCCTTTGCGCCCTCAAGCTCAAGGCTCAGGTCCGAACGCAGCATCTCTTCCACATCTTCACCGATGCGCAGCTTGCCGAGATCCTGCAAGTTCGGGATGCCTTCGAGAAATAAAATGCGCTCGATATATTTATCAGCGTGTTTCATTTCATCGATAGACTCGTGGTATTCCACGTCATTCAGGCGCATCAGACCCCAGTTTTTGAACATCCTCGCATGCAGGAAGTACTGATTGATTGCGACAAGCTCATTTCCCAATAATTTATTGAGATAATTTATAATCTTAACGTCACCTTTCATTATTGACTCCTCCGCTTCCACTACATTGAAGCGTAGATGGGCTGTGGAGATAGTCAAAAAAAGATGAGCCCGCATCCGAAATGGATGCAGGTCAGGATGAGCGTGTCACGGCACTATGCGCCGGTTTGTCCGTTATGCCTCAGGCGATTTCCTGGTACTCCGGCATTGCTACCAACTCTTCTTGCATAATATCCCGGCAGGCTTTGATGCACTTCCCACACTGATTACCGATGGGCAAAAATTTGCGCAGCTGCTGAAAAGACTGTGGATGGAACTGGCGTACCGCCTGGCGGATTTTCTTATCAGTCACGCCATTGCACAGACAAACGTACATAATGACTCCCGTTCAAAAACTGCGCAAAGTGTAAATAAGAATGCTTATTATTACAATAGCAGCTTTTGTAAGGATTATCGCCTCGACAGCAGCGCTAATTGATATCGTTTCGCTGTGAACAGTTGTGCTAACCTGTGCACACTTGAAAATGGAAAGAACATGGAGCTGCCCGTTATGTCTGAAGAACAAAACAATGATAAGCCGGAACAGGAAAAATCCGCCTCTGTGGAAAAGGCGCTGCTGAAATCTCGTACCGTGATTATCTCTGAGAAAATCACTCAGGAGCTGGCGGCTAAAGTAACTGCCAGACTGTTGGCACTGGCGGAAATGGGTGACGAGCCGATTAAGCTTTTCATCAACAGCCAGGGTGGCCATGTCGAAGCGGGCGATACCATCCACGACATGATTAAGTTCATCAAACCTGACGTTCTGGTTATTGGCACCGGCTGGGTTGCCAGCGCGGGTATCACCATTTACCTTGCCGCACGCAAGGAAAACCGCTTTACCCTGCCGAACACCCGTTTCATGATTCATCAGCCGCTGGGCGGCGTGCGTGGCCAGGTCACCGATATCCAGATTGAAGCCAATGAGATCCTGCGCATTCGCGATCGCATCAATAAGATAATCAGCGATGGCACCGGCCAGCCGTATGAGAAAGTGGTGCAAGACACCGACAGGAACTTCTGGATGAGCCCACAGGAAGCCATTGAGTACGGTATTACCACGCATCTCATCACTCATCAGGACGAGCTGAATAAAAGCTAACAAATTACGCTAATAAAAAAGCCGCTCTGCGACCTGCAAAGCGGCATTAAAAAAGGGCGCCGGAGCGCCCTTTTTTTGTTCTTAGCTAAAACTTAGCTCAGAACTTTAGCAACAACGCCCGCGCCAACGGTACGGCCGCCTTCGCGGATTGCGAAACGCAGACCGTCGTCCATTGCGATCGGGTGAATCAGGGTAACAACCATTTTGATGTTGTCGCCCGGCATTACCATCTCTACGCCTTCCGGCAGTTCGATGGTGCCAGTCACGTCAGTTGTACGGAAGTAGAACTGCGGACGGTAGCCTTTGAAGAACGGAGTGTGACGGCCGCCTTCGTCTTTGGACAGGATGTACACTTCTGATTCGAACTTGGTGTGCGGCTTGATGGTGCCCGGCTTAGCCAGTACCTGGCCACGCTGGATTTCATCACGCTTGGTACCACGCAGCAGAACGCCGCAGTTCTCGCCTGCACGACCTTCGTCCAGCAGTTTGCGGAACATTTCAACACCAGTACAGGTGGTTTTGGTGGTGTCTTTGATACCAACGATTTCTACTTCGTCACCCACCTTGATGATACCGCGCTCTACACGACCGGTAACAACGGTACCACGACCAGAGATGGAGAATACGTCTTCGATAGGCAGCAGGAACGGCTTATCAATCGCACGCTCCGGCTCAGGGATGTAGGAATCCAGGAAGCCAGCCAGTTCGATGATTTTCTCTTCCCACTGTGCGTCGCCTTCCAGCGCTTTCAGTGCAGAACCACGAACGATCGGCGTGTCGTCGCCCGGGAAGTCGTACTGAGACAGCAGCTCACGCACTTCCATCTCAACCAGTTCCAGCAGCTCTTCGTCATCAACCATGTCGCACTTGTTCAGGAACACGATGATGTACGGAACGCCTACCTGGCGACCCAGCAGGATGTGCTCACGGGTCTGCGGCATCGGGCCGTCAGTTGCAGCAACAACCAGGATAGCGCCGTCCATCTGAGCAGCACCGGTGATCATGTTTTTCACGTAGTCGGCGTGCCCTGGGCAGTCAACGTGCGCGTAGTGACGAGTCGGGGTGTCGTACTCAACGTGAGAGGTGTTGATGGTGATACCACGTGCTTTTTCTTCCGGTGCGTTATCGATCTGGTCGAATGCACGAGCAGCGCCGCCGTAGGTCTTAGCCAGTACGGTGGTGATTGCAGCGGTCAGCGTTGTTTTACCATGGTCAACGTGGCCGATAGTACCGACGTTGACGTGGGGTTTTGTACGTTCAAATTTTTCTTTAGACACGGCTATATTCCTTACTTTTGTGCTCTCCCCTTAAGGAGAGAGCACGGGATTTTGGTTTTAATCCTGTGGCTTATTTGCCACGGGCTTCGATAACGGCCTGAGCGACGTTGTTCGGCGCATCATCATACTTGAGGAATTCCATCGTGTATGATGCACGGCCTTTGGTCAAAGAACGCAGCTGAGTCGCGTACCCAAACATTTCAGACAGCGGTACTTCAGCGTGGATCTTAACGCCAGTCACTTCAGATTCCTGGCCACGCAGCATACCGCGACGACGGCTCAGGTCACCGATAACGTCACCGGTGTTCTCTTCCGGAGTTTCTACTTCAACCTTCATGATAGGCTCAAGCAGAACTGGTTTTGCTTTCTTAAAGCCATCTTTAAAGGCAATAGACGCAGCCAGTTTAAACGCCAGTTCTGAGGAGTCAACGTCATGGTAAGAACCGAAGTGCAGACGAACACCCATATCCACAACCGGATAACCCGCCAGCGGACCTGATTTCAGCTGCTCCTGGATGCCTTTATCAACAGCCGGGATGTATTCGCCAGGAATTACACCACCTTTGATGTCGTTGATGAACTCGTAACCTTTCGGGTTAGAGCCCGGCTCCAGCGGGTACATGTCGATAACAACATGACCGTACTGACCGCGACCACCAGACTGTTTGGCGTGCTTACCTTCGATATCGGTAACTTTGGCACGAATCGCTTCGCGGTAAGCAACCTGAGGTTTGCCCACGTTCGCTTCAACGTTGAACTCACGCTTCATACGGTCAACGATGATATCGAGGTGCAGCTCACCCATACCGGCGATGATGGTCTGGTTAGATTCTTCGTCAGTCCATACGCGGAAAGACGGGTCTTCTTTAGCCAGACGGCCCAGAGCCAGACCCATTTTTTCCTGGTCAGCTTTGGTTTTCGGTTCTACGGCGATAGAAATTACCGGCTCCGGGAATTCCATACGCTCAAGAATGATCGGCGAGTCCGGATCGCACAGCGTATCACCGGTGGTAACATCTTTCAGGCCGATGGCCGCAGCGATGTCACCTGCACGAACTTCTTTGATCTCTTCACGCTTGTTCGCATGCATCTGAACGATACGACCAAAACGCTCGCGAGCCGCTTTCACTGAGTTCAGTACGGTATCACCTGAGTTAACCACACCGGAGTAAACACGGAAGAAAGTCAGGTTACCCACAAACGGGTCAGTCGCGATTTTGAACGCCAGCGCCGCGAACGGCTCGTCGTCATTTGCATGACGTTCAGCCGGGGTGTCTTTACCGTCGTCCAGCATACCGTTGATAGCCGGTACGTCAGTCGGAGATGGCAGGTAATCAATTACCGCATCCAGCATCGCCTGAACACCTTTGTTCTTAAACGCAGAACCACAGGTCACCAGGATGATTTCGTTGTTCAGAACGCGCTGACGCAGCGCTTTTTTGATCTCTTCTTCAGACAGCTCTTCACCGCCGAGGTATTTCTCCATCAGCTCTTCAGAGGCTTCTGCAGCAGATTCGATCAGGTTCTGATGCCATTCGTCGGCCAGGTCCTGCATCTCAGCTGGAATAGCTTCGTATTCGAAGGTGACGCCGTTGTCTTCGTCATTCCAGTTGATAGCTTTCATTTTCACCAGGTCGATAACACCGGTGAAGCCTTCTTCAGCACCAATCGCCAGCTGCAGCGGAACCGGGTTCGCGCCCAGACGGGATTTGATCTGACCAACAACTTTCAGGAAGTTTGCGCCCATGCGGTCCATTTTGTTAACGAACGCAATGCGCGGAACTTTATATTTGTTAGCCTGACGCCATACGGTTTCAGACTGCGGCTGAACACCACCGACCGCACAGTAAACCATTACCGCACCGTCGAGAACACGCATAGAACGTTCTACTTCGATGGTGAAGTCAACGTGCCCTGGGGTGTCGATAATGTTGATGCGGTGCGGTTCATACTGCTTAGCCATACCAGACCAGAACGCAGTAGTCGCTGCAGAGGTGATAGTAATACCACGCTCCTGCTCCTGCTCCATCCAGTCCATTGTTGCGGCGCCGTCGTGAACTTCACCGAGCTTATGGTTTACACCGGTGTAGAACAGAATACGTTCGGTAGTCGTAGTTTTACCGGCGTCGATGTGCGCACTGATACCGATGTTACGGTAGCGTGCAATGGGTGTTGTACGAGCCATTTTATTCCTCTATATCCGGGGACGTTCAAGTAAGTTAACCAGTACGGGCGGCTTACCTGAAGCGCCCGCCTGGTGACTAACACACCGAAGGGATTACCAACGGTAGTGTGCGAACGCCTTGTTGGCTTCTGCCATACGGTGAACGTCTTCACGTTTCTTCACTGCAGTGCCTTTGTTTTCTGCAGCATCAGAAAGTTCGTTCGCCAGGCGCAGAGCCATGGATTTATCACCGCGTTTACGAGCAGCTTCAACGATCCAACGCATTGCCAGAGCATTACGACGAACCGGACGGACTTCAACTGGAACCTGATAAGTAGAACCACCAACGCGGCGAGACTTAACTTCGACAGTCGGGCGCACGTTTTCGAGAGCGACTTCAAAAGCTTCCAGTTCATTTTTACCAGAGCGCTGAGCCAGGGTCTCAAGCGCGCTGTATACGATAGATTCTGCGGTAGATTTTTTACCGTCTACCATCAGGATGTTCACAAATTTAGCCAGCAGTTCTGATCCGAACTTCGGATCCGGCAGAATTTTACGCTGACCAATAACGCGACGACGTGGCATGGAAATACTCCGTTGTTAATTCAGGATTGTCCAAAACTCTACGAGTTTAGTTTGACATTTAGTTAAAACAGTTTGGCCTTACTTAACGGAGGTCCATTAAGCCTTAGGACGCTTCACGCCGTACTTGGAACGCGCCTGCTTACGGTCTTTAACGCCGGAGCAGTCGAGCGCACCACGAACGGTGTGGTAACGAACACCCGGGAGGTCTTTAACACGACCGCCACGGATCAGAACAACGGAGTGCTCCTGCAGGTTGTGGCCTTCGCCACCGATGTAGGAGGAAACTTCGAAACCGTTGGTCAGACGAACACGGCAAACTTTACGCAGTGCGGAGTTCGGTTTTTTCGGAGTGGTAGTATATACGCGAGTACATACACCACGTTTCTGCGGGCATGCTTCCAGCGCCGGCACGTTGCTTTTCGCAACTTTGCGCGCGCGTGGTTTGCGTACCAGCTGATTAACTGTTGCCATTAAATAGCTCCTGGTTTTTGCTTTTGCTTCGTAAACACGTAATAAAACGACCTCATACAATATGAGGACGCGGAATTTTAGGGCTGTGCTGAAAGGGTGTCAAGAAATATACAGCTAAACTCGCTTTACCATGCTACCTGGCCGCGCTGCTTAACTGCGAGCCTGACGAAGTCAGTATAGCTTACCCGCTTCACGCTGGTTGAAATTTGAGCAGCCAGGCCGCGAGCGTCAATGTCATCCTGCAGGGCTGATACCGTTATGGGGGCAGCGAGCAACAGTTCAAGGGCAGCGCTGCCGTCAAGTGCTGCGATAACGCCGTCCTGCATCAACAACAGATCATCACCTGGGCTGACTGTACGCAGCAGCGCGTTCAGATCGCAGTGAAAAGGAGAATGGCCGAGGGTAAAGAGCATGAGCGCCTCAGAAGGTCAGAAAGGTATCGTAATCCCGCAAACGCGCACGCAACGCATCCGGTGCCAGTCGCGCCACATCAAGCACCAGTGCCTGCTGCTCGCCAAATCCGCGTTCGTGCAAAGACGCGTCGCACACAAAGCACTGCTCGATATCGTAAAGCGGCAGCACGCCAAACGTCGCAATGTAATCACGCGCAAGGATTTTCGCGGGTTGCTGGCCTGGCAACAGTTGCAAGACGCCGTCGCCAATAAAAAACACGCCGATATCTTCACTCAGCGCCGAGGTCGCCAGCAACGCGTCCAGCCCTTCCCGGCCGCTGGCGCTGCCGTGCGGAGCATGAGTAAAAAGGAAGGCAACGCGCTTCATCAGAACTGCACCATGCGTTCAGCGGTCAACGCGGCCTGCGCCAGCTGCCCCAGACCGCTCAGCGTAAAACCTGGCTGGAGATTACACCCAGGCAGGCCAAGCTGGCGCGCTTCGTTCTCGTCCGTCACGCCACGGCGCAATGCCGCAGCCACGCAAATGTGCAGCGCAACGCCATGCTCATCATGTAAAGCTTGCCAGGCGCGCACGAGATCAAACTCATCGCTCGCAGGCGACGTAAGCTGGTTGGCGTTATAAACGCCTTCGCGGTAGAAAAAGACGCTTTCAAGCTGATGACCATCACTGAGCAACGCCTGAGCAAACTGATACGCGCTGCTGGCCTGCTGGGTGCCATAGGCTGGGCCTGTCACCATCAGGGCAAAACGCATTACTTGTCCTGGCCCTGAAAATCGCCGCTTTTGAACTGGCGGATATAAAGATAAACCGTGTGTTTAGAGATATTCAGGCGGTCTGCCACCTGGTTAATCGCATCTTTAATATCGAAGATACCCTTCTCATAGAGATTGAGCACAATCTGGCGATTCTTGGCATTGTTAGAAACGGAGCGGTCGGCATTCACTTCTTCAATAGTGAATTCGAGCGTCTGGGTCACGAGATCTTCTACCGATGAGGCAAAGTTCACCGAAGAGGCCACCTCGTCCTGGGTTTCCGGCGGCACGAACGTGCTCATAATCTGGGAGAACGGCACATCAAGGTTCATGTTGATGCACAGCAGGCCAACCACGCGCTGTTCGCGATTGCGAATCGCAATGGTGACGGATTTCATCAGCACACCGCTTTTGGCGCGGGTGAAATAACATTTCGAGACGCTGCTGTCCGCGCCGGTCATATCGTGCAGCATGCGCAGTGCAAGATCGGTAATCGGAGAGCCAATTTTGCGCCCGGTATGTTCACCGTTAGCAATGCGGATTGCCGAACATTTCAGGTCCTGCAGCGAGTGCAGCACGATTTCGCAGTGGGAACCAATCAGCATGGCAAGGCCATCCACTACGGCTTCGTAGGATTTCAGGATATCGAAGTCGGTCTGATCGAAGGGGCGCTGATCCAGCAAATCAAGCTCGCTGGTTTCGTTAGTTAAAAGCGACCTGGACATGAAAAAGTATCACTCCTTTTCCTGAAGCCTGCCTGTTGCCTGAGGCAGTGGCTCTGATATGACATTGGCGAATAAGGTAATACCCCTCAGCGCGGCTTTCCAGTTTTTATTCTATCGTACAGGCAATAAAAAACCGCCGCCCCTGAGGGCGGCGGCTGTCTGGCAGATTACTTCTTGTCTGCGGCTTTGGCGTCAGCGTCTTTTTCTTCAGCCTTGTCGTCCGCTTTTGGCGTCGCTTTGATATCGAGCAGTTCGACATCAAACACCAGCGTAGAGTTAGCCGGGATGCCCGGAACGCCGGTTTTGCCGTAGGCCAGCTCCGGCGGGATGACCAGCTTGATCTTACCGCCTTTCTTGATGTTCTTGAGGCCTTCAGTCCAACCCGGGATAACACCGTCCAGGCGGAAAGAGAGCGGCTCACCACGGCTGTAGGAGTTATCGAACTCTTTACCGTCGATAAGTGTCCCTTTGTAGTTCACCACCACGGTGTCGGTATCTTTCGGCGCGTCACCGCTGCCTTCTTTCTCTACCTGATACAGCAGGCCGGTAGTGCTTTTCTTCACGTTTTTCTCTTTAGCGAAGGCGTCACGGTATTTAGTGCCTTTGTCCGCGTTTTCTTTCGCGTCCTTCTCCATCTTCTCCTGAGCCGCACCCTTCACGCGCGCCTCAAAACCCTGCAGGGTCTTTTCAATCTCTTCATCAGAGAGCTTGCTCTTGTCCGCGAACGCGTCCTGAACACCGGCAATCAGCTGTTCTTTATCCAGCTTGATGCCCAGCTTCTCCTGCTCCTTCAGAGAATTCTCCATGTAACGGCCCAGAGATGCGCCCAGTGCATAGGCTGACTTCTGGTCGTCGTTCTTAAAGTTCGCCTTGCTTTCGCTTGCAGCGGCAGCAGGTTTGGCGGCTTCGGCGGCGAACGCCATCGGTGCATTCAGGGCAACAGCCATCGTGGTCGCCAGCAGCGTGACTTTAAACAATGATTTCATCCATTCTCTCCAGGACCGGGGCCTCTCACCCCAGGTTAATGTGAATCAGTCAGGTACTATACCTTCGGCCAGGAAATTTACACAATCTTCGCCGTCGCTATCGAGACAATTTAAGACTCTTTTTGTTTAAAGAAGTTTCGTCACAGCCATCCGGCACTGGTAGTTGTGGCTAACTTCAGTAAAATCCTGGGCTGAAACGAAAATCGGGAGTGGGAACATGGAGCACAAAACCGTCGAGGCGCGCCTGGCCGAGCTGGAAAGCCGCCTGGCCTTTCAGGAAATAACGATTGAAGAGCTCAATCAAACCGTCACTGCACATGAGCTGGAAATGGCGAAGCTGCGCGAGCATCTGCGGTTGCTGGTTGAAAAGATAAAATCCAGTCAGGAATCGCTGGTCGCCTCACAGTCAGAAGAAACCCCGCCACCGCATTACTGATGCCCGCATCTGGCGTCGTCTGGCGCCAACGTTTTTCACCCATGCCTGCAACACACGCCGGCAAGCAAAGACGACTGACGACAAACCTGCCGTTGCTCAGAACGTTCCTGACATGCGTTGTAACGTTTTTAACCGCCGTCTTGCCTGTTTGCAGAAAACAAAACAGGCACCCAAGGGTGCCTGTTTTTCATTCAGCGCGAACGCTTAGTGGCAACCACAGCCACCGCCGCCGCAACCACCTTTCTTACCGCCGTGGTCATGGTCGTGATCGTGGTCATGGTCGTGGCCATGACCGCCGCAGCAGCCGTCGCCGCCGTGTTCATGATGATCGTGCTCACCGTGAACGTGGCCGTGGGCCAGTTCTTCTGCGGTTGCTTCACGAATCGCCACAACTTCCACGCTGAAGTTCAGGTTCTGACCGGCCAGCATATGGTTACCGTCAACCACCACGTAGTCGTCACCGACTTCAGTGATTTCTACCGGCACCGGACCCTGATCGGTTTCAGCCAGAAAACGCATACCAACCTGCAGCTCATCAACGCCCATAAAGACGTCTTTCGGTACGCGCTGCACCAGGTTGTCGTCAAACTGGCCGTAAGCATCGTTAGCGCCCACGTTAACGTCAAACTTATCGCCAACGTCGTGCCCTTCCAGCGCCTTTTCCAGGCCTGAAATCAGTGAGCCGTGACCATGCAGATAGTCGAGCGGCGCACTCACCGGAGACTCATCAACCAACACACCGTCTTCTGTACGTACCTGATAGGCCAGGCTGACCACCAGGTCTTTTGCTACTTTCATGATATCTCCTGAGCGAAGGAAAAAGACTGGCGCCGATTGTAGCGGAATTCGACGCCGCTGTACCCCTTAGCGTAAAAAAAGCTGCTGCATCTCGCTAGTCCGGGTGAAAAATCCCGATAACTTGCTCATTACTGCGAACGCTCTCGCGCGCCTGCTTGTCAGCTTCGCGCATCTGATGACCGCAGTGCACACATTCCACCACATCCACGCCATTCTCTCGCCACATCGCGAGCGAATCCTGTGCCTGGCAGCGGGGACAGACCGCGCCGGCAATAAACCGTTTACGCACTGACATTGCTTATTACCTTCTTATTCAAACTCATCCCAGCCGTCAAGCTGGCGCCGCTCCTGCTGCATCTCACGCTCAAAAATATCCTCCAGCTCGCGCCGAGCCTCCCGCACGCGTGAAATCTGCGCATTGTCACTGTGGATGGGCATTAACTCACGCAGCATGCGCATATCAAGGCGTCGGAAATGCAGTTGCGCACGGTGTGCCTGATGCGGATGCATCCCAAGCGACATCAGCACCTTGCGCCCCAGTTCCAGCGCACTGGAAAACGTCTCACGCGAAAAATGCGTTACGCCAGCCTGCAACAGTTCGTGAGCCTCAACGCGCCCACGAGCGCGCGCCAGTATTTCCAGATGCGGAAAATGCTGCTGGCACATCGCCACAATCTTCATCGTATCTTCCGGCTCGTTGCAGGTAATCACAATCGATTTAGCGTTCTCTGCACCGGCTGCACGCAGCAATTCAAGCTCCGCGGCATCACCGTAATACACTTTGTAACCATATTTACGCATCAGGTTCACTGCGCTGATATCGCGCTCCAGCACCGTAATACGCATCTTGTTTGCCATCAACAGGCGGCCAATGACCTGCCCAAAGCGCCCAAAGCCCACCACAATCACCTGCGGCCTGTCGTCTTCTACAAACGGCGCTTCGTCGGCTTCATCGGTGGCGTTAATGCGACGCATCAGTATCTTATCTATGCCCTTCATCAGCAGCGGCGTGGTCATCATCGACAACGTAACCGTGACCAACAGTAGCGCCATCTGGTCATTCTGAAATAATTTTTGTGAAGACGTCGTCGAAAACAGCACAAACGCAAACTCGCCGCCCTGACTCAGCACTCCCGCAAACTGTAGCCGCTCAGAGGAACGCAGACCGTGCAACCGTGAGAGCCCGTACAGCACCAGCGCCTTGATAGAAACCAGAATCAGCACGCTGCACACTACCCAAAGGAGATGGGTATAAAGCACGCCGAGGTTGAGCGCCATACCAACAGAAATAAAGAACAGCCCCAGCAACAGCCCTTTGAACGGCTCGATAGCAATTTCCAGCTCATGGCGGTATTCGCTTTCTGCCAGCAGCACCCCGGCGAGGAAAGTCCCGAGCGCCATGGAAAAGCCCAGTGCATCCATAAACAGCGCCGAGCCGAGCACCAGCAGCAGTGCCGCTGCCGTGAACACCTCGCGCACGCCAGAACCGGCGATATAACGAAACACCGGGCGCAGCAGGTAGCGTCCGCCTATCAGCATCCCGATAAACGCCAGCGCTTTAAAACCCGCCTTCATCCAGTCGATATGCTCATCGCCATCGCCTGCCAGCAGCGGCACCAGCGCCAGCGCCGGTATCACAGCCAGGTCCTGGAACAGCAGCACCGAGAAGCCAAGCTGCCCGGACTCACTGCGGTTCATGCCTTTATCACGCATTAGCTGGAGCGCCATGGCGGTGGACGACATCGCAAGCCCAATGCCGCCTACCACCGCCGCCTGCCAGCTAAAGTGCATGAGCACCAGTAGCCCGGCGAGCAGCGCGGCGCTAATCAACACCTGCGCGGTACCGACGCCAAAAATAGGCCTGCGCAGCTGCCAGAGTTTGGCGGGATTCAGCTCAAGCCCGATGATAAACATCAGAAACACCACCCCCAACTCGGAGAAGTGCAGAATTTCATCCACGTCACTGATAAAACCCAGTCCCCAGGGGCCAATGGCGATCCCGGCCAGCAGATAACCCAACACGGCACCAATGCCAATTCTTGCCGCAATGGGCACGGCCACCACTGCCGCAAACAGAAACAGCACGCCTGCCAGTAACAAATCCATTCCTACCATCAGCGGCCCCCCGGCGGTAACGGGGAGGCCAGCCAGTCACCGTAGGCGCGGGCGTTGCTTTCCAGTTCTTTTTGCGACTGGCGACGCGCCCAGTACACAATCATCGGAGTCATCCAGTGCATGCGACACATCGCGGCCGTCAGTTCAAACGGGCGCAAAATATCGCTTAACGCGTAGCGATTGAAACCATCACGCCGATACGCGCCTTCCGGCTCGCCGGTGGTTATCACGCTGCGCCAGTACTTGCCTTCCAGCGCATTACCGCCCACGCCGCTTGAGAAACCGCGGCTCAACACGCGATCCAGCCACTCTTTGAGCAATGCCGGACAACTGTATGTGTACAGTGGATGCTGAAAAACAATGACATCGTGCTCACGCAGCAGCGCCTGTTCGTGGTGGATATCAATAAAAAAATCGGGATAGTGCGCGTAAAGGTCGTGCACAGTGACATTAGCAAGTTGCTGAGCCGGTTTAAGCAACACCCGGTTGGCTACCGAGTCCTGAGATTCCGGATGGGCATACAGCAGCAAAACGCGCTCAGGCTGCGACATCATTACCCTCCAGGTCGTCTTCATGTTCGTTTTGGGCTACCATGCAGCCCGGGCAAAACAGGCTTCACTCTGCGTTACCCTGCGATAAAGATAATTTAACATACTCTGAACATACGGCGCCTTATGATTGTCTTCTCTTCATTACAAATACGCCGCGGCACCCGCGTCCTGCTGGACAACGCCACCGCCACCGTCAACCCAGGCCAGAAAGTGGGCCTCGTCGGCAAAAACGGCTGCGGCAAATCAACGCTGCTGTCGCTGTTAAAAGGTGAGATAACCGCAGATGCGGGCAGCGTGACCTTCCCCGGTAGCTGGCAACTCGCCTGGGTGAACCAGGAAACGCCAGCCCTGGCGGTCCCTGCCATTGAGTATGTTATTGACGGCGATCGCGAATATCGCCAGCTTGAAGCTGAACTCGCCCAGGCGAACGCACGTAACGACGGCCATGCCATTGCCAGCGTGCACGGCAAGCTTGATGCCATCAACGCCTGGACTATTCGCGCGCGTGCCGCCAGCCTGCTGCACGGGCTGGGCTTCAGTAACGAACAGCTTGAGCGCCCGGTGAGCGACTTCTCCGGCGGCTGGCGCATGCGTCTTAACCTTGCACAGGCGCTTATCTGCCGTTCTGACCTGTTGCTGCTCGATGAACCGACTAACCACCTCGATCTCGATGCCGTTATCTGGCTGGAAAAATGGCTCAAGAGCTATCCCGGCACGCTGATTCTGATTTCCCACGACCGCGATTTCCTCGACCCGGTGGTCGGCAAAATCCTGCACATTGAGCAGGAGGCGCTGTTCGAATACACCGGGAACTACAGCGACTTTGAACGCCAGCGCGCTACGCGTCTCGCCCAGCAGCAGTCGCTGTACGAAAGCCAACAACAAAAAGTAGCCCATCTGCAAAGCTACATTGACCGTTTCCGTGCGAAAGCCACCAAGGCCAAACAGGCGCAGAGCCGCATCAAGATGCTTGAGCGTATGGAGCTTATCGCCCCGGCGCACGTGGATAACCCGTTCCACTTCAGCTTTCGCGCCCCGGAAAGCCTGCCGAATCCGCTGTTAAAGATGGAAAAGGTGAGCGCAGGCTATGGCGAGCGCGTCATTCTTAACGCTATTAAGCTTAACCTGGTGCCGGGTTCACGCATTGGCCTGCTGGGCCGTAACGGTGCGGGTAAATCCACGTTGATTAAGTTGCTGGCGGGCGAATTGCCGCCGCTGCGCGGTGAAGTGGCGCTGGCCAAAGGCATCAAGCTTGGCTATTTCGCCCAGCACCAGCTGGAATACCTGCGTGCTGATGAATCACCGCTCCAGCACCTGACGCGCCAGGCGCCGAAAGAAACCGAACAGACGCTGCGCGACTATCTCGGCGGCTTCGGCTTTCGCGGCGATAAAGTTACCGACCCAACGGGCCAGTTCTCCGGCGGCGAAAAAGCGCGTCTGGTGCTGGCGCTGATTGTCTGGCAGCGCCCTAACCTTTTGCTGCTCGATGAACCGACCAACCACCTCGATCTCGACATGCGCCAGGCACTTACCGAAGCGCTGATTGATTTTGACGGCGCACTGGTTGTCGTCTCGCACGACAGGCATCTGTTGCGCTCAACCACGGATGATTTATATCTGGTACACGACGGCCAGGTGGAGCCGTTTGACGGCGATCTGGAGGACTACCAGCAGTGGCTGAGCGACCAGCAAAAGCAGGAAACCCAGCAGGACAGCGCCCCGAAACAGGACAGCGGCAACAGCGCCCAGGCACGTAAAGACCAGAAGCGCCGCGAAGCGGAGTTCCGCACCCAGACCCAGCCGCTGCGTAAAAAAATCACCCAGCTTGAGCAGCAGATGGAAAAACTCAGCGCTGCGCTTGCTGGCGTAGAAGAACAGCTTTCAGACTCCGGCCTTTACGACACCAGTCGCAAGGCAGAACTGACCCAGTGCCTGCAAACGCAAAGCCAGACCAAAGCCGCGCTGGAAGAGGCTGAAATGGAATGGCTGAGTGTGCAGGAAGAACTGGAAGTGCTCACCCAGGACTTTGAGAGCCTGAGCTAAACAGGTTCGACGCGGTACTCAAGCCGCGTCACCCTGAATAACGTAATGGCTGTACGCCACTCATTAAAAACCTAACATCTTTTAATACCACCTACGTCAAGGGATGACTGTGCGTGTGCGAGACAAGGCGCCAGGAGTCGAGCGAACGGAGCATACTCCAGTATGTGAGTATCGCGAGGCGACGCAGCAACGCCGTCGCAGCTACGTACAGGCATTCCCGCTTAATCCACCCAACTCAAGGGATGACTGTGCGCGTGCGAGACAAGGCGCCAGGAGTCGAGCGAACGGAGCATACTCCAGTATGTGAGTATCGCGAGGCGACGCAGCAACGCCGTCGCAGCCACGCACAGCCATTCCGCACCTAAAGAACAGTGGCGCGGTGCATAATGCGGCGACTGGGCAAATAATCCGCATTCGCGTAATGCTGGGTCACGCGGTTATCCCAAATCGCCACATCATCCTGCTGCCAGCGCCAGCGCACCTGAAACTCCGGCTTCGTAATATGCGCAAACAAAAAGCCCAATAGCGCGTCGCTTTCCTTTGGCGCAAGGTCAACAATGCGCGTCGTAAACCCCTCGTTCACATACAGCGCCTTGCGCCCGCTTACCGGGTGGCTGCGCACCACCGGGTGCAGCAGTGGCGGGTTTTTCTCCACCGCCAGCTTCCAGCGTGCGTGCTCCTCTTCGCTACCACGGTGCTTATATTCCGGGAACGACTTCTGAAAATCGTGCTCCGCGCGCAGCCCGGTCAACAGTTCGCGAAACGGCGCTGAAAGCGCATCATAAGCCGCAAAGCCGCTGGCCCACAGCGTATCGCCGCCGGTTTCCGGCAGCAGTTTCGCCGCCAGAATGGCGCCCGATGGCGGGTTGGCAATAAAAGTGACGTCGGTATGCCAGTTATCGTTATCCGGCGGATTATTGTCATGGGTATCCAGCACAATAATCTCCTCGGCCTCGGCGGCGTGCGGATAAACCGGGTGGATATGCAAATCGCCAAAGCGCCGCGCCAGGTCGCGCTGCTGCACCGGTGTCACCGGTTGATTACGCATAAACAGCACCTGGTGCTTGAGCAGCGCGTGATACAGCTGTTCAAACTGGCTGTCGCTCAGCGGTTTTGCCAGCGTCAGGTTTTCGACCAGCGCACCAATGTATGGCCCCAGCGGGGTGACTTTCAGACGTTCATTCATTGCTGTACTCCATGCCACGGGGTTAAACGACGCTGCAAGGCGCGCAGCCCCAGCTCAAGACCAAATGCAATAACGGCAATCACGCTGATCCCGGCAATAACCACATCGGTTGCCAGAAACTCGCCAGCAGACTGCACCATAAATCCCAGCCCGCGGGTGGCGGCAATTAACTCAGAGGCCACCAGCGTCGACCAGCCAACGCCAAGCCCAATGCGCAGCCCGGTTAAAATCTCCGGCAGCGCGCCCGGCAGAATCACAAAGCGCAGCAGTTGCCAGCGGCTGGCACCAAGCGACTGCGCGGCCCGCACCCGCACCGGGTCGCGGTTACGCACGCCCGCCACGGTAGAAAGCGTTACCGGGGCGAAAATCGCCAGGTAAATCAGCAGGATTTTTGAGGTTTCACCAATACCGAACCAGATAACCATTAGCGGCAAATAGGCCAGCGGCGGTACCGGGCGATAAATTTCAATCAACGGGTCGAGAATGCCGCGCACGGTCTCGTTCAATCCCATCGCGATGCCCACCGGCACGCCAATCAGCACTGCCGCCAGCAGTGCAACCAGAATGCGCCCGAGGCTCGCCGCCAGGTGCTGCCACAGCGTGGCATCCATAAACCCCTGCGGGCTGGCGATGGTGATAAGTTGATGCAGTACCTGCTGCGGTGCGGGCAGAAACAATGGGCTAATCAACCCGGCTGCCGTCACCGCCCACCACAGCATTAACAGTGTGAGCAGCGTCGCAGCACTTAGCCAGAGCGTGCGCGGCACGCGAAAGCGCACGGCAGCGACCGGTTTTGCCACATCACGCAGCGTCGATTGCAGGCTCATAGCAGCACCTCCCGCTGGTGAAACACCTTACCGAGCACCTCTTCGCGCCGGGCGATAAACGCCGGGTCTGACTTGATGCTGCGACACGACTCACCGTCGGCGTAACGCCGGCCAAAATCCAGCGTGATGCGCTCCACCACCTGGCCTGGGCCAGGCGAGAGCAGCAGCAGTTCGCTCGCCAGAAACACGGCTTCTTCAATATCGTGCGTAATCAGTAGCACCTGCTTGCCTGTGTCGCGCCAGATGGACAGCAGCAACTCCTGCATCTGCTCACGCGTAAAGGCATCGAGTGCGCCAAAAGGCTCATCGAGCAGCAGCAGGCGGGGATTTGCGGCCAGCGCCCGCGCAATACCCACACGCTGGCGCATGCCACCAGAAAGCTGCCAGATAAAATGGTGCTCAAAGCCCGCAAGCCCGACGCGGGTGAGCATTTTGCGCGCCACCGCGCCACGCTGAACCTTATTCACCCCCGCAAGCTGAAGGCCAAACTCAACGTTGTCCTGCACCGTGCGCCACGGCAGCAGCCCTTCGTTCTGAAACACCACGCCGCGCTCGGCGCCCGGCCCGGTGACCGGCTCACCGTCAAGCGTAATCGACCCCGCTGACGGCGTCAGAAAGCCGGCAATCAGGTTAAGCAGCGTGGTTTTGCCACAGCCTGACGGGCCAAGCACGACCACCAGTTCACCGCTGGCGATACGCAGCGAAACGTCGCGCAGCGCCGGGCGACCGCGATACTCTGCGCTAAGATGGCTGACGTTGAGCATGGCATCTCCTTACGACTGCGGCGCAGCCTTCACCTGTTTAACAAAATCGCTGGTGACATACGCGCTGTAGTCGCTGTCCACCTGCGGAATTTTGCCCTGCTCCTTGAGGAACTCAGCAGTATCACGAATCGCTTTTTCCACCGGTGCGCCAAGCTGCGTTATCTGTTCGGACACCGGCAAATAGCGGTTGCCTTTGACCAGCTCCGGCACCTGCGCCTGCGGTACGCCACTCAGGCGCGCCAGCGTATCAAGGTGCTGTTTATCACCCAGCCATGCCTCAGGCGCATCGAGATAGCCTTTCTGCGCCTGTAAAGCGCTGGCGGCAAACGCCGTCACCACGTCAGGATGTGCTTTGGCAAAGTCTTTACGCACCACCCACACATCCAGCGTTGGCTTGCCCCATTTACCCACCTGCTCCGAATCCGTCAGCACCGCCCCCTGCTTCGCCAGTTCATTGACGACCGGCGCCCAGACATACGCGCCGTCAATATCGCCGCGCTGCCACGCCGCCGCAATGGCCGGAGGCTGCAGGTTCACAATGGTGAGTTGCTCAGGTTTGATGTTCCAGTGCTTAAGCGCCGACAGCAGGCTGTAATGGGTGGTTGAGATAAATGGCACAGCGATGCGCTTACCGATAAGATCTTGCGGTGAGCGAATCTCTTTTTTCACCACCAGCGCTTCAGAGTTACCAAGCTGGGAGGCAATCAGGAACACCTCAATGGGCAGCTTCTGGCTGGCGGCCACCGCCAGCGGGCTGGAGCCAATATTGCCAATCTGCACATCGCCAGATGCCAGTGCGCGCAGCACACCCGAGCCACTGTCGAACTTGCGCCATTCCACGCTCGCACCGGAAGCTTTACCGAAGCTGTTTTCGGCCTGCGCCAGCTTGGCAGGTTCTGCAGAGGTCTGATACGCCACGGTGACTTCCACTGCCTGTGCACCCGCAGTCAGGGCAAACATCAGCGTTGCCGCCGCGCGTAGTGTGAAAAGTGTGCCCGCCATAGATTTGCTCCGTTTTGCTCGTTAAGTAGCTTCAGTTTTATCTGAGCCAGACAAAGGCAAAAAGGAATTAAAAATTATCTGTTATTCACTTTATGAATATAGCAACACCTGGAAATGTCCGAATCCGCTGTAATGCTTGATTAGGACAGATTCGGGTACTGATTTCGTTTAACGCGGTTGGCGCAACATGCTGCCTGAAGTACCATTCATCCCAGACTTTTCCGCGGTTTTCTGCTTTGTTACCGCGGTTTAACACGGACAACACTTTATCGAGGATGCCTTTCATGACGGAAAATACCTCTGTCGCCACCACACAGCCGATCTCTACGGAAATCACCGAAGCCTTACCGCCGCTGCAAAACTTAACGCCGCAGGAGCAGGAAGAGGTTCAGCAACTGGTTGCACAAATTGATATCACCGACCCGGTGCTGTCGATTTCTTACGGCGCCAAAACCATGAACAGCATTTCACGCTTCTCCGACTCGCTGCTGGAACAGGTACGGGCCAAAGACGCAGGCGTTATCGGCGAGCAGCTCACCGATCTGTTGGGCAAGGTGAAATCCGTCGATCTGAGTACTTTTGGCGAAAAACCGGGCTTTATGGCCTCGCTGCCGGTGGTGGGTAAGCTGTTCAACCGCATTGAACGCACTATGGCTGAGTACCAGACGCTGGCCCAGCAGGTTGATACCGTCACCGATAAACTCGATACCGCCATGGTTGACCTGCTGCGCAACATTTCCACGCTGGAGCAGTTGTTTGTCCGCAACCGCGAGTTCTTCCAGCAGATAAACCTGCACATCATTGCCGGTAAGCAGAAAGTGGCCCAGCTTCAGGAAGTGGATCTGCCTGCCGCGCAGGCGCAGGTCGCCAATGACCCGATGAACGCCCAGAAAGTGCGTGACCTGCTCGAAGGCATCCAGCGCTTTGAGCGCCGCCTGCATGACCTGATGCTCTCGCGCACCATCGCTATTCAGACTGCGCCGCAGATTCGCCTGATGCAGGGCAACAGCCAGTCGCTGGCCGAAAAAATTCAGAGCAGCATTCTTTCCACCATTCCTATCTGGAAAAGCCAGATTGTGCTGGCGCTGTCGCTGCACAATCAGCGCCAGGCAACCAAGCTGCAAAAAGACGTGGCTGACACCACCAATGAAATGCTGCGCCGCAACGCCGAATTGCTGCAAACCGGCACGATCGAAACCGCACGTGAAGTTGAACGCTCCGTGGTAGATATCGAAACCCTGCGTGACGTGCAGGCCCGCCTGCTCAACACCATTGAAGAAACCGTCACCATTGCCAGCGACGCCCGCACGCGCCGCCAGGAAGTGGAGCAGGAACTGTCAACAATGGAAAACGATCTGCGCACACGCCTGGCGAGCATCGCCAGCAGCGGCGCACGTCCGACCCAGTCATAAATCCCGGGCGGAGCATACCGCTCCGCCACCTTTCCCCTAAAGAGACTCAACATGGCACAGAACAGGGATCGGGTTGCCAGCTCGGCAATGAACAAGCTTACCGACACACTCTGGAAACGGCTGGCATGGCTCGCCGTGTGGATTTTTATTGCCTGGAGCTTTAGCGCCAACTATTTCTCTCAGGCCTCCACGCTTGAGGCTATCGGCCATCACGTGCGCAGCGACTATTTTTACGCGGCACTGGCGACCAATATCTTCGGCATTGTGCTGCTTAACCGCACCTGGGCCTGGGACCGCCCGGCGTTTGTCGTTGGCTTGCTGGCGGGTTTTTTATGGATTCTGGTGGGTGACATGCTGCCCACGCCGTGGTGGGCGGGTGCCATGGCAATTCTGGTGTCGGTACTCACGCAGTTAATAACTGACCGGCGTCTGCGCCTGAGCCAGGTGATTGGTCTGGTACTGCTCGGTCTCGGCACAGCCACTTACAGCTACCTGTATTCTGGTGCTTCACACAGCGGTTTCCTGGTGCTGTGGCTGTTGATTCTCGCCGCCAGCGTGTTTATCTACTCGCGTATTAACCGCATGCGTCGGGGCAATACAGCCTCCCGCTCAAACACCAGCACGCCACAGTCAGACGCTCCTTTTGAGGCCGACATTGCCCAACTGGAAGCCATGAACACCTTGTCGCCAGAACTGAGCGCCGACGTCGCAGACATCATCAAATACGCGCGCCTGATTCAGGGCTGCATGATGAGTGACCCGCGCGATGTGGAGTCTGGCCGTAAGTTCTTCCAGCGCTACCTGCCCGCCGTGCACGAGATTCTGAGCAAAAGCCAGCAACTCTCCGGCGAACTGGCGCGCCACGGTGGCGCGCAGGATATTGATGCCCAAAGCCGGGAGCTGATTCAGTCCTTACGTTCGGCATTTATGCAAAAGCATGCCCAGCTTTTAGAAAACGATGAAACGGAATTAAAAACAGAAATCAGCACGCTGGAGAAGCTGCTCAAGACAGATGGCTTTTTATAACCGAGCCAGTATCATCAGGGCGCAAGACAACATAAGAGAATACCGGTGAACGCGACTCCTCCAACCTTAGCCACAACGCTGACCAATAAACTGTGGAAACGCGTTGTCATTTTTCTGGTGCTGCTGGTGATAACCAGCGGCTTTGTGGATAGCGCGCTACTGCACGCCCAAAAGCTAACAGCGATTCCCACGAAAGAAAATAACCTCGAAGGTTCAATATTCATCTTTTGTCTGGTGGGCGTGTTCACGCTCTGGCGCACCTTTTTGTTTGACAGAAGCGCCTTCACCGCAGGCATTGCAGCCGGTGCTGGCTGGCTGATACTGACCTCCGGCGATGCGCTGGCAACGCCTTTCTGGGCAGGCAGCATGGCGCTGGTGATTTACCTGATTCGCGCCCTGCCCGCGCTGGGCAAAATGCATGTCTGGTACATCATCCTCGGCGCGCTGGCCATTGTGGGCTATCGCGAAGCCTACGGTAGTCTGACTGACCATCCTTATTACCTGACCGCGCTCGGCATCTTCGCCATTATCACGGCCCGCCGCCGGGTGAAAATGTTCAGAAAGCTCGGTGCACGCCCGCAAACCAAATCTACCAACGCCCCGGCAAAAAAAGCCCCCGTTCAAACCGCCGATTCGCCGCCACCACCAAAGGCCGCGCCCGCACCGTTTGATGACGATATCGCCAGGCTGCAAGCGTTTCAAAACCTGCCGCATGATATTAATAACGCCCTTGAAGGTATCATTAAATACGCCCGCCTGATTCAGGAATGCATGGTCAACGACCCGCGCGACGTAGAACCCGGCACAAAATTCCTGCAACGCTATTTACCGGTGGTGCGCGAGATTATTGAAAAAGGCCAGACGCTGTCTAAGCAGCTTGAAAAACACGGCAGCGAAAGCACACTACATGCCCGCAAGGTGGAAACGTTAAATGCGCTGCACCAGGCGTTTCGCCAGAAGCACGCACAGCTGCTGGAAAACGATGAAAGCGAACTGAACACCGACATGAGCACCGCTGAGAAGATGCTCAAAACCGACGGCTTTCTGTAAAACAGCCACCACCCGCGCGGCGCGCATTTAGCGCCAGCGCAATCACTTACCGCCCCAAAACCTAAACACAACGTCCGCAAGGCGGTATAGTAAGCAACAAATTAGCCGAACATTCGCACGCAATGACAGACATTACATCCGCAGACATCCAGCCAACACAGAGCCAACCCCAGTCGTTTTGCCCGATGCCCGGTGCTCGTAACCCGCATCTGCAAACCATGCTGCCGCGCGTGATTCGCCGCCGCGTGCAGTTCACACCGCACTGGCAGCGGCTGGATACGCCGGATGGAGACTTTGTGGACCTGGCGTGGAGCGAACCGCCGGAGCACGCGCGCCATAAGCCGCGCCTGGTGGTGTTTCACGGTCTGGAAGGCAGCCTGCACAGCCCTTACGCGCACGGACTCATTCATGCCGCTCAACAGCGCGGCTGGCTCGGTGTGGTGATGCACTTTCGCGGCTGTAGCGGTGAGCCAAACCGCATGGGGCGCATCTATCACTCCGGTGAAACCGAAGATGCCAGCTTCTTTCTGGACTGGCTTGGCAAAACTTACGGCCAGGCACCCACTGCCGCCGTCGGTTTTTCGCTCGGTGGCAATATGCTGGCCTGCCTGATGGCGCGCCAGGGCCAGGCGTGCGGCCTTAACGCTGGCGTGGTGGTCTCTGCACCACTCATGCTGGAGCACTGCTGTTATCACATGGAAAAGGGCTTTTCGCGCTTTTACCAGCACTACCTGCTGAACTTGCTTAAAGGCAATGCCAGCCGCAAGCTCAAAGCCTGGCCGGGTTCGCTGCCGGTATTACCGGAGCAGCTTAAGCGCATTCGCCGCATTCGCGATTTCGATAACCTGATCACCGCCAAAATCCATGGTTTTCGCGATGCCATTGATTATTACCGCCAGTGCAGCGCGCTGCCGATGCTGCCCGATATCACAACGCCAACGCTGATCATTCACGCCAAAGACGATCCGTTTATGGATAGTCACGTCATTCCTGACCTGGCTCAGTTGCCTGCCAACATTGAGTACCAGCTTACCGAGCACGGTGGCCACGTCGGGTTTGTCGGCGGTACGCTGCGCCGCCCGCAGATGTGGCTGGAACAGCGCATTCCCGACTGGCTGAGCCAGTTCCTGGAGCCAAACGCATGATTATTCCGTGGCAGGACATTCCTCCAGAGACGCTGGACAACCTGATTGAAACTTTCGTGCTGCGCGAAGGCACAGACTATGGCGAAAGCGAGCGCTCACTTGAGCAAAAGGTGGATGACGTTAAAAGACAGCTTCAGCGCGGTGAGGCGGTCGTGGTATGGTCAGAACTGCATGAAACGGTCAACATTATGCCCCGTTCACAGTTCCACGAGTGAGGGCGGCTGTCGGCTATACTTGCGCGATAACAACAAAAGTCACAAGCCTCTGTCCTTTGTTACTCATGGAGTTGTGAAGCTATGTCAGCCAGACACCCGGTCATCGCCGTTACCGGTTCCAGCGGCGCAGGAACCACCACCACCAGCCTCGCCTTTCGCAAAATTTTTGCCCAGCTCGGCCTGCACGCCGCAGAAGTCGAAGGCGACAGTTTTCACCGCTACACGCGCCCGGAAATGGACATGGAAATCCGTAAAGCGCGCGATCTTGGGCGGCACATCAGTTACTTTGGCCCCGACGCCAACGACTTCGGCCTGTTGCAGGATACCTTCATGGAGTACGGTAAAAGCGGCAGCGGCCAGTCGCGCAAATACCTGCACACCTACGACGAAGCCGTTCCCTGGAACCAGGTGCCAGGCACCTTCACGCCATGGCAGCCCTTGCCAGAGCCAACCGACGTCCTGTTCTATGAAGGGCTGCACGGTGGCGTCGTTACGCCACAGCACAACGTAGCCCAGCATGTGGACCTGCTGGTAGGCGTGGTGCCTATCGTCAACCTGGAGTGGATTCAGAAGCTGGTGCGCGACATGAGCGAGCGCGGGCACTCGCGCGAAGCAGTCATGGACTCAGTGGTACGCTCGATGGAAGATTACATCAACTACATCACACCGCAGTTCTCGCGCACCCATATCAACTTCCAGCGCGTGCCGACGGTGGATACCTCCAACCCGTTTGCCGCCAAAACTATTCCTTCACTGGATGAAAGCTTTGTCGTTATCCATTTCCGCAACCTGGAAAATATCGACTTCCCGTGGTTGCTGGCTATGCTACAAGGCTCGTTTATCTCACACATCAACACGCTGGTGGTGCCTGGCGGCAAGATGGGACTGGCGATGGAGCTGATTATGCTGCCGTTGGTCAAAAGGCTGATGGAAGGCAGGAAAATTGAGTAATGTTGCCAGCAACGGGTGAGAAAAAGTCGCTTTCAGATAAACGCTTTTCAGTGGCCCGAACTATCGGGCTTTTTCTTTTTTGCTCACTAACAGCGCCGCCTTAAGCGATTGAGGCGCACTGGCTCACAGTGTGGGGTTGCTGACCCCCGCTGAAATCGGCAAGCCGGAGGCCGGACAACCATGCTCTATGTTTGCAGACCAACAGCGCCCCCTGGCCATTGAGACCCACAGACCCATAGTGTGAGGCTGCCAGCCCAGTTTAAAGCTGGCGAGCCGGAAGCCAGACAACCCATGCTCAATGTTTGCAGACTAACAGCGCCCCCTAGCCATTGAGACGCACAGACCCACAGTGTGAGGCTGCCAGCCCTGGCTTAAAGCTGCGAACCGGAGGCCAGACAACCCATGCTCTATTTTTAGCAGACCAACAGCGCCCCCTGTCTATTGAGACGCACAGGCTAACAGTGTGGGGGTTGCTGCCCCCCGCTGAAATCGGCGAACCGGAGGCGTGAAGACAAGGTCAGACCGCCAGGGATGGCGGTCTGAGGCGATGCGCAGCATGGATGCTGCGTGGAGCCGGCCGAAGGCGCAGCGCCGGGAGGTGAGTGCACCGCGAAGCGGCGATTTCGTTGCGGGGCCGCGGGGATTGTTAAGGGGGCGCGCGGGAGCGCCCCTTAACCCGTTCACCGGCAATGAAGCCCCATTTGCTGACGGACTTAAAGTGAACGGAGCATTCCACCCAACCTAACCCCCACAGCCCCTGAATTGTCCGGCATTAGCCGCACAATACTTACCCCTCAATTACCTCATACGAATGCGTAATATCCGCCGCTTTACCGAGCATCAGCGCCACCGAGCAGTATTTCTCCGCCGATAAGTCCACCGCACGCGCCACGGCGCTGTCTTTGAGGTCCGGGCCGGTAACAATAAAGTGCAGATTAATACGGGTAAACATCCTGGGTGGTTCTTCGCGGCGCTCAGAAGTCAGCTGAACTTCGCAGTCCGTCACGTTGTAGCGCCCCTTTTGCAAAATAGACACCACATCAATAGCGCTACAGCTGCCCGCCGCCATCAGCACCATCTCCATCGGGCTTGGCGCTTTATCGCCAGAGTTGCCGTCCATCAGCACCTGATGTCCGGAGGCTGATTCGCCCAAAAAAGTCAGTCCTTCAACCCACTTCACTCGTGCCTGCATTTTAAACACTCCAGTAGCTTCTCAATCCCCACAGAGTATGCGCCCTGATGAAAACTGGCAACAGAAGGCGACATGGGTCAAGCTGAAACGAGACAATAGAAGACACCTGGAAAAAGCTATGCTAAAACAAGTCCGTTATTTATTCGTAGTAGTGAAGTTCACAATTAGGCAAAACTTTACTGATTACAGGCCTTTCTGACGCCATTTACAGGCCGGAACAAACATGATTACAACGCCTGGGTCAAATGGCTGTCGTATATAACTGAGGATAACCGCGCATGGTGCTTGGCAAACCGCAAACAGATCCAACTCTCGAATGGTTTTTGTCTCATTGCCATATTCACAAGTATCCATCGAAGAGCACACTGATTCATCAAGGTGAGAAAGCTGAAACGCTGTATTACATCGTGAAAGGATCCGTTGCCGTCCTGATTAAGGATGAAGAGGGTAAAGAAATGATCCTCTCCTACCTCAACCAGGGGGATTTTATTGGCGAACTTGGCCTGTTTGAAGAAGGCCAGGAGCGCAGCGCCTGGGTGCGAGCAAAAGCGGCCTGTGAAGTGGCTGAAATTTCTTACAAGAAATTCCGCCAGCTGATTCAGGTTAACCCGGACATTCTGATGCGCCTGTCTTCGCAGATGGCTCGCCGTCTCCAGGTCACATCAGAGAAAGTCGGTAACCTCGCCTTCCTTGATGTCACGGGCCGTATCGCCCAGACGTTACTAAACCTGGCGAAACAGCCGGACGCCATGACTCACCCGGACGGCATGCAGATTAAAATCACGCGCCAGGAGATCGGCCAGATTGTGGGCTGCTCGCGTGAAACGGTAGGCCGCATCCTGAAGATGCTGGAAGATCAGAACCTGATCTCCGCGCACGGTAAAACCATCGTCGTCTACGGCACGCGTTAATCCGCTCTTAACGGCGTGTTCCTGCAACACGCCGTTTTTGTTTCTGCCGTATCGCTATGTGGCGCCGACTGATTTACCACCCGGAAGTAAACTATGCGCTGCGCCAGACGCTGGTGCTTTGCCTGCCGGTCGCCGTTGGCCTTGTTCTCGGTAACCTTAAACTCGGCCTGCTGTTCTCCCTCGTTCCCGCTTGCTGCAACATCGCCGGTCTCGACACGCCCCATAAACGTTTCTTTAAACGCCTGATTGTCGGCGGTAGCCTGTTTGCCTTCAGCAGCCTTTCGGTGCAGCTTTTGCTGCGCGAAGCCGTGCCGCTGCCGGTCATTTTACTTTCGATGGCGCTGCTGCTCGGCATCACGGCTGAAATCAGCGCGCTACACGCCCGCCTGCTGCCTGCCTCGCTTATTGCCGCCATTTTTACCTTAAGCCTTGCGGGCAACATGCCCATCTGGATGCCCATCGTGCTCTACACGCTCGGCACCATCTGGTACGGGCTGTTTAACTGGTTCTGGCTGTGGCTGTGGCGCGAGCAGCCGCTGCGTGAAACGCTGAGTCTGCTTTATCGCGAACTGGCAGACTACTGCGAGGCCAAATACAGCCTGCTGACCCAGCACATCGACCCGGAAACCGCGCTACCGCCGTTGCTGACTCGCCAGCAAAAGGTAGTAGACCTCATCGGCCAGTGCTATCAGCAGTTGCATATGCTGTCCACCAGCAGCCATCAGAGCGACTACAAGCGCCTGCTGCGCGTGTTTCAGATGGGGCTGGATTTGCAGGAGCATATTTCCGTCAGCCTGCATCAGCCGGAAGAAGTACAAAAGCTGGTTGAACAAAGCCACGCCGAGGCGGTTATCCGCTGGAACGCCCTGACCGTCGCCGCACGCCTGCGCACGCTGTCTGACGACATCCTCTATCACCGCTATCCCAGCCGTTTCAGCATGGAGAAACCGATCTCGTCGCTGGAAAAGATTACCCACCAGCACCCGGATAATCTGGTCGGCCAGTTCTGTTACGATCACTTCAGCCGCATCGCCCGCGTGTTGCGTACCCAACGCCCGCTTTACGTACGCGACCTGATGGCCGACCGCCAGCGCCGCCAGCCGCTGCTGCTGGCGCTGAAAAGCTATCTGTCGCTGAAATCGGCGGCACTGCGTAACGCGGCACGCCTGGGCGTGATGCTGGCCGCAGCCAGCGTGCTGGGCGGCGCGCTGCACCTGCCCAAACCGTGGTGGATATTGATGACCATTATGTTCGTCACGCAAAACGGCTACGGCGCGACGCGAGTGCGCATTCTGCACCGGGCAGGCGGCACGCTGGCTGGCCTGCTGGTTGCCGCCGGTGCGCTGCATTTTCACGTTGCGGAAGGTTATACGCTGCTGGGGATGCTCATTATCACGCTGGTGAGCTACCTGATTATTCGCAAAAGCTACGGCTGGGCAACCATTGGCTTTACGGTGACGGCGGTTTACACGCTACAACTGCTGTCGCTCAACGGTGAAGCGCTGATTATGACGCGCCTTATCGACACTCTGCTCGGCTGCCTGATTGCCTTTGGCGGCATGGTGTGGCTGTGGCCACAGTGGCAAAGCGGGCTGCTGCGCCAGAACGCCCACGACGCGCTGGAAAAAGACCAGAACGCCATTCGCCTGATACTCGCCCCCGACCCACAACCCGGCCCGCTGGCGTACGAACGTATGCAGGTCAACCAGGCACACAATGCGCTGTATAACTCACTCAATCAGGCGATGCAGGAGCCGGGCTTTAACAGCCGCTACCTGTCAGATATGAAACTGTGGGTGACACACAGCCAGTACATTGTGGAGCACATCAATGCCATGACCACCTTTGCGCGGGAGCATAATATGCTGACGCCGAGCCTTGCACAGCGTTGGTTACAGGCCTGCGAAATCGCGATTCAGCGCTGCCAGCAGCGCCTGGAGTACGATACGCCGGGCGAATCCGGCGATATCAGTATTCTTGAAGCGCCCGAAGCACTGGTCAATGGCCCGCTCAGTCGCATCGAGCAGCATTTAAAACGCATTCTCGGGCACCTTAGCGCCATGCACACCATTTCTTCCGTGGCCTGGCGCCAGCGGCCGCATCACGGCATCTGGCTCAGTCGCCATCTGCGGCGCGCCGACGATTAGCCCTGCACCACCTGCGCTACGGCTTTTGCAAAGCGCGTCATGCCGTCGTCGATATCGGCGCTGTCCACCACCAGCGAGGGTGCAAAACGCAGCACGTCCGGTCCGGCATTAAGTACCATCACCCCCGCCTGAGCGGCAGCATCCAGCAGGTCACGCGCGCGGCCTTTGTGTTGCGCTTTCAGCTCAGCGCCAATCAGCAGCCCCATACCGCGGATATCGCTGAACACGTCATACTGCTCGTCAATACGCTGAAGATGGGCCACAAACTGCTCACGCTTGCTGGCAATGCCTTTAAGCACATCAGGCGTGTTGATGATATCGAACGCGGCTTCCGCTACCGCACAGGCCAGCGGGTTACCGCCGTAGGTGGAGCCGTGGGAGCCTGCGTGGAAAGCGCTCGCCACCTCGTTGGTGGTCAGCATCGCGCTCACCGGGAAACCGCCGCCCAGCGCCTTCGCGCTGGTGAGGATATCCGGCGTTACGCCATAGTGCATATACGCAAACAAATCCCCGGTACGCCCCATCCCACACTGCACTTCATCAAACACCAGCAGCGCCTGGTGCTGGTCGCACAGCGCACGCAGCCCCTGCAAAAATTCCGAGCTGGCCGCCGTCACGCCACCTTCGCCCTGGATGGGCTCAACCACCACCGCGCAGGTGTGATCGTCCATCACCGCTTTCACGGCGTGCAAATCGTTAAACGGCACGTGGACGATATCGGCAGGCTTTGGCCCAAAGCCATCGGAGTATTTTGGCTGCCCGCCCACGGAGACCGTAAACAGCGAGCGGCCGTGGAAGGCGTTATGGAAGGCGATGATTTTGGTTTTATACGGGCTATGGCGCGTCACGGCATAGTGGCGCGCCAGCTTGAAGGCGGTTTCGTTGGCTTCGGTGCCGGAGTTCATAAACACCACGCGCTCGGCAAAAGTCGCCGCGGTAAGTTTGCGACCCAGGCGCAGCACAGGCTCATTGGTGAACACATTACTGACGTGCCACAGGGTTTCACCCTGCGCTTTCAGAGCGTCAACCAGGGCCGGGTGGCAGTGGCCGAGCGCCGTCACCGCGATGCCGCCGGCAAAATCAACGTACTCTTTACCCTGCTGATCCCAGACGCGGCTGCCCTTGCCTTTTACCGGAATAAACTGCGCGGGTGCATAAATCGGCACAATAACGTCGTCAAAAGTAGCGCGGGTGACTGCGGAGTGTTCAGTTGCCATTGATAGCCCATCCATTTTTTACGCGAATGCATGATGAAAATATAACCATGAAATATGCATAAAAAATCACAAACAGGCAATGAAAAAATCAGCGCGTCAGGAAGTTTTCCAGCAATTGATGGCCCTGCTCACTGAGGATGCTTTCCGGGTGAAACTGCACGCCCTCCAGCGCCCACTGGCGGTGGCGCAGGCCCATGATTTCACCTTCGCGGCTCCAGGCTGTCACCTCAAACTCAGCAGGCAGCGTTGCCGGGTCCACCAGCAGCGAATGGTAGCGCGTGACCGTGAGCGGATTATTCAGGCCGCGAAACACGCCCTGCCCGTTGTGCTCAATGGCCGAGGTTTTGCCGTGCATCACCTGCTGTGCACGCACCACCTTCGCACCAAACGCCTGAGCGATAGCCTGGTGACCGAGGCACACCCCAAGCAGCGGCAGCCTGCCCGCATAGCGGCGGATAACCTCAAGCGAAATACCGGCTTCGTCTGGCGTACAAGGGCCGGGCGATATCACAATCTGTTGCGGTGCCAGCGCCTCAATATCTGCCAGCGTCAGCGCATCGTTGCGCTGAACCTGCACCTCGGCTCCAAGCTCACAAAAATACTGGTAGAGGTTCCAGGTAAACGAATCGTAATTGTCGATGAGTAACAGCATGGCGGCTCCGGGCAAACAAACCGCGCCAGTTTACGCGTTTTCCTGCGCCACGTTTACCACTTCGCTAAAAATTGCCACCAGCGGTGCCAGGTCACCCATCGCGCCTGCCTGATTCGCTGCACGCCAGGGTTCGCGCTCCACCTTGCGCCAGTCGAGGCTATAACCGGCGTGCAGCGCCAGTTGCTCAAAGAAAATGCGCTGGGCGCGGCCATTGCCAAAGCGAAACGGATGCAGCACGTTGATCTCGCAGTAGTAATGCGCCAGACGCGCGGCAAATTCCGCGCTATCAAGGCCCGTGAGCCACGCCTCATCCTCCAGAGCCTGCATCAGCGCATTGCCCTCTTTTTCGATGTAATCGAAATGGCAAAAACGCGTGTCATCCTGGTAGATATCTACCGTGCGGATTTCTCCTGCCCAGTCGAACAGATCCTGAAAAAGGTGATGATGAATGGCACACAAGTGCGGCAATCCCCGCTGTTCAGGCCCCAGCGTAAGCGTTGCCGCGCGCAGCGCCGTCAGCTCCTGCTCGGCCTGCAACAGGCGATGGTTTTCACGAATATCCAGCCGGTTGCGCAGCACCTGAATACCGGGCCAGAAGTACGGATCGTGGCCGTCGCCGAATTTATCGCTCATAGTGCGCCCTTAGCGCGGCCACGCGCGCCAGAACCTCGTCCTGGCTGAGTTCGATAAGCGGCACACTCAGGCCCTCCAGCGCGCTGCTGGCCTGAAAATTACGGCTACGCTGCCGCTCCCAGAGCCGGGTCTTTTGTTTATCGGTGAGTTTTTTGCTCATGGCGGCCTCCGCACAACACAGGGTTGCTCAAAGTATAAGCAGCAATGGCAAGTCGTGCAGAAGCAAAGGGAGCATGCGCGGGTAGGATGCCCGCGCACAAAAATCAGGGGAGAACTTTAGCAGAAAGGATAACTATCGGTTTTGACGGCACATTCTGGTACGGCCCCACATCATGGGTCGGCACCTGCGCAATCTTATCGGCCACTTCCATGCCTTTCACGACTTTACCAAACACCGCGTAACCAAAGTCGCGCTGGCCATGGTCCAGAAACGCGTTATCTGCCACATTCAGGAAGAACTGGCTGGTCGCGCTGTCTTTGTCAGCCGTGCGCGCCATTGAGATTGTGCCGCGCGTGTTGCGCAGGCCATTATCGGCCTCATTTTTAATCGGTGCATTGGTCGGCTTTTGCTGCATCTGCTCGTTAAAGCCGCCGCCCTGCACCATAAAGCCAGGGATCACACGGTGAAAAATAGTGTTGTTATAAAAACCACTGTTCACGTAATCCACAAAATTTTTGACTGAAACCGGCGCTTTCTGGTTATCCAGCTCCAGTTCAATATTGCCCGCCGACGTAGTCAGCAAAACGCGAGGATCACCCTTTGCCGCCAGAGCAGCAGGCGAAAGCGCGACAAGAGCAAACACGGCAGCAACAGCCGCCAGAGACGATTTCAGCATGTACAATTTCCTTAAACGATACCGAGCGAATCGATTGATTCTAAAGAGCGCACTGCCAGCGCGCCAGCCATTTACCTTTATTTACGCAAAATTAACGGCTTGTTCCGTCAGCTTCACACAGCCTTCCGGATAAATACTCAATCTTAGTCACAATTCCTTTTCAATTTTCTGTAAGGCATTACGAAAACGTTTAAATGGATCACATAAATCACTAAAATTAGCGCCCGAAATGATCATTCGGCGCGTTAAACACTTTAGCAATCTGAATGTTTCAGACGTTTAATAAGCAAAAACGCGTTAGTTCCCGCAGAGTTAGTACCGATTTGCGACATCCATGGCGCAAGGATGAGCCGGCAACTTGTGCAGCTAGCGTGGCTGCAATCAACACCGACAGGTTATTCACAGGCTCTTTATGACAAACAGCAATCGTATCAGACTCACCTGGTTAAGCTTTTTTTCCTACGCGCTGACCGGGGCGCTGGTGATCGTCACCGGCATGGTGATGGGCAATATCGCCGATTATTTCGGCCTGCCTGTGTCCAGCATGAGCAACACCTTTACCTTTCTCAATGCAGGTATCCTCATTGCCATTTTCCTGAATGCCTGGCTGATGGAAATTGTGCCGCTGAAAACCCAGCTGCGCTTTGGCTTTGTGCTTATGGTGCTGGCGCTCGCCGGACTCATGCTCAGCCACAGCCTGGCGCTGTTTTCTGCCGCCATGTTTGTGCTTGGCGTGGTCAGCGGTATCACCATGTCTATCGGTACCTTTCTTATTACCCATCTGTATGAAGGGCGCCAGCGCGGTTCACGCCTGCTGTTTACCGACTCGTTCTTCAGCATGGCGGGCATGATTTTCCCGATGGTGGCGGCGTTCCTGCTGGCGCGCAGCATTGAGTGGTACTGGGTTTATGTGTGTATAGGGCTGTTGTACCTGGCCATCTTTATTCTGACCTTCGGCTGCCAGTTCCCGGTGCTCGGGCACCGCGCGCAGCAGCAAAATACCCAGCCGGTACAGAAAGAAAAATGGGGCATCGGCGTGCTGTTTCTGTCCATCGCCGCGCTGTGCTATATCCTCGGCCAGCTCGGCTTTATTGCCTGGGTGCCGGAATATGCCAAAGGTCTGGGCATGAACGTCACGCAGCAGGGCCAGCTTGTGAGCCGCTTCTGGATGTCGTACATGTTTGGCATGTGGGCGTTCAGCGTCATTCTGCGCTTCTTCGATTTGCAGCGTATTCTGACCGCGCTGGCAGGCCTGGCGGCGGTGCTGATGTACTGCTTTAACACCAGCACGGCGGCGCACATGCCGTGGTTTATCCTGGCGCTCGGCTTCTTCTCCAGCGCCATCTACACCACCATCATTACCCTCGGCTCACAGCAAACCCGCGTCGCCTCACCCAAGTTGGTTAACGTTGTGCTGACCTGCGGCACCATCGGCACCATGCTGACCTTCGTCGTGACCGGCCCAATTGTTGCCCACAGTGGCCCGCAGGCCGCGCTGTTTACCGCCAACGGGTTATATGCGGTGGTATTTGTGATGTGCCTGTTGCTGGGGTTTGTCACTAAACACCGCCAGCACGCCGCCGACTCCACCGCGCACGGCTAAAGATCATGGCTTCTGATGAAAGAACGATGATTCCGCTTTCTCGATTAAGCCGCCGGTAACATCAGACTTTCGCAAAACCAGACGCCCCTATCCACATGGATTAAGGGGCGTTTTGCTGTTTTTGTCCTTCTCATCCAATCCCTTATCTTTTTATGGTTATTTTTGCAGCGTTTTCGCAATTTTTGTAAAAACAAGAATTATCTGGCACTTAGACAAAACTCAATAAATCAATGAGATACCACTTAAGAGGTATACAAAGGCGTATTTGATCCACATCAATAATCACCCATGCTGAATCGTTAAGGTAGGCGGTAATAGAAAAGAAATCGAGGCAAAAATGAGCAAAGTCAGACTCGCAGTTATCGGAAACGGTATGGTCGGACACCGCTTTATCGAAGATCTGCTTGATAAAGCCGAACCTGGACAGTTCGAGATTACCGTCTTCTGTGAAGAGCCCCGCATCGCCTACGACCGAGTCCACCTGTCATCTTACTTCTCCCATCACACTGCCGAAGAACTGACGCTGGTGCGTGAAGGGTTTTATGAGAAACATGGCGTACAGGTCCTGGTGGGCGAGCGCGCCATCACTATCAACCGCCAGGAAAAGGTCATTCACTCCAGCGCCGGACGCACCGTATATTACGACAAGCTGGTCATGGCAACCGGCTCGTATCCGTGGATCCCGCCGATTAAAGGCGCAGACACCCAGGACTGCTTCGTTTACCGCACCATCGAAGATCTTAACGCCATTGAAGCCTGCGCACGCCGCAGCAAGCGGGGCGCAGTCGTCGGCGGAGGCCTGTTAGGGCTTGAAGCCGCAGGCGCGCTGAAAAACCTTGGCGTCGAAACCCACGTCGTTGAGTTCGCGCCGATGCTGATGGCCGAACAGCTCGATCATATGGGCGGCGAGCAGCTGTGCAAAAAAATTGAGCGCATGGGCGTGAAGGTTCATACCAGCAAAAACACCCAGCAAATCGTGCAGGAAGGCGTGGAAGCACGCAAAACCATGCACTTTGCCGACGGCAGCAAGCTGGAAATTGACTTCATCGTGTTTTCAACCGGCATTCGCCCGCGCGATAAACTCGCCACCCAGTGTGGTCTGGCTACCGCGCAGCGCGGCGGTATTGTGATTAACGATAACTGCCAGACCTCTGACCCGGATATCTACGCCATCGGTGAATGCGCCAGCTGGCAAAACCGCATGTTCGGCCTGGTCGCACCTGGCTACAAAATGGCGCAGGTTACCGTCGATCACCTGCTCGGCAACGCCAACGTGTTTGAAGGCGCCGACATGAGCGCCAAGCTCAAGCTGCTGGGCGTGGATGTTGGCGGTATTGGTGATGCCCATGGCCGCACGCCGGGCGCGCGCAGCTACGTCTATCTCGACGAGAACAAAGAAGTCTACAAGCGCCTCATCGTCAGTGCAGACAACAAAACGCTGCTCGGCGCGGTACTGGTGGGCGACACCAGCGACTACGGCAACCTGCTGCAGCTGATGCTCAACGCCATTGAACTGCCGGAAAACCCGGACTCGCTGATCCTGCCGTCCCACGCGGGCAGCGGCAAACCGGCTATCGGTGTCGATAAGCTGCCGGATAGCGCGCAGATTTGCTCCTGCTTTGATGTCACCAAAGGCGACCTGGTTGCCGCCATCGGTAAAGGCTGCCACACCGTGGCGGCGCTGAAAGCCGAAACCAAAGCCGGAACCGGCTGCGGCGGCTGCATCCCGCTGGTCACCCAGGTGCTCAACGCCGAGCTTGCCAAACAAGGCATTGAAGTGAACAATCATCTGTGTGAGCACTTCACGTTCTCACGCCAGGAGCTGTATCACCTCATTCGCGTAGAAGGCATTAAATCCTTCGACGAACTGCTTGGCAAATACGGTACCGGCTACGGCTGTGAAGTGTGTAAGCCTACCGTCGGTTCACTGCTGGCCTCCTGCTGGAATGAGTACGTACTCAAGCCCGACAATGCGCCGCTGCAAGACACCAATGACAACTTCCTCGCCAACATCCAGAAAGACGGCACCTACTCGGTGATCCCGCGCTCTGCCGGTGGCGAAATCACGCCAGAAGGGCTGATGGAAGTCGGCCGCATCGCCCGCGAATTTAATCTCTACACCAAAATTACCGGTTCGCAGCGCATCGGCCTGTTTGGCGCGCAAAAAGACGACCTGCCGGAAATCTGGCGTCAGCTGATTGAGGCTGGCTTTGAAACCGGCCACGCGTACGCCAAAGCGCTGCGTATGGCAAAAACCTGCGTAGGCAGCACCTGGTGCCGTTACGGCGTGGGCGACAGCGTCGGCTTTGGCGTTGAGCTGGAAAACCGCTACAAGGGCATCCGCACCCCGCACAAGATGAAGTTTGGCGTTTCCGGCTGTACCCGCGAATGCGCAGAAGCCCAGGGCAAAGATGTCGGCGTTATCGCCACCGAGAAAGGCTGGAACCTGTACGTTTGCGGCAACGGCGGTATGAAGCCGCGCCACGCTGACCTGCTGGCCGCCGACCTCGACCACGACACGCTGGTGCGCTACCTCGACCGCTTCATGATGTTCTACATCCGCACCGCCGACAAATTGCAGCGCACCTCGGTGTGGCTGGAGAACCTCGAAGGCGGCATTGAGTACCTGAAAAGCGTCATTATTGACGACAAACTCAACCTCAATGAGCACATGGAAGCGGAAATGGCGCGTCTGCGCGAGGCGGTTATCTGCGAATGGCAGGAAACGGTCAACAACCCGCAGGCACAGGTCCGCTTTAAGCACTTCATCAACAGCACCCAGCGCGACCCAAACGTTCAGGTCGTTGCAGAGCGCCAGCAGCACCGCCCGGCCACGCCGTATGAGCGTATCCCGGTCACTCTCGTGGAGGAAAATGTATGAGCCAGTGGACGACTGTTTGCCCGCTAAACGACATCCTGCCTGCCACCGGGGTCTGCGCCCTGCTCGGCCAACAGCAGGTCGCTATTTTCCGCCCGCGTGCTGACGAGCAAGTCTACGCCATCAGCAATATCGACCCGTTCTTTCAGGCAAGCGTGCTCTCACGCGGCCTGATTGCCGAACACCAGGGCGAACTGTGGGTGGCAAGCCCGCTCAAAAAGCAGCGCTTTCGCCTGCGCGACGGCCTGTGTATGGAAGACGACACTCACTCCGTGGCCCACTTTGAGGCCAGGGTGCAGGATGGACAGGTGCAAATAAAAGCCTGACCACTATGGCGCCGTTTCCCACCGGGAACGGCGCCAATTTTTTGGGCGAAGCCTGCCAATAAAGGCTCCCCATTATTTCACTTTTCTTTTTACGTTTATTAACCCGACGGTTCGGCGCGCGTTAACACGCTGAATTAAGGGGAATTAAGGATAACCACAGATGTTCACCGACACGATCAACAAGTGTGCGGCGAATGCCGCACGCATCGCTCGCCTTAACCAGACCAATCCTTTCGCCTTCTGGCTGTCTTCTGCCATGGCCGGTGCCTACGTTGGGCTGGGTATTATTCTCATTTTCACCCTTGGCAACCTGCTTGACCCGTCGGTACGCCCGCTGGTGATGGGCGCCACTTTCGGCATCGCGCTCACGCTGGTGATTATCGCTGGCTCTGAGCTTTTCACCGGCCACACCATGTTCCTGACCTTCGGCATCAAAACCGGCGCGGTCACCCACGGCCAGATGTGGCGTATTCTGCCGCAAACCTGGCTTGGCAACCTGCTGGGTTCCGTATTTGTCGCCCTGCTTTACTACTGGGGCGGCGGCAGTCTGCTGCCCGCAGACAACAGTCTCATCCACAGCGTCGCGCTGGCAAAAACCACGCAGCCGGCAATGGTGCTGTTCTTCAAAGGGGTGCTGTGCAACTGGCTGGTATGCCTGGCTATCTGGATGGCAATCCGCAGCGAAGGTGCGGCGAAGTTCATCGCCATCTGGTGGTGCCTGCTGGCCTTTATCGCCTCCGGCTATGAGCACTCCATTGCCAACATGACGCTGTTTGCGCTGTCCTGGTTTGGTAACCATTCTGAGGCCTACACGTTCACCGGCATTGGCCATAACCTGCTGTGGGTGACGCTGGGTAACACGCTCTCTGGCGCCGTATTCATGGGTCTGGGTTACTGGTATGCTACTCCCCGCGCCGAGCGCCCCTGTGAGAAGAGTGCCGACGTATCTGAACGCATCGCAAATTAATCGTGAGGACATGCCGTGGATCATCTGCCCATATTTTGCCAGTTACGTAACCGCACCTGTCTGCTGGTCGGCGGTGGTGATGTTGCAGAGCGCAAAGCGCGCCTTCTGCTGGAGGCAGGTGCACGGCTTATCGTTAACGCGCTCGACTTTAGCCCGCAGTTTGATGCCTGGGCGCAGTCGGGCACGTTAACCCTCGCACCGGGCACGTTCGACGAAGCGCTGCTGGACGACTGCTGGCTGGTGATTGCCGCCACAGACGACGACACGGTTAACCAGCAGGTCAGTGACGCCGCCGAAACGCGCCGTATTTTCTGTAACGTGGTGGATGCGCCAAAGCAGGCAAGCTTCATTATGCCGTCCATCATTGACCGTTCGCCGCTGATGGTGGCGATTTCCTCTGGCGGCACGTCACCGGTGCTTGCACGTCTGCTGCGTGAAAAGCTCGAATCCCTGCTGCCGCTGCATCTCGGCCAGGTCGCCCATTACGCCGGCACGCTGCGCCAGCGCGTGAAGAACACGTTCGCAAGCATGGGTGAACGCCGCCGCTTCTGGGAAAAATTCTTCGTTAATGACCGCCTCGCTCAGTCGCTGGCAAACCAGGACAGCGCCGCCGTGGCGCACACCACCGAGGCACTGTTCAGCGAACCGCTGGACCACCGCGGTGAGGTGGTGCTGGTGGGCGCAGGTCCGGGTGACGCCGGTCTGCTGACGCTTAAAGGCTTACAACAGATTCAGCAAGCCGATATCGTGGTGTATGACCGACTGGTGTCAGACGACATCATGAATCTGGTGCGCCGCGACGCCGATCGCGTGTTTGTGGGTAAGCGCGCGGGCTACCACTGCGTCCCACAGGAAGAGATAAACCAAATCCTGCTGCGCGAAGCCCGGCGCGGCAAGCGCGTGGTGCGCCTTAAAGGCGGCGACCCATTTATCTTCGGGCGCGGCGGTGAAGAGTTAGAAGTGCTGTGCAACGCCGGTATCCCGTTCTCGGTGGTGCCTGGCATTACCGCTGCTTCTGGCTGCTCGGCTTATGCGGGTATTCCCCTAACCCATCGTGATTACGCCCAGAGCGTGCGCCTGGTCACCGGCCATCTGAAATCCGGTGGTGACCTGCAATGGCAAAACCTGGCAGCAGAAAGCCAGACGCTGGTGTTTTACATGGGGCTAAACCAGGCCGCTACCATCCAGCAAAACCTGATGGCGCACGGTATGTCACCGGATATGCCAGTAGCGCTGGTAGAAAACGGTACGGCTATCGTTCAGCGCGTAGTGGACGGTACGCTGTCACAGCTTGGCGAACTGGCACAGCAGGTGCAAAGCCCAAGCCTGATTATTGTGGGCCAGGTTGTAGCGCTGCGCGAAAAACTAAACTGGTTCTCCAGTCACTAATCCTTTTCCTGCCTCCTGTACACCGCTGACATCACCAACAGGCACTTTCCGGAACCATACGGATAAGTGCCTTTAATTATTTCGCCCTATCGAAGTTATTTCCACCGCTCCCGATTAATACAGAATCCCCCATAAAAAACCGATAATTCCTGGATCAAGCACCCATTGCGTTATCATTTTTTTACTATTTAAATCATTAGCAGCTCTTGACAAAAAATCGCAATCTCATAAAATCCAACCACTGTACATGGATACAGTTATCAGAGAAAAATTAAAAAGGATTGTATATGGAAATCATTAAAAACAAGCCAACAGGCAGCTATTACTCGGATTATGAAAACTGGTCAAAACAGGTGAGCGGCACGCATATCCAGACTTATTCACCCAAAAACGTGGCCGAACTGCTCAATATTGTTAACTGGGCATGGCAGAATAATTATCAGGTGCGTGTGTCTGGTCAGCAACATAACTGGTCACCGCTGACTATTGCGAATGGAAACAATAATAGTCAGATTATTTTCATCGATATGTCGAAGTATCTTAAAAATGTCACCATTACTAAAACCGGCGACAGTGGAACCTTTACTGCGCAAACCGGAATATTAATGGAAGCGTTATTTACGGCACTGGAGAAAAAAACGCTCGGTTATTATGCCCATCCGGCACCTGGCGATTTAACCCTCGGCGGTGTACTGGCTATTAACGGCCACGGCACCTGCGTTCCAGCTAAAAATGAAAAGCTCACAGAAAAAGGCACATGGGGAACTATCAGCAATAATATTATTTCCCTCAGCGCCATTGTCTGGGACAGCGCCGCAGAATGTTATACGACTAAAACTTTCCAGCGTAACGATCCTGAAATTGCGCCGTTCCTGGCCTGCGTTGGACGCACCATTATTTATGAAGTGACCATGCAGGTACCAAGAAACAAACGTCTGCGCTGCCAGAGCTTTGTCGATATTCCGGCAACCGAGCTGTTTGCGCCTAAAGCGCAAACTGGCCTGCGCACCTTCAGCCACTATCTCGACCAGTGCGGTAAAGCTGAAGCTATCTGGTTCCCCTTTACCGACAATCCGTGGATGAAGATCTGGACGGAATCCCCGTCTTACCCAACCGTGTCAAAACCGGTCCACAGCCCGTATAACTATCCGTTCTCTGACCGCGTGCCGGTAGAGATTTCTGACCTTATCAAACTCATCAATAACGGCTACCCGGAAAAAACCCCGGCAATGGGCAACCTGCAAATGAGCCTGGTCAAAACTGGTCTGGGTGCCACCATCGCAGGCGACCTGTGGGGCTGGAGCAAGGACGTACTGCTGTATGTGAAGCCTGACACGCTGCGCGTGACCGCCAACGGTTACGCTATCATTACCAAACGCGACAACATTCAGCCTGTGCTGCATGACTTTGTGACCAAGTACGAGGAGATGGTCGAGAAATACCAGAAACTCAACTCATGGCCAATGAACGGGCCGATTGAGGTCCGCGTGACGGGGCTGGATAAACCAGAGGACTCCATCGTCAGCGGTGCGGTTGCCCCGGCGCTGTCTGCGGTACGTCCGGTTGATGAACACCCGGAGTGGGATGTGGCAATCTGGCTTGATATCCTGTCAATGCCGGACACGCCTGATGCGAACAAATTCTATAACGAAATGGAGCAGTGGATTTTCGCCCACTTCAGCGGTGACTATGCGCTTACGCGCGTTGAGTGGAGCAAGGGCTGGGGTTATACCGACGATGCGGCGTGGGAAAATACTAACGTATTAAATAACATCGTCCCTGGCAGCTATAAAGACTGGGATAAATCCATGGCTATTTTGAATAAATACGATCCGCACCAGACCTTTACCTCTCCTTTCATGAGAAAACTGCTAAAACAAAAATAAAATAACGCGATAAAAAAACCACCCTGGCGCCAGGGTGGTTACTTAGCGGAATTAACCGCCCCACTCGTGCTCGTAGTGGTAGGTAATATTGCTCTGGTCACCACCCAGTAATGAGCCGATACCACCGACTGCTTTAAATAAAGCATAGCCAAGGGAATCTGCTGCATAGTGAATGCTGCCTAAACCAACAAAGTCAAAAACCTTACCTACTGATGAAACTGTCGAGGTATTCAAAAAGTCATTTGCCAGTTTAACAACATCAATCACCACGGCGCCTAAAAAACCGCCAGAAACTTCTTCTACTTCATTAGACGTTAATTCTCTCATCATCATCTCCATTTGATATAACGTGCATGGTACGTCCAGTTATGTCACTAATTGACACTCGTACATTTCATTAAATATACCAATACAAGTCAACTAAAATAAAAAAGCGAAATACGGCTATTTTATTTATTAAAATCGAATGAAAAATTTAGCACACTTTATTAGCAACAACGGCTTCCAGTAAAACAATACGGATAACCTCAACTGCAGCTACCCTTGCCTTATTGCGGCCCATAAAATCAAACTGAAATAAACAGCCCATACCAGAATCAATAAGAATAATTAATGTCATATGCAAAAGGATTAAGAAAAACTCTTAAGCCATCGTGACCGCATTATTCAGCCGATTCTCAACACCAGGTTGGTTGTTTTTGCGGCATAAAAAAACCCGGCATCGCCGGGTTTTATGTCAAACTCGCTGTCGCGTTTATGGCTGGGCAACAAAACCAATGGCTTCGTACACCTTTTTCACCGTTTCAGAAGCATGTGCACGGGCTTTCTGCGCCCCTTCCTTCATGACCTGTTGCAGGAAGGCCTCATCGTTACGGTAACGGTGGTAACGCTCCTGCAATTCGCTCAGCATGCCGGATACGGCATCAGCCACTTCGCCTTTCAGGTGGCCATACATTTTGCCTTCAAAGTGCTGTTCCAGCTCGGCAATCGTCTGCCCGGTCACACCAGCCAGAATATCCAGCAGGTTAGCGACCCCGGCTTTGTTCGCCACATCGTAGCGCACCACCGGCGGCTCGTCGGAGTCCGTGACGGCGCGTTTAATCTTCTTCACCACCGATTTCGGGTCTTCAAGCAGGCCAATCACGTTATTACGGTTGTCGTCCGACTTAGACATCTTTTTCGTCGGCTCCAGCAGCGACATCACGCGCGCACCGGATTTCGGAATGAACGGCTCCGGCACTTTGAAGATATCGCCGTAGATGGCGTTAAAGCGTTGTGCAATGTCGCGGCTCAGCTCCAGATGCTGCTTCTGGTCTTCACCAACCGGCACCTGATTGGTCTGGTACAGCAAAATGTCTGCCGCCATCAGCACCGGGTAATCAAACAGGCCGGCGTTGATGTTTTCAGCGTAGCGCGCTGATTTGTCCTTGAACTGCGTCATGCGGCTCAGTTCGCCGAAGTAGGTGTAGCAGTTCAGCACCCAGCTCAGCTGTGCGTGCTCCGGGACATGGGACTGGACGAAAATGGTGCTCTTCTGCGGGTCGATACCACAGGCAAGATAGAGCGCCAGCGTATCCAGCGTGGCTTTACGCAGCTTTTCCGGGTCCTGGCGCACCGTAATGGCGTGCTGGTCGACAATGCAGTAAATACAGTGGTAATCATCCTGCATGTTCACCCACTGACGCAGCGCACCCATGTAGTTCCCGATGGTTAATTCTCCCGACGGCTGCGCGCCGCTAAAGACGATGGGCTTAGTCATTTACTCATTCCTGATGTTCATAGTGGGGAAGCCCGAGTAAGGGCAAAATCTCATGGAGGCGATCGTAGACATAATCAGGCTCGCTGAGCGCTATCGCTTCTCCATAGTTGTATCCGTAAGTCAGACCCACCGAGCGGCAGCCCGCGGCCTGAGCAGCGAGAATATCATTGCGCGAGTCGCCCACAAAGAGTAACTCTTGTGGCTGGAGATTCAATTCCTGTAAAACGCGCAGTACCGCTTCCGGGTGCGGCTTTTTGTTCTCAACATCATCACCGCCAATAATCACGCTAAAATAGTCGTGAATGCCAAGTGCCGTGAGAATCGGTGCCACAAAGGCGCTGGGCTTGTTCGTGACCAGCGCCAGCGCAATATCGTTTTGCTTAAGCGTGTTGAGCGTTTCGGCCACCGACGGGAACAGAAAACTGCCGTCCTCGGCGGCTTCAGCGTAGTAGCGGTCAAACAGCTTGCGCATCATGGCGTGCATACCGTCGTCCGCCTGCGGGCGCGATTTTTCCTTGAGCGCCCACGCCAGTGCACGCTCCATCAGCACATCGGCACCGTTGCCAATCCAGGTAACAACCCGGTCTTCACCGGCCTGCGGCAGCTCCAGCGCGTAGAGCGCGCTATCAACGGCAAACGTCAGCCCAGGCGCGCTGTCAACCAGCGTCCCGTCGAGATCGAACGCCACGCCGCGAATCGTGGATAACTTATTCATGACCTACCTTTGCCAGCTCGCTGCGCATTTCATCAATCACTTTTTTGTAGTCCGGCTGGCTGAAAATTGCAGAGCCTGCAACGAACATATCTGCACCCGCCTCAGCAATTTCGCGAATATTGTTCGCCTTCACACCGCCGTCCACTTCCAGACGAATGTCGTAGCCGGACGCATCAATGCGCTCGCGTACCTGGCGCAGTTTCTCAAGCGTGTGTGGGATAAACGACTGACCGCCAAAGCCTGGGTTCACCGACATCAGCAAAATGACGTCCAGCTTATCCATGACATGGTCAAGCCAGCTAAGAGAGGTGGCCGGGTTCAGCACCAGACCGGCCTTACAGCCGTGCTCTTTAATCAGTTGCAGGGAACGGTCAACGTGTTCGGAGGCTTCCGGGTGGAAGGTAATAATGCTGGCGCCGGCGGCGGCAAAATCAGGAATGATGCGGTCAACCGGCTTCACCATCAGGTGCACGTCAATAGGTGCAGTAACACCATAGTCACGTAGCGCCTTAAGCACCATCGGCCCGATGGTCAGGTTCGGGACATAGTGGTTATCCATGACATCGAAGTGCACCACATCCGCACCCGCCGCCAGCACTTTTGCGGTGTCTTCGCCCAGGCGGGCGAAGTCAGCCGACAGGATTGAGGGGGCAATCAAATACTGTTTCATCCGCTTCTCCAGTTTTAATTTTTGCGGCGGGCGAAACGACCAGGTTCAGGGCTGGTACAGCGCCAGCAGTTCGTTCACCTTGTTACGCGCCCCGCCGTTACTGCTAATGCTGCGCCTCACGCGCACCACGTGTAATTTCGCCTGTTGATACCACAACCGCGTCAGCGCCGTATCGTGATTCGATATCAGCACCGGGATCTGCTCACTTCTGAGCGTCTCGGCAAGCTGTGCCAGATGCTGCTGCTGCTGCATGCTGAAACTGTTGGTGTGGTAGGCGGTAAAGTTCGCCGTTGCCGACAGCGGCGCATACGGCGGATCGCAATACACCACAGAGCCTGGTGCCAGCCCGCTCATGCTCTCGGCATAAGACTGGCAAACAAAGACTGCGTTTTGCGCACGCTCAGCAAAATGGTACAGCTCCGGCTCAGGAAAGTACGGGCGGCGATAGCGGCCAAACGGCACGTTAAACTCGCCGCTCTGGTTGTACCGGCACAGGCCATTGTAGCCGTGACGGTTGAGATAAAGGAACAGCTGCGCGCGGCGGAAATCGTCCCGACACTGATTAAACTCATTGCGCAGTTGATAATAGGCCTCGGCTCGGTTGCAGGCTTCGCAAAAGAGCTTGCGCGCCTCCATGACGTACTCGTCCGGGCGCTGTTTAACAATATTATAAAGTTCAATGAGATCGCGGTTGATATCCGCGAGAATATAGCGCTGATAGTCAGTGTTAAGGAACACAGAACCAGCGCCAACGAAGGGCTCGATCAGACACTCTCCCGCAGGGAGATGGCTTTTGATCTCTTCCAGCAGGGGGAATTTCCCCCCTGCCCACTTCAAAAAAGCGCGATTTTTCTTCATGCGGCCTGACTATTACACCTTCTCCCGCTGTGGAGAAGCTCCGACAGCATATGCGCTTCGATCATGATTTGAGATCGGTCTGAACCTGGCTGATAGGCTTGGTCCACGGGTTTTTCGCCTGCACCTCCGCAGGTAACGACGATACCGCGCGCTTGGCTTCATCTTTAGAGGCATACACCCCTTTAACCAACACATACCACGGCTTACCTTCACGCTGGGTCTGATAAACCACGTAATCCTGCAGGTTCTCTTTCTTCGCCCAGGCATTCAGGTTGGCATAGTTTGACGAGCTACTCAGCTGAAGCGTGTAGTGTGACGGCGAAGCAGACGTTAGCGCGCCGACGTTACCCGTGCTGGCTTTAGCGCTACTGCTTGCGGCTGTAGCAGTGGGTGCTGCCGTCGCTGCCGGTTTGCTTTCAGCCGCTTTCGGTGCACTGGTGGTCGCAGCAGGCGCTTTGGTCGATGTGCTGGCGGTCTGCGCTGGCGCTTTCACCACAGGTTTTGGCTCACTTTTGACCTGTGCCGTTGCCTGAGGACGCGATGGCTGGGACTTATGAGGCGGTTCGATAATGGTCGTCTGGCGCTGCGGGCGACGAGGTTCGGTCACCTGCGCCGGACTTGTCGTCAGTTGCGGTGCGCGTACGCCACTGTTGCCGGTCATCGCCACCGTCGCTGGTTGGGTTGGCAGCGTGGAACTTGCCGTATCACCCATCTGGCCCTGACCACTTTGCTGGCTCTGCGGCGGTGTCAGCGCGTTATTCAGGTCACCCTGAATTTCCATACGCTGCTGGCCGTTTTGCCCTTCAACTGGCTGGGACTGGGTCGGTGTGGAAGAAATTGGCGGCAGCGAAATATCACGCGGGTCGCTGCTGGTCTGCGCGGTTGCGTCAGACGGAGCATTTGCGCCAGTGTTCTGCTGCCCGTTACCGGAGAGATCGATATTGCGTTCACCGCTGGCAGTATTCGCACCAGGAGGCGTGGCGCTGGACGAAGGTCCTTTAAGCGCAGAGCCGATACCGAAAATAATCAGCAACAGCACCAGAATCCCCACGCCCAACATAATGTGCTGGCGAGAAACCGATGCTTTACCAGCCGGGGCGGGACGACGCCTGCGCGGGCGGTTTTCATCGTCCTGCGCGGCATACTTTTCCTGCTCGCGAGCGCGGTTCGCGCGTGACGGACGACGCTCGTCGGCATCAACATCAACGTCATCAATATTGATACGCGGCTCGTTGTCGTAGTTGGCATTCTGACGCGAGCGGCCTGAAGGGCGATCGCTGGGATCAGATTTCAGGTCGTCGTCTGGTTTATATCCATCCATTTAACACCCCATTCGCAGGACAGGGCCTGCAATATTCTGTTAGCGCTTGTACGAAGTTATCAGCCGTCGTGCGGCTAACTTTTCTAATCATTCACGCTTACTGGCAGTCTGCGATAGCGCTTAAAACGACATCGTGAGCGACACCCGCGCGAATCTCACTCTTACCAATGGCCAGCGGCAGTACCAGTCTCAGCTCGCCGCCTAACACTTTCTTATCGCGCATCATATGCGGCAGATAGCTGTCAGGCGTCATCTCAACCGGTCCTGTGACCGGCAGACCAGCACGTTTGAGCAGCACGATGATACGCTCAACATCCTGCTCGCTGAACTGACCAAGACGCTGGGCCGTACGCGCGGCCATCACCATGCCAGCGGCCACTGCCTCACCGTGCAGCCAGTTGCCATAACCCATCTGCGCTTCAATAGCGTGACCAAAGGTATGACCCAGATTCAGTAAAGCACGTAACCCGCTTTCCCGCTCGTCGGCAGCAACAACTTCGGCCTTCAACTCACAGCAGCGGCGAATACAGTACGCCATCGCCTCCACGTCCAGTCGCAGGAGCGCGTCAAGGTTTTCTTCAAGCCAGTTAAAGAAATCGGCATCAAGAATGATGCCGTATTTGATAACCTCTGCCAGCCCGGAAGCCAGTTCGCGTGCAGGCAGGGTTTTGAGACAATCAAGGTCAATAATGACCGATGCGGGCTGCCAGAAAGCGCCAATCATATTTTTACCGAGCGCGTGGTTCACCGCCGTTTTGCCGCCCACAGAGGAATCCACCTGTGAAAGCAGCGTCGTCGGCACCTGAATGAAGCGCACGCCGCGCTGGTAGCAGGCGGCTGCGAAACCGGTCAAGTCACCAATCACGCCGCCCCCCAGGGCAACCAGCGTGGTATCCCGACCGTGCGGCTTGTGCAGCAACGCGGTAAATACGGTTTCAAGATCGGACAAACTTTTGTGTTGTTCGCCGTCTGGCAGAATGACACTGTCAACCTTAATGCCAGCGCCCGAAAGAACGGCGCTGACTTTTTCGAGGTACAGAGGAGCAAGGATGTCGTTGGTCACCAGCATCACCTGCTCGCCACTTTTCAAAGGCCAGAAGGCATCCGGCTCGTTGAACAGTCCGGGGGCGATGGTAATCGGGTAACTACGTTCCCCGAGAGTAACAGTTAACCTCTCCATAACGCTCAGTACCTTTTTGTTGCTGGTGCCCGCAGGCGAATCATTATCAGAACAGAATCAGTTGCTTTCCAGCATATTAATAATCTGGTTAGCGACAACTTTTGCGCTTTGGTCATCGGTACGAATGGTTACGTCAGCAATTTCTTCGTACAGCGGGTTACGCTCACCTGCCAGCGATTCAAGCACTTCTCGCGGCGGCGTTTCGACCTGCAGCAGGGGACGTTTTTTGTCGCGCTGGGTGCGCGCCAGCTGTTTCTCAATGGTGGTTTCCAGGTACACGACCACACCACGCGCGGAGAGACGGTTGCGGGTTTCGCGAGATTTTACCGAACCCCCGCCAGTCGCCAGCACAATACCCTGCTTTTCCGTGAGCTCATTGATGATTTTCTCTTCGCGCTGGCGGAAACCTTCTTCACCTTCTACGTCGAAAACCCATCCCACATCCGCTCCGGTCCGTTTCTCAATCTCTTGATCAGAATCGTAAAATTCCATATTGAGTTGCTGAGCTAACTGACGCCCAATAGTGCTTTTGCCGGCACCCATAGGCCCAACCAGAAAGATATTGCGTTTCTCTGCCATTTTTTTTCGGTACTACGTAAGACAATTCGTTGATGATTAACCCACCCCTTCCGTGCCTTGCGGAGCGGGACATGAACTGAAACCCCTTTAGCTATAGTGCGAGAGTCAGACTGAAAATTATCTCAACACTCAAGGCAGTTTGGCAACCGAATAAATACCCCTACGCCGCGAGAGACATTGCTGCACGCAGCGCAAAAGTTCGGTCACGGACATAAGATACGCCCACTACCCCTTAACGGAATCGCTACACCTTGTATGCTAATTCCCTTCTGGCGTCAAATTGTTGACAGTGATTAACGATAAAAAAGCGCAGCTTATCGCGCAGTCGGAAGATCCGAACAATACATGGGCAATAAAAGCATAGTCTACGCATAGCGCCTGCTATTTCACCAGCCGTGGCGTGATGAACACCACCAGTTCCCGGCGCTCATTTTCATTAGCCGTATGCCGGAACAGCCCGCCCAGTACCGGGAGTTTACTTAAACCCGGCACACCGTCGCGGCCCGCATGCCCGCGCTGCGAAAAGATGCCGCCGAGTGCGACGGTTTCACCTTCATTCATTTCTATCTGTGTTTCAATCTCCTGCTTATCGATAAGCAGTACTTCTCCTTCTGCCTGCTGGAGCTTTTGTCCCGGCGCGTTCTGACTGATGCGCAGCTTTAGCCGCACCCGCTGCGCGGGCAGAATGGTGGGCATGACCTCCATACCCAACACCGCCTCCTTAAACTGCACGCGCGCACCGGAACTGTCGGTGGACGATGTCTGATAAGGAATTTCGCTGCCCTGTTTTATGCTGGCCTGCTGGCGGTGCGCCGCCAGCAGGCGCGGGCTTGCAATAAACGCCAGCTGCTGTTTGCGCTCAAGTGCTGACAACTCCAACTCAAGCTGCCGCCCGTTAATCCGGCCCACGTTAAAGCCGACAAAACTGCCCGGCTGCGTTACCGCCAGATCAACGCCAAAAGCACGCCCTTCAGACGGCCCCTGTGCTGTTGTCTTTGGGCTGCGAAACCACTTTACGCCCAGCTCATGCAGGCTTTGTTGAGTCATGGTCACAATGTGAGCCGCCAACTCCACCTGGCCGACCGGGCGGTCCATTTCCTTAATCCAGGAGCGGAGGTTTGCAAGCGACGCCCGGGTGTCATCCACCAGCAGACGATTGGTGCGTGCATCGACGGTTACGCTGCCGTTGGCGCTAAGTAAAAGCTCACCCACATCCTTCATGGCACTCGCAAGCTCTGCGGCATCTGCGTGACTGAGCGCAAACACCTCACGCTGCGTGGGCAGGCGCTTACTTTTCTGTAGCGGCTTGTTGGCCGCCTGTGCTTCCCTGGCCCCGGCGGGCCAGACGCTCAGCACCTCACCGCGTTTTTCAAAGTGCAGCCCTGCCGCGCTGACAACCGTTTCAAACGCCTGCTTCCAGGGTACGGCCGCCAGATTAAGCGAAAGCTTGCCTTCCACGCCGGGCGCCACTACCAGGCTGAAGCGCTGATTTTCCGCCAGCGTTTGCAAGATTTGCACCACCGGCACATCGTCCATCGACAGCGAAACCTTGCCCTTATCTTTTGCCATCACCAGCGTCGGCACCAATAACGCGGTGACAAGCAACATTGCTTTTGTCATGAATACCTCATTTTGCTGGCCCCTGAATCCTGACTGGTGCACATGCACTTTGCGCCTGCATCACCACGCTCCCCTCGGCAATGTCTGCAACCTGCCAGCCAGGCAACGGCTCGGCACCAGGCTGTAGTCTTACCCAGCCTTCGTGCGTGCTGACCAGCGCCAGCGCAGCCCCGCCAGACGTTTGCGAGATACCGCGCAGCACCCAGCCCTGAAACGGACTGGTGCAGGGGTCAGGCAGTGGAATAAATGGATTACGCGCACCCTGGCAAGGCACGGCGATGAACAACACAAGTAGCCAGGCTCTCATTTCACGTCTCCAAGTCGTAACGTCAAAGTGAGAGCCTGCTCATGCATTTGCAGCATGAAGCTCTCCGGTTTGATGTGCTGCTCTCCCAGCAGCGTGAATAGCGATGGCAACTGCGACCAGTTCACCTCCAGAATCAGTTCGGAATGAGGCGAATCTGGCTGCCAGCTCACCAGCGTGCTGCGGCTCTCACGACTGAGCTGCAACGCCGAGAAAGGCCGCGCAACCGGCCTCTGCGGTACGGCGATGAAGGCGGCGTCGGCAATCGCCCTTTGTCTGAGGTACTGGTATTGCTGGCGCGTTTGCTCATGAAGCAGGCGTCGCTGCTGCTGAAGCTGCCCGTCAGCAGGCCAGAGCGTGCCTGCCAGCGTATTTGCCGCACCGTACATCAGCATCAGTACCACCAGCGCGCTCAGGAACCGCCAGCGCCAGTGAGCCATCAGCCAGCGTTCAGGGAGTCGCGACATCAACACCTCCGGCGCTGAACGTGAGACTAAAACGCCATTTACCGCTACGCTCTCGCTTTAGCGCGCCCTGTTGGATAAGCCGCAGCCCGGCTGATGGCTGATGCGTGTGGAGCGCATGCACGCCCACTTCATCACGAGACAGCCCGTCTACGCGCATGACGTCACCGTGCACCTCTACTGTGTTAAGCCACGTCTGAGGCGGTAACGCCTGGGCAAGTGTGAGCAGCGCATTACTCCAGCGCTGGGTTTGCGCCTGTCGCCATTGCGCCTGGCGCACGGTTTCCTGCTGGCTTGCAAGCCGCTGTTCCTGCTCGCGCGCGCTGGCGGCCAGTTGTTCTGCCCTGTGCAGGGTGTCGCGCGCGTTATCGAATATAAGGCGCTGCTGCTGTGCGTGCTGTTCGTTCGCGGCACTTCGGCAGGCGACAACAAAAAGCACCACACAACTCGCCCCGCCGAGCGCGATGAGCCACAAGCGCAGGCGCAATGCCAGGCGCTGCTCGCGCCATGCCAGTAAATTAACCAACGCCGTCATTGCCGCACCCTGGCCAGCGCCAGACCCAGCGCCACGGCGAAGCTGTCGCCGTTCTCAGGTAGCGGCGGTTGCACACGCATAAGGGCGCTCCAGGGGTCAACATAGGTAACGCCATTGCCGGCAAACGCCTGATGAAAGGTGATGACCTGAACCGTTTGCACAGCAATGTGCTCGCAAAGTGCGGGCGCTGTTGCGGCCTGAGCTATGTCTACACACCCCCAACGCTGTGCGCTGGCCCACAGCCAGTACCCACCGCTCTGATGAATGACAGTGCTGTGTCCCCGCCCGGTAATAAAAGGAAGAAAACTTTGCAGCGCACTGGCGTCTGGCGCGATGGCCGCAGGCGTAAGACGCAACTGCTTAAGTGCAGTGCACATCCCCTCAACGTCCTCTCGCCGTGCAGCGGTCACGGCATACTCACCGGTGGATTGGGCGCAGTAATCCAGGCTCAGTTCCGCCGCGCTCATGCGCAGCGGTGTGCTCATGCTGGCCGCGAGATATATCACGCGCTGCGCTTCGTTCAGCGGGCCAGGTTCTGCCGATAGCGTTTTTTGAAGCGTGCGTGAGCCCGGAAACGACACCCGCAACTGTGCACCTAACGGTAGCTGGCGATGCCAGGCGGCCATTGCCTCGGGCAGCACGATCTGCCCGGCAGGCACCGTTTTTAAATGAGGAAAATCCCACCAGCGTTGCAGACACCAGCCGTGCCTGCCCCGGGAAAGGGCGACGGCGCGTGCGCCATCACATTGAATATCAAGGCCTATTCGCCAGCTTCTGAATACCATACGCGGCTTCTCCCTGTTCATCGTGATGAAAATGACATATCAAAGCGTCTGGCTTGCCTTTATACTACCGCGCGTTTGTTTATAAACTGCCCAGCTGAAACTAAATGGGAAATTCCGAGTGAAGTTCGTAAAGTATTTATTAATCCTTACAGTGTGTTGCATTCTGCTGGGAGCAGGGTCGATATACGGCTTGTACAAATACGTAGAGCCACAGCTGCCGGATGTCGCCACCATCAAAGAAGTTCAGCTGCAGATCCCCATGCAGGTCTACAGCGCTGACGGAGAGCTTATCGACCAGTTTGGTGAGAAGCGCCGTATCCCGCTGAAACTCAGCGACATCCCGCCGCAAATGGTCAGAGCGTTTATCGCCACCGAAGACAGCCGTTTTTATGAGCACCACGGCGTCGACCCGGTCGGTATTTTCCGCGCCGCCAGCGTGGCGATGTTCTCCGGCCATGCCTCACAGGGTGCGAGTACCATTACCCAGCAGCTGGCGCGTAACTTCTATCTCAGCCCGGAACGCACCCTGCTGCGTAAAATTAAAGAGGTGTTCCTGGCCATCCGCATTGAGCAGTTGCTCAATAAAGATGAGATCCTTGAGCTGTACCTCAACAAAATTTATCTCGGCTACCGCGCCTACGGCGTTGGTGCTGCGGCACAGGTCTATTTCGGCAAGACGGTAAACCAGCTCACGCTGAGCGAAATGGCGATGATTGCCGGGCTACCGAAAGCCCCCTCCACCTTTAACCCGATTTATTCGCTTGAGCGGGCGACGTCGCGACGCAATGTGGTGCTGTCACGCATGCTCGGCGAAGGTTATATCAGCCAGCAGGAATTCAACCAGGCACGCAGCCAGTTGTTGGTCGCGAGCTATCACGGGCCGAAGATTGCCTTCGCCGCGCCGTATATTGCCGAAATGGTGCGCCAGGAAATGGTCAAGCGCTACGGTGAAGACGCCTACAACGACGGCTACCGGGTTTACACCACCATCACCCGCAAGGTTCAGCAGGCCGGGCAGAAGGCGCTGCGTGATAACGTCATTGCCTACGACATGCGTCACGGCTATCGCGGCCCGTCAAAACAACTTTGGAAAGTGGGCGAAACGCCCTGGTCGCACAACAAAATCCTCACCGAACTGAAGGCACTGCCCACCTATGGGCCGATGCTGCCCGCGGTGGTGACACGTGCTACCCCCAGCGCCGCGCAGGTCACACTCGCTGACGGTAGCGCCGTTGAACTGACGATGGACGGCATGCGCTGGGCGCGCCCGTGGCGTTCAGATACCCAGCAGGGTGCTACACCGCGCAAAGTCACCGACGTTGTGCAGGCCGGCCAGCAAATCTGGGTACGCGAGGAAGATGAGCGTTGGTGGCTGGGCCAGGTGCCTGACGTCAACTCCGCGCTGGTCTCCATCAATCCCCACGACGGCGCAGTTATGGCGCTGGTAGGCGGTTTTGACTTTAACCAGAGCAAATTCAACCGCGCCACGCAGGCGCTGCGCCAGGTTGGCTCCAACATCAAGCCGTTCCTTTACACCGCAGCAATGGATAAAGGCATGACGCTTGCCAGCATCATCAACGATGTGCCTATCTCACGCTGGGATGTCGGCTCAGGCTCCGACTGGCGCCCGAAGAACTCACCGCCGCAGTATGCCGGTCCTATTCGCCTGCGCCAGGGGCTTGGTCAGTCCAAGAACGTGGTCATGGTGCGCGCCATGCGCGCAATGGGCGTGGATTATGCCGCAGAATACCTACAGCGCTTCGGCTTCCCGGCACAAAATATCGTGCGGACCGAATCACTGGCGCTGGGTTCTGCCTCCTTTACGCCGCTGCAAGTCGCCCGCGGCTATGCCGTGATGTCTAACGGTGGTTTCCTGGTTGACCCCTATTTCATCACCCGCATCGTCAATGTGCAGGGGCAGACGGTCTTTGAAGCCCAGCCCAAAGTGGCCTGCCCACAGTGCAACGTGCCGGTGATTTATGGCGATACGCAAAAATCGGTGGATGAATCCCAGGATGTCGAAGACGTCGCCACCTCGCAGGCCCGCCAGAACCAGGCCCTACCGCAGCCGCAGTTGCAGCAGGCCAACCAGACGCTGGTAGCCCAGACCAACGCACCGGGCTATGCGCCGCACGTCATCAACACACCGCTGGCGTTTTTAATTAAGAGCGCACTTAACACCAATATTTACGGTGAACCGGGCTGGCAGGGCACAGGCTGGCGTGCCGCGCGTGACCTTAAGCGTCGCGATATCGGCGGTAAAACGGGCACCACCAACAGTTCAAAAGACGCCTGGTTCTCAGGTTTTGGGCCAGGTGTTGTGACCTCAGTGTGGATTGGCTTTGACGACCACCGCCGTAACCTTGGCCGCACCACGGCTTCAGGCGCCATCCGCGATCAGATTTCCGGTTACGAAGGCGGTGCGAAAACCGCGCAACCGGCGTGGGATGCTTACATGAAGATGGTGCTGGAAGGCGTGCCGGAAGAGCCGCTGACCCCGCCGCCAGGGGTTGTCACCATGAAGATAGACCGCTACTCCGGTCAACTCTCTGGCGGTGGTAACAGCCGCGACGAATACTTCGTGGAAGGCACGCAGCCGACCCGTCAGGCAGTAAGTGATGTTGGCACCACCATTTACGATAACGGTGAAGCCCAGGAACTGTTCTGATATGAAAAACGCCCCGTTAAGGGGTAATGCTGTTCATTTAAGGACTGGTGGATGTTCCGTTCACCTGAAGCCCGACAACAAATGGGACTTCATTTACGGTGAACGGGCAAAGAGGGCCACCGCGGCCCTCTTTGCAATCTCCGGCGGCCCCGCCAGGAAATCGCCGCTTCGCGGTGCGCTCACCTCCCGGCGTTGCACCTGCGGCCGGCTCGACTCGACATCCTGTTTACTCGGCCCATCCCTGGGCCTCGCCCCTTCGGGGCCAACGCTTGCGGCGTTGTTCAACATTGCTCCCGGCAATGTTGTCGCCTCAGCCCGCCATCCCTGGCGGTCTGACCTTGTCTTCACGCCTCCGACTCGCCGATTTCAGCGGGGGTCAGCAACCCCACACTGTATGCCTGTGCACCTTAAAAACGAATGAGTGCGCTGCTCATCATGTTTCAAGGAAAGAAAAAAAGCCCGATGACTCGGGCCTTAAAAAGCATCACATTCTTAAGCATTAAAATGAATTTCTATTCATAAAAATGCTTAAGTAACTGGTGTTACCCGTTAAGGGGCGTTTTTTTCACATTGATAGTGTGAGATGAGCGTTAAAGTCGGCCCTGCGCTTTCAGCCATTCGCGCACCAGAAACAGCGCGCTGATATTACGCGCTTCGCTAAAGTCTGGCTCGTCGAGCAGTCCCAGCAGGTTATCCAGCGGCCAGCGCACCTGCGGTAATTCTTCCGGCTCATCACCTTCAAGCGACTCCGGGTAAAGATCTTCTGCCACCACAATATTCATCTGGCTCGAAAAATACGACGGCGCCATGCCGACTTTTTTTAGAAAAGTGAGTTTTCTGGCCCCGAACCCCACTTCTTCTTTTAGTTCACGGTTGGCTGCCTCGTTCACCGTTTCGCCTGGGTCAATGAGGCCCTTTGAGAAGCCCAGCTCGTAGCTTTCCGTACCCACGGCGTACTCACAAATCAGGATGAGGTGGTTATCTACCACCGGCACAATCATCACCGCTTCGCGCCCGGTTGGGCGCATGCGCTCGTATACGCGCCGCTCGCCATTGCTGAACTCAAGATCCACCGTCTCAACGTTAAAGAGACGAGAACGGGCGACCGTTTCAACATGAAGAATTTTCGGTTTTGGTAGATTACGCATCGCGGCAGATTCTGTTAATGAGATATTAATGGCTATTGTGCTGTATGGCGCACGCTTTCGGCAATGCAAATTGTTTCGCTCAAATTTCAGCCCGCCGCGTTCGTGCCAACCACGTGTTATGTAAGGTTGTCAAGGTATGGCGCCGGGATTGAGATTTTGCTTATATTTCATCGTCCGCGCCTTTGGTATGATAGTAATACCTCTGGTCTGCCAAAAATTATTTGTCTTGTTGCTTACAGAGGGGCAGCGGAGCCAGCACGGAAGCTTACGTCAGTCTGCCTTAAGTCGCACTGTCGACTGTTACCAGAACTGCAGGGTATATCGAGCTGCGCGCCATACCTGCCAGAATCCACTATCACGCCGAAATTTTGCGAAGGGTTGCTGATTTGCTGCGCTTGAAAAAGAAGATGATGGTTTGACGTGAAAAGCATAAGCACTGTACTCATTTTTATCGCAGCGATGTTGGTCTGCCTGGCCATTGCCGGTTGGCTGTTTCGTCGGGTTTTACATGTGCGCCACGGGCGACAGACACCGACCTTTCCTGGGGCGGCAAAACGCCCCCTGCGCACGGAAGAACGCGCGGCGGTAGAAAGCTACCTTGACGCACTCGCGCGCAGCCGCTCAGACATTACGCCTACCGGCGCAAGCCCGGCACCGGCGACCCTTACGCTTAACAGCCGCAGCGGTGAAGTTCTGTCACTCACCCGCTCAGTCACCCGCTACGGCTTGTCCACCGACGACCCTCAAAAGTGGCGCTACTATCTCGACTCCGTGGAAGTGCATCTGCCGCCGTTCTGGGAGCAGTACATCACCAGCGACAACGCCATTGAGCTCATTCGCACCGACACGCTGCCGTTGGTGATTGCCCTTAACGGCCACACCCTTGAAGAGTTCCGCCGCGAGAGCAATACCTTTTCCCTTGAACCCACTCCTGGGCGTCAGGCCTCGATTCGTGGTGAAGAAAGCGAACATATTGAGCTTTTGAATATCCGCAAGGAAACCCATGAAGAATACGCTCTGAGCCGCCCGGATGGCCTGCGTGAGGCCTTTCTCATCGTTGGTGCGTTTGTCCTGCTATTCCTGTGCCTGGTAAGCCCTGGGATTGTGGTGCCCTGGCTGTTGGGCGGCGCCATCATGCTGCTGGTTGCCGGAATGTGGGGGCTGTTTGCACCGCCGGCGAAAAACACATTGCGTGAAATCCACTGTCTGCGCGGCACGCCCAAACGCTGGGGCCTGTTTGGTGAATCCAATCAGGATCAAAACAGCAATATTTCGCTGGGCATTATCGACCTGATTTACCCGGCGCACTGGCAGGCTTTCATTACCCGCGATCTCGGGCATAAAACCGATATTGATATCTATCTTGACCGCCACGTCACGCGCCAGGGCCACTTCTTATCGCTGCATGATGAGGTAAAAAACTTTCCGCTCCAACCGTGGCTACGCAACCTGTTTATCGCCAGCGGTGCGCTACTGGTGCTCATCATGCTTACGCTGTGGGTGCCGCTGGAAATGCCGCTAAAACTGAGCCTTTCCTGGCTTAAAGGCGCGCAAACCATTGAGACAAGCCGCGTTGACACGCTGGAGAAAGCCGATGTGCGCGTGGGCGATACCCTGCGGGTCAGCGGCAACGGGATGTGCAATATCAACATGCAGGGCACCTATTCTCCGGGTCAAAACTCGCCGTTTACCCCGTTTGACTGCTCGCAAATCATCTGGAATAGCGCACGACCGCTGCCGCTGCCTGAGTCGAGCATTGTCGATAAAGCCACCGCGCTTGCCGATACCGTCAATGAACAACTGCACCCTGGCAGCAGCGGTAACGGCAAAGTTAGCTCCCAGCTTGCCTTAGCCATTCAAAAATCCGGCATGGTACTGCTGTATGACTTTGCCGACATCGTGCTAAAAACCCAGGCACTGTGTACCGGCAGCAACGAATGTGTGCGGCTGAAAAACGCGCTGGTGAATCTTGGCAATGCCAAAGACTGGGACACACTGATTCGCCGCGCTAAAGGCGGCAGACTCAACGGCATTAACGTGATTATGCGCCCTGTCAGCGCGGAGTCGCTTGAAAACCTGGTGACCACGTCTACCGCGCCATTTTTCATGCGTGAAACCTCGCGCGCCGCCCAGGCGCTTAACAGCCCGGCGCCCGGCGGGTTTGTGATAATCAGCGACGAAGGCACCGATCTGGTGGATCAGGCCCTGCCGCCGGTCTCCATTTATGATTACCCGGCCCGCGAGCAATGGCGTGAATTCCAGCGGCTGGCCACGATGCTGATGAACACGCCATTTAAAGCGGAGGGCATCATCACCAGCATTCATACGGATGCCAACGGCACGCGCCACGTCACGCTACACAGCATTCCTGACAGCCTCGGAGTGTGGCGCTTTATTGGCACCACGCTGCTGCTTTTCACTCTCAGCATCGCGTTTTTGGTCAACAGTGTGCAGGCCGTGCGGCGTTATCAGCGCCAGCGCCACCGCCTGGCGTCCATCCATCAGTACTACGAGAACTGCTTCAACAACCAGTTGCTGCCAGGACCGGACGACATCCCTCCCCTCTGAGACCTGGAGTCAGAGGAAAACCACATGCGTTATGCGTCACGCGCGGCGGTTGTGCTACCCTGTCGCGCATTATTTTTCCTCTGGAGTGACGCATGAAGATTGACTGGCGTGATGTGGATACCGTGCTGCTGGATATGGACGGTACACTGTTAGATCTGGCCTTTGACCGCTATTTCTGGCTCTCTCTGGTGCCGCAAACGCTCAGCCAGACGCGCGGCATTTCCATAGACGACGCGAGCGCGCTGATAAACCAGGAATATCAGGCAGTGCAGCATACGCTAAACTGGTACTGTCTGGATTACTGGAGCGACCGGCTGAAGCTGGATATTCATGCCATGACCCAGGAGATGGGTCCGCGCGCCGCGCTGCGTGACGACACCGTGCCGTTTCTTGAGGCCTTAAAGGCCAGCGGCAAGCGCCGTATCCTGCTCACCAACGCGCATCCGCACAACCTGGCGGTAAAACTTGAGCACACCGGTCTGGACCAGCATCTTGATTTATTGCTTTCCACCCACACATTTGGTTATCCGAAGGAAGATCAGCGTTTGTGGCACGCCGTTGCCAAGCACACCGCAATGGAGGCGTCACGCACGCTGTTTATTGACGACAGCGAAGCCATTCTGGATGCCGCTGCGCAGTACGGCATTCGCTATTGTCTGGGCGTCACGAACCCGGATTCCGGCGCACCAGAAAAAACCTGGGCGCGGCATCCGGCACTGGGCGACTATCGCCGCCTGATACCGGCACTCTCGGAGCTGTAATGAAGGAAAAACCCGCTGAAGGCGTTCGACTTGATAAATGGCTATGGGCCGCGCGCTTTTATAAAACCCGCGCCCTCGCCAGAGAAATGGTCGAGGGTGGAAAGGTGCACTACAACGGGCAGCGCACCAGACCGAGCAAAACCGTAGAAGAAGGGGCGTTGCTGGTGCTGCAACAAGGCAACGACCGGCGCGAAGTAATAGTGAAGTCGGTTAGCAGTCAACGTCGCCCGGCAAGCGAAGCGGTGCTGTTGTACGAAGAGACCGCGCAGAGCATCGAAAAGCGCGAAAAAATCGCGCAGGCGCGCAAACTCAACGCGCTGTCGATGCCAAACCCGGAGCGCAGGCCGGATAAAAAAGAGCGCCGCGACCTGATGAAATTTAAGTATGGCGACCGCGAGTAAGGCCGCCCTGAGAGAGAATAACTATGGCTCAACACGACCAGCTACACCGCTATTTATTTGAAAACCACGCCGTGCGCGGCGAACTGGTGACGGTATCCGACACCTGGCAGCAAATGCTGCAAAACCACGACTACCCGCTGCCGGTGAAAAACGTGCTGGGTGAGTTGCTGGTCGCCACCAGCCTGCTGACTGCCACGCTCAAGTTTGACGGCGATATTACCGTGCAGTTGCAGGGCGATGGCCCGCTGACACTTGCGGTGATTAACGGCAACAACAAACAGCAGATGCGCGGCGTTGCGCGTGTGCAGGGCGAGGTGCCGGACGATGCTGACCTGAAAACGCTGGTGGGCAACGGCTATCTGGTTATCACCATCTCGCCAGAAGACGGCGAACGTTACCAGGGCGTTGTTGGGCTGGAAGGCGATACTCTCGCCGCCTGCCTGGAAGACTACTTCATGCGTTCTGAACAGCTGCCGACGCGACTCTTTATCCGTACCGGCGACGTGGACGGCAAAGCGGCCGCAGGCGGCCTGCTGTTACAGGTACTGCCTGCACAGAACGCGCAGGAAGAGGACTTCAACCACCTGGCGACGCTGACCGAAACCATCACAGCTGAAGAGTTGCTGAACCTGCCGGCCAATGATGTGCTGTGGCGCCTTTATCATGAAGAAGAAGTGACGCTTTACGATCCGCAGGACGTGGAGTTTAAGTGCACGTGTTCGCGCCAGCGCTGCGCTGAGGCGCTCAAGACGCTGCCAGAGGAAGAGGTCAACGGCATTATTGAAGAAGACGGCGAAATCGACATGCATTGCGATTACTGCGGCAGTCACTATGTCTTTACCGCCATGGATATCACCGCACTTCGCAATAATGCGGCACCGGACGCCCCTCACATCCATTAATCACTGCTCTGTTATTCGCGCCTCCTCCTGTTTGTGGAGGCGCGTTTCATACATTTTCTTCCGAGAAAGCGCTTACACTCACAAACCGTCCGTTTATCGCACCGTTTCTTAACATATTCGGATAATTTCCCCCGCCGCAGCGTAAAATGCTGTCATACTCTCTGGCGCGCTGTTACCGGCCTCAGGCCCGATTTTCCTCTCACGTATGAAGAGATACGCGGATATATGATGCCGGTCTCGGTCTACACCACCTGTAAAACCCTACAATCTACAACAATATTAAGTTAGCTAAGGAGCAGTGACATGCGCGCTAATGGCATATCCCCTCAGGATCTTTCGCAGTATGGCATCCACGACGTCGCCGAAGTGGTCTACAACCCCGATTACGACACGCTCTACCAGGAAGAGCTGGCGCCGGGCCTGCAAGGCTTCGAACGCGGAACGCTAACGAACCTGGGTGCCGTTTCCGTTGATACCGGCATCTTTACCGGTCGCTCCCCAAAAGATAAATACATCGTGCGTGACGACACCACCCGCGACACGCTGTGGTGGGCCGATAAAGGCAAAGGCAAAAACGACAACAAGCCGCTCTCCCAGGAAACCTGGCAGCACCTCAAAGGGCTGGTCACGCAGCAACTTTCCGGCAAACGCCTGTTCATCATCGACGCCTTCTGCGGCGCTAACGCCGACACCCGCCTGTCCGTGCGTTTTATTACCGAAGTGGCCTGGCAGGCACACTTTGTTAAAAACATGTTTATTCGCCCAACCGAGCAAGAGCTTGAGAGCTTCACGCCTGATTTTGTGGTCATGAACGGTGCGAAATGCACCAACCCACAGTGGCAGGAGCAGGGCCTGAATTCAGAAAACTTCATCGCTTTCAACCTGACCGAGCGTATGCAGCTTATCGGCGGCACCTGGTACGGCGGCGAAATGAAAAAAGGTATGTTCGCCATCATGAACTACCTGCTGCCGCTGCGCGGTATTGCCTCCATGCACTGCTCGGCAAACGTGGGTGAAAAAGGCGACGTGGCGGTGTTCTTTGGCCTGTCCGGCACCGGTAAAACCACGCTGTCTACCGATCCCAAGCGCCGCCTGATTGGCGATGACGAGCACGGCTGGGACGACGACGGCGTGTTTAACTTCGAAGGTGGCTGCTACGCCAAAACCATTCGCCTGTCAGAAGAAGCAGAGCCAGACATTTACCACGCTATTCGCCGCGATGCGTTGCTGGAAAACGTCACGGTGCGCGCCGATAGCTCCATTGATTTTGACGATGCATCAAAAACAGAAAACACCCGCGTTTCCTATCCGATTTACCATATCGAAAACATCGTTAAGCCAGTGTCGAAGGCCGGACACGCCACCAAAGTTATCTTCCTGACGGCAGACGCCTTTGGCGTACTGCCGCCGGTATCGCGCCTGACGGCCAACCAGACGCAGTATCACTTCCTGTCTGGCTTTACCGCCAAGCTCGCCGGTACCGAGCGCGGCGTTACCGAACCGACGCCAACCTTCTCCGCCTGTTTTGGCGCCGCATTCCTCACGCTGCACCCCACGCAGTATGCTGAAGTGCTGGTCAAGCGTATGCAGGAAGCAGGCGCGCAGGCCTACCTGGTCAATACCGGCTGGAATGGCACCGGCAAGCGCATTTCCATTAAAGACACCCGCGCGATTATCGACGCTATCCTTGATGGCGCGCTGGATGATGCCGAAACCTTCACGCTGCCGCTGTTTAACCTGGCGATTCCAACCACGCTGCCGGGTGTTGATACGCACATTCTTGACCCGCGCAACACCTGGTCATCACCAGAGCAGTGGCAGGAGAAGGCGGGCCACCTGGCACAGTTGTTTGTTGATAACTTTGCCAAATATACCGACACCCCGGCTGGTGCCGCGCTGGTGAGCGCAGGCCCTCAGATCTGAAGGTTTCGGTGATGCACATTGCCCGCTGTTAACAGCGGGCAATTTTTTACCTGCGTTCTGCGTTCTGCGTTCTGCGTTCTGCGTTCTGCGTTCTGCGTTCTGCGTTCTGCGTTCTGCGTTCTGCGTTCTGCGTTCTGCGTTCTGCGTTCTGCGTTCTGCGTTCTGCGTTCTGCGTTCTGCGTTCTGCGTTCTGCGTTCTGCGTTCTGCGTTCTGCCAGGGCAGGCTGACAGCCATGAACGGTAAAGCAATACCCGCGATTGCCATTACGCAATTCACCTGACGCCACAGGACACTAGCCCGAACACATAAGATTCATACGACTGGTTCCCCGCCGCAGCCCGGCCGTTGTATTCCCGCGCATGCAGCATTACCATCGATAACTCACGGAAAGTTCGCACCCAAGGAAAGGATTCAATTATGCGCCACGTTGTGCTTCTCAGCCTTACTCTGCCCTTACTCCTCAGCGCCTGTCAGCAGCGCGCACCACAGCCCACTACCGAGGCCCAGCGCCAGCAGGTCGCGTCAGTGATTGCCGGTACGCGCTATCTTAAGCAGCAATGTGGCTACCGCGATTTACCCGCCGACGGGCAAATCGAGCAGGCTGCCTACCGCGCTGCACGCGAACGCGGCTGGACACCGTCGGCAGACATCGCACCTTACAGCGAGCAGCTTTATCAGCGCCTGCTGCGTGACACCACGCCACCTGCCAGCCAGTGCGCCGAATTCAGCACACTGTTAAAACCGTTTATTGCCACGCTGCCAAAAGCGTAATCCGCCAGGCGGCGCACCTGGCGCGGCTAAACGCCCGCTTCCTGCGCCGCAGCCAACCACGCGCTGTTCTGGTCATCACGCCCAGATTGCCGCAACCGCCGTGCCGGTTAAAACCACACCGCCGCAGGCTCGGTGATAACCCACCAGCCTGCCAGCGCCAGACAGGGGCCAAACGCAAACGCCTCGCCGCGCGCAATACGCCCGCTAAGACGCAGCGCCAGCATCAGCACAATGCCCAGTAGCGATGCCAACAAAAGCAACAGCGGTAGCTGCTGCCAGCCGCACCAGGCGCCCAATGCGGCCAGCAGTTTAAAATCCCCATACCCCAGTCCTTCACGCCCGGTAAGCAGTAAAAAGGCCTGATAGACGCCCCACAAGGTAAGCCAGCCAGCAACAGCGCCCAGCACCGCATCCTGCAACGGCACAAACGCACCGTGCAGATTGGCCAGCAGGCCTAACCACAGCAAAGACAGTGTCAGAACATCGGGCAACAGCATATGCTCAAGATCGATGCTCAGGAGCGCAATCAGCAGCCAGCAGCAGAGCGCCAGCATCAGCGCATCCAGCCCCGGCGGCCAGCCCAGCGCAATCCAGGCCGTGCACAGCGCGCTCATCAGTTCAGTAAGCGGATAACGCCAGCCGATGCTGCCTCCACAGTGGCGACAGCGCCCACGAAGCCACAGCCAGCTCAGTAGCGGAATGTTGTCGTAAAAAGCAATGGTGTGGCGGCACTGCGGGCAGCACGAGCGGGGTAAAAACAGATTAAAACGTGGCGGGAAACCATCCTGCACCGGTAGACCTTCGGCGGTAGCGGCCTGGCGTGCCATCATCACCGGCAGACGCCAGATAACGCAGTTCAGCACGCTGCCAGCCATCAGCCCCAGCACAAACATGCCAGCCACCCACAGCATCACGGCATGTCCTCATCGTTAATGACAATGCTGTCGACTGCACCACCGGGCCAGTCCCACATTGCATCAAGCTGCATCCGGCGGCCCAGTGAATGAAGCACTAGCGCGGTGGGCTCTATGGCCACAACCTCTTCGCCGCAGGGCAGTGTGTCGCCTTCCCGATACTGTTTGGCATTAAGGGTGACGCTGCGCTGCGCCGGAGCATCTGCCCATACGTGGGCGCTGTAGCGTAACGGCAACAACGTATTGTCATCACAGACAGGTCCAACTTCTTCATTATTGCTCGCCTGCTCGCGGGATGGCGCCGGGAGCGCGTGACTACGCACGCTATCAGCCTCAGGGCGGTGCCAGGCTTCCCACAGGCCCGATGCTATCCAGCCCAGCGTAAACAGCAGCACGCCATAAAACACCATCAACCAGGCCGGGATGCGATAGCCGCTCAGCGGCGGTGAAGAGTCCATTTTCCAGATACCTCCATTATGCGTTGCCCATCCGGCGCAGGCTGCGTCACGCTATTAATCATCTGCGGCCAGGGCGCAGGCAGTGCGTCCGTCGGGCCACTCTGGCCTGAAACGCGGTATTCTCCGCCGTAATCCAGGCTGCCTTGCGCGCTAAACGGCAGCGGGGCCTGCGCCTGGCGCAACACGCCCTTAATCCGTTGCCCCTCGCAGCGCATATCAAGCTGCGGCTCACCGAGTGCGAGCCGTTGTCCTAACGCCCCTAACTGTGCCTCATGCCAGTCCAGCCGGGCTTCCAGCGCCAGACACGCCGCTGGCGTTATGCGCAGGGTTGTAAGCGTGAGGGTTAATTCCCCCTGCGCCTCAAGCGGTAACATCACGCCAGAGAGGGCCAGAAGCGGTTGTGCCTCGGCCTTCAGGCGCGCATCCGACACCCGCCAGCTTCCCAGCCAGCCAATGTGCGCGTTGCCCTGAACAGGGCCACCCTGAGCCATAACATAAACCCCTGGCAGGCCGTTATACCAGCCCCAGCGCCAACTCACGTCTCCTGAACTGATGTTTTTCCAGCGCAGGTTCAGGAACTGACCGGCCCAGATGGTACCCGTTACACCACTCGTCGAGATGTGTTCAGGTAACAGCCGCGCCACCAGGCGCGCAGGCGCGGTAAACGCCAGTGCCAGCAGGTACAGCAGCAAACACAGTGCGCCATAGCGCCACGCTTTGCTCATCTCAGTGCACATCCAGTAACAGGCTGGCGCTTACGCTGCCATCCGCTGGCGTTTTACCCTGCATGGTAAGTTCACGCACCCGTACCACGCCCTGTTCCTCCAGTGCTAACAGCCAGCCCAACAGCGCATCGGCATTTGCTACGCTCACCGCAACCTGTAGCTGATTATCGCTGCGCTTCACCGACGCCAGCGTGATGCCCTGCGCGGTTGCGCGCTGGCGCAGCAGGTTTTCAACGCTCGCCTTATCCACACGCGGTGGCAAACGCACTATCTGCGCAGACAACGCAGACAGCCGGGTCTGGCGTTGCGCCTGAGACTCCAGCGCACGCTGTAGCGGTTGCCAGAGCAGGAGCCAGACCGTCAAAACGCCCAGCACGGCGGCCAGTACAGCCAGCAATCGACGCTCGCGCGCCGTGCGCTGTTCCCAGAACGTTCGTAGCCTGTTCATCACGACTCATCCTTAAGCGTGAGCAGAAATGCGCCGTCACGCTGGCGCTCCAGGGTAAAGGCCTCGGCAAGGCGCTGCTGCGCCCGGGCAAGCCCTGCGGCCTCGCCGTTCAACACCAGCCGCAGCGCCTCGCTGCGCCAGCTGAATTCACGCACTGTCACGCCCTCAGGTAACGGCGGGAGTGCCGCCATCCACAGGGCAAATTCACCGCCGCGCTGTTGCGCCATAGCCCGGCGTACCACGGCCTGCCAGTTTGCCTGCGACTCACCAGGAAAACGTGCGCCAACCTGCTGGCGCACCTGCTGCTCAAGGGCGTCACCCTGGCGCATCAGTTGCCACAGCCCCAGCCCTTGCCAGGTAAATAACAGCACCAGCATCGCGACCGCCGCGTACAGCGGTTGTCGCCAGGCCCAACGGGCGTGAGAAACCGGCTTTGGCAACAGCGAGATGTCAGCGCGCACGGCTTCGCAGGCCAGCAGCATGAAAGCATCCTGCTGCGGCTGTACCTGCCAGTCGTTACAGCCCGGTGGTGCATCACCGTAGCAGCGCAGTGGCTTTTCATCAGGGCATTCACGCTGGCGGGCAGTCAGCCACAGCGTGAGCCAGTTATCATCAACCTGCGTCCCCTGCCAGCCTGCGGTACGCACGAGCCAGCCATCACGCCAGCGCAGCGCAGACGGAGCGTCATCATGCAGCGGGAGCGCAAGCGCATCGGGGATGATTTTCTCAAGCCTGAGACTGGCTGCCTGAAACGGAGCCTGCCAGCGCGTCAGCTGTGACTGCTCCAGCGCGGCAACCCAGATGTTTTCACCTGCGCGGGCCAGCGGCACCGTCACCATGTGCTCCATCGTGCCAGCCAGTTTTTCTTCCACCAGCCAGGGCAGCGCGCGCAGCCCCGCTGCATCATGACGGCCCGGCAGATGCACGCGCTCAATCGCTAACGCGCTCACCGGCACCAGCAGGCAGCAGGCGTCATCCGGGTAGCGCGCCGCAAGGGTAGTCAACTGTGCTGCCGTCACCTCACCGCGCGCACCTTCTGGCTCTGCCTGCGCGTTGAGCCGCATCCAGACAAAGGCCTCTTCAGAATCACCGGCCGGTGCCAGCACCAGCCAGTGCGCTGTTTTACTCATGGTTCTGCCTCCTGCTGTCGCCACAGCACGCTGATTTTGCCGTTGCTGCGCTGCAACAGGCTGTGCTGGCGGTACGCGACGTCATCCATACTCGCGCTGATATGTACGCTAAAAAATTCGCTGTTAAGGGCAAGGTAACGCCGCTGCCCGGCGAGAGGTTTCAGCCCGGCAAACGCCGCCTCCAGCGTTGGCCAGCCCGCATCAGGGCGCTGGGCGATCCAGCGGCGCACGTCTTCTTCGGTGATATCGTCAGAAAGTGCGGCCACCAGCGGCCAGTGCTCTGCGCCCAGCGTGTTGATATTCAGCGCCAGGCTCTGCACCGGCAGTGCACACAACTGCGTACGTAGTTGATTCCAAAGGTCGGCACTTACGCCACGCACCTGACGCAACTCGCTCACGTCCCACATGAGTTGTTGTGCGGTGAGATACGGTGGCTCCAGCGCGGCATACTCGCTGTCTTTTACGCCACCGGCGCGCGACTCGTCGCCCTCGGTTACCCAGTCCGCTGCCGCCACGGCAATCATCTGCGCCGTCGCTGTCTCAACGCCGTTTAACGTCAACAGACGAATAAACACCGTACGCGCGCCATCATCACCCAGCGCATTAAGGTTAAAACAGGCCTGCGCATCGTTAATGCGCATCTGCAATTGTCCGCTCTCCAGCGGCAGGCTGTTGGCAAGCGTCGCCCAGCGCTGTGAAAGATGGGTGTGGCGCATATCATCCAGCGCATCCAGTCGCAGCAGACCACCCGCCACGTCCTCTGCCCCTGCGGCAAACCATTTGCCCTGCGCACGCTGGTGAAGCTGCACGCCGTACTGGAAGCTGAAGAACCAGCGCTCGGTCGCCAGCGCTGCCAGCGCGACCATTACCGCCAGCAGCAGCAGCACCGTCAGCAGCGCCATGCCTTTTTGTCTCATGCGCCCTCCGCCAGCAGGAAGCGGCGTGTGACTGTCGTTCCCTCACTCAGCGTCAGGCTGACTTCAATCGCCTGCGGCAGCGCGCCTTCGCCCTGCCATTCACGCCGCCAGTCGCCCTCAACCCAGTAGCGCAGCCGCAGCGCGCTTACGCCGTTAAGCAGGCGTCGGTGATGGGCATCACTGCCCGCGGGCATATCGGGATAATCAAGAAAGGCGCGCACCAGGCTTTCGCCCTCCACGCGGTACGCCACGCGCTGTAGCTGCGAACGAGCCAGCGTGCCGCCGGGGTTAAGCCAGCCCGCATGGGTAAAAATGAGGCTGTCGCCGGCACCACGCTCTGTGACAGCCCGCGGCGACTCGCCGCCGAGTGGCCCGGGCGTGCGCACCGGGCGCGGCAACATGGCAGAAATATCGCGCTCCATTATCGCCAGCGCATGCTGGATCTGCGCCAGCCGACTGGCGTGGCGCGCTGAACGCTGCTCCAGCGCCATGCCCTGATACAGCACGCGGTTAGCCATCAGCCCCAGTAGCGCGAAAACGGCCAGCGCCAGCACCATTTCCAGTAGCGTAAAACCGCGCGCCTTCACTTTTGCACCACCCAGGTTTGTAGCGTGGTCACTGCCGTACTGTCGCGCTGCCACGGCTGGGCGCTCACCTCAACCTCCAGCACGCGCACGCCTGGCTGACCGCTTTCAACCCCGCGCCAGCGCCAGTACCAGGTTTGCCCCGCCTGCTCGCTTTCTCCCTGGGTCCAGCGCAGCGCGGGCCAGATGTTCTGGAGTTTCAGCGCCACCAGCTGGTTTTCTGCCACCGTATCGGCCCAGTATTTATCTGCCAGCCTGCCGGTGCCGCTCGCCAGTTGCCCAAGGCTTTGCAGCAGCGCCAGCGCCGCCAGCGAGAAAATCGCCAGCGCCACCAGCACCTCCAGTAACGTCATGCCCTTAACGCGCGTCATCACGCAAATCCGTGGCAACTGGCCAACCGTCATCGTCCGGCGTCACTTCAACCACCGCCTGGCCGTCGTGCAGGTAGCGAAGACGAAACGGCGTCACGTCACCGCCCGGCAGGATCAGCACCTGCGGCGCGTTGCCGCTGACCTCACCGGCAACATTCAGCGTCAGGCTCCAGCCGTCGGGCAACTCATGCTCACTGGCCCCGCCCGGTAGACGCAGCGGCTGCCAGCGCCCCTGCTGCCAGGTTTTTAGCTGCCAGTTTCCGGCCTGCACCTGCAAACCGTACAGCCGCCCGTCCAGCGCCGCCATGCGCGCCAGGCCGCTCAGGCGTTCTGCCAGCCGCTGCCCTTCCTGCTCTGCGCGATAGTGCTGACCCGGCAACGTCGCCACAACCATTGTCGCGCTAAGGCTTAACAGCAGCAGCACCAGCATCACCTCCAGCAGCGTAAAACCCTTAGCGCGCCCAGTTGGTGACATCGTCCTGGGTATCCGGCTCGCCATCCTGGCCGTTTGACCAGATATCAATCCGGCCATGTTTTCCCGGCTGACGATAGAGGTAGTCATTGCCCCACGGATCCTGCGGCAGGCGGCGAATGTAGCCGCCGTCAGGATAGTTGCGCGGTACCGGCGTGAGCGTCGGCTTAACCACCAGCGCATCCAGCCCCTGTTCGTTAGAGGGATAGCGGTTGTTATCCAGCCGGTACATATCCAGCGCGCTTTCCAGCGCGGTGATATCGCTGACCGCCTTTTGCGCGTCCGCTTTGTCTTTGTTGCCCATCAGATTTGGCACCACCAGGCTTGCCAGAATGCCGAGGATAACAATCACCACCATCACTTCCAGCAGCGTAAATCCCGCCTGGGCCGACGCCCTTTTCCGGGTTCGCGTCATCGTATTACCTCCGTGTATTACAGCGTCATCATGTTGTTGAGTTGCAAAATGGGTTGCAGGATAGCCAGCACAATAAACAGCACCACCGCCGCCATCGCCACCACCAGCAGCGGTTCAAACAGGCTAAAAAACAGCGTGGTACGGGCATTAAGGCTGCTTTCCTGGTTATCTGCCGCGCGCAGCAGCATATCGCCCAGCTCACCGCTGCGCTCGCCGGAGGCGATCATATGGCGCATCATCGGTGAGAACAGCGCGGTGTGTTCCAGCGCCTGTTGCAGGCTGGCGCCTTCGCGCACCCGCTCCTCAGCCCCGCGCAACAGCAGAGCAATTTGCCCATTGCTGAGTACCTGTGCACCAATGTGCATGGCGTCCAGTAGCGGCACCCCGCTGTTATATAAAATGCTCAGGGTACGAGCGTAGCGCGCGGTGTTTACCTCACGCACCAGCCGCCCGCACAGCGGCAGCTTCAGTAACCCGCGCTCCCAGGCCAGCCGGTACGCCGGTTTACGTAAAAGACGTACCAGCACCAGCAGGCCACACAGCAGCGCCAGTAACAGCCACGGCCCGGTGGTGCGCACGCCATCGCTAAGTGACATCAACAGCCGCGTGGTCCAGGGCAGCGTCTGTTTCATATGAATAAACTGTTCAGCCACCTTCGGCACCACCACCGCCAGCAGCGTGGAAATTACACCAATGGCCACCAGCGTCAGTACCAGCGGGTACACCAGCGCCTGGGTGAGCTTGCCCTTCATCTGCTGGCGCTGCTCAACGTGCTCGGCCAGGCGCAGCAGCACACGGTCAAGCTGGCCGGAGGCTTCGCCTGCCTCCACCAGCGCGCAGTACAGCGAACCAAAAATACGCGGATGCTCGCGCAGCGCCTGCGCCAGCGAATAGCCTTCCACCACCCGTGCCAGTACCGCCTGTAGCACCAGCTTCACGCGCTTTTCTTCGCTCTGCTGGGCCACCACGCCAAGTGACTCATCAAGGGGCAACCCGGCGGCCACCAGTGTTGCCAACTGGCGCATCAACAGCGCCAGCGAGGCGCCGGAAATGCCACGCTGCAACAAAGGCGCCCGGCGCGGTGGACTAAGATGCAGTTCCAGCACCAGCAATCCCTGCTCGCGCAGCAGTTGCCCCGCCTGACGCTCGTTTTCTGCGCCAATGCGCCCACGGCGGTTTTTACCGCCGGCATCGCGGGCCTGATAGCGATACTCAGCCATCTCAGGCGCTCCGGGTGACGCGCGTCACCTCTTCAAGCGAGGTAACACCCGCGTGCACTTGCGTAAGCCCGTTCTGGTACAGCGTGTCGCCACACAGGTGCTGCGCCAGTTCCAGTTCTCCCGCCTCGCGCTGGATGGCGCTACGCAGCGCGTCGTCCACCCTGAGCAGTTCGTAAATCGCGGTGCGCCCGCGATAACCGGTGAAGTTACAGGCCTCGCAGCCCACCGGGCGATACACCACGCGGCTGTCCTCCATTACCTCCGGGCGGCGGCAGTGCGTACACAGCAGCCGTACCAGCCGCTGGGCCAACACGCCAATTAACGACGTTGCCAGCAGAAACGGCTCCACGCCCATGTCCCGCAGGCGCGTCACCGCACCCGCCGCACTGTTGGTATGCAAGGTCGAAAGCACCAGGTGCCCGGTCAGCGACGCCTGCACTGCAATCGCGGCGGTTTCCACATCGCGAATTTCGCCCACCATCACCACATCCGGGTCCTGGCGCAAAATCGCGCGCAGCCCACGGGCAAAGGTCATATCGACCTTGCTGTTGACCTGAGTCTGCCCAATGCCGGGCAGGTCGTACTCCACCGGATCTTCCACGGTGAGGATGTTGCGCTCTTTGCTGTTAAGTTCGCTGAGTGCCGCATAGAGCGTGGTGCTTTTGCCCGCGCCGGTCGGGCCGGTTACCAGCAAAATGCCGTGCGGCTGGGCGAGAAGCTGCTCCATTTGCGCACGCAGCCCTGCCTCCATCCCCAGCGAACTGAGGTTAAGCCGCACGCTGTTTTTATCCAGCAGGCGCAACACCACGCGCTCGCCATGATTGACCGGCAGCGTTGACACGCGCACGTCAATGGCGCGCCCGCCGAGGCGCAGCGAAATGCGCCCGTCCTGCGGCACGCGTTTTTCAGCAATGTCGAGCCGCGCCATCACCTTGATGCGCGACACCAGCAGTGCGGCCAGGCGGCGCTGGGGCTGGAGCACTTCACGCAGCACGCCGTCCACCCGAAAACGGATGCTCAGCGAGCGCTCAAAGGTTTCGATATGGATATCCGACGCGCCTTCTTTAATGGCCTCGCCGAGCATGGCGTTAATCAGGCGGATAATCGGCGCACCGTCATCGCTTTCCAGCAGATCATCCTGCTCCGGCAACTCTTCTGCCAGCGCGTAAAAATCCGCTTCATTGCCAATCTCGGCCATGACTCGCTGCACGTGCGCGCCGCCCTGCTGATAAAGCTCAACCAGCTGGCGCTCAAATGTCTCGTCATCAAGCACCGTCACCTGCATTGGCCCGCCCGCCACGCGCCGGGCCTCCTGAAGTGCCGCGCAGGACACCTCTGCACGGCACAGCAACTGCGCGCCTGTGCCATCGTGCGTCAGCAGCACGCCGTGGCGGCGGGCATAAGACGGCGTCAGCATGGTCATTTCACACTCGCGCTGTAAAAGAGCGCGATGGCGCTGCGCACCTCGTTAAACCCCTGACCCGCGCTCAGTTCCGGTAAATCCAGACGTGCGCTGCTGTCAGCGCGCCACAATGCAGGCTGGCCGCCGTCGGTATCATCGCGGTGGAACTGCTGATATTTACCGGACGACGCCGCGTCATAATGCTGCTGGTCACGGATGATGGTCGGGCGAATAAACAGCATCAGGTTGCGCTTCTCACGCGATTTACTTTTGTAGCGAAACAGGTTGCCAACCACCGGAATATCCCCCAGTAGCGGCACTTTACTGGCGCTTTCGCGGCTGCTGTGGTCCAGCAGACCGCCCACCACCACCGTCGCCCCGCTGGTCACCAGCACGGCGTTGTTCACCGTGCGGGTGTTAAAGGTCACACCGAGGTCGCTGGTGCTGGCGCTGTCTGCCACACTCGACACTTCCTGCTCAATTTCCAGCAATACCGAATCGCCGTCGTTAATTTGCGGCTTCACCTTGAGCTTGATACCCACGGTTTTGCGCTCAACGGTGTTAAAAATATTGTCGCCGGAGGTGGTCTGTGAGCCGGTCAACACCGGCACTTCCTGGCCGACGTTGAACGACGCCTCTTTGTTATCCAGCGTCACAATGCTGGGCGTGGCGAGAATGTCGTTTTTGCTGTCGCTGGAAAGCGCAGTCAGCAACATTGCCCAGTTACCGGAGTAAAACCCGGCAGCAATGCCGTTAAAAGACGCCAGCGCACTGGCAAGGCTGGTGGGGATTTCGCCGTTCTGGCGATACTGGTCTGCCCCCGCCATTACGCTGGTTATGGGTAGCCCGGTGCCGGTGTATTGGGTCGCGCCCACGCTTTTTTGCGCCCACTGAATGCCGAGACTTAAGCCGTCGGCGTTTTGCACCTCGGCAATGATGGCCTCCACCAACACCTGCGGGCGGCGGATATCGAGCCGGGCAATGACGTTTTCCAGTTCGTTGAGCACATCCGGCGTGGCGTTGATAATGAGTGAGTTGGTCTGCGGGTCGGCTTTAATGACCGTATCGCGGGTGAGCGCCACGCTGCTTTTGGCGTTCTGCGCGTCGCCCTCCAGGCTGCCGCTCACGCCGGTCAGCACTTCCACCAGCTTTTCTGCGTTAGCGTATTTCAGGTATACCACGCGGGTGTTGCCGCGACTGACCTGCGGTTTATCAAGCTGGCGCACCATTGCCACCAGCCGGGCGCGGGCGCTGGCATCGCCGCTTATCATCACCGCGTTGGTGCGCTCATCAGCCACAATGCGCCCGGCGGCCACAGCGTTTTTATTGCTGTCCTGCGCCTGAGTCACCAGGCGCGCCACCTCGGCTGCCGAGGCGTGCTGCAAGGGCTGGGTTTGCACCTGCTGGCTTCCGGCGCTGTCAACGCGCTCAACAATCTGCATCAGGCGGTTTATCACCGCCGCTCGCCCGGTGAGCAGCAGCACGTTAGACGGGTCGTAATGCACCACGTTGCCCACGCCCGCATTATCGTTAAGCTGGCGCAGCAGCGGAGCGAGGTCGCGGGCGGTAACATTGTGCAGCGGCGCCACGCGGGTAATCACCTCATCGCCGCGCGCGCTGGCGGCATCGTCCACTACCGGCACCGACGACATTTTGGCGTCTTTGGCTTTCACCACCTTCAATACGCCGTTATCCATCGGCACCACCGCAAAGCCGTAAACGTCGAGTACGCTTAAAAAGAACTGGTAGTACTGCTCCTCGGTGAGCATGTCATAGCTGCGCACGGTAATGGTGCCGCGCACCGCAGGGTCGACAATCACCGTTTTATTCAGGTTGCCGCTGACAGTATTGATAAATTCGTTAACGTCCACGCCTTTAAAGCTCGCGGAGAACTCCGCTGCGCGCAGCGGCAGCGCCAGGCTCACGCCTGCAATCAGCAGAAAACGGCAAAACCACCTCATAACGCTCCCTCGTCCAGTGAGACTGCAATGTCATGGCGCTGGCCGTCCCGCTCCACGGTCACGGTCAGCGCGCGCAGCTGCGGCAGCTGTAGCAGGATTTGCTGCGCCTGCTGGCTGTCGCTCAAATCAGTGCCGTTAATCGCAACCGCCAGGTCATTTGGCTCAAAGCCAAGCTTGTTAAACAGTTCCGGCTTGCGCCCAGGATTAATACGATAACCACGCAGCACCTCGCCTTCGCGCACCGGCGCCACGCTCAGAAAGTCGGCAATATCCTGTGGGCGCTGCACCAGCTGTGTGCGCACCTCACCCGATACTTTCCCGCCTGCTGCCCCCGGCTTCTGGCGCGGCCAGCCCAGGCGCGTAAGTCCGCCTGGCTCGTCGAGCACAATGCCGTCGCGCTCAATACGCGCGACCCGCACACCGCTAACCGGCAGCGTATCGCCCTCGCGGTAGCTGGCCTGCTTGCCCTGGTACTGCACCACCGCCAGCCTGCGCTTAACGTCGTCGCTGGCGAGCAGCCCGGTGAGCGTCACCGGCAGACGGGTTGGCGTCAGCGTGTCGCTTTGCGCATCAACACCGGTAGCCGAGGCCCCGGAGCCAAACAGCCCGTGCGCAAAAGGCGGCGTGGTTAAGCGTGAATCTGTTGCGAAGGCCTCACTGTTTACGGCGGGCGGCACTCCAGGCGGCAGGTACAATTGCCAGGTGATAAGCGCCAGCAAACCCGCGGCCCCGGCAATAAAGCCCCAGGTCATTAGCCGTAACGCCCAGGAAATAATAACGGCTTGCTTCATTATTTTTACAGCGCGCAATAAGCAGCGCGGTTTTTAATAAAAAACCCTAAAAAGGAATTTATTTTTCTTGTGAAAATTATTACATCCATATTTCCCTCTGCGCGCCAGTAATTGACTAAAACATCCAGTAAGGCTCAGCAATTCCTTTTATGCTGCGCATATCATTACTCTATTTCATTTATGCAAACATACCGTCTATTAATCACTTTGTGAATAAAATCACAAATCAAAAGCTCTTTATTTCAAGCCCCGAAAAAATCATGACATAATCCCAAAAGTCTAAAATCACTATAAATATCTACCGTTTTAAATAATGGCGGTCATGTATGCTGTTTTTTCACTGAGAAATATACTATCCCGTCGAAACCATTGCATTTCCGTTAATTTCCCTCTGAAAACATGGAGTCGTCAGTATGATATTTAAAAGGAAATCAGTTCTGATATTCAGTGGCCTTTTGGCCACCGGGTTAGCTGGATGTGATAATGACCACCACCACAATTCAAACACCGGCAACGTTAAGCAGGCGGAGCTGGAAAGCCGCAATATTAAGCTACTGACCATCAATGGTCAGCAATTTAAAGATCTGAATAAAAACGGCAAGCTTGATAAATACGAAGACTGGCGCCTCGACAGCGAAACACGCGCCAAAGACTTAACCAGCCAAATGACGGTGGAAGAAAAAGCCGGTGCGATGATGCACGGCACCATCACCCTTGACGACGCAGGGCGCGTGGATTTCACCACCACCGACAACGAAATCGGCAACATCTACGTCAATACCTTTATCACCCGTATGGCGGGCAACCCGGCCCATATTTCTGCTGACAACAACAAATTGCAGGAAACCGCAGAAAATACGCGCCTGGGTATCCCCGTTACTATCAGTACCGACCCGCGTAACCACTTTGAAAACGATCCTGACGCCACCAGCGTCGCGGCAGGCAGCTTCTCCCAGTGGCCAGAAACGCTGGGCTTTGCAGCCATTAATGACCCCGCGCTGGTGAAAACCTTCGGGGATATCGCCCGCCAGGAATACCGTGCGGTCGGCATCCATATGGCGCTGTCGCCGCAGGCCGACCTTGCCACAGAGCCGCGCTGGGGCCGCATCAACGGCACCTTCGGTGAAGATAACCAGATTGCCAAAAGCCTGACCCAGGCGTATATCGAAGGGTTCCAGAACGGCGCCAGCGGCCTGAATGCCGACAGCGTCATTACCGTTGTGAAGCACTTTGCTGGCGGTGGCCCTCAGCGTGCCGGTCTCGACCCGCACAACTTCTACGGCAAAGAGCAGGACTACCCGGGTGATAACCTGGAATACCATCTGGTACCGTTTGAGGGTGCATTTGCCGCAAACGGGGCGTCGGTGATGCCGTACTACGGCCAGCCAATTGGCCTTTGGTATAACGGCGAGTTGATTGAAGAAGTCGGTTTTGGTTTTAACAAACAGATTCTAACCGACATGCTGCGCGGCCGCTTTGGCTTTAAAGGCGTGATTCTCAGCGACTGGGGCATTCTTGAAACCTGCGTCAATAAATGCGAGACGGGCATCACCGATGAAGACATTGCCGCAGGCGTGTCGCCGTGGGCGGCCGGTATCGGCATGTCCTGGGGCGTGGAAGACCTGACTCGCCAGCAGCGCGTAGTGAAAGCCGTTGAGGCCGGTATCGACCAGTTTGGCGGCACCACCGACTCCAGCGACCTGATTGCCGCTATCAATGAAAAACAGCTTCCTGATGAGGTTATCGACGCCGCAGTCACGCGCATCATGGTGCAGAAGTTTGACCTGGGCCTGTTTGAGAAGCCGTTTGTAGATGAAACCAAAGCCGCGCAGATTGTCGGCAACAGCGAGTTCCAGGCGAAGGCTGATGAGGCCCAGCGCCGCTCTCAGGTGCTGCTGAAAAACGACGGCGACATGCTGCCGCTGGCCGTAAGCGGTAAGAAAGTGTACCTGCACAACGTCAACGCCACCGTCGCCGCGCGCTATGGAATGGAAGTGGTAGCAACGCCAGAAGAAGCCGAACTGGCCATTCTGCGCGTAGACACACCACACGAAAACGATCCGCACTTCCCGTTCGGCTCGGTCAACTTCGGCCAACTCGGCTTTGAAGACACCGATACCCTGGTACAGGAAACGGCCCACGACGGTATTTATACCGGCACTGAAGACTACACGTTGATCAAGAAAGTCGAAGCGCTCAACATTCCTGTGGTGTTGTCGGTGTACATCGACCGTCCGGCCATCCTCACCAACGTGAAAGACCGCGTGGATGTGCTGATGGCCAACTTCGGCGCCTCTGACGAAGCAGTGCTGGATGTGGTAACCGGTAAGAGCAAGGCGCAGGGCACGCTGCCGTTCGAACTGCCGTCAAGCTGGCAGGACGTGCTGGACCAGAAGCCTGACGTAGCCCACGATACCGCCAACCCGCTGTATGAGATTGGCGCAGGCATCAAGCTGTAATTCATCACCATCCTTAGCCTTATGCCGGTCAGTGACATCACTGACCGGCTTTATTGTCTGCGGTATCAGGGCGGCACGCGATAATCGGGGTGCGGGCGCACCGCCGTTAATATGCCAGCACAGGTGAAGCCACCTGGCGCTGTCGGTTTGATAAGCACCTGAGGGACTTGTATGATAAGCCGCGAATACCGCGTTGGCCGCACAGGGTGATACATGCTTGACGTAAAGTTAAGGGAATTGAGCAGCAGCTTGTCCGCCAGAGAGCGCCTGGTCGCCGGCTATATCCAGGAAAATCAACTCTCATTGAAAAATATGAGCATTCAGACCCTGGCAAAAATCAATAGCGTCAGCACCACCACCATTTTGCGCCTGTGCCACAAACTCGGTTATAACGGGTTCAGTGATTTAAAAATCGACCTCATTTCCGCTTCCGGTAGCCCTAAAAAAGACGATGTGTTGCAGGAAGATATTCACCTGAATGACGCCATCGAAACCGTTAACGCGAAAATACTCGCGATTGAAAAGTCGTCGATTGATGAAACCCACGCCATTATGAATGTCGAGCAGCTTGAGGCCGCCACGCAGCTTATCAGGCAGAGCAATAAAGTTGTTATCTATGGTGCAGGCAGCAGCGGCCTGGTCGGTAAAGAGCTGGAATACCAGCTTATCAAAATTAAAAAAGACGTCAGTTGTCACCTCGACAGCACCATTCAACTCAGCATTGTGAACACGCTGGATAAACACGACCTGATGATTATTATTTCTCACTCCGGTGAGAACCACGACGGTATTCGCCTGCTTACCGCCGCGCAAACGCTGGGTGTGCCGTCAATCGCCATCACCCGCATGGGCCAGAGCCGTATCTCTGCGCTGGCGTCAATGAGCCTGCACACCATCGCCAGTGAAAGCGCCTCACGCCTGATTCCCATCCGCTCGAAAATCTCCCAGCTTTCCGTTATCAACATGCTGGTCACCAATTTATTCATCCAGCAGTACGACGAGCGCCTGCACAGACAAGTTCAGAACCGCGCCGAGCGCATCTACAACCAGAAAAAGTAACGCCGCGTTCAGCGCGGCGTAATTCCCTTCCGCCTTAGTCAGCCACACGCACTCTCGCTGCCCCCCCCAATGGAGGGTGACTGGCTTCACACAATCCATAATTGCTTTTTTTGCATCTGTTTTCTCCCGCACAAAAGTAATACAGTTACTAAGTTATCATTTTGTTTTAGTAACATTGTTACTCACACACGGAAATGAGAATAACTATGCACACTGAAATTCCCGTCATTCTTATCAGCCACGGTCCGTTTGCCCAAAGTGCGCTTGCCTGCGCTGAAATGCTGATTGGCAAACAGGGCAACGTTGCCACCCTTTCGCTGATGCCAGAAACCAATATCAACGATGTGCGCCTTCAGCTTCATGAAACCTACCGCGCCCTCAACCAGGGTCGCGGCGTGGTGATTCTTGTGGATATGCTCGGCGGCTCGCCCTGCAATATTGCCAGCGAGCTGCTGCTGACCCATGACGATATTCTGCTGTACTGCGGTTTTAATATTCCTGTTTTGCTTGAAGTCCTCAGTAACCGCGACGGATCCCGCGAGGATATCGCGCAGGTGATTGAAGACGTTTTTCCCGCCAGTTGTTTGAACGTAGGCAATACGCTGCATACCGGGCAATCCTCCTCAACGGACCTGTAAAGGACATTATCATGCCGATTATTCTTACCCGAATTGATGACCGTCTGATTCACGGCCAGGTAATTACCACCTGGGTTAAAAATCACAATATCGAACAGGTGTTAATTATCAACGACAAGGTTGCAGGCGACAGCGTTCAGCAATCGGTATTAACCATGTCAGCACCACCAGAATTAAAGGTGCAGGTTTTTGGCGTCGAGAAATTTATAGACGTTGCCAGAAAGGTCGAGATTAAACGCCGCTCCATGCTGCTTTTGACCAACAGTATTGACGTCAGTTTACTGATTGAAGGCGGCGTACCCATTCACAGCGTGAACGTGGGCGGAATGAGAATGCAGGAAGGCAGAAAAAGCCTGTCGCGCGCGGTCGCCGTGACGCCAGAAGAAGAACAGGCATTTAAATCCATACTCGCAAGAAATATCCCCGTTGAAATTCAGATGGTGCCAAAAGATCAGGTTATCGACTTACAAACATTAATTTAACGCCATTGCTCACGTCACATTTATTGACAGGGAAATCTTATGTTAACTGAAGCTATTTTAATTGCCGTCTGGGCGGGCATCTGCTCGCTTGATGACGTGGGACCGCAGATGCTGCGCCGCCCGCTGCTCACCGGCACCGTCGTTGGCATTATCATGGGCGACATGGTTCAGGGCCTGGCCATCAGCGCAACCCTGGAACTGATGTGGATGGGTATCGGTAACGTCGGCGCTTACTCGGCACCCGATATTATCGCCGGCTCCATCATCGGCGTTGCGCTGGGGATTGCCTCTAAAGGGGGCATTGCCGCCGGTATTGCGCTTGCCGTGCCGGTCTCCATCCTCTGCCAGCAGCTGTTAATCATCTGGCGCTCCTTTGCCAGTTTCCTGAACGTCTGGGCAGAAAAATCCATTCAGGAAGGCGACTACCACAAGCTGGTGAAAATACATTATTTCTCGACCCCGCTGTGGTTCCTGATTCGCGCCGTGCCATGCTTCCTCGCCGTTTATTTTGGCGGCGAACTGGTCAGCCGCATTCTTGCCTCCATTCCGCCAGGCATTCTCGACGGCATGGGCGTTGCCTCAAAAATGATCCCGGCGATTGGTGTGTGTATCCTGCTGCTGATGCTGCTCAAAGGCCGCATGTGGTTTTTCTTCCTGCTCGGCTTCATGCTCACCACGTATTTAAAACTGCCGATTATCCCCATTACGTTTATCGCCCTGGCGTTCGCCGTGCTCTATGACATGGCCTACAGCAACGCCCAAAACACCGCACGCGCACCAGAACAAGACAAACAATCCAGTGCCGGGACTGAAGAAGAAGGATATGACCTATGAGCGACCTCTCTTATCGCGTGAACGAACCCGTCATGCAGGACAAGAAGCTGACAAAGCAGGACCTCAACCGCATTTTCTGGAATCTTCAGACAATGTCGTTTTCCTATAACTACGAAAAACTGCAAACCATTGGCTTTGCCCACTGCATGATCCCGGTGCTTGACCGGCTGTATGAGGGTGCCGATAAGGCAACGCGTATTAGCGCCATGAAGCGCCATCTTGAGTTTTACAACTCGCAGGTCAACACTGGCGCGCTCATTCTCGGCGTCACAGCGGCCATGGAAGAAAAAACCCGCGAAGACGAAAAAGAGGCCGTGGTGTCAGTAAAAGCGGGTTTGATGGGGCCGTTCGCGGGCCTTGGCGACAGCCTGCTTAAGTTCACCTGGCTGCCTATCTGCGGCAGCATTGGGGCTGCGTTTGCGCTCCAGGGCAATATTATTGGCCCTGTTCTGATGTTTATTCTGTTTAACATCGTCAACGTTGGTTCAAAATATTTCTTTATTCATTACGGCTACAATAAAGGCGTGGATCTCATTGAGCAGTCCAAAAACGCCAATATTATTCAGCGCATCTCGAATATCGCCAACGTGGTCGGAGTGATGGTACTGGGTTCACTCATTGCCACCACGGTCAAAATATCCACACCGCTGGTCATTACCGTAGGCGAGCAGTCCATTAAAGTGCAGGAGATGTTCGATAAAGTCATTCCTAATTTACTGACGTTGCTATTTGCACTCGGCATCTTTTTCCTCGTGCGCAAATTTAAAGGCAAACACACTGTCGCACTCATTATCGGCATGATGTGCGCGGGCGTTATTTTCTCAATGCTTGGAATTTTACATTAACGGAGTGCAGTATGGATGCAGCAGTACACTTTACCGCCGTCAGAAAAAATGCGGGTCAAATCGATATTGGTTTTCCTGCACAACTGAATGGCGCAGCACTTTACTGGACGCGGGAAAACGATAGCGCGAGCACGGCGCGCCACCTTATTACTGACAATGCACAAAGCCCGCTGACCGTAAGCGATCCGCTGGAAGCCCGCGAGCGCATTTATTTTATCCTTGAGCATGGCGCTAAAAAATGGCTGTTTGCAGAAAGGACGCTGCCGGTATGCGGAATGAATAATTTTCGCGATATCGGCGGCTACATCGGGGCAAACGGCAGAGTGGTAAAATGGGGCGTATTGTACCGCTCCAACCACTTACACAATCTTAGCCCGCAGGCCAGTCACTACCTCAAGAGCCTGCATATTCACAGCATTATCGATTACCGTAGCGCCAATGAAATAGCCAAAAGCCCTAACGATGCCATCAATGCACAGCGGACTTTTCACCTTGATGCCACGGCACAAACCGCAGAACTGGCCGCCCAGTTTGCCGCAGAGCCAAGCAATGAGGATAACGCGCTGATTGAAAGCGTGATGCGCGATATCCCGGCGCATCTTATTAACGGCGAAGGTGCGCAGGTACTGGAGCAATACCGGCATTTCGTGACCAGCGAAAAATCAAAAAACGCCTTTCGGGACATGATTAAGGTGCTGCTGGACCCGGCAAATGCGCCCAATATCCAGCACTGCCGGGGCGGCAAAGACCGAACGGGTTATGGCGCCTTGCTGACGCTCGCCATGCTGGGCGTGTCTGAGCAGGACATTATTGCGGACTATATGCTCACTCAGCAAAACCGCCAGGCGCGAAATGAAGTCAAAATGGCGGCCTACCGGCAGATTACCGATGACCAGAACGTGCTTGATTATTTGCATACGCTGATTGAAACGCGGGAGTCGTTTATCCTTGAGGCCATTAACGCCATGAAATCACAATCCGGCAGCGTGGCAAATTATATTAAACAGGAACTGGGTTTTACGGATGCGGATTTTAAAACCATGCAGGATAATTTTCTTACTGCCGTAGAGTAATAACAACAAACGTTAGCGTAAAATAAGAAGCCTGAGCCTGGTGAAATACCCGGCTCAGGCAAGCAACACTACAGTAAAAAATGCTCAGGCTTTTGGGTTCAGTGCAGCAGGAGCGCTTCTTAATCCATTCACCGACAATGAAATTGTTTTCTCAACGTCAAATGACCGAAACACCCACCAGGCCTCATACCGATAAGCCTGAGTCCGCAGACGGTATTGCATTGTGTTATGCAATCACGCTCACACAGCCGTTACGCGTCCTCTTTCCTGCTAACGCCCGGCCTGCCTGGCTGCATCGGCAGCCACGCGCGAATAGACAGCCCGCCGCGCTCGCTGCGGCTAATATCCAGCGCGCCGTGGTGGTTATTCACAATACGCAGCACAATCGCCAGCCCCAGCCCGGTGCCGCTGGTGGTGCGTGCGCTGTCGCCACGCACAAACGGCTGTAGCAAATGGGCAAGCTGCGACGGCTCAATCCCAGGACCGTCATCATCAACCTGGAACCAGGCGCGATTAAGCTCGGTGCCGCTGCTAACCTTGATCCAGCCGTTGCCGTAACGGGCGGCGTTCACCACCATATTGGCAACCGCGCGCTTGATTGACAGCGGGTGAATCTGCAACGGGATCTCACCCGGTTTTAGCTCGGTCTCAATTTCACGTTCGTAGCCGCTTTCAGAGGCAATCACCTCGCCCAGCACGGCGTTCAGGTCCGCGCTTTCCAGCGGCATCTCCTGGCCGGTGCGCAGGAAGTCGATAAACTGCTCGATGATGGCGTTGCACTCTTCAATATCTTTATTGATGGACTCTGCCAGATAGCCGTCCTGCTCGCCCATCATCTCGGTTGCCAGGCGAATGCGCGTAAGCGGCGTGCGCAAATCGTGGCTCACGCCCGCCATCAGCAGCGTGCGGTCGTCAGCAAGTTGCTTCACGCCTGCCGCCATCTGGTTAAAGGCGCGCGTTACTGAACGCACCTCAGACGCGCCATACTCGCGCAGCGGCGGCGGGATAATGCCTTTACCTACCTGTATTGCCACATGCTCCAGCTCCACCAGTGGCCGGTTTTGTATGCGGATAAACAGCCACGCGCCGCCTATCGCCAGCAGCATAATGGCAAGCGTATAGCGGAACAGCGGCGAGAAATCGCCCTGGTGGATTTCGGTGAGCGGTACGCGCACCCAGATATTGGGTGACAGCCACGTTTTGAGCCACACCACCGGCGAGCTTTTGTTGACCTCAACGCGCACTTCGGTGGGGCCGCCCAACTGCTGCGCCATTTGCTGGCTCAGGAACTCATAGTGCTGCGCCCAGCGCAGCCCGGCTTCTTCTGCCGCTTCATCAGAGTAAAGCGAAATGCCCAGTTCGCGATAAATCTCGCGCCGAAAAGCGGGCGGCACCACCAGTTGGGTGCCGTCCTCCAGCAGCAGTTTATCAGTCATCAGCATACGCACTTCGTAGGCCAGAACCTTATTAAACTGCTGCAGACTGGGCAAAATCGCGAAGTTCAGCACCACGAGATACGTTGTCACCAGGCTGACAAACAGCAAGGTGACAATCAGTAGCAGCGTGCGCGCAAATGAACTTCGCGGCGAGAAGCGCAATCGCCTCATGCTTTAGCGCCGTCCGGCACAAACACGTAGCCCAGCCCCCAGACAGTCTGGATATAGCGCGGGTGCGCCGGATCTTCTTCTACCATGCGGCGCAGGCGCGAGATCTGCACGTCGATAGAGCGCTCCATCGCGCTATACTCACGCCCGCGCGCCAGGTTCATCAGCTTATCGCGCGACAGCGGCTCACGCGGATGGCTCACCAGCGCCTTGAGCACGGCAAACTCACCGCTGGTCAGCGGCATCGGCTCATCTTCGCGGAACATTTCGCGAGTGCCGAGGTTGAGTTTAAATTTACCAAAGGCGATAACCGCCTCTTCCTGCGACGGGGCGCCCGGCAGTTCGTTGGCCTGGCGGCGCAGTACGGCACGGATGCGGGCCAGCAGTTCACGCGGGTTAAAGGGTTTCGGGATATAGTCGTCAGCGCCGATTTCCAGCCCAACGATACGGTCCACCTCTTCACCCTTGGCGGTGACCATGATGATGGGCATTGGGTTGCTCTGGCTGCGCAGGCGGCGGCAGATGGAAAGACCATCTTCCCCCGGCAGCATCAGGTCGAGCACCATCAGGTGAAAAGACTCACGGGTCAGCAGCCTGTCCATCTGCTCGGCATTTGCCACGCTGCGAACCTGGAAGCCCTGCTCGGTAAGGTAGCGCTCCAGCAGCGCACGCAGGCGCATATCGTCATCTACTACCAGAATTTTATAATTCTCTTGCATTGTTGTACTCCCAAAGGTTCGGACTGTTGTGCTGTGTCCTGCTCAACAAGCGGCAGGAGCAGCCTGACTTATTCTAAAAAAGCCCCCGCTCGCCACCAGTTAAATCTGGTATAAATTCTAGTCTAAATTGTTACAAAGCATATTTAACAGCAGGTTATCTGTTCATTCCATCACAAATCGCCTGATAAAAAACAAAAATGGCAGAGGATGACCTCTGCCCTGACGCAGGCGTTGCCTGCGCTGGCGCACCTGGACGCGCTTTACGCCCCAAGCTATTCGCCCTTTTCGTACTCAATCGAATTCACAAACCACATTTTCTCGCCCTCTGGCGTCGGCACCGTGAACTCTTCATCCACCTGCTTTTTCAGCAGCGCACGCGCCATCGGAGAGTCAATGGAGATGTAGTCCTTATTCTCGCCATAAATCTCCTCCGGGCCAACGATGCGAAATTTCTTCACTTCACCGGCCTCGTTTTCAATCTCCACCCAGGCACCAAAAAATACGCGCCCGTCCTGCTGCGGCGAGTAATCAACAATTTTCAGTTCCGGCAGCAGCTTGCGCAAAAAGCGCACCCGGCGGTCAATCTGGCGCAGTAGGCGCTTGTTGTAGGTGTAATCCGCGTTTTCGGAGCGGTCGCCAAGGCTTGCCGCCCAGGAGACAATCTTTGTGATTTCCGGGCGCTTTTCTTTCCACAGGTGGTCGTGCTCCTGCTTGAGTTTGTTATACCCTTCGCGGGTTATCAGTCGTGTACCCATAACGTTCTGGTGCTTGTTGTTTGAGGTAAAACCTAAGGATACCAGCGCCAGCGCAGGAAGTATCCGATTCGCCGCCACCGCTGTGGCGCGGCTGGCATTTTTGCCCATCAATACGTATAACTGTCCCCTGAAATTTTTACTCTCAGGACGACAACTCGCCATGATGAATGATTCGCTCTGTCGCATTATTGCCAGCGAACTGCAGGCCCGCACTGAACAGGTGCAGGCCGCCGTTAATCTGCTCGACGAAGGTAACACCGTGCCGTTTATCGCACGCTACCGTAAAGAGGTCACCGGCGGCCTCGACGATACGCAACTGCGTAATCTCGAAACGCGCCTTGGCTACCTGCGCGAGCTGGAAGACCGCCGCCAGGCCATCCTCAAATCCATCGCCGAGCAGGGCAAGCTGACCGACGAACTCTCCGGCGCCATTAACGCCACGCTGAGTAAAACCGAACTCGAAGACCTTTACCTGCCGTATAAGCCTAAGCGCCGTACCCGCGGGCAAATTGCCATTGAAGCCGGTCTTGAACCGCTTGCCGATACGCTGTGGAACACGCCGTCTACCGTACCGGAAGACGAAGCTGCCAGGTATGTGGATGCGGATAAAGGTGTGGCCGACGTGAAAGCCGCGCTCGACGGCGCGCGCTACATCATGATGGAACGCTTTGCTGAAGATGCCGCACTGCTGGCAAAAGTGCGCGACTACCTGTGGAAGAACGCCCATCTGGTTGCCACTGTAGTCAGCGGTAAGGAAGAAGAAGGTGCGAAATTTCGCGATTACTTCGATCACCATGAACCGATTGCCCAGGTGCCGTCGCACCGCGCGCTGGCTATGTTCCGTGGCCGTAACGAAGGCGTGTTGCAGCTTGCACTCAACGCCGACCCGCAGTTTGACGAGCCGCCAAAAGAGAGCCACTGCGAGCAGATTATTATCGACCACCTTAATCTTCGCCTGAACAATGCTCCGGCAGACGGCTGGCGCCGTGCGGTGGTGAGCTGGACCTGGCGCATTAAGGTGCTGATGCATCTTGAAACCGAGCTAATGGGCACCGTGCGCGAGCGCGCCGAAGAAGAAGCGATTAACGTGTTTGCCCGCAACCTGCAAGACCTGCTGATGGCCGCCCCTGCCGGGCTGCGCGCAACTATGGGTCTCGATCCGGGTCTGCGTACCGGCGTTAAAGTGGCGGTGGTTGACGCTACCGGCAAGCTGGTTGCCACCGATACCATTTATCCGCACACCGGCCAGGCCGCCAAAGCGGCGGTGGTGATTGCCGCACTGTGCGAGAAGCACAACGTGGAGTTGGTCGCTATCGGCAACGGCACCGCCTCACGCGAGACCGAGCGTTTTTACCTCGACGTGCAAAAGCAGTTCCCGAAAGTCACCGGCCAGAAGGTGATTGTGAGCGAAGCCGGGGCCTCGGTGTACTCGGCCTCTGAACTGGCCGCGCTGGAGTTCCCGGACCTCGACGTGTCGCTGCGTGGGGCGGTCTCCATTGCTCGCCGCCTGCAAGACCCGCTGGCAGAGCTGGTGAAAATCGACCCGAAATCCATCGGCGTGGGCCAGTACCAGCACGACGTGAGCCAGAGCCAGCTTGCGAAAAAACTCGATGCGGTGGTGGAAGACTGCGTAAACGCCGTGGGCGTGGACCTCAACACGGCGTCTGTGCCGCTGCTGACCCGCGTGGCAGGCCTGACGCGTATGATGGCGCAAAATATTGTCTCATGGCGTGATGAAAATGGCCGCTTCCAGGACCGCCAGCAGCTACTCAAAGTAAGCCGCCTGGGGCCGAAAGCGTTTGAACAGTGCGCGGGCTTTTTGCGCATCAACCACGGCGACAACCCGCTTGATGCCTCCACGGTGCACCCGGAAGCCTACCCGGTAGTTGAGCGCATTCTGAGCGCCACCCGCCAGTCATTGCAGGAGCTGATGGGCAACGGCAGCGCGTTACGCGGCCTTAAGGCCAGCGAATTTACTGACGAGAAATTCGGGGTGCCTACCGTCACCGACATCATCAAAGAGCTGGAAAAACCGGGCCGCGACCCGCGCCCGGAGTTCAAAACCGCGCAGTTCGCCGACGGCGTGGAAACGCTCAGCGACCTGCTGGCGGGCATGGTGCTGGAAGGGGCGGTCACCAACGTCACCAACTTTGGCGCGTTTGTCGATATCGGCGTTCATCAGGATGGCCTGGTGCATATTTCCTCACTCTCAGACCGGTTTGTGGAAGACCCACACCAGGTCGTGAAAGCAGGCGATATCGTGAAGGTGAAAGTGCTGGAAGTGGACATGGCGCGCAAGCGCATCGCGCTTACCATGCGCCTTGACGAGCAGCCGGGCGAGGGCAATTCACGCCGCGGTGGCGCGGGCAACAACAGCGCCGGGGCCGCACGCGATAATAAAGCACGCCCGGCGACCAAACCACGGCGCGACAGTGCCCCGGCAGGTAACAGCGCCATGGGCGACGCGCTGGCGGCGGCGTTCGGTAAAAAGCGCTAGGCTACAGGCAACAAAAAAGGCGGGAAATCTTCCCGCCTTTCTCTTTATGCTGCGAATTATTGTTTTTGTACAATCAGCTCATGATACACCTCAGGCGTTGGCGCATTGTCGTTCTCATCAGTCTGCTGAAACACCTGAACAATTTGCCAACCTTTCGCCGCCAGTTCCGACAGCGAGCCTTTAATTTTATCCGTGCAGGTAAACACCGTTTTATTAGTCAGCGTCTGCCCACTGGTGATGGGTTCTGGTTTTGACTGACAGACGTAAGCTTCACCCGCATTGGCTGCTGCGGTCGCGCAAAACAGTAATGAAGCCAGCGCAATGCGCTTATTCATCAGGAATCTCCTTAAATAATGATACGTTCCAGACTGCGCCTGCCCGCAAGGGCAATATAAAGACGCCGAGGTTATAACCTGGCGCACAGGCAATGGATACGCAGAAAACTCTGTATTTTAACATCAGAAAATTCACGTACCTACGCACTTAAGAAATCAATCCACAACCGCGCGTAAAAAACGAGGTGACGCCGTAAATCCTGCCGCTCCAGCGCGTGCTGGGCTGCATATTTTTGACAATTTTGTTATCTGCTACAGCGCCAGGCTTCATTTTTATTTACCTGCCAGCAATATAATTAACGTTTAATCACTTTAATTCACCTGACGTCCGTTATTTTCAGATAAATATAAAAACGCGCGCTTTATCACCAATTGATTGTTGATGATAAAAACCATTCTCATTATCATTGTGTGGTTACTTTGTTCTTTTATTTTTCGTTGGCTTATTTCAGGCAGCAGCAGACAGCCTTTTTCTGGCTGATACCAACAACAGGAAGGCTCTCATGCAACTACTTCCCGACAGCGCGTGGAAAATCACCGGTTTTTCCAGCGACATTCGCCCCGCATACCGTCAAAAGCTACTGTCACTCGGTATGCTTCCTGGCTCCTCCTTTCGCGTAGTGCGCATTGCGCCCTTTGGCGACCCAATACATATCGAAACCCGTCGCGTCAGCCTGGTGTTGCGCAAAAAAGATCTCGCGCTGCTCAGTCTTGAAGCGCTTTCCTGACGCCTTTTCGTCGGCACACTTAACGCAATTACGATAATAATGAAAAAGTTAACCATTGGTTTGATTGGCAACCCTAACTGCGGCAAAACCACGCTCTTTAACCAGCTGACCGGCGCGCGCCAGCGCGTGGGCAACTGGGCCGGCGTGACGGTGGAGCGCAAAGAGGGGCAATTTAGCACCACGGATAACCAGGTCACGCTTGTTGACCTGCCTGGCACCTATTCACTGACCACCATCTCTTCTCAGACCTCGCTTGATGAGCAAATCGCCTGCCACTACATCCTCAGTGGCGAGGCCGACATGCTCATTAACGTGGTCGATGCCTCAAGTCTTGAGCGCAACCTGTACCTGACGCTACAGCTACTGGAGCTGGGCATCCCCTGCGTAGTGGCGCTCAACATGCTGGATATTGCCGAGAAACAGCAGATTCGTATCGACGTTGACGCGCTGAGCGCCCGGCTCGGCTGCCCGGTAGTGCCTCTGGTCTCCACACGCGGGCGCGGCATTGACGGCTTGAAACTCGCCATTGACCGCCACCAGGGCAACAAAGCCATTGAGCACGTGCATTATCCACGCCCGCTTCTGGCCCAGGCAGAAACGCTGGCTAACAGCATTCCGGCGACAATGGCACACCACAAGCGGCGCTGGCTGGCGCTGCAAATGCTCGAAGGTGACATTTACAGCCAGCAGCTTGTCGATTACACCACTCGTGCTCTGCTCCCGCAGGCACGCACAGCGCTTGAGCAAAACGGTGACGAACCGGCGCTGCTGATTGCCGATGCCCGCTACCAGAGCATTGCCGCGCTGTGCGACAGCGTCAGCAACAGCCTGACCGCAGAGCCAAACCGCCTCACGGTGCTGCTCGATAAAATTGTGCTCAACCGCGTGCTGGGACTGCCGGTATTTTTACTGGTGATGTACGTGATGTTTCTGCTGGCCATTAACATCGGCGGTGCGCTTCAGCCCATTTTCGACGGTGGTTCGGCGGCACTGTTTATTCACGGCCTCCAGTGGGTTGGTGCCACGCTGAGCTTCCCCGACTGGCTCACGGTGTTTCTCGCCCAGGGCATTGGCGGTGGTATCAACACCGTGCTGCCGTTAGTGCCGCAAATCGGCATGATGTATCTGTTCCTTTCTTTCCTCGAAGACTCCGGCTATATGGCGCGTGCCGCGTTTGTTATGGACCGCCTGATGCAGGCGCTCGGCCTGCCGGGCAAATCCTTTGTGCCGCTGATTGTAGGCTTTGGCTGCAACGTGCCGTCGGTGATGGGTGCGCGCACCCTCGACGCCCCGCGTGAACGACTGATGACCATCATGATGGCGCCGTTTATGTCCTGCGGCGCACGCCTGGCTATCTTTGCGGTGTTTGCCGCGGCGTTTTTTGGCCAGAGCGGCGCGCTGGTGGTGTTCTCGCTGTATCTGCTGGGTATTGTGATGGCTATTCTCACCGGCCTGATGCTCAAACATACCCTGATGCGCGGTGAGGCCAGCCCGTTTGTTATGGAACTGCCGGTGTACCACGTCCCGCATCTGAAAAGCCTGCTGCTGCAAACCTGGCAGCGTCTGAAAGGGTTTGTGCTGCGCGCCGGTAAAGTGATTGTTATCGTCAGCATTTTCATTGGCGCGCTGAACAGCTTCTCGTTTAGCGGTAAGCCGGTCGACAGCATAAACGACTCGGCGCTGGCCTCGGTGAGTAAGGTGCTGACACCGCTGCTGCATCCTATTGGCGTGCAGGAAGATAACTGGCAGGCCACCGTAGGGCTTTTTACCGGCGCAATGGCCAAAGAAGTGGTTGTCGGTACGCTAAACACGCTCTATACCGCCGAGGATCTGCATGCCGAAACCTTCGATCCGGCCGCTTTTAACCTTCGTGAAGAACTCAGTGATGCGCTCGCTGAGACCTGGCAGAGCCTGAAAGACACGTTCAGCCTGAGCGTGCTGGCTAACCCGATTGAGGCCAGCAAAGGCGACGGTGAAATGGCGGGCGGTGCAATGGGCATGATGAGCAGCAAGTTCGGCAGCGATGCCGCAGCTTACAGCTATCTGATTTTTGTACTGCTGTATATGCCCTGCATTTCAGTGATGGGCGCAATTGCCCGCGAATCGAGCCGTGGCTGGATGACGTTTTCCATCCTGTGGGGGCTTAACATCGGCTACTCGCTGGCAGCGCTGTGGTATCAGTGCGCGACCTTCAGCGAACACCCGCGTTACAGTCTCATCGTGATTGCTGCGGTACTGGCGTTTAACATTCTGCTGCTGGTTGGCTTGCGCCGCGCGCGCAGCCGGGTGGATGTCAACCTGCTGAGTGCTGGCCGCCCACCTGCCGCCAGCGGCAAGCACTGTCATTAAGGCGCAGCGATGGCGGGTCTGAAAGAGATACGGGAGATGCTGGCGCTACGCGGGCGCCTGGCGTCAGCGCAGATTAGCCAACTACTGGGCCTGCCTCAGCCTCGGGTGGAGGCGCTGCTGGCGCACCTTGAGCATATGGGGCAAGCCGTGCGCGTAGCACCAGACACTGACGACGGCTGCCTTTCCGGCAGCTGTCGCCGCTGCACTGAGCGCTCGGGCTGTCAGCCCGAGCAGTGGGCGCTGGCCTCTGCGCCTGGTGTGTCCTCGGCGGCTGACGTTAAGCGTTAAGCCTCAACCCGGTCACGAAACGCAAACAGCGCTTCGCAAAACGCCTGCGGGTGGGAAATAAACGGCGCGTGGGCGGCCTTGTCAAAAATCAGCGATTCACTGTGCGGCCACAGAGCATCAAGTGGTGCTACGATTTTGCGTGGCACCAGCCCGTCCAGCCGCCCGTACAGGCGTAAAAATGGCACCTGTAACCCACACAGCGGCGCGCGTAAATCCACCGACTTGAGGATCTCCAGCCCACCGTTGAGCACTTCCACCGTTGGCATCGGCTGGTTAAGCACTACCTCTTTGAGCAAACGCGCGTCCTGGCGTGCGGTTTCAGTGCCCAGCGTCTGAAGTGCCAGGAAACGCTCCACCGTGCGTTTGTAGTCTTCACTTAACTGATGCTGAAAACCGGCCAGTACCTCGGGCTTAATGCCCGGCCAGTCTTCTTGTGCACTAAAACACGGCGATGAAGCTACGGTAATCAGCCCGGCCACACGCTGTGGCGAGGTCAGCGCAATCTGGCTTGCCACCAGCCCGCCGAGACTCCAGCCAAGCCACAGGGCAGATGCTGGCGCACGTTCAACGACGGCTTCAGCCATGGCTTCCAGCGTCATCGCTCCACATCCCTGGCTACGACCAAACCCCGGTAAATCCACCAGATGCAGCGTAAACTGCGAGCTAAGCCGGGGAGCAATGCAATTCCACACTTCGGCGTTCAGCCCCCATCCGTGCAGCAGCACAAGATGACATTTTCCCTCGCCCACGGTCTGCCACCAGAGTTCACTCATCGGTTATCGTTCTCTTATCAAAATCAGGAGGACCGTATGCTAACAATCCCCGCCCTGTGTTGGCTATGTGCAATGCCGCTCACGCTCGCTCACCACGGCCTGTGTAGCTGCTGTACCCGCGCGCTGCTAACAAGCCCGCCCGGTTGCCCGCAGTGTGGGCTGCCCTCCATGAATCCGCGCAGCCCGTGCGGGCGCTGCCTGCAACGCCCGCCGCCGTGGCAGCATATGGTGAGCGTCGGCAATTACCGCGCACCGCTAAGTACGCTGTTGCACCGCCTGAAATTTGCCAACAGCACCGCTCTGGCCAGTCCCCTCTCACGCCTGTTGCTGCTGCGCGTGTTGCAGGCCCGGCGCGAGCGTGGTCTGCCGCTGCCGGATAGACTGATAAGCATCCCGCTGCACCGCCACCGCCAGTGGCAGCGAGGATTTAACCAGAGTGCGCTGCTCGCCGCGCCGCTTGCCCGCTGGCTTGGCTGTTTACACGAACCCGGCGCACTGGTAAGAATTAACACCACCGCCGTACAGCACACACTCAGCGCCAGGCTTCGCGCCCGCAACCTGAAAAATGCGTTCCGGCTTGAATTGGCGCTAAAAGGTCGCCATATCGCTATCGTGGACGATGTTGTTACCACAGGCAGTACCGTGGCCGAGGCTGCACGCCTGCTGCAACGCAGCGGTGCCGCCTCGCTACAGGTCTGGTGCCTGTGCCGCACCTTGTAGCCCCTCTGAGATGGGCGTATTATAACCAGGTAAATGAGTCAACTATTAGGTCACAGCTTATGATCCGTATTTCCGATGCTGCACAAGCACACTTCGCCAAACTGCTGGCAAATCAGGAAGAAGGGACACAGATCCGCGTGTTCGTTATCAACCCCGGCACCCCAAACGCGGAATGCGGTGTCTCTTACTGCCCGCCGGATGCGGTAGAAGCAACGGATACAGCCGTCGAATTTGAGCAACTCACCGCCTATGTGGACGAGCTGAGCAAGCCGTTCCTGGAAGATGCGGAAATCGACTTTGTCACTGACCAACTCGGCTCACAGCTGACCCTGAAAGCACCAAACGCCAAAATGCGTAAGGTCTCCGATGACGCGCCGCTGATTGAGCGCGTGGAATACTTCATCCAGGCACAAATCAACCCACAGCTGGCAGGCCACGGCGGTCGCGTGTCGCTGATGGAAATCACCGATGAAGGCTACGCCATTCTGCAATTCGGCGGCGGCTGTAACGGCTGCTCTATGGTGGACTTCACGCTCAAAGAAGGGATTGAAAAGCAGCTCATCAGTGAATTTAGCGAACTGAAAGGCGTGCGCGACCTGACCGAGCACCAGCGCGGCGAACACTCTTACTATTGATTTTCCCTGCAAACAGATAAAAAAATGCCCGCGTATGCGGGCATTTTTATTTTAGCCTCAGCCTCAGGCCTTGCGGGTTAGCGCCCGACGGCGGCGGTCGAGGTCTTTAATCAGACGGTTAACGCGCTCGTCGGCAAACATCGCCTCAAGCGAGGTATCAAGCTTACGCCGCCAGTTGCGATACTGGTCGCTGGTGCCCGGCAAATTGACCGGCGCTTCCATATCCAGCCAGTCTTCCGGCTGTAATCCCAACAGCGCGCAGTGGCTGTCAGCAATATAGCGCTGCATACCGCGGTTAAGCAGCGGCGTCATGCTCATGCGCGAGGCATGGCGGCCGCTGGACTTCGGCAGGCAGCCGTGCTCGTGCAGCGCATTCAACACCCCCTGCTTTGCCCGCTCGCGGTCGGCGTACAGGCCTTTGAGCACCTCTTCGTCAGGATACAGACCGAGCGTTTTACCAAGCCGCAGGTCGCCGCTGTCCCACCAGCCGCGCAGTGTCGGCAGATCGTGAGTGGTGGCAACCGCCATCGCCTGCTCCGGCCACGCCTGCGGTGGGCGCAGGTGGTTGCCGCTGTCCTGCTCAAAATAGAGCACTTTGTACGAGTACACGCCGCTGTCGCGAAGCTTACTGACAATCTCCACCGGCACAGTACCGAGGTCTTCGCCAATCACCATGCAGCGGTGGCGCTGACTTTCCAGCGCCAGAATCGCCAGCAGGTCATCTACCGGATAGGCCACATACGCGCCTTTATCCGCCGTTTCACCGTAAGGGATCCACCACAGGCGCAGCATTGACATCACATGGTCAATACGCAGCGCGCCGCAGTTTTCCATGTTGGCGCGCAGCAGCTCCACAAACGGATCGTAAGCACGCTCCACCATCACGTGTGGGTTAACCGGCGGCAGGCCCCAGTTTTGACCAAGCGGCCCGAGAATATCCGGCGGTGCACCGACCGACGCCTTCAGGCAATACAGCTCGCGGTCGCCCCAGGTTTCTGAGCCGCCTTCCGCTACCCCTACCGCCAGGTCGCGATAAAGACCAATAGGCATGCTGGCATTGCTGCACACTGCCCAGCAGGCCGCGAACTGGCTGTACGCCAGCCACTGTAGCCACAGCCAGAAGTCAACGTCGTCCGCGTGCGTCTGGCAAAACTCTGCCACGGCCTCAGAAGAGGCTTCACGATACTGCTGCGGCCACGCAGGCCAGCCCCAGTTCGCGGTATCTTGTTGCATCAGGTGCGCATGCAGCGCGTCATACGCCGCCTGCCAGTAAAGTCCTTCACCACGCTCGCGCACAAAACTCAGGAAGTTCACACGCTGCACGTCGTCGCCATCACGCAGGGCAAACTGCCGCCAGGCAAGCCTGAGTGCGGCAATTTTCAGCGCGGTCACTGCGCTGTAATCGACCCACTCAACCTCGCGCGCGGCGGCCAGCGCCTTCTGCGTGGCGGCTTTCTTCCACCAGGCCTGCGCCTCTTTGCTTAAGTGGAAATCCTCTACTGCGTCAACGTCGATATAAATCACGTTCAGCCATCGGCGCGACGATGGGCTGTACGGGCTGGCACTTTCCGGGCTTGCCGGATACAGCGCATGAATCGGGTTCAGACCGATAAATGCACCGCCACGCTTCGCCACATCGCCCAGCATGTTTTTCAAATCACCAAAATCGCCTATGCCCCAGTTACGCTCTGAACGCAGGGTATAAAGCTGCACGCAGGCGCCCCACAGCTTTTTACCTGCCTTCACCGCCTTTGGCTCATAGCAGCGCAGCGGTGCCACAATAATACGGCAGTGCCAGCGCATATCGCCCTGGGTCAACGTCAGGCTGTGGTAGCCGAGCGGCAGACTGGAAGGCAGCTTCAGTGCCTGCCCGCCCTTCGCCTGCCCATGGTGCTGAACCTCACCGTCTTCGGTGGTAAGCCGCCACTGGTATTCGCCCTTCCCCTGCGGCGTGAGCGCCATGCGGCGACCGGCGATAAAGACTTTTACCGCCGGCAGCGGCGCGCCAGGGTCTGCGCCGGTCGTACTCCCCATCGCCTCCAGCAAACGCTGGCGACTGTCAGCGGCAATCTCCTGCGGCTTGCCGTGGGCGTTAATAAAGCTGGTGGCAATCCCCGCATTCGTCGCGGCTTGCGCTAAGCGTTTGCTTTCCATGGCGTTTCCTTCTTAGCGTTTAGCCTGCCAGATACGGCTCTGGTAGTCGCGAATCGAGCGGTCAGAACTGAACATGCCACAGCGCGCGGTATTGAGGATGGCCGCACGGGTCCAGGCTTCCTGGTCGCGATACAGCACGTCCACCTGCTTTTGCGCCTCACAGTAGGCAGTAAAGTCCGCCATGACCAGGTACGGGTCACCGCCTTCTTTGCCCATGCTGTGCAGCATCTGGTCAAAAGCGTGTTTGTCGCCGTCGCTGTATTTGCCGCTTTCCAGTTCTTTCATGACGGCGTCGAGCAGCTTGTCTTTTTGGCGCCACTTTACAGGATCATAGCCTTTGGCCTTGAGCGCCTTCACTTCTTCCACGGTATGACCGAAGATGAAGATGTTCTCATCACCCACTTTCTCAGCAATTTCCACGTTCGCGCCGTCCAGCGTACCGACGGTGAGTGCGCCATTGAGCGCAAGTTTCATGTTGCCAGTGCCGGAGGCCTCTTTACCCGCAGTAGAAATCTGCTCAGAGATATCTGCCGCCGGAATAAGCTTCTCCGCTGCCGACACACAGTAGTCCGGCAGGAATACCACTTTGAGCTTGTCGCCCACTTTCGGGTCGTTATTTACCACCTGCGCCACTTTGTTAATGGCGTAGATGATGTTTTTCGCCAGGTAATAGCCAGGTGCTGCCTTTGCTCCAAACAGGAATACGCGCGGCACGCGGTCGGCCTGCGGGTTTTCACGAATCTCTTTATACAGCGCCAGGATGTGCAACAGGTTGAGATGCTGACGCTTGTACTCATGCAGGCGCTTTATCTGGATGTCGAACAGCGCATCCGGGCTTATCTCAATACCGGTGCGTGCCTTCACAAACTCCGCCAGCAACGCTTTGTTGCGGTGTTTGATATCGCGGTACGTTTTACGGAATTTTTTGTCGTCGGCACATTTCTCAAGGCCGCTCAGCGCGTCCAGATTATTGGCCCACTCGGTTTTCAGCGTGTCGTCAAGCAGCGTGGCCAGTTCCGGGTTGCACTGCTTAATCCAGCGACGCGGCGTAATACCGTTGGTTACGTTGTGGAACTTGTTCGGCCACAGCTGGTGATATTCCGGGAACAGGTCTTTCACCACCAGGTCAGAGTGCAGCGCCGCTACGCCGTTAACGGCAAAGCCGCTCACCACGCACAGGTTCGCCATGCGTACCTGGCCTTCGTGCACCACAGCCAGTTTTGCCCAGACCGCGTCATCGCCCGGCCAGGTTTTGCTGACCTGCTTTTTAAAGCGCGCGTTAATGTCTTTGATTATCTGAACGTGGCGCGGCAGCAGGCCGCGCATCAGGCGCTCGTCCCAGCACTCCAGCGCTTCAGGCATCAGGGTGTGGTTGGTGTACGCAAAGGTGCGACTGGTAATAGCCCAGGCGTCGTCCCAGCTCATCTGGTGCTCGTCGAGCAGCACGCGCAGCAGTTCAGGAATGGCGATGGTCGGGTGCGTGTCGTTAAGCTGGATAACTTCATAATCCGCCAGTTCAGCCAGCTTGCGCCCGGCGAGATGGTGACGGCGCAGAATATCGGCCACCGAGCAGGCGCACTGGAAGTACTGCTGCATCAGACGCAGCTTTTTGCCCGCCTGGTGGTTGTCGTTCGGGTAGAGCACTTTGGTGAGTTTTTCTGCATCAATGCCCTGCTGTTCGGCCTTGAGGAACTCGCCGTCGTTAAAGCGGGTCAGATCAAACGGATGCGCGTGCTTTGCCTGCCACAGGCGCAGCGGCTGCGCGATGCCGTTACGATAGCCCAGCACCGGCAGATCCCAGGCTTCGCCCAGCAGTTCAAACGCCGGCTCCCAGCGTGATTTACCGCCTTCTTTGACCACCTTGCCGCCAATACCCACGCGCACGTCCAGCGCCGCGTTGTGCTGGAACCACGGATAGCTGCCGCGCTGCCAGTCGTCCGGCGCTTCCATTTGCTTGCCGTCGTCAAAGGACTGACGGAACAGGCCGTACTGGTAGTTCAGGCCATAACCGGTGGCCGACTGGCCGACCGTCGCCATGGAGTCCAGGAAGCAGGCCGCCAGACGACCCAGGCCGCCGTTACCGAGCGCCGGGTCAATTTCCTGCTCCAGCAGGTCGCTTAATTCTATCTCATGGTCGCGCAACACCTCGGCAACCTCTGAATACCAGCCCAGGTTGAGCAGGTTGTTGCCGGTCAGGCGGCCAATCAGGAATTCCATTGAGATGTAGTTAACGTGGCGTTGTTTGCTGTCGGCTTTTTTCACCGGGCGGGCCGCAGTCAGCTCTGCCAGCGCGCCGCTCACGGCGTGCCACCACTGGTGCTGAGTCATCTCGTGCGCAGCCTGAAGTCCGTAACGCTGCCACTGACGTGTCAGGGCCGCCTGAAACTGTGCTTTGTTGAAGGTTGGCTGTGACATAGGTAATCGGATTCCTGTAATAAGTGAAACGGTATTTTTTGTAGTGTGCCGGGTCCCCTTTAGCGCGACCTCATCCCGGGGGGGATTAGACAGGGAGGAGGAGTGGGGATGAGTAAAAAGTGTGAACGACGCCACGAAACCTCGCTAAATAATGAGTGAAATAATATAAAAATAACGCGTTAACAGTGAGTTATATTTTATTTCGCTACGTTACCATTTGTTGTATTTCAGCGCGCAAGGTCATTCGCAATCTGAATATGTCTGCCTGGGTCTGAGTTAACGGTTAAGGCCGAAATTATTCATAACCTAAAATAATTATCTCCTTAGCGCTTGTCTGTAAGAGATTATTTTTTCTGTGCGCCTGACTCGCCTGTCGGATCTTATTTTTCAGCGCAAAAAATTGCGCTAAATCATCTCTCTGGCCCTTCTGCGGCGCAGCATTGATCAGATATGTATTATGAAAAGATAAATTTGTGACAAGGTGCAACTTTGGTATGCGAAAAAACACGCCAGACTTGCTTTGACACACTATCTGATCGACCTTATGTAAGAATTAATTACGAGGCGTAAAAAAAATATTTTCGCCTCTCTTTTTACACAGTGAATGACTGACTATGTTGATACCCTCCAAATTAAGTCGCCCGGTTCGCCTGGAGAACACTGTGCTTCGCGAGCGCCTGCTTTCCCGGTTTGAGCGCGCCGAAAACTACCGCCTGGTGCTGGTCACCAGTCCCGCAGGCTATGGCAAAACCACGCTGGTCTCCCAGTGGGTCGCCAGTAAAAGCGATGCAGGGTGGTTTTCACTCGACGAAGGAGATAACCAGCAGGAGCGGTTTGCCAGCTATCTGATAGCCGCACTGCAACAGGCCACCCACGGCCACTGCGTTAACAGTGAAAAAATGGTGCAAAAGCGCCAGTACGCCAACTTAAGCTCGCTGTTTGCTCAGCTTTTTATCGAATTAGCACAGTGGGAGCGCCCGCTGTTTCTGGTGATTGACGATTATCACCTGATAACCAACCCGGCCATTCATGAAGCCATGCGCTTTTTCCTGCGCCATCAGCCGGAAAACCTGACGCTGGTAGTGCTCTCGCGTAACCTGCCGCAGCTTGGTATTGCCAATCTGCGCGTGCGCGATCAGCTGCTGGAAATCGGCAGCCAGCACCTGTCGTTCACCCATCTTGAAGCCAAACAGTTCTTTGACCACCGCCTGAGTGCCCCTATCGACAGCGCCGAGTGTCAGCGTCTGTGTGACGATGTCGCAGGCTGGGCCACGGCGCTTCAGCTTATTGCGCTCTCCGCACGCCAGAATAGCGGTGCCGCGCACCAGTCAGCGCGCAGGCTCTCCGGCATTAACGCCAGCCACCTTGCCGATTACCTGGTGGACGAAGTGCTGGACAATGTCGATGCCCAGACGCGGCGTTTTCTGCTCACCAGCTCCCTGCTGCGCTCCATGAATGACGCGCTCATTATGCAGGTCACCGGTGAAGAAAACGGCCAGATGCGGCTGGAAGAAATTGAACGTCAGGGCCTGTTCCTGCAACGCATGAACGATTCCGGCGAATGGTTCAGCTATCACCCGCTATTTGGCAGCTTCCTGCGCCAGCGCTGCCAGTGGGAAATGGCGGCGGAATTGCCTGCCTTACACCGCGCCGCCGCTGAAAGCTGGATGGCGCAGGGCTTTCCGAGCGAGGCCATTCACCACGCGCTGGCAGCGGGCGACTCGCAGATGCTGCGCGATATCCTGCTGCATCACGCCTGGGTGCTGTTCAACCACAGCGAATTATCGCTTTTAGAAAACTCGCTCAAGGCGCTGCCCTGGGAAAGCCTGCTTGAGAACCCGAAGCTGGTACTGCTACAGGCCTGGCTGATGCAAAGCCAGCACCGCTACCAGGAAGTGAACACGCTGCTCGCCCGGGCCGAGCAGGAGATGCAGTGTGAAATGAACGACGCGCTGCACGGCGAATTCAACGCCCTGCGCGCGCAGGTCGCCATTAACAACGGCGACCCTGACGAAGCCGACCGGCTGGCGCGCGTGGCGCTGGACGCCCTGCCGCTGGCAAGCTATTACAGCCGTATTGTCGCGACCTCTGTCTGCGGCGAAGTGCTGCACTGTCGCGGCGAGCTACAGGCTTCGCTTGCTATGATGCAGGAAACCGAACAAATGGCGCGCCGCCACGACGTGTGGCACTACGCGCTGTGGAGCCTGATTCAGCAAAGCGAAATCCTGTTCGCCCAGGGCTTTTTGCAGGCGGCGTGGGATATTCAGGAAAAAGCCTTTTCACTGATTCGCGAGCAGCACCTGGAGCAATTGCCGCTGCACGAATTCCTACAACGCATCCGCGCCCAGCTATTGTGGGCATGGGCGCGCCTTGATGAAGCCGAAGCGGCAGCACGCGGCGGTATGGACGTGCTGGCAGGCTACCAGCCGCAGCAACAGCTACAGTGCCTGGCGCTGGTAGTTCAAAGCTCACTGGCACGCGGTGACCTCGACAACGCACGTAGCCATCTCAACCGGCTGGAAAACCTGCTCGGCAACGGTGCCTATCACAGTGACTGGGTGTCTAACGCCGATAAAGTGCGGGTGATTTACTGGCAGATGGTGGGCGACAAGAAATCTGCGGCCAACTGGCTCAGCCAGACGCCAGTCCCGGCGCTTGCCAATAACCACTTTTTGCAGGGCCAGTGTCGCAATATTGTGCGTGCGCAGATTCTGCTGGGTGAGTATGAGCGTGCACAGGCCGGGCTTGAGCAGTTAAACGCGCACGCCCGTCGGCTGCAGTTGATGAGCGATCTTAACCGCAATCTGCTGCTGCAAAACCAGCTTTACTGGCAGCAGGGGCACAAAAGCGATGCCCAGCGCGTACTGATTGAAGCGCTGAACCTGGCGAATCGCACCGGGTTTATCAGCCACTTTGTGATAGAAGGCGAAGCAATGGCCCAGCAGCTACGCCAGCTCATTCAGCTCAACATGCTGCCAGAACTGGACCAGCACCGTGCCCAGCGTATTCTGCGCGAAATTAACCAGCACCATCGCCACAAGTTCGCGCATTTTGATGAAAACTTTGTCAACCGGTTGCTCACGCACCCACAGGTGCCTGAGCTGATTCGCACCAGCCCGCTGACCCAACGCGAGTGGCAGGTGCTGGGGCTGATTTACTCCGGCTACAGCAACGACCAGATTGCGAGTGAACTGGACGTGGCCGCAACCACCATCAAGACGCACATCCGTAACCTGTATCAGAAACTCGGCGTGGCGCATCGCCAGGATGCAGTCGCGCAGGCGCAGAATCTGCTGCAAATGATGGGCTACGACGCAGCGTAACGCGCGCTATCACAGCAAAAAAGCCAGCGGCACGAGCACGCTGGCTTTTTTATATTTGTGGGCAGAATGCGGCGCGCTATGAATAACGCCCGCCCCATCGCCCGTATTAACCGCCCTTCAGCACAACTCCAGATGCACATTGTTGGCGTTAATCACCTGCATCACGCCGTCCGGCGGTGCTGCGTCGGTATACACCGCATCCACCAGCGTAATGCTGCCCATATTAACCATGGCGTTGCGGCCAAATTTGGAGTGGTCGGCCACCAGCATGACATAACGCGAGTTCTCGATAATGGCGCGTTTGGTGCGCACCTCATGGTAATCGAACTCCAGCAGCGAGCCGTCGCTGTCCACACCGCTGATGCCGAGGATGCCGAAGTCGAGACGAAACTGAGAGATAAAGTCGAGCGTGGCTTCACCGATGATGCCGCCATCGCGGCTGCGTAGCTCACCGCCCGCAAGGATGATGCGAAAGTCGTCTTTGACCATCAGCGTGTTGGCTACGTTGAGGTTGTTAGTCACTACGCGCAGGTTTTCATGATCCAGCAGCGCGTGGGCCACAGCTTCGGGCGTGGTGCCGATGTCGATAAACAGCGTCGCACCGTTGGGGATCTGGCTTGCCACACGCCGGGCAATGCGCGCTTTTTCTGCGGTCTGGGTCGCTTTCCTGTCATGCCACGGCGTGTTGACGGAGCTTGACGGCATCGCCGCGCCGCCGTGATGGCGCATGATTTTATTCTGTTCGGCTAGATCGTTAAGATCGCGACGAATGGTCTGCGGGCTGACGTCAAACTGTTCCACCAACTCCTCGGTGCTGACATAGCCCTGCTGTTTCACCAGCTCAATAATCGCGTAATGCCGTTGTGTTTGCTTCACACCACTGCTCCTGATTATGTTCGTTTTCGCGCATGAAGGGTGTCTGCCAGCGCCATCGCCAGCCCCACCAGCAGCCCGGCGACGTGCGCGCCGTTAGCCATATTAAAACCAAACCAGTTAAGCCAGCCGGCGACTATCCACAGCACAGCAAAAATCATCATACCGCGCTCAAGACGCACGCCGCTGTCCGGGTCGCGCTCACCGCGCAACCAGGTGTAGCCCATCAGCGCATACACCACGCCGGAAAGCCCGCCAAACCACGGGCTGCCAAAATAGTTCTGAATAAAACCACTGAGCAGCGCCGATATCACCGTCAGCACCACCAGCTTGCCCGTACCGATGCGTTTTTCAACCTCGCCGCCGAGATACCACCACCACATCAGGTTAAACAGGATATGCAGCAGCGAGAAGTGCATCAGCGCGTGGGTAAAATAGCGCCAGAGTTCAAACTTGAGCGCAGGGTCGAACGGCCAGGCCAGGCGCAGCAGCACAGCCTGGTTGCCGACAATCTGCTGAATCACAAACACCGCAATGCAGGCGGCGATAATGACGAAGGTAAAAGGACCGGTGCGGGCGCGCAGCGAGGCAAAGAACGGATAGCGACGATAGCTCAGGCCGCTATTGGTCTGCCCGGTGCTCCAGCTGGCGGCCATGTAACGCGGGTCTTGCGGATTGGCCAGGAAATGCGCCAGCGCGGCACGCACGCGCGCTTCTTCACTGGCATCAGCCAACCACACGTCGGTCTGTGCATGGTGCTGCAACGTGAGCACGACGCCCTGAGTCGCCATGTAATCTACAAACGCCTGCGCCATGCGCGGGTTGTCAAAAGAAGTAATCATCAACACTGGATTTTCGCCGTACTTATCCACACAAAGAGGGTCAGTATACCCGTTACGCCGCCCACTGTTGTAATCAACCGAGGTTGCGCTCTACTTCTGCCGGGAAGTGGCGGTGCCAGGCGTCAAATCCGCCGTCTACGCTGTACACCGCCTCAAAGCCCTGTTGCAGCAAATACTGCGCCGCGCCCTGGCTGCTGTTGCCGTGATAGCACATCACCATCACCGGCGTGTCGAAATCGTGCTCGTTCATAAACGTCACGAGCGAGTCGTTGGTGAGATGAAATGCGCCGGGCGCGTGGGCCAGGGCATAACTTTGCGGGTCGCGAATATCCACCAGCACGCCGCGCTGTTGTTGCAGGCGCTGGTGCGCTTCTTCAACGGAGATATGTTCGAAGGTTTCCATAGTGTCTCTCATTATTATGTTGCAGGCCGTTTGCTGCGCCCGCAGGCGCACAAACGCAGCCCTGATGGTATCAGAAACCGTGGCATACGGCGCAACTGCCCGGTGCACACAAGCGGAAAACGACCATTCTGTTACCGTCATCACGCGAAAATGTTTTTTTGTGGTTACCAAAAGCGCGATCGCCTGCTATTATGAGCGATAACGAACATTTGTGAGCTTTAACGAAAATACGCGAGGGCAGCATGGAAACCAAAGATCTGATTGTGATAGGCGGCGGCATCAACGGTGCCGGTATCGCGGCAGACGCCGCAGGGCGAGGACTCTCCGTATTAATGCTGGAGGCACAGGATCTCGCCAGCGCCACCTCTTCCGCCAGTTCCAAACTGATCCACGGCGGCCTGCGCTACCTGGAGCATTACGAGTTCCGTCTGGTGAGCGAAGCGCTGGCCGAGCGCGAAGTGCTGCTGAAACTCGCCCCGCATATCGCCTTCCCGATGCGCTTTCGTCTGCCGCACCGCCCGCACCTGCGCCCGGCGTGGATGATCCGTATTGGTCTGTTTATGTACGATCACCTTGGCAAGCGTACCAGCCTGCCAGGCTCAACCGGCTTGCGTTTTGGCGCGGACTCGGTGCTAAAACCTGAGATCGTGCGCGGTTTCGAATATTCAGACTGCTGGGTGGACGACGCGCGCCTGGTGCTGGCAAACGCACAAATGGTGGCACGTAAAGGCGGTGAGGTCTTAACCCGCACCCGCGCCACGTCTGCACGCCGTGAAAACGGACTGTGGATTGTAGAAGCTGAAGATATCGATACCGGCAAGCGCCACACCTGGCAGGCGCGCGGTCTGGTCAACGCCACTGGCCCATGGGTGAAACACTTCTTTGACGACAGCCTGCATCTGCCGTCGCCGTATGGCATCCGCCTGATTAAAGGCAGCCACATTGTGGTGCCGCGCGTGCATACCCAGCAGCAGGCCTACATTTTACAAAACGAAGATAAACGCATTGTGTTTGTTATTCCGTGGCTGGACGAGTTCTCCATCATCGGCACCACCGACGTGGAATACCACGGCGACCCGCATGATGTGAAAATTACTGATGAGGAAGTCGGCTACCTGCTGGACGTCTACAACGAGCACTTCAAAAAGCAGCTCACTAAAGACGACGTGGTGTGGACCTACTCTGGTGTGCGCCCGCTGTGTGATGACGAATCCGATTCTCCGCAGGCCATCACCCGCGATTACACCCTGGACGTGCACGACGACCACGGTAAAGCGCCGCTGCTGTCGGTATTTGGCGGCAAGCTCACCACTTACCGCAAGCTCGCCGAGCACGCGATGGAGAAGCTTGCGCATTACTATGACAACATTGGTCCGGCGTGGACCAAAACTGGCGTACTGCCGGGCGGTGATATTCACGGCGATCGCGACGACTACGCGGCGCTGCTGCGCAACCGCCATACTTTCCTTAGCGAAGCACTGGCACGCCGCTACGCCCGCACTTATGGTAGCAACAGTGAGCTGCTTTTAGGCACAGCCTCATCACTTGAGGAGTTGGGCGAACACTTCGGCCACGATCTGTACGAAGCCGAACTGCGCTATCTGGTTGAGCACGAGTGGGTACGTAAGCTTGATGATGCCATCTGGCGGCGCACTAAGCTCGGTATGTGGCTGAGCGAGGAGCAAAAAGCTCGCGTCGTTGAATGGCTCAATAACCACACAAGCCAGAGCGAACTGTCGCTGGCATCGTGATAACTCATTCAATCAATGACAAAGCCGGGACACGTCCCGGCTTTTTGCTGTCTGTGCATCGAGAAATTCCTCAGCCAGACCTGGCGCTGCATTGATTATCTTATGACACATTTCAGGGCCTTCATTACTGGCCGCTTTCACTGCCTATTGATGTTTTCTATCGTGCCTGGTTTTTTCTTCTCAGCGACTGCCAGCACATGAGCAAGTGAATTATTCTCAACTGCATTCTTCCCCGCCGGCACACCGACCATCGCATCTGACGTGCTATCTCCAGCAATCCCGCCTGCCAGCCTGTAAGTATCCCGGCTAGTGCCAGGATTTTATTTTAACGGGTGTCGGGGCCAGGCCCGGGAGCAACTAACGCTTTAGAGTACAGTCACAGCGTAGCGGTTCAACAAAACATCCCCTGTCCCGTTGTTGGGGTGAAACGTGGCACATCACCAGTGGCAATTTTTTATGCCCCAACTCCAGATGGCGCTGCATGATGTGCCATATGTTTGTCTGGCGTTGACTGGTGCTCGACCAGAACATGATATATCCACCTTCAGGCTGTAGAGGACGTCGCTGAAATACTGGCGGAGACCATCTTCAACGAACGAGCCTGATTCTAGTTTTAGCGTACTGAGATAGCATACTGCGGGCGGGTGGATTTCGATGAAATCACAGGCAATATCGGGTTGCGCAGGAACTGCCTGAACGTAGTATTGCGGGGAATGGGTGTGCTGCTTCTCTTCTTTCACAACCCTGGCGATGAAAAACGCCCCAGAAATGTTATCACAGCCCAGAAAAGCCAGTATTGGCGGTGAACGGAATTGCGATTCCTTCAGGGAACCGTTCCGGGGTGGTTCAGTCCCCTTTTACCCTTCTTCTTTGTTGCAGACGCAAATTACCGTCATTTTAGATACGCCTGTCAGGCATGCTGTTTCTCTCATGAGCCAGGCGTAGAGTGTATCAATTCATGTTTTTGCACATTGGCTGCCCTACACCAATATCAGCCCTCTGCTTTGTCTTGCTTATTCCTCAGCCTTGCGACGGCGTCGGTCCTCGTAGTCTTTTCAGAGTGAGTCTGGAGAGCGGAAATCTTTATATGTTACGCACATTATTTGGCCAATCCAGATATGTAACGGATTGGTTTAGCGTCAACGGCTATCGTTTTTAAGTTATCGCTCTTGCGGTATCACATTCAGGGGCCCAGGTCCCCTGAAAACACCGTATAGCGCGGGAGTAGCCCCTGGTGCTACAGGTCAGCCTATTCAAAAAGCAGGCTGACCGTATAATAATTCTCTCTATCCAAACTTATCCCATAGATAATGTTAGAGACTACCGGCGATGGTGATGTAGTCGGTATAAAGCTGCGGTGCACCGGAGAACGAAGCCAGCTCGCGCCATTCGTCATACATTCTTTCACTTTCCTGATGCTCTTTAACGAACTGCTGCGATTTCTCCGTGGAGACGTCCAGTTCAGGGTGGAAGGCATTCAGGGACGCCAGACTTTCAATCTCCAGCATAACCAGATACTGCTCAATACGGCTGCCGCCAGTTCCTTTGAGCATATGGAATTTCCATCCCGGATAGTCGTCGATACGGTGGACGTTGTTGAGGATAAACTCATCGAAGATCTGCGGTGAAACGCCCGAGCGCAGCGCCAGATTGTGCAGCCCGACAACGCGTTTAATCGGCTCCCGCCCCTCCCGTAGCTGGTAATTTGGCCCTTCCGGCAGAGAGCTATGCTCGTTTTCGGCCAGCTGCTTGTAGGTCGAAAAAATGGTGGGTAGCTCGCCAAATGTCGCAAAGGTTTTCCAGGTATTGATAAGCGCCATGCCAGCCGGATGGTCACGCCAGAAGGCATGAGCCTGCTCCGTTTGCTCACCATAGCTGTCAATGTAGCGCGCGTAACTTTTGGCATTCTCTGCTTCGTACAGCATTAAGTACTGGTTTTGACGCTCGCCGCGCAGGCCTTTCAGCAAAGTCCATTGCCAGCCAGGATAGGCCGGGATTTGCACGCCTTTCTCCCGAACAAACGCCTCAAACGTCTCTTCAGTTACCCCCTTTTTCAGGTTAAGACCCACATAGTGAAGACTGAATACTGCCGGTGATGATTGACTCATACAAACTCCTGTTGAATTAACGCTGGCAAGAAATAAACGGTGCCCCTAAAACCACAAACAAAAGCAGTAACAACGCGCCGCTGAAGGTCAAACTGAGCCCAATGTGATGGGCGATAAAGCCGATAAGCGCAGGCCCGGCCAGCAGGCCGCTGTAGCCGAAAAGCGTGATGGCAGGGATAGCGAAATCAGCGGAAATTCCCGGCTGATTACCGGCGGAAGTGAACAGAACAGGAATGATGTTGGAGAGACCCGCCCCCACCAGGACAAACCCTGGCAAAGCCCCCCATCCAACGAAGACGAGCAGCACAATCCCAGCACAGGCAGTGGCGCAGCCGAAGAGTAGTACCAGTTTGCCGCCCAGGGCGCTAACCAAGCGATCGCCGCTCATGCGCCCAAGGGTGACGGTGATGGAATACAGGGTATAGCCGAATCCCGCGAGTGAGGCGCTCATTCCTCGTTCTGAGGTCATGAATACCGCCGACCAGTCCAGCATTGCACCTTCAAGCATAAAGACAAAAAAGCAGAGCACTGCGATAACCATAATGGGTGGGTGGCTCAGCGCGCGCAACGTTTGGCCTTTGCCGCCAGTGGTTCCGCTCTGTTTAGGCAAAATGTTTCTGGAAGAAACTGCGAGCAGCAAAGCCAGAAAAACGGTGATGGCGCAGACGGAAAGCAGCGGCGTAGCGCCCAACCACAGGAAAAAGCTTACGCTGCCCGCTCCAGCGATGCTGCCAATGCTGTAAAAACCATGAAAGCCTGACATCTTCGCCTGTTCACTTTCCTGCTCGATCACTACAGCATGAGCATTCATTGTGACATCAAGCATGCCGTTGAAAGTGCCAAACAGCAGCAAAGCCAGCACCATCGCACCACGCTGGTCAAAAAGCATCAGCAGCGGCAAATCTACGGCAAGCCCCAGCGCACTGAGGATAATCAGGCGGCGGCAGCCAAATTTTTGAATCAACCTGCCGGTAAACGGCATGATGAGCATTGAGCCTGCAGCAATACAAAACAGCAGCAGTCCCAAAGCAACATCGTTAATATCAAGCTGTGCTTTTACGAAAGGGATAAGCGGAGCCCACGACGACATAGCCAGTCCGGCAATAAAAAATATGGTGCGTGTGGCCTGCTGCTCTCGTGTCTGTACAACCGCCACAGAAGGGGTTGAGTTAGTGGTTATAGCCATTTAGCGACTCAGTTTATTGATTCACTCACGTGAACTCATCGTGTCCAGTTCTTTGGGCACGTGCAGTTGTAAAGGTTAATTGAGGCTTTCTGCCACCGAGACATAATCGGTATAGATTTGCGGCGAGCCGGAAAACGAGGCAAACTTTTTCCATTCCTCGTACATTTGTTTGGTATCACGGTGCGCTTTGGCGAATTTGGCCGCTTCGTCGGTGGCGATATCCGGTTGAGGATAAAAGACATCCAGCGCTTCCAGGCTGGCAATTTCCATCAGCACCACATACTGATCCAGCCGGTTACCACGTTCCCCTTTTAACAAACGGAATTTCCAGTCCGGATAATCTTCAATGCGGTGATGGTTGCCCTCAATAAAGCTTTCAAACTGTTCGGTGCTGACGTTGGGGCGCAGCGCGAGGTTGTGAATACCTATCACCCTCGCCACGGGAGGGTGCTGCTGGTAGCGAGGACCCGCCTGGACGGTACTTTTTTGATTCTCGGCCAGCAGACGGTAATCGGTGAACAGCGTCGGCAGTTCACTGAAGGTGCCGAAGCTGCGCCATTCTGCTAGCAGCGCCTGGGCCCGCGGATGCTGCAACCAGAACTCGCGAGCCTGTTCTGTCTGGTTGCCATCTGCGGCGACATAGCGGTCCCGCATTTGCGCATTTTCAATTTCAAACAACATCAAATACTGTCCGGCACGTTCGCCGCGCAGCCCGCGAAGTAGCGTCCAGCGCCAGCCCGGATAGCAAGGAATATGCACACCTTTGTTTTGGACAAACGTCTCAAAAGCCTGCTGGGTAATGCCCGCTTCGGTATCGATAGCGATGTAATACAGGCTGAAGACTGGTGAGATTGAAGAGTGGTTCATGGGTTACTCCTGTTCTGCGTTGGCTGAAGTGAATTGAGTATTAATGATGGCTTCAACCAGCGTGACGCCGATGGGCGTCAGCGTGACCATACCCTGCTTAATGACCACGAGATCTTTTGCCTGCAGTTTTTCAAGCGCCTGCCTGATAATTCTGTTTTCAAAGAAGCTTTTACCACTAAAACGTGTTGAGAAAACGGCGTCGTCAACCGGGAGCAGTGTGGAAAGCGCCATTTTGAAGGCGTTGACTTCACACTGTTCTGGTGAGATACCGTGACTTTCTTCGATAGGCAGGCGACCTTCATCCAGGTACTGTTTATATTGCTTATAGCCAGTGATATTAATGGCTTCAGCGTGAGTGCATTTCGAACTACCGCCCAGGCCAATGGCTACCTCGGGATACTGTTTATCGAGGTCGGTAATCAAACCCTTCCACTTTTCAGCTTCCAGGTGGTTCTGATGGAAATACATCGTAGGGTGTTCGCGATACCCCTCATTAAGGTATTTCTCGACCAACTCGCGCATTTGGTATTGCTTGCCAAGTCCGGGGAAGCTCATGCTGTTCATGTTGATAAGCCTTTTCTTCTGCCAAAGGCTTTCGCGTTCACCGGAAACGCCGGTGCGCATTTTCATAAACTCTTCCGTGTGCAGCTTGGTGCAGACCACGTGCGAAAGGTCTAGTTCAAGGGTGCGTTCCATGTCGTACTTCACGTCATCTACCGTCTGGCCCAGCATGCCGTAGATGAGATCGACGCTGACCCAGTCGATGCCCTGTTCCCGGGCGCTGTGAATGGTTTTTTCACATTCGTCAGCTGTGTGCTGGCGGCCGCAGGCGGCAATGATGGCGTCGTTAAAGGATTGGGTGCCGAAGCTGATTTTGCTAAAGCCCAGCGCTTTCAAAATGCCGATGTATTCGTGATTTAATGTCCCCGGCTCACCTTCAAAGCGAAGCGTGGCAGTAGAGAAATTAAAGTGCGTGTAATAGAAGTCCATCAGCCGACGCAGTTCCGGCCCCGGGAGCAGAGAAGGCGTGCCACCGAAGATGTTGAATTCACCAATCACTGCTTTTGACAGGCTCGGTACTTTTTCCAGCCACATCTTCGCTTCTTTGATGTTGTAGTCCACCAAATCGCGGAATACACCTTCGGCTGAAGGTGATTTAGGGTTCAGGATCACCGTCGGATACTGGCAGAAGTGGCAGCGGTAGCGACAGGTTGGTATATAGGCCCAAAGATGAATCTGCTTCGCTTCCCGGATGTCGTGTTCCATATCGGCAAAGAACGACTCAAGCGGATAGTTCTTGATATCACCAGGGAAAACATGGCAGCCAAAAGGATCTTTATAGACGTAGTCCAGAAAGGCATGGTTTTCCGGCTGGGAGAGGAAAGAGTAAACCGCAGGAACCGGGTAAGCCGGATCGAGATCGTCTAATGACGCAATAGCTTCGGTATTCATCAGAACACACCTCCGTTGGCAAAATAGTTATGGGCTTCACCGGACTCGCGATCTTCACAGAAGTACCAGACAAAGCGTTCGAAATCTTTTTCCTCTACGCTGTCAAAACAAGCTGGCAGCGGTGGGGCAAAGCCAATGTCCTCCCCGACCGCATTACGCAGTGCGGTAAATATCTCGTGACGAAACTCGAAATAGAGTCGGTAGGCCGGCGTTTTGTAGCTATGGATCGGTTTGAAATCGATGATGCTCATCTCGCGCTTAATGGCATGAATGCGCAGGTAGAGCCGTTCTGCAACCGGAGGGGAGAAGAAGTCACGTACCCGCTCGTTTTCAAGCAAGATGTGGGGATTGAGAAGCACCGGAAGAACGATGTTTTTCGGGATATAGTCCTTGATGGAGTATTCCCAGCCCTGCCTGGCCTGTTCGTTGGTGAGGTCAATCAGGGTATTTTTTGGTATTGAGACATCCGGGCGAACGTCTTTCATAATAATGGTACCGTCGCTGCCGTAGGCGATACCGCTTATCACATCGTCAATTATGGTATCCACGCGGCGACTATTAATTTCCACAAAGGACTCTTTGGCGTAAACCGGTTTTCCGCCCCAGGCGATGATCTTGATGCCGAAATCCCAGTCGTCGGAAAGGTGTTCAACGAATCGACCTTTTTCCAGCTGGTTGAAGATCTCAATGCCGCCAATCTTTTCATACAGGCTGCGCTCAACGGCGAAACCTTTCCCATCCGGGAAGCCACCAAACAGCGAAAAAGATGCATTGCGGCAGCGCAGGGTTTTCTGTATTTCGCGGTAGAGGTTTGGCCGCTGCTGGAATGCGTCGCGGTTGTAGTAGTAATTGCAGGTACCGAGATCACCGTCGTCGGAAATCATTTTCTCAATCAGAGTATGCAGCCAGTAAGGGTCAACGGTGCAGTCAGCATCGGCGGAAACAATGTAGTACTTATTGCTTTTTCCCAGCCTGGCATCACGCACCCTTGAGCGCAGAGCGGCGTAATCCATACCGTGTTTTCGGGCAGAAGAGACCCCCTGAATATTCTCCTGAATAATATGAATATCCATCGCCGGATGTTTTTCTTTGAAGTGGTTTATTTTTTCAACGGAATCATCGCGGGAATTGTTATCAACAATAATCACTTCATAGACATCATGGGTGATTAAGCGGCCGTGAGTTTGTTGATCAAACAATGAAGCTAAAACCTCATTAATTCGGTCGCTTTCATTGTAAACAGGCAGCACAACCGAGACGAAAATGTTATCGCGCATATATACTCCTGGGGCAGTGATATTAAGAATGTCCATAACATCATTGGAGAGGATTTTCTTGCCGATGGCGAAGTTCTTCGTGGCAATACGATCCATTTGAGATTTATTGTTCAGCAGTAAAAAAACTTCGTTGATAAATGCCTCATCAGGCAGACCGTCTTTGCCATCCGAGATAAACATGACCGGGGCTTCAAAGCCGTGCTGACCGTAGACTTCCTGGTAATATTCATAGCGAGTAGTGATGTAGCAGCGTTCGCTACTAATGGCCTCGCCAATGGGATTTCCGTAGCTGTCGTAATCCCATGAGGTGAGGAATGAAACCAGATCGCAGGAATGATAGAGATCCTCGATGGTGATTTTCCCCTGACTCATGGGCATGAAATTATGGTGCAGCGGGCCAAGAAACTTCACGCAGGATGCAACGTCCAGCTCATGCGCTAACTGCTCCAGCTCCCTGGTATGTGTTGCGTCCTCGCGGGTATCGCCAGCTATCAACAGCCATACCGTTTTATCTATATTGTGCTTTCTGAACAGATGATTAAGGCGTTGAACCAGCAGCACATCGCGGTCCAGACGCTTCTGTGGGATAATGCGGGTAGTGCGGGCAATCACAATGTCATAGGGAGGAATATTCAGCGCTGCCCGGATGTTTTTCAGCGCCTGCGGCACGGTAAAACTGTAGGTGTTTTTAACCACGTGAATATTCACTTCACGCTGGCACCAGTGTTCCAGCTTCTCTTTGAGATCATTATTCAGCGTGACGTAGCTAATAAACGGGGAGTTCACGGGCTTAATGGCATGGTTATACGGCGGTAAACCATACTTCATAATATTTTTCTCGCTGTTCCACATCAGGTCGTGATCGCGCCAGATAACGAAGTTACCGAGCTGGTGGCGATGACCAAACTGTTCTATAGCGAGATAAAGTGCTCGGGTGTAAATAATATTCTCTGGTAGCGTGCCATTTTCAACAACGACAGTGCAAATACGTAGCTGTTCCCAATGAAGTAAAATTTTTTCCGCCAAAGCTTGAGCAGAGACTTCAACGGCACGAATTATTTCCTCTTTTTCCTCAAGTGAAACTGAAAGCCTTTCACTGATAAGTACGGCATGTGCTTTATCAATAAACTCTGGAGAATAATGAGGGACGGACGTAATGTCGCTGATACGCGTTAAGGTAAACACACCCCGATAAATCTCGGGCTCGTGATCGTAAGGCTTATTAAAATTGCCTTTGTCGACTTTTATCTCGTAACCGAGATCGAGGTAAGACTTAATCCCTTTTTGCTTAAGACTTTGTGAGACTTTTAATGCTTCCACTGTAATACCCGATACAGCGACAGCATCAAAAGAAATAAATATTGCATACCTTTGCCCATAAACATCCACGGCGACGGCTCCATTCAATTAAAGATAAATATTCACCATGAAGGGCTTATATATCTATGCTGTAGCTCTTTAGTTGATCTGAAACATATTAATTTCGTAGCCCCATTTAAATCGGACACTTCATCAATAAGACATAGGCATAGAATAATTATTGAAACAGGGTAGGTAATTAGGTGTGAACGCGAAGCTGACCAGCAAGCCGGACTACTTCTGGCGTTCCTGCACCGGCGAGCAATCTGAGCAGAACGACCTGTTCCGGCTGACGTATGTACTGTAAACGACGAAGGATATGCACTGGAACTACCGGCTGCTGAGCGATCGGGAATGGTCTGACCGGAATGTTGTGGCACTCAAATGCTGGCGTAAACAGTATTTATCTCTCTCGAGCAAATCTCAAAGTCACTTTTGACGACAATGGCTGATAGATAAACCCGCTGATAGCGCGTCTGATGGGGAATGTGGCGGGGATGACGAAGTGCTTTAATCGCTGTAGCTGGCAGGCAGAGCCTGAAAGGGATGCCTGTCAGCCCCACCAATTACCGGACAGGGAGTGTCAGAAACAGATGATTAGTGGCGGATTTGCGCCAGACCGTCTTCAGTCGGACCAATCATTTTCATGACGGTATTGCGGCCGATGCCGTTCTAGAGCATGGTCCGTGCAATTTCAGGATAGCCGCTGTTGACCGATACGCTAAACCCGGAACAATCTGCGCCAACCCCAAAGCCTACGCCCAGGCTACCAGCGCTGACTTAGCTCTCACCGCTTACGCTCTGCTTATTCTGCGATGCCAGCAGGTTGCTGTCCCTTGCTGCATCAAGCACCACGTCCTTACCGGCTTTCATCTGCGTACCGCTAATTCAGCTATCCTGGCTCTGCGCTGTTTTTAGCGCCAGCTCCCTATAAGCGCACCGGGTCAATATGCCAGATACTCTTTGCATACTCCTGAATCGTGCGGTCTGACGAAAAATACCCCATATTGGCAATATTATGCATCGCACTCGCCGCCCATAGCTCCGGCTGGCGATATAACTCGTCCACGCGATCCTGGCAATCCACATAGCTGCGGTAATCTGCCAGTAGCTGATAATGGTCGCCAAAGTTGAGCAGTGAATCGACCAGGTCGCGGTAGCGCCCTGGCTCGCTGGCGCTGAATACACCGGTACCAATTTGGGTTAGCGCCTGGCGCAACTCCTCGTCCTTGTCATAAAACTCACGCGGGTTATAACCGCGCTTGCGCAGCGCCTCAACCTGCTCTGCGGTGTTGCCGAAGATAAAGAAATTCTCCTCGCCTACATGCTCGCGCATTTCCACGTTCGCGCCGTCGAGCGTACCGATGGTCATCGCACCGTTGAGCGCAAACTTCATATTGCTGGTGCCGGATGCCTCGGTGCCTGCAAGCGAAATCTGCTCGGAGAGGTCGGCGGCCGGAATAATAAGCTGCGCCAGGCTGACGCTGTAGTTGGGAATGAACACCACCTTCAGCCGGTCCTTAATCTGCGGATCGTGGTTTACCACCTCAGCCACATCATTAATCAAATGAATAATATGCTTGGCCATGTAATACGCCGACGCCGCCTTACCGGCAAACACCACCACACGCGGCACCCAGTCGGCGTCTGGCTCAGCCTTAATGCGGTTGTAGCGGGTTATCACATGCAACACGTTCATCAACTGGCGCTTGTATTCATGGATGCGCTTAATCTGTACATCAAAGAGCGCGTTGGCGTTAACCACCACGTCCATATGAATCGCAATCCAGGTTGCCAGCCGCCGCTTGTTTTCAAGCTTGGCTTCGCGTACCGCCTCGTTCACCGCCGGGTAATCAATGTGCTGCTTAAGCTCGCTAAGCTGGCTGAGATCGGTGCGCCAGTTGTGGCCGATATTCTCATCGAGCACGTTCGACAGCGCGGGGTTGGCCAGCGCCAGCCAACGGCGCGGCGTGACCCCGTTGGTCACATTGCAAAAACGCGTCGGGAAGATACGGGCAAAATCAGCAAACAGCGACTGCACCATCAGATTCGAATGGAGTTCCGACACGCCATTAACCTTGTGGCTTACCACCACCGCCAGCCACGCCATGCGCACCCGGCGACCGTTGCCTTCGTCAATAATCGACGCGCGGCCCAGCAGCCCAATGTCGTTCGGGTACTGCTCCTGCAACGTTTTCAGGAAGAAGTCGTTAATTTCAAAGATTATCTGCAAATGGCGCGGCAGGATCTTGCCGAGCATATCCACTGGCCAGGTCTCCAGCGCCTCGCTCATCAGCGTGTGGTTGGTGTAAGAGAACACCTGACAGGCCACGTCAAACGCGTCATCCCAACTGAACTTGTGCTCATCAATCAAAAGACGCATCAGTTCAGGAATCGACAGCACCGGGTGCGTGTCGTTAAGGTGAATAGCGATTTTGTCTGCCAGGTTGTCGTAGGTTTTATGCAGCAGATAATGGCGGTGCAGGATGTCCTGAATGGTGGCAGACACCAGAAAATACTCCTGACGCAGACGCAACTCACGCCCGGAATAGGTGGAGTCGTCGGGATACAGCACGCGGGAGACGTTCTCGGAATGGTTTTTGTCTTCCACCGCCGCAAAGTAGTCGCCCTGGTTAAACTTACCAAGGTTGATTTCGCTACTCGCCTGGGCACGCCACAGCCTTAATGTGTTGGTGGCGTCGGTGTCATAGCCGGGGATGATTTGATCGTGGGCGACGGCGATGATTTCTTCGGTTTCCAGCCAGCGCGTTTTCTTGCCTTCGAGCTGCACACGCCCGCCAAAACGCACCTTATAGCGCGTGTTGTAGCGCTCAAACTCCCACGGGTTGCCGTACTCCAGCCAGTAATCCGGTGACTCTTTCTGTCGCCCTTCAACGATGTTCTGGCGAAACATGCCGTACTCATAGCGAATGCCGTAACCGCGCCCCGGTAGCTGGAGTGCGGCCAGCGAGTCCAGGAAACAGGCCGCGAGCCGCCCCAGGCCGCCGTTGCCAAGGCCTGGGTCATTTTCTTCATCAATCAGCTCCTCCAGGTCCAGCCCCATCGCCTCCAGCGCGCTTTTCACATCGTCGTAAATGCCCAGCGACAGCAGTGCATTACTCAACGTGCGGCCAATCAGGAACTCCATCGACAGGTAATACACCTGACGCACTTCCTGGGACAGCTGCGCCCGGTTTGAACGCAGCCAGCGCTCCACCATGCGGTCACGCACTGCAAACAGCGTGGCGTTAAGCCACTCGTGCTTGTTGGCAATGGCCGGATCTTTACCGAGTGTGAACATCAGCTTATAGGCGATAGAGTTCTTAAGTGCCTCAACGCTGAGCGTGGGTGACGCGTAACTGAAAGGTGCGTTCATAGCGGTGATTCCTGGATGGTTACAACAAGCGTTGATAAAGATCGCGGTAGGACTGCGCCGCAATCTGCCAGCTAAAATCCATGCTCATCGCCTGGCGCTGCACAAAACGCCACAGCGACGGACGGGACCACAACACGAAAGCCCGCCTGATGGCACGCAGCAGCGACCAGGCGTTACTGTCTTCAAATACAAAGCCGCTGGCCACACCATCGGCCAGGTTTTCCAGCGAACTGTCTGACACCGTATCCGCAAGCCCGCCGGTGCGGCGCACCAGCGGCAGCGTGCCGTACTTCAGGCCGTACAACTGAGTCAGCCCGCACGGCTCAAAGCGGCTTGGCACCAGAATCACATCGGCCCCACCCATAATGCGGTGTGAGAACGCCTCGTGATAGCCAATCTGCACCCCCACCTGACCGGGATGCTCGGCTGCCGCGGCAAGAAAGCCTTCCTGCAACACCGCATCTCCCGCCCCCAGCAGCACCAGTTGACCGCCCTGCTCCAGCAATCCCGGCAGCGCCTCCAGCACCAGGTCCAGCCCCTTCTGGTGGGTGAGGCGGCTTACTACGGCAAACAGCGGCGCTTTCTCGTTCACCTTAAGCCCCATCGATACCTGCAACTGGTGCTTGTTCTCGGCTTTTTCCTCCAGCGTATCGCGGGTGTAGCGCGAGGCCAGCAGCAGGTCGTGCGCCGGGTCCCAGATGTTCTCATCCACGCCATTCAGGATGCCCGAGAGCCTGCCTTCACGGTGGCGCTGGCTCAACAGCCCTTCCAGCCCGTAACCGTACTGCGGCTGGGTGATTTCCCGTGCGTAGGTGGGGCTGACGGCAGTAATGTGGTCGGCATAAAACAACCCGGCCTTGAGAAACGAAATTTGTCCGTGAAACTCCAGCCCGTGCATGTTGTAGAACGACCACGGCAGACCAATGTCATTCATATGGTGCGCATAAAACTGGCCCTTATACGCAAGATTATGGACGGTAAACACCGAACGTGCCGGGTGACCGCGTGCGGCAAGGTAGGCCGGCGCCAGCCCGGCGTGCCAGTCATGGGCATGTACCACCTCCGGTCGCCAGAACGGATCCAGTCCGCAGGCCATTTCACAGCCCGCCCAGCCGAGCAGCGCAAAGCGCAGCACATTGTCCGCGTACGCGTGCTGATGCGTATCGTGATAGGGGCTGCCGGGGCGCTCATAGAGATGCGGCGCATCAATCAGGTAAATACCCACGCCGTTAAAATGCCCGTACAACAGCGTCATGGTTCCGGCAAAGGTCTCACGCTGCGCCACCTGGCGGGCATCAGCAATGCCGCGACGCACATCAGGAAACGCTGGCAGCAGCACGCGCGCATCCACACCGCAGGCAATCTGCGCGGCAGGTAAGGCGCCAATGACATCCGCCAGGCCGCCGGTTTTTAGCAGCGGAAACAGTTCTGAACAAACATGTAAAACCCGCATTCTCGCTCCCGTTTAACGCACGCCGTCTTCGGCGTGACGACAGTCACTCAGCGCGCTTCACTGCGCGCATACAGCCAAGTGTTCACTATGGTTCCAGCCTGGCGAGCATTTCCCGGGTCACCAGCACAATGCCCTCTTCGGAGCGGTAAAAACGACGCGCATCCTCCTGCGCGTTTTCGCCAATCACCATGCCTTCTGGCAGCACGCAGGCGCGGTCAATCACGCAGCGGCGCAGACGACAGGAGCGGCCAATGTTGACGTCCGGCAACAGCACCGACGAGTCAATATTGCAAAATGAGTTCACCCGCACGCGCGGGAACAGCACCGACTGCACCACTACCGAGCCGGAAATAATGCAGCCGCCGGACACCAGCGAGTTGAGCGTCATGCCGTGACTACCGGAGCGGTCCTGCACAAACTTGGCAGGCGGCAGCGATTCCATGTGGGTGCGAATCGGCCAGCGCTGGTCATACATATCCAGCTCCGGCGTTACCGAGGCGAGGTCGAGATTGGCCTTCCAGTAGGCATCCAGCGTACCCACATCGCGCCAGTACACCGGCGAGTCCGGGTCTGACTGCACGCAGGAGAGCGGGAACGGATGGGCAAACGCCTCACCGGCTTGCGTCACCCGCGGCAGGATATCTTTGCCAAAGTCGTGGCTGGAGTTCGGGTCTTTATCGTCGTCCTCCAGCAGCGCGTAGAGATAATCCGCATCAAACACGTAAATACCCATGCTCGCCAGCGCCTGCGTCGGGTCGCCGGGCATGGGCGGCGGGCAAGCCGGTTTCTCGACAAAATCGACAATTCGTTCGTCTTCATCCACCGCGATGACGCCAAAGGACGAGGCTTCGCCTATCGGCACCGGAAGACAGGCAACCGTACAGCGCGCGCCCTTCTTCACATGGTCAATAAGCATGCGCGAATAGTCCTGCTTGTAGATGTGATCGCCTGCCAGAATGACGATAAAATCCGCGCGGTAGCGGCGAATGATGTCAAGATTCTGCGTCACGGCATCCGCAGTGCCGCGATACCAGGTCTCGCCATTTACGCGCTGCTGTGCAGGCAGCAGGTCAACAAATTCGTTCATGTCTTCTTTGAACAGCGACCAGCCGCGCTGGATATGCTGCACCAGCGTGTGCGACTGATACTGGGTGATAACGCCGATGCGGCGAATCCCCGAGTTAATGCAGTTGGAAAGTGCGAAATCAATAATGCGAAACTTGCCGCCAAAGTGCACAGCGGGTTTCGCACGGGTGGCGGTGAGGTCTTTTAAACGCGTGCCGCGCCCGCCCGCCAGAATCAGCGCCACCGAACGGCGCGGTAACTGGCGTGCCAGCATGATTTCATCATCCTTTTCGAGCCTGACCATAATCGACTCCTTACGACTTACGAAAAACGCACGCGCCGTGCGCAGGCCCCTGCCATACCGCCATAACTACCGGGTTATCGTCCCCGGCGAATGGGGGAACGGCACGCCATTCCCCCTCAGGTAATGTGACTTCAACCACCTCTGCGCTGGCGTTAAGCGTAATCAGCCAGCGCCCGCAGAGCAGAATTTGCATCACCGGGGCGCCGTGCTGCCAGTCATCGCCCGCAAGCGGCTGGCCGAGCGGATTAAGCCACTCAACGTGCCCGTCCCCTTCCTGCCACCAGCCGTCGGCGGTGAGTGCCGGGATCTGGCGGCGCAGGTGAATCAACTGCGCGCAAAAGCGGGTTAAGCCAGGGTTAGCCTGTGACCAGTCGAGCCAGGTCAGGGCGTTATCCTGACAGTAGGCGTTATTGTTACCGTGCTGGCTGTGGCCGTGTTCGTCGCCCGCCAGCAGCATCGGCGTGCCCTGCGACAACAGCAGCGTGGTCAACAGCGCATGGCTGCTTGCCCGCCGCCGTTCAATTATCGACAGCGTGGCCGTTGGCCCTTCCACCCCGTGGTTGTCGCTGAAATTGCTGTTGGTGCCGTCGCGGTTCTCTTCGCCGTTGGCCTCGTTGTGCTTGTCGTTAAAGCTGACGCAATCGCGTAACGTGAAGCCGTCGTGAGCGGTGACAAAGTTGATGGACGCACTCGGTCGTCGCCCGTCGTGAGAAAAGACATCGCTTGAACCGGCAAAACGGCATGCCAGTTCGCCGCGCGAAGCCGAACGCTTAAGCCAGAAGCGGCGTGCTGTGTCGCGAAAATGGTCGTTCCACTCGGCAAACGGTGGTGGATAGTTCCCGACCTGGTAACCGCCAGGACCGATGTCCCACGGCTCAGCAATCAGTTTGACCTTAGAGAGCACCGGGTCCTCGGCAATGGCCTTAAAAAGCGGCGCATCGCGGCGAAAATCCGGCGTGCGCCCCATCACGGTTGCAAGGTCAAAGCGAAAACCGTCAACGTGGCAGCGCTGCACCCACCAGCGCAGGGCGCTCAGGGCCAGGCGCACACCGGCTGGCAGACTGAGGTTGACGGTGTTACCGCAGCCGGTCCAGTTCTGGTAATCGCCGTTGTCCTGCAACCAATAGTAGCTGCGGTTATCAATACCGCGTAACGAGACGGTCGGGCCTTCAAGATCCAGCTCTGCCGTGTGGTTAAGCACAATATCCAGGATGACCTCAATGCCTGCGCGGTGCAGTGCCTTGACGGCATCGCGAAACTCGTTAAGCGCCACCAGCGGATCGCCGCTGACGCTGTAGCGCGGCTCCAGCGCACCAAACACCAGCGGGTTGTAACCCCAGTAGTTAGAAAGCCCTAACTGATGCAAACGCGGTTCGCTGCTGTAGCGCGATACCGGCAGTAGCTCCAGCGCGCTGATGCCCAGGTGCTTGAAATGATCAATCATCAGCGGATGGCCGAGCGCACCCCAGGTCCCGCGCAGCGCCTGCGGCAGTTGCGGGTGAAGCTGGGTTAAGCCGCGCACGTGGGCCTCGTAAATGACCGTTTCGCCCCAGGGCGTGCGCGGTGGCTTATCGTCCTGCCAGTTGTAGTTGTCGGCCACCACAAGGCATTTGGGCAGCACATGGGCGCTGTCGTGTGGGTCGGGTGTGTCAATGCCGCCGAGCAGCAGCGGGCCATCAACCTCGCCGCCTTCCACGGCCCGCGCGCAGGGGTCAAGCAGCAGCTTGGCCGGGTTAAAGCGGTGGCCCTGCGCTGGCTGCCACGGGCCGTGCACCCGGTAACCGTAGCGCAGTCCGGGGCGTGCACCGGGTAGGTAACCGTGCCAGATATCACCGCTGCGTCCGGGTAGGGTGTGACGAGTTTCATTGTTTTCGTCGTCAAACACGCACAGCTCGACCTGCAGCGCATGCGCAGAAAACAGCGTGAAGTTGACGCCCTTACCGTCGTACCACGCGCCATCAGGCTCGGCTTGTCCTGGTATCAGTGGCATGATTCACCTTCCCGCATCAGCCAGATAGTGGAGAGCGGCGGCAGCGTAAGGCACAGCGAATGCTCACGCCCGTGGCTTGCGAACGCCTCACTGTCAACGCACCCGCTGTTGCCTGCGTTGCTGCCGTGATAATGCCCGGAATCGGTATTCACTATCTCGCGCCAGCGCCCTGGCTGGTTGATACCAAAACGGTATTCATACCGCGGCACTGGCGTGAAATTGCTGGCAACAATGATTTCATTACCCTGAGCGTCACGGCGCACAAACACCAACACCGACCTGGCCTTATCGTCTACCACCAGCCATTCAAAGCCGTATGGGTCAAAATCAAGCTGGTGCAGTGCTTTATGGTGGCGATAGTTCGTGTTCAGGTCGCGTACCAGTCGCTGCACGCCGTGATGCCAGTTGTCACCACCTTCCAGCAGGTGCCAGTCGAGGCTGGTGTCGTGGTTCCACTCGCGCCCCTGGGCGAATTCGTTGCCCATAAACAGCAGTTTTTTGCCCGGAAATGCCCACATCCAGCCGTAGTAAGCGCGCAGGTTGGCAAACCGCTGCCATGCATCGCCCGGCATACGGTCGAGAATCGATTTTTTGCCATGCACCACTTCGTCGTGCGACAGCGGCAACACAAAGTTCTCGGTGTAGTTGTAGAGCATGCCGAAGGTCAATTTGTCGTGGTGATACTGGCGGTACACCGGATCGAGCTTCATGTAATCCAGCGTGTCGTGCATCCAGCCGAGGTTCCACTTAAACCAGAAACCCAGTCCGCCCATTGACGGCGGGCGCGAGACCCCGGCGTAATCGGTGGACTCTTCGGCCATCGTCACCGCGCCATGCACCTGCTCGCCAATGATGCGGTTGGTTTCACGCAAGAAGGAGACGGCTTCGAGGTTCTCACGTCCGCCGTGGGCGTTGGGAAGCCACTCGCCCGCTTCGCGGCTGTAATCGCGATAAATCATCGACGCCACGGCATCTACACGCAGGGCGTCAATACCAAAACGCTCAATCCAGTACAGCGCGTTGCCAATCAGGTAGTTGCGTACTTCGTTGCGGCCATAGTTATAAATCAGCGTGTTCCAGTCCTGGTGGAAGCCTTCGCGCGGGTCGCTGTGCTCGTAGAGCGGCGTGCCGTCAAAGCGCGCCAGACCAAAATCATCCGAAGGGAAATGGCCCGGCACCCAGTCGAGAATGACGTTAAGCCCGGCAGCGTGGGCCGCGCTGATAAAATGACGGAACTCATCGCGCGTACCGAAGCGCCGCGTGGGTGCATACAGGCCCAGCGGCTGGTAGCCCCAACTGCCGTCAAACGGGTGTTCACTCACTGGCAGCAACTCAATGTGGGTAAAGCCCATATCTTTCACATAAGGGATGAGCTGTTCTGCAAGCTCCTGGTAACTGAGCCAGAAGTTGTTGTCGCTGTGGCGACGCCAGGAGCCAAGGTGGACTTCGTAAATGGAAATGGGGGCATCAAGCTGATTGGCACGCTGGCGTTGCGCGCATAGCGCGACTTTATCCGGCAGGTCGCAGATAAGCGAGGCGGTATCCGGGCGCATCTGCGCTTCAAAGGCGTAAGGATCGGCCTTCATGCGCAACTCGCCGTGCGCATCGATCATCTCAAATTTGTACAGCTGACCGGGCCACGCGGCGGGTATAAACAGTTCCCAGATGCCACTTTCACGCAACAGGCGCATAGGATGGCGGCGGCCGTCCCAGTAGTTAAACTGCCCCACCACCGACACGCGCCGGGCATTCGGCGCCCAGACGGCAAAGCGCGTACCGGACACGCCATCAAGCGTGGCCGCGTGTGCGCCAAGGACCTCCCATGGACGCAGGTGTGTCCCTTCAGACAACAGCCAGCTGTCCAGCTCTGGCAGTAGCCGACCAAAGCGATAAGGGTCGTCAATCAGGTTCTGCTGACCGTGCCAGTTCACCGCCAACTGGTAGCGAAACGGCGTTTTGCGCCGCGCCAGCACGGCGCTGAAAAAACCGCGCGAATCCAGGCACTCAAGCTTACCGACCTTGCGCCCGTTTTTTGATTCAATTACCCACACCTCAGTGGCGTCAGGCAACAGCGCGCGCACCTCAAGACCCTGCTCGGTGCTGTGCATACCCAGCACCGAGAAAGGATCGGCAAAGTGACCAGCAATAAGCGCATCAATAATGTCTTTTTGTGCACGAACAGACATGCGAAATCATCCTGTTTTTATGGGCGCTCGCCGCCAGCGCGCGCGATTCGCGCACGGCAAACGTCACCGGAGTTGGGCTATGCGGGTTCGTGCGAAGAACGCGTACTGTGCAAAAGGCACGTTCCTGCGTGCTTCACCCTGTAAAAAGCATAGTCAACGGTTGGCAACTGCCGGGTTAAAAACAGGTTTTCTTTAAATAAAATTAATCTGGAACAAAAAAAGGAGCCACGAGGCTCCTTTAATAGCAGAAATGTGACTTATGCCAGTTGGCGTAGCATGCGGCGCAGCGGTTCGGCGGCACCCCACAGCAACTGGTCGCCAACGGTAAAGGCAGAGAGATATTCCGGGCCCATGTTGAGCTTGCGCAGGCGGCCAACCGGCGTGGTTAATGTGCCAGTCACCGCCGCAGGCGTCAGCTCACGCATGGTTAGATCGCGATCGTTTGGCACCACTTTCACCCAGTCGTTGTGAGCGGCCAGCAGCTGCTCGACGCTTGCCAGCGACACGTCTTTTTTAAGCTTGAGCGTGAAGGCCTGGCTGTGGCAGCGCAGCGCGCCCACGCGTACGCACAGGCCATCCACCACAACCGGCTGCGAGGTGGCGAGAATTTTATTGGTCTCGGCCTGTCCTTTCCATTCCTCACGGCTTTGACCGTTGTCGAGCTGCTTATCAATCCACGGAATCAGGCTACCGGCCAGTGGTACGCCAAAGTTGTCCGTAGGCAGCGTCCCGCTGCGGGTCAGTTCGGTGACGTTGCGCTCAATATCAAGAATGGCTGACGCCGGGTCCTGCAACTCACGGGCAACGCTTGTGTGCAGCATACCCATCTGCACCAGCAGTTCACGCATGTGACGTGCGCCACCGCCGGACGCCGCCTGGTAAGTCGCAACCGACACCCAGTCCACCAGGTCTTCAGCAAACAGGCCGCCCAGCGACATCAGCATCAGGCTCACGGTGCAGTTGCCGCCAACAAACGTTTTCACGCCGCGGTTGAGTGCAGCATCAATGACGTGCTGGTTCACCGGATCGAGAATGATCACCGCATCGTCTTTCATGCGCAGCGACGACGCTGCGTCAATCCAGTATCCCTGCCAGCCGCTTTCACGCAGCTTCGGGTAGATATCGTTGGTATAATCGCCGCCCTGGCAGGTTACGATAATATCCAGCGCCTTGAGCGCATCAATATCGTAGGCGTCCTGCAACGTGCCGTTATGGCCGCCCACCGTTGGCGCCGCCTGGCCGTGCTGGGAAGTAGAGAAAAAAACAGGGCGGATGGCGTCGAAGTCGCGCTCCTGCGTCATGCGCTGCATCAGCACGGAGCCAACCATGCCGCGCCAGCCGATAAAACCAACATTCTTCATAGCGAGTAGTCCTGAGAGGGTTTTGAGTTCTGTGCGTCCCAGCGGTGTAACTGGTAGTCTTCCAACATACAAAATGTGGCTAAAGTCGCAAGTTAAATTAATCAATGATCGTCGCGCCATTAGAAATGGGGCTAATTCTCAGGGTGTTGAGCTGTTATGAGTGACATTATTTCTGCGGCAGTGCTGCTGATACTGATTATGGATCCGCTGGGCAATTTGCCGATTTTTATGTCGGTGCTAAAGCACACCGAGCCGAAGCGTCGGCGGGTGATTATGATCCGCGAGCTGCTCATCGCGCTGGCGTTGATGCTGATTTTTCTGTTCGCGGGTGAAAAAATCCTCGCCTTCCTCAATCTGCGTGCGGAAACGGTGTCGATTTCTGGCGGTATCATTTTATTTTTGATTGCCATTCGTATGATTTTCCCCAGCCATGAAGGCAACGCCAGCGGGCTGCCAGCAGGCGAGGAGCCGTTTATTGTGCCGCTGGCTATCCCGCTGGTTGCAGGCCCCACGCTGCTCGCCACGCTGATGCTGCTTTCACATCAGTATCCGGGCCAGATGGGGTCACTGGTGATTGCGCTCCTGATTGCCTGGGGCGGCACGGTAGCCATTCTGTTGCAGTCGTCGCTGTTCCTGCGCCTGCTCGGCGAAAAAGGCGTGAACGCGCTGGAGCGCCTGATGGGATTAATTCTGGTGATGCTGGCAACCCAGATGTTCCTGGACGGGATCAGGGCGTGGATGCGCGGTTAAAAGACCATCACAGGCGCAGTACACTTCTGCTGCGCCTTCGCGTTCTACGCTAACCGCCAGAGAGCGTCTGAAACCACAATGCATATTATAAATAATAAAGCACAAGCGACATCGGTAAGATTTTATTCCCTCTGTAACCTGCGATTAAATACAAAACCCCACGCCATAATGAGAACAATCTAAAAAAAATCCTTGATATGATAACGGACCGTAATTATATCTCATCCTTCTTCGCGTATTTGTTCAGTGCATAGATGGAATCTACGACGTTTTGCAAGGAATCTGCAAACAGAACTCACGTTTAAATATTCAGAAGGTACTCTTAGTTAACGATTTGAGTGACAAATGATCATTAGCAAGCTTCATTCCCCAACTCATCAGCCCTGGTGCAACCAGCCACCACTTAATCATCGCCAGACAGAACATCACAACAACAGAGACATTGATATTCTCGACCTTATCACCATCTTGTCTGAAAATAAAAAAACGATAATGTCTGTAACATTCGCCTCCATATTGCTTGCTGTTTTATTTACACTTTTAACCCCTAAGGCATGGACCAGTGACAGCACCATCACGCCAGCCGAAGATACTCAATGGCAGGAGTTGAATAAAAAACTCTCCGACGCCATGGCTCTGGATATCGAACCCAATCTTGATCAGAAAAATGTCTTCAACGCGTTTATTAAAAAATTCCAGTCCAAAGATGAAATAGAGCGTTTCCTTTTATCAACCGACTACGTTCACCGAAAAATAACAGATAATAAATTAGATGCTGAAAGCACCTATAATTTAATCTCCACTCTCGCCAGTAATATGTATTCAGCAGACAGTCACCTGAATAAAAAAGCCCGTCCGATTTATTCACTTCATGGACGCTTAAATTTACCGCAGACTCTTCGGATGATGCAAAAGCATTACTAAAAAATTACATTGACCATATCTCTAACATTGTTACAGATGAGACCCTCAGAAATTTAAACGCCAAAATAAGAAATAAAAGCGAGTTTGAAAAAAAGAGATTAGAAATAGATCAGGCGAAGCTTGAAAATATCTTAGCGACAAAAGCACAAGGCATTCATGACGCGTTAAACACGCCCGGCGCTTCTGCAGAAATGAGCAACCACACTTTTAGCGCTCCCAGAGAAAGCGCCCCTTCAATATCATCAGAACACGTGGATACGATATCGAACAAACTACAAATCGAAAGCGCTATAACCGATATTGCCTTAATCAATAATGAAATTTTAAACCGTAAGTTCATCATAGAAAAACTCAACGAGATGAGTGTTGATAACACGGTATTTGAACCCTTTAAATATCAGGCAATGCCTTCTCAGCCCATCACACACAATGGCCCGAGAAAATCCCTGATCATTGTGCTCTTTGCTCTGTTGGGCTGCGCGTTATCCTGCGCTGGCGTTTTATTTCGCCATGCCCTCTCGTCACGTCAGCACAAAGCGCTCTGACTTAATGCCAGCATCACTGACAACGATGCTGGCCCTGTAATTCTTTCTGCCATTTAGTTCTGGTATTCAACGTGTTATCTCAGCCACTCGCCGTATTTTCTCTATAACGAATATAAAAACAACCTGCTTAACAAGTGACCTTGATTTCGTGCAATAGAGGTGTACTTGCCCTAAACAGAAGTCTCTGTCTGTTCCGAACGATTAAAACCAAAGACAATAAAGCAAAGCCAGGACCTGTTGCTGACCACCTCTACAGGAGGGGGCGTTATGCGGGGATAAAAAATGCCGACTCACGTCGGCATTTTTTTACCACCCAATGACACGATTAAGACAGCAGGCTAAACGCCATCATCCCCACCAGCGCACCAACGGTGCCGAGAATGGTTTCCATCATTGTCCAGGTTTTCAAGGTCTGGCCTTCTGTCGCACCGGTGAACTTGCCAAACAGCCAGAAGCCCGCGTCGTTAACGTGGCTCACCACAATCGATCCCCCGGCGATACAGATAGACAGCGCTGCCATCTGTGCACCGCTGTAGTTCAGGTTCTCAATCACCGGCATCACCAGACCGACCGCCGTCAGGCAGGCGACGGTGGCAGAGCCCTGGATGATGCGCACCGCAGCGGCCAGCACAAAGCAGGTCAGAGCAATCGGTAAACCCATACCGGTGAGCGCCTCACCGAGCGCCGGACCCACGCCAGAATCTACCAGCACCTGCTTAAACACACCGCCTGCGCCAATCACCAGCAGAATAATCCCCGCCGGTTGCAGCGCATGGCCGCAGATTTCCATCACGCGGTCTTTCGCCATGCCCTGGCGCATCGCCAGGCCATACATCGCCACCAGGCACGCCACCAGAATGGCGGTGAACGGATGGCCGATAAACTCCAGCCACTGGTAAAGCGTGGAGCCTTCAGTGGTAAAGCGTGCGGCGATGGTTTTCATCCCCACCAGCACCAACGGCAGCAAAATCAGCGACAGGCTGAAGCCAAACGACGGCAGCTTGCCCTCACCCAGGTGCGGCTCGCTGATGTCATCCGGAATGTGCAGCTCAACGTGGCGGCTGATGAAGCTGCCAAACAGCGGCCCGGCAATCAGCATCCCCGGGATTGCCGCGCACAGGCCAATGAGGATCATCCAGCCAAAGTCAGCATGCATCTGCGAGGCCAGCAGCATCGGCGCCGGCCCTGGCAGCAGGAACGCCGCTGCGGCGGCAACACCGGCAAACAGCGGAATAACCAGCTTCACCAGATTGGTGCCGGTGTGGCGCGCCATCGAGAACGCCACGCTAATCAGCAGCACAATTGCCACTTCAAAGAACAGCGGCAGCGCGCAGATAAGCCCGGCCAGGCCAATCGCGTAGTGGGCACGGCTGTGCCCGAAGGATTTCAGCATCTTCACGGCAATCTGATCGACAGCACCGGTTTCGTGCAGGATCTTGCCGAACATGGCACCGAGCGCCACCACCACAGCCAGAAAACCGAGCGTGCCGCCCATCCCTTTTTCCATAGTCTCTGCAATTTTATCCAGCGGCATGCCGGAGAAGAGACCTGCGCCAATAGACACCACCATCAAAGCAACAAAGGCGTGCATACGTGCCTTCATCACTAAAAACAACAGGAGCAATACCGATCCCACTGCCGTTAAAACTAACGTTAAAGTACTCAAAACATTGCCTTATTTTTATTTGTTTTCGATAAGTGCAATGGTGCTGGCCACAACGCCCTCAAGGGGTTGATCAATATTGACGACCAGTACATCGCGTTCGTCCGCGGTGGGCTCTTCCAGCGTGTCAAACTGGGTCACTAACATCTGCGGCTTAAAGAAATGGCCTTTACGCGCCTGCAAACGACCGGCAATCAGATCGAAATCCCCTTTCAGGTAGATGAAAGACAGGTTCGCATTGCCGTCACGCAGCAGGTCACGGTAGCTTTTTTTCAGTGCAGAACACACGATAAGCGACACTTTGTTGGTGCGCTGCATGGCAAACGCAGCGTCGTTAAGCGCCTTAAGCCACGGTGTGCGGTCTTCGTCGTTCAGCGGCTGACCAGAAGACATTTTGATGATGTTGCAACGCGGGTGCAGAAAATCACCGTCCAGGAAGGCCGCCCCCAGCGTGTGGGCCACTTCGCTGGCAACAGCGGATTTACCGCTGCCGGAAACGCCCATCAGGACATAAACGTGGTGATCGTGATTGGTAGTGCTCATAAAGGTAACTCCGACAGGCACGAAATAATAAAACAGGGAAAATATTCATTTCCCGAATCAATGTTACGGGTAACTGTTATCGGTAACATTGTCCGACTCGTCAGACCAGGAAGCAACGATCCGCCTGGATTTGAGCAAATAAATGTGAAGCCCGTCAAAAAAAGAAGGCTTAAATAGACCCGCCCGGAGAAAGGGTAAATCCCAGATCGAGCATTTTTGGCGTAATGGTTTCACCGCGGATCCGTGCCAGCAGACGCTCGGCGCCAATGCGCCCCATGCGCTCACGCGGCGTCAGTACGCTCGCAAGCCTGGGCTCCATCACCTGGCCGATATCGTGGCCGTGGAAACCGGCAATCGCCATATCATCGGGAATACGCAACCCCAGGCGGCGGCATTCAAAGGCCGCGCCGACGGCAAGGTCATCGTTTGTGCAGAAGATGCCGTTAAGCTGCGGATATTCGCGCCGTGCCTGGCGAAACAGCTCTATGCCTGACGAGTACGATGACGACTGCTCGGCCATCACGCTGTAGGGCGTCAGACCCGCATCGCGCATTGCCTGCTCATAGCCCTGTTGTTTCATGATGGTACGTTCATCCAGGCGCGCGCCAAGGTAAGCCACGTTTTGCTTGCCGCATTTCAGAATGGCAGCCGTCATCTGACGGGCCGCGTCAAAGTTATCAAAGCCTACGGCGATATCGAGACACGGTGAGACGCTGTCCATCAGTTCCACCACCGGAATGCCCGCCACCTCAATCATTTTGAGCGTGCGCGGTGTGTGGGTGCGTTCAGAAAGAATCAGGCCGTCGATATTCCACGACAGCATCGACTCAAGGCGTTCTTCTTCCAGGTCTGGTTTATAGCCATAGTGCGCCAGCATGGTCTGGTAGCCGTAGGTGTCCAGCACGCTTTCAACGCCGCGCAACACTTCAGCAAAGACCTGGTTGGTTAACGATGGCAGCAGCACGCCAATAGCACGGCTGGTGGAGTTGGAGAGAATATCCGGCGCGCGGTTGGGAATGTAGCCCAGCTCGTCCAGCGCGGCGGCAATTCTTGAGCGCAATGCAACCGATACCTGCTCGGGGTTACGCAAAAAACGGCTGACCGTCATTTTTGTGACGCCTACTTTGTCAGCAACATCCTGAAGTACCGGTCTTTTCTTTTTCATCGTCCTGAAGCGCTTACACTGTGATTATCGCCCCAGTGTAGCATGGACATGGCTCAACCTTCCCCTGTTAAGGAGAAGGTTGAAGGTTGTCACTGACGCAGGCAGCACGCTTAAGTACGCACACTGCCCTTTACGCTTAAACCGGCGGCAGGTCAAACAGCAGCACTTCGCTGGCCGTATCGGCGTGAATTGAAATCGCCTGCTCGTCCCAGATAGCCAACCCGTCGCTGGTGGTCGCTTTGGTGCCGTTGATGGACACGTCCCCTTTTACCACCTGAATCCACACGCGGCGGTTCGCGGCAATCGGGTAAACCGACTGTTCATCTTTTGCCAGCGCCCAGCGCGACAGCTCCATATCCTGGTAAACCTTCAGTGAGCCGTCGCGGGCATCCGGCGACAGCACCAGCTGGCGGCCCTGCGGCGCATCAAAGCGGCGCTGCTCGTAGCGCGGCGTGATACCGGTTTTTTTCCGGGATAATCCAGATCTGGTACAGGCGCAGCGGTTTGTCTGCATCCGGGTTGTACTCAGAGTGACGCACCCCGGTACCGGCGCTCATAATCTGGAATTCACCGGCAGGGACTTGCTCTTTGTTGCCCATGCTGTCCTGGTGCTCCACCGCCCCTTCCAGCACGTAGGTCAAAATTTCCATGTCTTTGTGTGGATGGGTACCAAAGCCCTGGCCTGCATCAATTACGTCTTCATTAATTACCCGCAGCGCGGAGAAGCCCATAAAGTTGGGGTCGTAATAGTCAGCAAAAGAGAATGTATGCCAGCTGTCGAGCCAACCGTGGTTAGCATGGCCGCGATCGTTAGCTTTGCGTAAGAAAATCATGGTGTACCCCCTCGTTTTGTCGATAGAGATAGTGTGGACCCGCAACCTCCAGGATGATAGTGGGTGAAAATTGACGCCTCTGTTCAAAAAATATGAATGACCACAGGGGCGGTTCAGGCAGGAAAAGTGAGCAAGGATGGGCAGAATCGTTATCTGAAGATTCAATTTTGCTGATGAGGTTTCTGGCAGGTAAAAAAAAGCCAGCGCAAGGCTGGCTAAGATAATACTGGAAGCAATGTGAGCAATGTCGTGCTTTCAGGTTTACACCGCGGGGGTTTCCCCTGAACGCATGGCAATAATAATCATTATCATTCGCATGTGTCCAGATCTTTTTTAAAAAAAATGCTGTTGATTTCAGAGTGAAAGTCAATGATGTTTAAGGGGTTTATCTAACCCATTGAGGATAAGGCATGAAAAGCCTGGTTATCCGGCATGCACAGCCTGGTGATGCCGATGCGCTTTACCGCATTAACGCCGCGCCAGAGGTTTATCCCGATACGCTACAGCTGCCCCACCCTTCACCGTTGCTGTGGCAGGAGCGGCTGGCGCACAGCCTGCCAGGCCTGCACAACCTGGTCGCATGCGATGAGGACTGCGTGGTCGGGCACCTGGCGCTGGAAGTGGAGCAGCGCCCGCGTCGCAGCCATGTGGCAACCTTTGGCCTGAGCGTGGCGCCACAAAGCCAGGGCCAGGGCGTGGCGTCTGCCCTGATGCGCGAGATGATTAACCTGTGTGACAACTGGCTACGGGTAGAACGCATTGAGCTGACCGTGTATGCCGATAATGCCGCCGCCGTAGGGCTGTATCGCAAGTTTGGCTTTGAGGTGGAAGGCACGGCCTCCCATTACGCGCTACGCAACGGCGAGTATGTAGACGCCTGTTATATGGCGCGCATTAAGCGGCTGCGTTGAACCCGGCAGCACGCTGCCGGGTTTGTCTGCATTTAATACCCTGCCGTTAAATCGCCCGGCGTGCGCGGGTCTGACGCGCCGGTCAACCCACCGTCCGGTGCAATCATGATGCTTTGCGTACTGCCCATCGCCGCCTCCACGCTGACGTTATAGCCCTTCTCTTGCAGCAGTTTCAGCGTGTCCGGGCTAAAACCTTTTTCCACCCTGAGCGTATCCGGCAGCCACTGATGATGAAAGCGCGGCGCACTGCTGGCTTCGGCCACGTTCATGCCAAAATCAACGGTATTGAGCACCATTTGCAGCACGGTCGTGATAATACGGCTGCCGCCTGGGCTTCCTGTCACAAGCCAGGTTTTACCCTCTTTCACGACAATCGTGGGCGACATTGACGACAGCGGCCGCTTACGCGGGCCAACCGCGTTAGCCTCGCCGCCCACCAGCCCGTAAACGTTAGGCGTGCCGGGTTTGGCTGAGAAATCATCCATCTCGTTATTCATCAAAATGCCGGTATTGCCCGCCACAATGCCGCTACCAAACGTGGTGTTAAGCGTGTAAGTCACCGCCACCGCGTTACCGTCTTTGTCTACCACGGAAAAATGGGTGGTCTGGGCGCTCTCATAAGGGGCGAGATCGCCGGGTTTAATCTGCTCAGACGCTCGCGCTTTATTGACATCAATTTGCCGGGCCAGCGATTGCGCGTAGGCTTTGCTGGTGAGCGCCTGCCACGGCACCTCAACAAAATCCGGGTCGCCGAGAAACTGCGAGCGGTCGGCGTAGGCGTATTTTTCTGCCTCTGCCACCAGCGTCATGGCGTCGGCGCTGCCAAAGCCGTATTTCGCCAAATCGAAATTTTCCAGGATATTGAGGATTTGTACGATGTGAATACCGCCTGACGACGGCGGCGGCATTGAATACACCTGGTAGCCGCGATAGTTACCGCTAACTGGCGTGCGCTCCACGGCCTGGTAGCTGGCAAGGTCAGCCTTATCGATAAGCCCACCGCTGGCGGCCATCTCAGCGGCGATTTGCTCGGCAATGGCACCTTTATAGAAGGCATCCGGGCCGTGTTCGGCAATCAGTTCCAGGCTTTTTGCCAGGTTCGCCTGCACCAGCCGTTCGCCTTTTGCCAGCGGCTGGCCATTCTTCCAGAAAATAGCTTTGCTGTTGGCGTGCTGCGGCAAGACTTCGCTGCCGTATTGTTTCAGGTCATCGGCCAACGCATCGTTCACAATAAAGCCGTCTCGCGCCAGCTTAATGGCTGGCATCATCACGGAACGCAGCCCTAGCGTGCCGTATTTCTCCAGCGCCAGCGCAAAGCCTGCAACGGTGCCAGGCGTGCCGGACGCCAGATGCGATGTGAGCGACTTTTTGCTGTCGGCATTGCCCTGCGCATCAAGGAACATATCGCGCGTAGCGCGTGCGGGTGCCATTTCTCGAAAGTCGATGGCAACCGTTTTACCTGCTTTGGTGCGCAGCAGCATAAACCCGCCCCCGCCGAGGTTGCCCGCCTGCGGGTGCGTGACCGCCAGTGCAAAACCAACTGCCACCGCCGCATCGACCGCGTTACCGCCGCGTTTAAGCACCTCCACACCCACTTGTGTGGCGGTGGCATCGACCGAGGCTACCATGCCGTTTTGCGCCCGCACCGGATGGAAGACATCTTCTTCTACGCCATAGGACACCGGCGGTGCGGCCATTAGCTGGAAACTCGCCACCAGCATCAAGCCAATAACCCACTGCTTAACCATTGTTTTTCTCCTGGCAGGTTTTGCGTTTAAGCCTGGTCCAGAACAGTCAAAAAAGCATCAATATGGTGAAAAGCGAGTAAACTTAAGAGATGCTCTACAGGAGGACTCAATGATGAAAACGATGCTCATAGCCATCGCGGCGCTGCTGCCGCTGAGCGCCCTTGCTCAGCCGCTCACGCCGCAACAGCAGCAACAAAGCAACGACGCCCGGATGGTAAACCCCAGCCTGCAGCGCCAGCAGCAGGAGATGCAGCTTAAGCAAAACCAGCAGCAGAGCATGCTCAACCAGAGTGTGCAGAACCAGCAACAGCGTCAGCAGCAAAATCTGCAAAACCAGATTAAGAGCAACAATAACCTGATTCAGGAGTCACAGCCGGGAAAGCTAATTCCCCTCGGTGAGCAACCTCTGCCAAACACTGATGGCGGGATGCTGAACGGCGGGGGAAGTAATGGAAGTGGCGGGCAGCATATGCTGCAAGAGAAGGTGAATGGAGATATGTTGCACTCCGGTGGCGGCACGTTGACGGTGCCGAGTGAGAGTGGGCAGTAGTCGCTGCCGGTGAGGTTTTGGCGTTGGGGTTTTGTTCGGCTGAGGCCTGGCATTGGGTTGTGGAGTGTTTTGTTCACGCTGAGTGGGATGGCGTGAAAATTAGATTCGTGGAATGTTCCGTTCACTTAAAGCCCGATGTAAAACGGAGCTACATTTGCGGTGAACGGGTTAAGGAGCGCTCCCGCGCGCTCCTTAACAATCCTCGCGGCCCCGCAAGGAAATCGCCGCTTCGCGGTGCGCTCACCTCCCGGCGCTGCGCCTGCGGCCGGCTCCACGCAGCATCCATGCTGCGCATCGCCTCAGCCCGCCATCCGTGGCGGTCTGACCTTGTCTTCACGCCTCCGGTTCGCCGATTTCAGCGGGGTCAGCAACCCACACTGTAAGCCTGTGCGTCTCACCAGCAATAATGGGCGCGGTTAGTCTGTAAAGGTGGCTGAGAACGGAGCAGTCCCTGCCTGTCTTCCGGCCTCCGGTTCGCCGCTTTCAGTAAGATCAGCAACTCCACACTGTAAGCCTGTGCATCTCACCAGCAATAAGGGGCGCGGTTAGTCTGCAAAGGTAGAGTTGGGCCGTTTCGATTACCGCAAACCGACATAAAAAATGCCAGCCGGTGTATTCACTGGCTGGCATCAGGTGCGCTCGCGTCATTTAAGCCAGGCCTTACGCCTGGCTCGGTCCTGCATCAGCAAACACGTTTTAGTCTTTGCGCCCGAAATCCGGGCCAATCATGTCGATACGGTCAGTGCAGATAATGTCTACGCCTGAGTCCAGCAGCGCCTGGGCGCGGGCGGGTTTGTTAACCGTGTAGGCCAGGATGCGCAGCCCCTGGTCTTTAATTGCCGCAATGCGCTCGGGCGTGAGCAGGCGGTGGTTCAGGTGCAGCGCTACGCACTCCAGTTCAAGCGTCAGCGCTCGCCAGTCGTCGCGCCACTCATCCAGCAGCAGCCCGCGCGGGAGTTCGGGTGCGGCGCGCTTTGCCGCGGCCAGGGCTGGTATTTCAAAGGAGGACAACAGCGGTGCGTCCATGTCCTGCCATAGCGTGCGGGCGGCCAGCGCTACTGCGGTGCCGGTTTCGTCGTCGGTGCCGGTGGTGGGTTTGATTTCAATATTGGCCTGCATCCCGTAACGACGACAGCGTTCAGCGACCTCACTTAACAGCGCCGGGGGCTCGCCGGTAAACTCGCGGCCAAACCAGCTACCCGCATCCACACCGCTTAACTGCTGCCAGGTCAGTTCGCCCGCCACGCCCCAGGCGTTGCTGGTGCGCTCAAGCGTGTCGTCATGCAGCAGAAACGGCTGACCGTCTTTTGACAGCTTCACGTCAAACTCAATCATCTTGTGGCCGTAGCGCGCGCCGGTATCAATCGCAACCAGCGTGTTTTCCGGGGCCAGCTTACCGCCGCCGCGGTGAGCTGCGATTTTGGGGTAATTCCACTGCTTCACAGACGTTTTCCTGAATCCATATCAAAAAAGTGCAGGCAGTCCGGCTGCCAGCCAAGCCACAGCGTACTGCCCTGCGCCGGGCGCTGTGCGTGCGGCAATCTCACCACCAGCTTCTGCCCGCCCCAGCGGCCATGTGCCAGGTTATCCGCGCCAAGAATTTCCAGCGTATCAAGCGTAAGCGGCACGCCGCCGTCGGCCTGAGAGCTTAGCGCAATATGTTCCGGGCGGATACCCAGCGTCACCTTTCGCCCGGCAAGCGGCCAGGCCTGCACCGGCAGCGAAATACCCTCAAGCTCAAAACGCGTACCATCGTTACTGACGCGCCCGTCAAGCAGGTTCATGGCAGGCGAGCCAATAAAGCTCGCCACAAAACGGCTGGCGGGACGTTCGTACACCTCAACCGGCGTGCCAATCTGCTCCGCTACGCCTTTGTTCATCACCATAACTCGCTGTGCCAGCGTCATCGCCTCCACCTGGTCGTGGGTCACGTACAGGCTGGTGGTTTGCAGGCGCTTGTGCAACTGCTGTAGCTCAAGGCGCATCTGCACACGCAGTTTGGCATCAAGGTTAGACAACGGCTCGTCAAACAAAAACAGCGCCGGATCGCGCACAATGGCGCGCCCCATCGCCACGCGCTGGCGCTGACCGCCGGACAACTCACGCGGGCGACGTTTAAGTAATTCATCCAGTTCCAGGATTCGCGCTGCTTCGCGCACCTTCTCAGCAATGTGCGCCTTGCCCATACCGCGGATTTTCAGCCCCCAGGCCATATTCTCTTCCACACTCATGTGCGGGTAGAGCGCATAGTTCTGAAACACCATCGCGATGCCGCGTGCCTTCGGCTCCAGCTCGGTGACGCGCTGGCGGTTAATCCAGATATCGCCGCTGCTCACGCGCTCAAGCCCGGCGACCATACGCAGCAGCGTCGATTTGCCACAGCCGGACGGGCCAACCATCACAATAAATTCGCCGTTTGCCACATCCACGGTCAGCGGCGCTATCACCTGTTTTTTGCCGTCCCAGCTTTTGGTGACCGCCTGTAGTTTAAGTTCTGCCATGTTATTTCTCACTGTCGACCAGACCGCGCACAAAGGCGCGCTGCATCACTAATACAATCACGACCGGCGGGATAAGCGTCAGCAGCATCGCCGCCATCACCAGATTCCAGCGCGTATTGCCCTCGCCAAGCGCAATCATGCCCTTAATGCCCGCCACCGCCGTGCCCATATCCGCATTGGTGATAATCAGCAGCGGCCACAGGTACTGGTTCCAGCCGTAGATAAAGGTGATGACAAACAGCGCCGCAATGTTGGTTTTTGACAGCGGCAGCACGATGTCACGAAAAAAGCGCAGCGGTGACGCACCGTCAATGCGTGCCGCTTCCATCAACTCGTCCGGCAGCGTCATAAAGAACTGGCGAAACAGGAAGGTGGCGGTGGCAGAGGCCATCAGCGGCAGCGTCAGCCCGGCGTAGCCATCGAGCATGTCGAGTTTCGCCACCACGTCCACCGTGGGGAAAATACGCACTTCCACCGGCAGCATCAGGGTGATGAAAATCATCCAGAAACACAGATTGCGCAGCGGGAAGCGAAACCAGACGATGGCAAAGGCCGAGAGAATCGACACGGCGATTTTGCCAACGGTAATGCCAAACGCCATCACAAAGCTGTTGAGCAACAGGCGGCTGAACGGTGCGCTGTTGGCCCCCACGCCCTGCTGCCAGATGGTGCTGAGGTTGTGCCACAGCTCACCGCCGGGGATTAGCGTCATCGGGGTGGAAAACACCGCCTTATCGTCCAGCGTGGCCGCCACAAAGGCGACCCACAGCGGGAACAGGATGGCGGCAATGCCAGAAATCAGCATCAGGTGGCTGAAAATAGTCAGCCCGCGTCGGTTTTCAATCACTGGTAGCGCACCTTACTTTCGACGTAGCGGAACTGTACCGCCGTTAACACAATCACCAGCACCATCAGCACCACCGACTGGGCCGCAGACGCCGACAGATCCAGCCCGGCAAAGCCTTCGCGATAAATTTTGTAGATAAGCGTGGTGGTGGCCTGCACCGGTCCACCGGCTGTTGCGGCATCAATCACCGGGAAGGTGTCGAAGAAGGCATACACCAGGTTCACCACCAGCAGGAAGAAGCTCACTGGCGCAATCAGCGGCAGCGAGAGGCAGAAAAAACGCCGCACCGGGCCTGCGCCGTCAATAGCGGCGGCCTCCACCAGCGAGCGGGGAATAGACTGGAGCGCGGCGTAAAAGAACAGGAAGTTGTAGCTGATTTGTTTCCAGACTGAGGCAAATACCACCAGGAACATCGCCTGCCCGCTGTTCTGGGCATGGTTCCAGTGATAGCCCATCGCCTCAAGCCCATAAGCCACCAGTCCGCGCCCTGGGTTAAACAGGAAAATCCACAGTACAGCCGCCACTGCCGGTGCCACGGCGTAGGGCAACAGCAGCAGGGTTTGATATATACGGCTGCCGCGCACCACATGGTCCACCAGGGCGGCAAAAAACAGCGACGCCAGCAGGCCAAAGCCCGTCACCAGCGCGCTGAAAACCAGCGTGGTACGAAACGCAGCAAGGTAATAGGGGTCCTGGAACAGCGCGGTGAAGTTATCCAGCCCGGTGAACTGGCTGGAAAGGCCAAACGGGTCAACCGTTTGCAGTGAATACCACAGCGCCTTACCGGCGGGCCACAGAAAAAAGATTACGGTAATCGCCAACTGCGGCAGCAGCAGCGCATAAGGCAGCAGGCCTGCGCGAAATACCGGGCGATCGCTGGACATGAAACGTAACTCCTCAGCCTGCCGCGCTGGCTCTGACCTGCGACAGGGTTATGCATGTTGGCCGCACCCGTAACGGTGCGGCCATCAACCATCCTCCCCACGGCGTGAAGAGGCCTACCTTGCATTAGCGTTGGGTGGATTTCTCAAACCGGCGCAGCAGCTGGTTACCGCGTTCAACCGCGCTGTTCAGCGCCTGCTGCGGGGTTTTACTGCTGTTCCACACTGACTCCAGTTCTTCATCCACGATGGTGCGAATCTGCGGCATATTCCCCAGACGCAAGCCTTTGGTGAAGGCCAGCGGCGGTTTGTTCAGCATCTGGCGCGTAGCGGTATCAGCACCTGGGTTTTTGTCATAGAAGCCCTGCTCACGCGTCAGCTTATACGCTGCCGTGGTCACCGGCAGATAGCCGGTTTTCTGATGCCACTCGGCGGCGTTTTCCGGCTGTGCCAGGAATGCCAGGAACTTCGCCACGCCCCGGTACGTTGCCTCGTCTTTGCCCTTCATGACCCACAGACTGGCCCCGCCGATAATGGCGTTTTGCGGTGCGCCTTTCACGTCGGCGTCATACGGCATCATGCCTACGCCGTAGTTGAATTTGGCATACTGGCGAATGCTGGCAAGCGAGCCGGAAGAGGCAGTGGTCATGGCACAGGCACCGCTGTAAAACTTCTCGGTGGACTCATCCTTGCGCCCGAAGTAGCTGAAATCGCCCTTCTTGTTCATCTCTTCAAGCAGGACGATATGGTTAACCTGCGCGGGCTTATTAAACTCCAGCACAGCGTCGGTGCCGTCAAAGCCATTGTTACGGCTGGCAAACGGCAGACCGTTCCAGGCGCTGAAATTTTCAAGCTGGATCCAACCCTGCCAGCCGCTGGCGTAGCCGCAGCTCATACCGGACGCGCGCAACGTAGTGCTGTACTGCGCCAGTTCTTGCCAGGTTTTTGGCGGTTGTTCTGGATCAAGACCCGCTTTTTTGAAGGCATCTTTGTTGTAATACAGCACCGGAGTGGAGCTGTTAAACGGCATCGACAGCAAATGGCCGCTTTTGGCGTCGGTGTAATAGCCCGCAACCGTCGGCACAAACTGCGACTCGTCAAACGTCATGTCGGCTTGCTGAAACACCTCATAGACCGGCTCGATAGCGCCGGAGGCCATCATGGTTGCCGTACCGACCTCATAAACCTGCAACAGAGCGGGCGCATTACCGGTGCGAAACGCCGCGATGCCTGCCGCCAGGCTCTGTTCATAGTTGCCTTTGTAAACCGGCACAATGTTGTAATCAGGATTCGCCTGGTTAAATTTGTCGGCCAGCGACGCGACTTCCGCGCCAAGTTCGCCTTCCATTGAGTGCCAGAATGGAACCGTGGTCACGGCAAGCGCCTGACCGGATAAGGCCAACCCCAACGCCAGCCCAGCTGCGGTAAGTCGTAATGAAGCGGTCATTTGCTATCTCTCTGATTATGATGCGCGAAAACACGCGTTTTATGCTCGCGGCTTAACATGACATGCGCGAATGACAGAAAAATAACGCTCTGGTGACAAAAAAATGACAACGATGTGAAGGAAGTGAGGAGGCAATGACCCCTCTACCTGGAGAAGGGGAACAGGTGGGTCCAGCAACAACAGAAATCTTTCCCGGGTGTTGGCATAGAGATGACAATGAGCCATTCACGCACCAGAAATCGACAGGTGGTAGCCAAATCGAGCCGTTTAATGGCAGCTTCTGGAACGCAAATCTGAGCCTTCACAGTCGCTGTCGCTTTGCTGTCCGCAGGCAAGAAAAGGACGCTGACGGCAGGAACATGGTTGGCACAGAATTCATTCATCTTTTAATAATCAGCCTACAAGGAAAATCTCCCGTAGCCTGTCAAAATCCCAACTCGACAGTTGAGTGGGATACTGCCCTCAGTAAGGGGTCAGCGTTTGTAGAACAACTTATTTATATTGTATGACTAATATCAACAGTCAGGCCAGGGCGCGGATCGCCTGAAAAAAATAATCTTCTGTTAATACAACGTTATTTACGGACGATTGTTTGTCGCGCGACAAAATCCACCCTTCCGGGTTGCGATTACCGCGCTGCATATAAAGGGAGAATTTATGACGCTTAGGTTTAAAAAGTAAAAATATATTATATTTTGCAGGCGCCACTGACGGGTTATTGATAACCAACGCCAGGCGCCCCTTAAATCCCGGCCCATAAAGATTCCTCGGCAGCAACTTTGCACTTTTTGTCCCGTTTTTCAGGACAATATTGTCAATACTATAGCGTTGTAACAATGTGCTCCCCCCAAGCACCCGACTAATGGATTTATCATAAAACTCTGTTTTCCATACAATAACCTCAATCCCCGATCCTTCCAGCCAGCGCTGAATTTGTTGTGAAAGCGCAGCAGTTTTGGACTGAAACTGCCTGATATCTTCCTTGATTCGCTCCTCATGAGATCGTTGTGCTTCGTTGTTCCTGATGACATTTTTAAAAAAAACATCCTTTGCCGACATGTCTGAACTCCATGACAAGCTGTATTAAATCACAGCAACTTTAGTGAAATACATAAGGCCCATTAAAGTAGTGACATTGGAATTTGCTACTAATTTTGAAAAACATCAACCTCATAATGACCAGAAATTTTCAGGACAGCACTTTCTCGATTCAACACGACCTGACTCGGTAAGTTCAGGCTGACTCGAATACCTGTGCCAGGAACCGTTCCCGGATAAAATAAAGTGATCGCGCTCACCAGGAATATTTCAGAATTGTCCTTTTATACCCGAAAAATATTACCGCCGGGATAGGTCTGTTGAATGTGGCTCAGTGCCACGTTTATTGGCGTTTACGCACCACAAAATCTGCGCAGGAAAACCGGCTCTACCGCGAAAAGCCGTCACGACGTGAGGCGTTGTCTCTTTGCGATGACGATGCGCCACGGACAAACACCAGGTTTTTGATGGCAAAAGAATGGTAGCGATGAGAAAGAGGAGGCAGGTCAATCAACCTGGTGCTCAGGCTGCCAGAAAAGGGAGAGTCGTAGTGCTTTTTGAGCGCTTTATGGGCGTCAATTAATGCCAGTCAGAATCTGACTGGCATCAGTACCATTATCCGTTACGACATAATCAGTCCGCCGTCGACGTTAATCGTCTGCCCGGTAATATAGCGCGCGTCGTCAGACGCCAGGAACGCCACCAACCCAGCCACGTCTTCCGGCTGCCCGGCTCGCTTAAGCGGAATACCTTCCACCCACTCAGCCATCAGTTCGCCTTTGCCGTAGCGCTTCTTGTCACTGCTGAGAATTTCGCCCCATACCCGGTCGTTGTAGTCCCACATCTCGCTTTCAATAATGCCCGGGCAGAAGGCGTTCACGGTGATATTCCACTGCGCCAACTCCTGCGCCAGGCTCTGAGTAATGCCGATAACCCCCATCTTGCTCGCAGCGTAGTGCGGGGTGTAGATAAAACCCTGGCGCCCCTGGCCGGAGGAGGTGTTAATCAGGCAGCCGCCGTTTTGTTTGACCATGTATTTTGCCGCCTCACGACAGCACAGCCACACGCCGGTGGTGTTCACCGCGAGCACTTTTTCAAAATCCGCTTTCGGCATCTTGTCGAAGTAGTCAATGGTGATGACGCCCGCGTTCTGGATAGAGACGTCGATGCGCCCAAAGCGCGCCGCCGCCTGCTCGTAGAGTCCCTGCACCTGGGCTTCATCGGTCACATCCACCTGGAGTGGGAGAGTCTCCACACCGTAGCGCCCTTTGAGCGATTCAGCGGTTTCAAATACCCGCTCAGCGTTAGACACCATCACCAGGCTCGCGCCGTCGCGAGCAAAACGTTCTGCGATACCTGCGCCAATACCGCGGCACGCGCCGGTAATGACAACCGTTTTTCCATGAAAATTACGCTGCATTGCATTCTCCTTTAGCCCGCCTCGCTGTATCCGGCGGGCAAATTTCAGTGGGATTCTTTCCAGTGGGCGCGGGCAACCGCTTCGCGCCAGCCGCGATAGCTGTCCTGTAGCTGCGCATGACGCGCCATATCGGGCTGCCAGAGTTCGTGTTCGGGCAACAGCGAAAGCAACGC